>JALGVJ010000045.1 GCA_029838195.1 Promethearchaeota archaeon
TAGGAAAACGTTTGTCCTCGCCGACACAATGTAATTCTGAGATTACTCTGGATTTCGATAGATGTAAAGAATTGGTAAGAAGGAGTTGAAAAAGGAGAAAATAAGCAAAAAAAAAGTGAACATGTTTAAATTATTTTTAATATCCCGCCCATTCTCTCAGCTCACCTTTTTTTATTGTTCCTTCCTATTTTTTGATTACTCTTAAATGCTATCCATTTTTATTTTAAAATTTCAGAAGTGCGGGCCGTTTTATTTGAAGAAATTCATATATCTTTAATATTCGTAAAAATCTATTAATTCTAATAGTATAAATCATCTCATAATCTTTATAATAAAATTTGCACGAATTCTTAATATTTTATACACACGTAGGTTAAAAATGATTAAATCATGTCTCAATCAATCTTTATAACCGGTGCAACCGGGTTTATTGGTCGAAACCTCGTGAAGAAACTTCATTCCCTGGGACACTCCTTAACCCTCCTCGTGAGAGAAACCAGTGATCTCTCTCCTTTCGAAGGTATGGATAATATCACTTATAAGATAGGAGATGTTAGAGATATTGAAAGTATAAGAGCGGCAATTGACGATGACATCGAACTCATTTATCACTTGGCAGCCTTTGTAAAAATATGGGCGGAGGATCCTTCCATCTTCGATGATATCAATGTAAAAGGTGCTGAAAACATCGCAAAAGTAGCACTAGAGCGAAATTTAAAACTTATTTATGTGAGCAGTTTTATGGCTCTCGGATTTCATCCCATTGATAATACAGATCTTATTGATGAGTCTAACGAGCACGGCGAATTTTTTAATAGTGATTATGAGCGCACCAAATATTTAGGAAAGAAAAAAATTGAAGAATACATCGACAAGGGACTTAAATGCGTGCTCATTTCTCCTGGATTTGTCTATGGTCCGGGTGATTTTAACATCTACGGTCAAATGTTTTATGATATCGTGAGGGAACAGTTTATTGGATTACCTGGCAAGGGCAATGCTCTTTTTTGCATGGCTTATATAGATGATGTGGTGGAAGGATTAATTAAAGTAAAAGATAGAGATGATATCTTGGGAGAAAATTTCATTTTAGGTGGAGAAAACATACCTGTCGGAGATTATCTTGATCTCATTGCAGAATTAGCAGGAACTAAGAAGCCCCGACGATTTCCCCTAAGTTTGGGATGGCTTTATTCCAAATTCTGCGAATTGAAGGCAAGCATTGACAAGAAGTACCCCACGATTGTATGGCCAATGCTCCGTGGGATGAAATACAATTGGGCATATTCCAGTGAAAAAGCAATCAAACGATTGGGATATAAAATTACTCCGTTGAGAGAGGCTCTTGAAAAAACCGTTGAATGGTATAAAGAATATGCGAAAAAAAATGATAAAAATTATAAAAAAAAATAAAAAAAGTATAAGAAATTAAAGGAAAAAGGTGAAGACGCTTGAAATTAGACGTGTTAAATAAATATAATGGAGAAATAATTGATTCTCTCGAAGCAGACACGGAAGAAACTATTAAGGAAAAAATAGAAAGAACCGCAAAATGGGAATACAGGCTGCTTAATACGACGATTCAAGAAAGAATCGATGTAATTAAAAACATTGCTTCTGTCCTTTTGGATTATAAGCAAGAAATTAAAAACTTGATCGTGGCCGAAGGGGGGTTGCCTATCAAATACTCCGAATGGGAGTTCCAAATGATTGAAAAGGGCTATAAATACGTCGATTGGTTCATTGACTTGATTGATGATGAGACCCAGAAAGATTTGGAAAGTGGAAAAGTTTCAACAGTCAAATACCAACCTCGTGGATTAACGATTGGAATCAGTCCCCGGAACACTCCGATGTCCCTTCCGATGTATTTCTGGGGATCGAGTTTCTTAACCGGTAATCCCGCCATCATAAAACCCTCTACAGCTTGTCCTTTAACCATGAAATTTTGTTTAAATAAAATAATTGAAAATGATTTTCCCTTTTCGGCAGCCTATGATCTTGTCATAAGTCCAGGAAATCAGGCCACCAAGATATTTCTCGAATCTGATATGGTGAAAAACATAATATGTGTTGCAGCTTCCCATACGGCTAAAGATATTTTAATAAACTATGCTGAATTCCTGAAAAAAAATACGCAGAACTTTCTCGGCGTGAATATGATAAATAAACCCTTCAAAAACTTCGTTTTCGAGTGTGCGGGAAATGATGCGGGCATCGTGATGCCGGGAGTGGATTTAGAAACTGTAGCCAAGTGGAATGTAATTGCATCTTACACGAATAGCGGTCAGCAATGCTTTTCCATGAAAAGAATAATTGTTCATGAGGATATCTATGATGAATACGTGGAACTATTGCTAAGAAACATAGAAAAATTGAAAATGGGGGATCCCATGGATCCTTCTGTCGATATCGGACCTTTGGGCTCCCGGCGGATATTAATGATGATGGAAGTGATGGTAGGAGAAGCTAAAAAGCATAAGAACGTGAAAATTTTATGCGGGGCGAAGAAAATTGATACTGGAAAGAGTTATGGTCTCTTTTATGAGCCAACCTTGGTAGAGATTCCTCGTGAAAACATCATTGATTTTGAAAAAGCTCCATTTTTATGGCGGGAAGAAGCTTTTGGGCCCGTAAGAAGCATAACAAAAGCAAAAGATATAGAAGATGCCATTTTCCTTGCGAATCATTCGAATTATGGCATGAGAGCCGTGGTCTATACTCCTCCAGAACATATCGAGCGTTTCACGCGAGAATTACAAGCGGGAAGCATTTACGTGAATAATGAGCCCATGCAGGCAAATATTTCAACGGCTCTGGGTGGATGGAAAGACAGCTCTTGGCCTTCCGGTATTAAATATTACCCGCGAGAATGTGTTCAGACAAAAATCATTTATAATGGTTCTCCTGAAAATGAAAGGGCATTATTTGGTATAAGTGTGGCAGAAATTCAAAGTACAGTCAAGAATTAAACAGAAACCCGTATAAGTTTTAATATCTTTTCTTTCCTTTTTTTAAATTCGTGAAGGAGATGCTAATAATTAGTTCCTGAATTCTTAAGAATCATTGATTACTTCAGTTTTATAACAAAAATTAGCATGATATGATCACTCGACCTCAAGGATTCGATAAAGAAAATGAGAAAAAGTATAATTGATTCTTACAATGGTATTTTAGCTTTATTTATAAAGTTTATATTTCGGTTGGCTGACACTTTTTAAGATTTTTTAATATTAATTAAGTTCGATTTCCTTATTTTCATTATCACGATAACGATGGAGAGTAGCATGAAAATGATGTAAGAATATCCAAGGGGGACGATTCGAAATGTTCCTTCTACTTTTACCATGACAATACCATCATCATTAATATAGGTTTCACTATAAAGAATTCCTTTCGAATGATATTCAAGGACTTTGGTAAAATTTACAGATAATTTTGTGATGGTTGTGTCATCTAAAGAATATGAATTTGGCAAGCTTTTCATGGCTTCTTCAAGGAATTTGTTGGCGGGAGTGAGGATGAAGAGGTTATCCTCATATTCGCTGGGACTTGAGGGAACGGAATAATATTTTATTTCCCCTTTCTCATTCCAATCCGTACCGTAATCCCAAAATTCCGCGACAATAGTATAGCCTCCATCGGTAGATTCGATGATTTGCTCTATTTTCATGCGAATTTGGTCTCCCAAGCTGAAAAAGGGTTCAAATCCGAATACTTTCGAAAATTCATGTTTTCTTAGCTCCTTGACCTCCCAAATATAGACGTCGCCCTCATTTACTCCAACTCTATAAGTTGCTTGAGCTTGCACGGCAAGAACATGATTTATCATTAGTAAGCCAATCAAGAGCATGAGTAAACTTAAGTGCTTAAATTGTTTCAAATTCGGTTCCATTACGTTTGATATTTGTTTTATATTATATTAATTAATTCAATGCTATTCAAAAAGTTTTCATGAAGATTCGGCTTAAAATGGATTCGAGTAATTTTATTTCATGTTTCCCGAACTTTACCCTTGAGCCTCATGGATAGAAAAATCGTATTTCATGGTTTTTTTTCTCAAGTCCGTGAGTGTTGGCTTATTTTTTCCCGATCGGGCTTCAATTTTCGTCTCATCAAAAATGCATTTATTTAAATTTAATGACATAATGTTTAATTAATAACCCAATCGTGGTGAGGTTCATGTCTAAAAAAGATGATATTTGTTTCATGTCTGCCCTCGAAATGAGGGAAAAAATAAAGACGCAAGAATTAAGCGCTCTTGAAATCACGGAGGTATTGATCGAAAGAATTAATAAAATTAATCCCTTAATCAACGCCTATTGCACGCTTTCTCTTGATATGGCTCGGGAAATGGCTAAACAAGCCGATGAGAAAGTAAAAAAAGGGGAAAAGTTGGGCGAATTAATCGGGATTCCTACCTCTATTAAGGATTTAATGCAAACCAAAGGCATTCGCACGACTTACGGCTCTAAACTATACGAAAATTTCATTCCAGAAGTCGATGATATTGCTGTTGAGAGACTCAAGAAAGAAGGTTGCGTCTTAATGGGTAAAACTAATACTCCAGAGTTCGGACACGTTCCCATAACGCAAAATCTCGTTTTTGGAGTCACGAAAAATCCATGGAATTTAGAGAAAACATCGGGCGGGTCAAGTGGAGGAGCCGCAGCAGCAGTGGCTTCGGGGCTTAGTACTTTAGCATTGGGCTCAGATGGTGGAGGTTCCATTCGACTTCCCAGTTCTTTATGCGGAGTTTTTGGCCTCAAGCCCACTTTTGGCAGAATCCCTCGCTATCCTCCAATTGGTATTGCTTTCTGGTCAATGGATCATTATGGACCAATTTCCAGATACGTTAAAGATGCCGCTCTAATGCTTAATGTCATGAAAGGATTCCATCCTGCCGATAAAAATTCTTTCCCCGATGAAGGAATTGATTACGTGAAATGTTTAGACCAGATTCCTGATAAATTAAAAATAGGATATTCTTTTGATTTAGGATATTTTCGTTCCGTGGAACCGGAAATAGAACAAATAATTCAAGAGAGCATTCAAAAATTTGAAAAATACGGATGGAATATCGAAAAATTAAAAATTAAATTAAAAAAACCCGAATATTCATTTAGTTTATTAGTCAGTTTAGGATATGCATATGATTTAAAGAAGGAGGTAAGCGAGCGGAGAGATGATTTAAGTCCAGATTTGATTCGTATCGTTGAAGCAGGGCTAAGTTATAATGCAATAGATGTAGGAAAGGCAACCGCTCAAAGGCAGCAATTATATGAAACCTTTTATAAAATTTTTAAAGAATACGATGTTATCCTTACCCCAACCACGCCTACTCCAGCTTTTCAAGCAGGAACCACACAGCCTCCAAAAGTGAAGGGAAAGCAACTTTCAGTCGTGAGCTGGATGTCGTTTACATATCCATTTAACTTGACGGGGCTTCCTGCTGCTAGCATTCCTTGTGGCTGGACAAAAGAAGGTCTTCCGGTGGGCATGCAAATAGTTGGAAAACGCTATGATGAAAAAATTGTGCTACAAGTAGCCTATGCCTTTGAAAAAATCTGCCCGTGGCAAGATAAAAAGCCGGACTTTTAAAACTATTTCTACTTGTAGCCAACTCAATCAAATATCTTTTTATTTTTACATTTTTTACATGTTCTATATACATCTATTCTCTTATTTAGTAGTTTGAACTCAAACTCTTTTTCTATTTGGCTCCAAAAGTCATCAATGGTTTTTGAATGGTAATCTTCAATATTATCACATTCGGGACAAATTAAATTTACATGAGGAGTAGTATTGGTTTCGTATCTTGCATCTCGTTTCTTGGATTTTATTTTATTTACCCATCCTAACTCCTGTAGCAAATCTAAAACTTGATAAATAGTTGACATGCTGATGCTTGGGTATTTTATTTTCACATCTTTGTATATCTCTTCCGCAGTAGGATGATCTTTTCTGGTTCTTAATAATTCAAAAATCGCTATTCTTTGAGGTGTAATCTTTTTTTTCTGTTCCCTTAATATTTGAATAAATTCCATTCTATCTTTATCATTCACATTATATAAATTAATTTTTAAATTATAAATATAATTTTTAAATAATATAAGTAATTAGATAATAATAATTCCTAAATAAACATCATTTTGGAATAATAATAATAATAAACTGAAAAACTAAAACAATTAGATATGATTGTTCATAAAATAGTGATGATCTAAATGTCAGTAATTGGAATTCCCTTAATCGGGGATAAATTTCCAGAAATGGAAGTTACTACCACTTTTGGTCCTATTAAATTACCGGAAGATGCTATTAAAGGGAACCACTGGTTTGTATTATTTTCTCATCCTGCTGATTTCACGCCTGTTTGTACAACAGAATTTCATGCTTTTGCTAAGAGAAATGATCAATTTCAAGCTTTAAATACCAGATTAATAGGCCTCTCTCTTGATCAAGTCTTTTCTCACATAAAATGGATAGAGTGGATAAGAGATAATTTAGAAACTGAGATTCCCTTTCCTATCATTGCAGATCACGGCACCGTGGCTAATAAATTGGGTATGGTCCACCCAGGTAAGGGTTCAAATACAGTAAGAGCAGTATTTATTGTAGATAATAATGGGATTATCCGGTTAATACTTTATTATCCTCAAGAAATTGGGCGAAACATGGATGAAATCATTAGAGCAATAAAAGCTTTGCAATTGGCAGATAAAGAGAAAGTCGCAATTCCTGCTAATTGGCCGAATAATGAATTAATTGGAGATCATGTCATAATACCACCAGCTAAAGATGTCGAAACTGCTAAAAAGAGGTTGGAATCAAAAGAATATGAATGTTATGATTGGTGGCTATGTCATAAAAAACTAAAATAAATATGTAAATAGAACTGAAAGATTCAGAAAATTAAATCATTTTTTTCTTTATTACATATATGAATGCTATTTAATTTCTTTTCACGTATGATTTAATCATTAACCGCATTTAGTTTCTTTTATTCATTAAGAATTAGAAATAAAAATTTAAAATTTTTTAAGAGAAATTTTTAGTCAAACATTAAGAAACTTTATGTTTTTAATTGCGATTAATCTTATGGAAAAAATCGATTTTACTATTTTTTCTCCTCTTAAATCAAGTTTTAAATTATTTACATCTCTGATATAGTAAAAATATTTCAATAAAATAGAGAATTACGAGCACTAGCAATATAGCACGAGTCACCGATCGTGATCTCGCTTTTAATTAAATCCTCTAAAATAGAATAATCTCCAATGATGCTTTGAGATGAGATAATTTTTTTTAACGTGGCTCCATCACCGATGACAGCTTCTTTAAGAATGCATTTTTGAATTGAAACGTTATCTCCAATGGAAACGTAGGGGCCAATTACGGAATCCGTTATGTTAGCATTTTCTCCAATATACACGGGAGGGATGATCTTGGAATCGATGATGTTTTTCGATTGAACTAACTCTTCATAAGTCGGGTCATTCAGCTTGAGTTCGGATAATAAATGCTTGTTACCTTCTAATAAACCTTCTGGCCGACCAAAATCCAGTATTTCTTCTCTCATTTCATTAATCGTGATTTTCACGTTTTCTCTGATGAGTTGTTCGATTACTGGCGTGAGTTGATGTTCCTCTCCATTTTCCAAGGGCAGCTTGCTTTGCTCTTCTAAAAGCTCAAACAAGCGGGGGGTCATGGTTTTTCCAAATAAATATGCACCCGCCACTGCCAAATCCGAAATGAATTCTCTTGGCTTTTCTACAATTTGCTTTATAAACGCTCCTTTTTCCTCTAAAACGGTAACTCCATAATATTCGGGATTTTTCACGCGCTTGACGTTTATAACACCATCACACTGCAGTTGATGGAATCTCAATAGGATGGAGGTATAATCTTCTAATGGCAACCGATCACTCAAGAAAATGAAGCAATCATCATTTTGAGCATGTTGTTTTGCCAAAAGTAGCGCATCTCCTAAACCAGAAAAGTAAGGAATATCATTACTATATCCCAAAGGTTTCTGCTCTTCAAAATACAAGTTAAAAAAGTCCGAATAATTTTTTGTTAAATAATCGGTAATTTGTCGTTTTTTGTATCCCACGATAAAACATAAATTTGTGCCTTCGGGAAAAGCTTTCTTTAATTTGAGAAGGATATGATCGATTAATCGCTTCCCTGCCACTTTTAAAAAAGCCTTTGGCTTGGAATACGTGAAAGGTTGGAGTCGCTTACCAACACCTGCAATGGGGCAAATTATCCACATGGCTAAATATTTAAGGGTACATTAATTTTATGATGACTTTAGACCAAGTTTACTTCTAAATAATGAACTTAAAGTATTAACTTTTCTGATTTACCACGAGGAGAGTATTAAGTGAATTATAATAAAACAAAACGAGATAAAAAAAATAATTATTAAAGAGGAAATCAAATAGAATTTAAAAAGATAAAAATATATTTTCAAGCTACTCTACTTATGACACGCAAATAAAAAAAGTAGTCACTCAACTCAAGCATTAATCTCCAGTCTCTTGGATTCAAAAAGAGATTGATCTAAAAAATCTTCAGGCCTTTGGCGACGGGTATGAGACTCCATCTCTTTTAATTCCTTAGAAATTAATTTAGTAGTGATGCCTTGAGTGGAAAGCATTTTATTTCCCTCGATCAGGACACTCTTGATGAATTTTAGTATGTTAGTAAACATCCAATTATATTTACCAAAAGGATTTAAATATCTTTTGGCCATTGTCTTAATATACGTTTTATCTAAATAATAGGATGCATACGCTTCGCCAACTAATCTATATATCTCTTTAGCCGATAGCTCGGATGTTTTCATCATGCTATGAAAAAGGTTATAATGTTTAAAGTTATAACTCGTAATCATGCCTTTTTCTTTCATTTCATCGTAAAATTCAGTGCCGGGAAAAGCTGTAATAGGCGTGAATTGCACGCAAGAAAATTTCAAAGCTTTAGCAAAATTAATCGTTTGACGCACCATTTTTTTAGTTTCTCCAGGATAACCAATAATAACTCCTCCAAAAATGGAAATCCCGCGATCTTGCAGCATTTTAACAACTTTTCTCGTCATTTTGGGTGTAGTATTATGTTTATTCATGGCATCAAGACTTTGTTGGTGTACGGATTCAATGCCCAAGAAGACTTGTCGAAATCCCGCCTCATGTAATAAGTCTACTAACCAAGGATTTCGATATAAAGTATCCACGCGAGATTGGCAACTAAAATATATCCTATTGGGTACTCCTGACTTGATGATTGTTTCTAAAATCCTCTTAGTTCGTTTAGTGTTAATAGTGAAATTATCCTCGCAGAAAAAGATAAAATCATTTTTCCGGTCAATGCTATAAATTTCCTCCATGATGCGTTTCACGCTCTTTGATCGGTATGATAGATGATTATACGGATCTTTCCACATTTTACGGATGCAGCAGAATTTACAATTATAGGGGCATCCCCGAGAAGACTCTAATAAGTCCACCCGCGTTCCTAAATAGAGATATTTTTTATAATCTACTAAATCGCGTCGTGGGAAAGGAAATGCATCTAAATTTGGTTCTAAAGGACGTTCCGGATTATGGTGAACTTTACCATCTATGGTTTTATAAGAAAGCCCTTTAATTGATTTTAAATCCTTGTTATCCCTGTTCATGTTAACATGATCAATCAACTCTTTAAACGTATGCTCACCTTCACCTCTTATAACATAATCTACACATGCTCGCTTGATGACATAATCTGGCACCAAGGTTGAATGATATCCTCCAAAAATAGTAATGCAGCCCTGCTCTTTAGCAATTTTAGCAATATTGAAAGCATTATGAATCTGAGGCGTGAGACTAGTAATCGCGACTACATCTGCATGATTTGCTTCGGTTCTAAACCGTTTCTCCTTGAATTTATCTACTTTATAATCCAATAACTTAGCCTCATGCTCGGGAACCATCGCCGCAATGGTTATCAACCCCAGCGGTACACTTTTTATGATCGCATCTAATCCCGAATCGATTCTTGAAGGATTTACATATAATATTTTCATTTCAATTCTTAACCTTTTTATGTGAAATTATCATGAGACTTAGTTTACCCAATGAGAGTATTTCTAACCCTAACGGATAATAAATAGTATCTCATGAAAAAAACCGTTTCACTTTTTTTAATTTATATTTAATAAAATTTCAAATATATTCGATAAATAACAATATTTTCCATTTAAGAAAAAGATATATCTTATAATTCATTGAAAATGATTCGTTTCAGAGTATCTTTAATCTTTTTTCTTAAAAAACATGCATTATTCTAATATAACTCTTTTCACAAGGCTCTTATTTTCCTATTCATTTCTCCTTGTTTAATTAAAGAAAGTTTTATATTAACTCGGGGGCTAACCGATAAAAGATGATTGACAAATAAAAACAATAAAATCTTTTCTGGTGGCTCCCATTCTCAACCCTGTTTTTTCTACAAGCTTAGTCGATAATTCATGTGTTTGACCATAGATCTTTTTAAATTCATTTACAATAAGTTTTTAATAATTATCGCCGATATAAGGAAAACAAACAATGGAAACCTCGAAGAATGGAATGTAAAAAATAATTTAAACCTCCTCCTCTTCTTCTTTTGGACTATTTAAAAAAGTAGGAATAATCAAGGCATGAACCGTTAAATTAGAGTTCTAGTTCCTTAGCATAAAACTTCCTTGGAAACCTTTAAAAGAGAGGGATTTTTACTGCAAATCATCGATTAAACCCCGTTAATTTTTAACAAATCTGTATTTATTAAATCAGATTATTACCAAAAAAAGGTTATTTTAAATGGAAAATAAAACTATTACCATCCATCATTCAAAAAAGAGCATGATATCATATGGTTTCGGAAAATTCCCAAATGAATTCTTCAACATGTGCTTCGGAATGTACGTTTTCTTCTATTACGAGGTGGAAATTGGCCTCGCTTCTTGGCTGACAAGTCTCGGATATATAATATTTGCGATTTGGAACGCAATCAATGACCCTCTCATGGGATATTTAACCAATCGACCTTTTAGATTTACAAGAAAATGGGGAAGGAGATTTCCTTTCGTGTTAATGGGAGGTTTGCCATGGGTTTTAAGCTACATCCTTGTTTTCCTTCCCCCTTCCGTGAACCCCCAACAAGATGCTTGGATTCTCTTTTTATGGCTCATATTTACTACTTGTCTTTTTGATACGTTCGGAAGTTTATACACGGTCAATTTTTATACCATTTACCCTGATAAGTTCCGTGATCAAGATGAGCGGCGTTTAGTTGCTGCTTTATCCAGTCTCATAGCAGCTTTGGGTACAGCTTTAGGTGCGATCGTTCCACCGTTATTCGTAAAATATGGGGATTTAAAGTCATATATCGTGCAAGCCATCATGGTCTTTATTGTTTGTTCCATTGCGTTAATGCTCGCAATTCCCGGATGCAGAGAAGATCAAGTTCGAATCGACTCTTATCTCGAGAAACATCAAAAGGGACAGGTCGAACGATCGTTTTTCAAAGAATACAAGGCATGTTTAAAACATAAGAATTTCATGGTATACATAACTTCTTTTACATGTTACCAAATTCTCGTCTCTCTCATGACCGGGTCAATCAATTATATTGCGTTATTTGCTTTAAAAGTGCCTGCTTCAGCTGTAATGCCCATTATGGCAGGACTTCTCGTTGGAATGATGTGTTCCATGCCTGTTTGGATGAAAATTGCTAATAAAACCGATAATGATCGAAGAACCTTTATCTTGGCATCATTTTTCTTAGCTATAATGACCGTGCCCCTGTTCTTCATTGACGACTATTTCATCATGATAATTGGAGTTATCATTTGGGGATTTTTTGAAGGTGCTTATTGGGTCATGATATCGCCTGTGGGAAGTACGGTAATTGATGAATCCGTAGTAATGACCTCTGAAAGAAGAGAGGGAATATATCAAGGATTTCAAGCTTTCGTGACTAGAGCTGCTCTAATTGTTCAAGCTGTGAGCTTTTCAGTAATCCATTCCATTACGGGATTCGTTGAGGGATCTTCTACTCAAACTCCTGAAGCAATTTTAGGAATTCGAATCCATTTTGCTCTACTTCCAGCAATTTTCATGCTGATTGGAGCGGTGATTCTCTGGAGATTTTTTGATTTAACACCGGATAAAGTAAAGATTAATAAAGAAAAATTACGTGAATTAGGTTTATAATTTTTTTCAATTTTTTTTATCTTTTTAATTCACGGCTCAAATAGATAATCCGCAAGATAATTAATCAACATCCACGGGAATTCCGCATTTATTACATCGTTTCGCTCCTCGAAATAAAGGGTTTCCACATTGGGGACAATGATATCTCTTCTCCTCTGCTTCCACCCATTTTTCCGTCCCTAACTCTCTCCATTGCGGTATGGCTCTCATTATGACTTTTTTTCCCACGGCAATTGGAAAATTTTCGATAAACTTACATGGCCACTCATCGCATTGATAACAACCTTCAATCCCTTTTTGTTGGGAACATTTTTTAATAGGACAACTCCTGCAAACAGGAAATACATCTCCCTCGGATAAACATCCTGTACATTTTATGTCATCAACTGTTTTTGCAAACGTTTTATAAATGGGAAATAACTTCTGCTTGAATTTTAAATTATTATCCCGGTGGGCAATGTATATGGCGCAGACTCCGCAATAAAGGCCGCATGGAGCAAGTAATTCCTTTTTTACCTCTACCATCTTAACCTCTCTTCCTTTGTTTTTTAATCGTACAGAAATATCTTTTTAATTTTTTTCAATTATTATAATATCGGAAAAAGATAATAAAAGGTTTTACAATTTAAATGAAAATTAAGGCATTGATATTAGATTTTGGCTTTACGCTTTTTTATTTTCGAGAAATCTCTCTCGAAAGATATCTGGAATTCTATAAGCAAGGGTTAGAAAATTCCGCATCCTTTTTGTTAAAAAAAGACATTTTAAAAGAAGAGTCTTCAATCCAAGAATTTAAAAAGATCTTTAAAATGAAACGGAACAGCTTTTTTAGAGAAAGCTTGAAAACTAATAAAGAATACCCCACACCCTTGATTTTCAGATTGACCTTAGAAGAGATGATTCAGAAAGGCTTGATAGAAAATGACATTTCACTCACGGATGAGCTATTTAATTCCTTAGCAGATGCATATCACGCTTTTGAATTAGAAGAATGGATTCCCTTTCCTACCACGATATCCGCCTTGGAAAGATTACATTCTATAAAGGATTTAAAATTAGCCGTTTTATCCAATCATCCCTACCATCCCATTATCGAAAATTTATTAAAAAAATATGATCTACATCAATATTTTGAATACATCCAAACTTCTGCTCGCTTTGGCAAGAGAAAACCAGATCCCGCTATATTCCTAGATCTCTTGGAAAAGTTGGGATTACATGGCGACCCAAGTTCTGCAATGATGTGTGGGGATGAACATGCAGATATCGTAGGCGGATATCGGGCCGGTTTAAAACCCATTCTATGCGAAAGAACCTATAAATTCCCGTTCGAACGAGAGATTCCCCTTACTAATTATATCCGCATTAAAAATCTCTCTGAAATCTTTCCTTACCTCCAATGAAACCCCTAATAGCGAGTAGGCTTTTTCCCTTCTCCCTTCTTTCTTTCATGCGCGCGGAAAACCCCTCCATGGAGACAAGCACGTTCGGCAATCCATGGACTTCCCATTTTTCTCTCATGGAGGTAAATCCCGGACATCTCCACCATTGAAATATGAATGGACAATGATAACAAGTATTAAGAAACGTAAAAACATGCTTAAAATTATACACGCCTAAAAAAACTACTATAATGCTCAAGGAAAAAGTAATTTTCGTGCTTAAAGAGATTGATAAGGGAATCGCTTTAATCCACGTCAATAAAAAAGCTACACCCACGGCGATGGCTCCTTTTTGAACGCTTTTAATAATCTTATTTCTTGTTAAGCCTGTTAGACTTAATAACGTGAACGCATTAAAAATAAACGCTAAAAATAATAACATCAAAGGAGAAAATATCTTATCTAACCTAATAAAAAAGAATAACGTTAAAGCAAGCACGCCCGTTGGATACGCAATAAAACATCCTACGCAAAGCTTTACCCTCCCACAATGAAACACGTGAGCTTTAAATCTTTCGCATTCGGGATGATGACTGATCATGATGGGAATGAAACTAATTAAGTATAAAAATAGATCTTTCCTACTCCCGCCATTTTTTCCTTTATTCCCTTCTCGTGCCTCCTTAACAACCATTTGCTTCCTTTCCAGCCCGTAATTTAATTTAAGGGGTCTTGACTCTCTTGAATTAATAAAAATAATTAAAAAAATTGCTTCTTTCTTTAGAAAAACCCATTGTTCTGCCAGTGAATGGGCTAAATCAACTATCTATATCTTTTTTTGCCTCCTCAATAGTAAAGACTCAGTAAATCCGGTAATAACAAAAATATCGAAATAAAAAAGCCAATAACGTCAATGATCCCTAAAATCAATCCAATAGCCGATAATGTCGTATTATCGTCTTCTTTTAACCCTTTAGAAGCAAAAAATATCGCCAAAGGCCCCAAAATGATTCCAAATACACAGCAACCTATGATCCCGCAAATCAATGAATATGTTCCCCATTTATTCCCTCGACGCACGGGATATGTCTGATAAGAAGGTGCGGCCGCCGGGGTGGGTTGAGGATAAGGATAAGGTGCCCCTGACAGGCGAGGTTCACCTGGCTCATGAATAATCGAAGGAGTCGGCTCCAGTACAAGTTTCTCCCCACAATTAGGACAAACTTTCCATGTTGGCTCCACTTGAGTTCCGCAATGCGGACAATAATTTGCCATTTTAATATCTACCCTTATTATTTTTTTAAATTAAAATGCATAGTATTTTTCTAAATTAATACTTGATGAAATAAAAAAATCTTACCCTTTCTCTCCCCTTATCCCTTTTTCCAAGTGTATTTCTTCAAGGATATCCTTTACACATCTAATTAATCATTTGAAAAATAACGACTCAGGAGGGATTTGAACCCTCGCTATCTAGCTCCGGAGGCTAGCGCCCTATCCAGACTGGACTACTGAGTCAGAGATTTCTTGATTATCTTTCCATTTTTCAGAGATCATAATTAAGATTCTCAAATTTTCAATCCGGCTAATTAGAGGATCTTATTTTATGGAAATTTTTTATTCTTATTCTAATAAAAAAAATAATGATGGCCTAGGAGGGATTTGAACCCCCGACATCTGGTTCCGGCAAATCTCTTGAAAGATTTGACTCCGCAAGCCAGCGCCCTATCCAAGCTAGACTACTAGGCCAAGTATTTTTTCATATTATCCGATCGAATTCCAGTAATGGGAGGGAAAATCATGCGATCTCATGAATAATTTTCTATTCGTGAGGAATGCAATCTTTATTAAGTGATCCATAATGAATTGTTACATTTAATTTTAATTTTAAAAAGTCATGTACGCATGAAGTTCGATTGAGAGAGAAGTCGTATAGGAGGAGTCATGTAGATAAAGAATCTTTCATTTATTAAAATAGATAATAAAAATAAAGGTCATTCGCGGATGTTTGAGCAATATGGCGTGATATTTGACATGGATGGCGTGTTAGCGGATACTGGACCGATTCATTTTGAGAGTTGGAAAAAAATGGCAGAGGAAGAGGCGGGAGTTGAGTTCACGAGAGAGTTTTTTGAAGAGACATTTGGGCAGCAATCGATTCCGATCACTCGCAAATTAGTAGGACCGGAAGTGAGTCAAGAGCTCGTGGAAAAATGGGCACATCTCAAGGAATATTATTATAGAGAGATGGTCAAGGATAAATTAGAGCCATTGCCTGGAGCAGTTGAATTAATCAAGGAATTGAAAGCGAAGGGGTTTAAATTGGCCTTGGGCTCCAGCGGTCCTCCGGAGAACGTGGAGTTATTATTAACGAGTTTAGACGTGAAAAAATACTTTGATGTAATCATCACGGCAGCCGAAGTGAGGAGAAGCAAGCCAGAACCAGACGTATTCTTACTTGCTGCTGAGAAATTAAATATTGAACCTTCAAAATGCGTGGTCATTGAGGATGCTCCCGTGGGTATTGAGGCTGCAAAACGTGCGAAAATGAAGTGCATAGCTCTTACCACGACTCATGAGAAGGAAGAATTAAAAGATGCTGATCTAGTTATAAAAAATTTAACCGAAATCACCGTGCAGAATATCATTAATCTATTAGAAAACGTACAATAACTCCCGCCTACATTAACGCTTTTAAAAAATGTGTTTGAATTATCCAATTCATAATCGATTTAGTAGAATGGTTTTCAAATCCTCTTTCGTGAGGGGTACAGGATTATTCTTTAAACCCGTTTTTTCTACGATTTTATCTATATCTCCCTCCGTGATGCCATATTTGCCCAATTTATCTAATTGCAAGGATTCCGTCCATTTTCTTAACGTGTCCGTTAATACTTGACAATAATAATCAATATCTTTTTCTTGAATGCATTCATTTCCGGCAAATAATCCTCCAATTCGTGCGTGTTTTAAAAGCGCCTCTCGTCCTTTTGTTCCCAATTCCTTTAATTTAATTAAATTAATCTTGGTAGCTTCCGCTAAAAGGGTGCCGCATACCACTCCATGGGGAATTTCGAAAAAGCCTCCAATAGAGGAGGCAAAGCCATGCACGATTCCTAATCCCGCATTCGCTAACGTGATGCCTGAAATTAGAGCGCCGTAAGCCATGGCAGAGCGGACTTCAATTTCTGAACCTTTATTCGTACATACTGGTATCATGTTATCTTTCATGGCTTTCATTCCGCTAAATGCTAAGGCATCTGTCATGGGATTTGCTTTAGAAGACACGAAAGCTTCCAGCAATTGAGTGAAAGCATCCATTCCACATGCTGCTGTCACGGAAGGAGGACAAGAAATGATGAGTTCTGGATCGATAATAGCAACGTTAGGAATTAAATTATCGTGTCTCAAGGATTTTTTAAATCCATTCGGCCCCACCTCACTTATTACAGCATTTTTAGTAGCTTCACTTCCCGTTCCGGAGGTCGTGGGAATTGCTATATAAGGAATCTTCACGCCATCATGCTGCTTGTGTCCTACTCCTTCCAAATAATTTTTCACGGAATCTGTTTTAGGAATCATCGCAGATATTGCTTTTCCGGCATCAATCACGCTTCCTCCTCCAATTCCGATTACTAGATCTACTTTTTTATTTCTAAATTTTTCAGCATTTTCGTCCACTAATGCGGGAGAAGGTTCATCGGAAACGCGTACGTGGTCAAATTCAATATTTTTTTGCTTTAATTTTGAAGATATTTCGTCCCATTTTCCCGATTTTTCCAAAGATTTAGAACCAGTAACGATAATTGCTCGATATCCGTAATTAGGTATGATTTCATATAATTCTGAGAGCTTTCCTGCTCCAAAAATGATGTGAGGTATCCTAGCGAAATTAAATGGCTCAAAATTCATTGTTCCAAAATATTTTTAATTTAATTTTTTGATATTATTACAATTTTTTAGATATATTAAATTTAGCCTTCAATCCACTATCTGAAAACTTAAAAACTATAAGTGAATAAGAATTAAAGAAACTTGAAAGAAAAAATGGCGATCAACGATCAACTGAAAATTATCATTCCTAAAATGAATGTTTTTTATAGAATTCACGTTTAACTCATTAGATCATCCCTTTTCCTCACGAAAATAAAAAAGATAATATTCATTTGAGAATAATAAATAATAATTAATTTACTTTTATAAGTGAGATTTATCATGAACACGAGTATTATCCAAAAATTAGAACATTTTAAAATTATTCCCGTAGCAACCGTCGAAAATGCAGATATGGCTTTAAAATTGGGCAAAACTCTATTGGATGCTAACTTACCCGTGATTGAAGTCACGTTCCGAACTGCCTCAGCCGCCGAAGCCATCTCCCTATTAACAAGGGAATCCCCCGATTTGCTCGTAGGAGCGGGAACGGTTTTAAAAGTAGAACAAGTTATACGAGCCATTAATGCGGGAGCTCGATTCATCGTGACTCCGGGTTTTAATCCTACTGTCGTGGATTATTGCGTTCAAAATAACATAATCATCATTCCGGGACTAAACACGCCCAGCATGATTGAATGGGCCTTGGAAAGAGGAATTACTCTCGTGAAATTTTTCCCCGCAAACCTCTCTGGCGGCCCGAAAATGCTACAAACTCTTTCTGGACCTTATCCCATGATGCGTTTCATTCCAACAGGCGGAATCAATGATACCAATTTAGAAGAATATCTTAAATTGAAAAATGTCTCAGCTGTAGGCGGAAGTTGGATCGTGCATAAAAATTTAATTTCAGCCGGCAAATTTGAGGAGATTAAAAAGCGGATAGAAAAAGCTCTCGAAATCACAAAAAAAGCTTGAATAGTAAAAAGAAGAAATTCCTTCTATTTTTACTTTTATTAAAGTAAAATCCGAAGATTCAAAAAAAATTTTTTAAAAAATTGATAGAAACCATTTAAATAATTCTAACTTCATCAGAACATTTCTTTTCTATTACTTTCTTTCCTATTGCTGCTACTCGACTTGCTAATTCCGTGATTTTCCATTTCTCATAACCCTTAACATAGGTAGAAAAGTTATTTTTAAGAGGTTCAATCCATTTCTCATGGATTTTACTTGCCCCTACTTGAGCACCTATAATCGCTCCGATATTGCCGCAATTACAATCGGTATCCAAACCCATCATGGCCGTTAAACAAATAGATCTTCCTAAAGGATCTTCTTTCTCCTGAGCACCATGGAGCAATGATAATACGATAATGCCGGCATTAGGTAGTACATGAACGCCAGAAGCTATTTTGTTTAAAAACTTGAAATTTCTTGCCTTCGTATTATTCGGATCTTTTTTTAACTTGTTCTTTCTAACATCATGCCAGTAATCGATCAATTTTTCCCTCCCCCTCCGAAAATCAGCAGGAAATTCCTCGTAGATCTTTTTAGCCTCATGGACCATTTGAACATATAAACTTTCTTCGGGTTCAGGTAAAAATTTTAAAGCTTTATCAATATTTTTCGCAATATCCGGTTCAAAAAATGCATTAGATAATAAAACGGCAACGAAAACCTCTCCTTCTATACCAATTCCCGCATGAGAAATGCATCCATCCATCTCTGCATACTTTTTTGCTATTTTTGGGCAGCCGGGAGAAATTTGACCAAAAATGTCTGCTCTCATTTGTGCGCCAATAGCATCATAATAGATATTATTTTTTGCTCCTGATTCGGGAGGCCATATTCCTTTTTCAAAATTCTTCAATGCCACCCTTTCTGCCGTGAAATTAAGCTTATATAGCCGGTCATGCCATTCTTGTGCAATATCTCTTGCCGTGAGATCGATCCCTTTTTTCTCAAATGCGACTAATGCGCATATCTCGTACATCTCATCATCATTCACATGTTCTGGATCTACGGGCTTGGTAAAATAGGTGATCTCACCATGCATTTTCTTAATTAGATTATATGGTCTGAATTCCAAGGGTGCTCCGAGGTGTGAGCCCGCACATCTACCAAACCAAGAGCCTAAAACTCTATCTTCATATTCTTTCGTTGTTATTTCTTTCATGATTTTGATAATACTCCTATTTTTCAATCAATACGTTAATCTTTATCAAGCCATTCTTTCCTTATTAAAATTTCTATAATTTCTTGAATAATAAAAATATTAAGGAATAAGAAAATGCAAATTCTTGCTTTTTTTTTAGAATGGGTTTTAACCTAATTGTACATGAAAAAAATAAGTTTTTAATAAAGTATTTACACTCTATTACTTAATCACTTAAGTTCCAATATTTTATTAAAAATTGAAAAAGAGTATTAATCATGAATGAAAAATTAGAAAAAATTCCTGTACCCTCAACTCTCAATACTATTTCTTATGGATTCAATACGTTCTTTAGCCAGTTCATTTACATGGTGTTTGGCACTTATGTCTTTTTCTTCTATGAAGTTGTGGTCGGTCTTGGGAGTCTTTATGTCATGTTCGCTATGATAATTTACACGATTTGGGATAGCATTAATGATCCTCTTATTGGATTCCTAACGGATCGCACGTTTCCATTTACTCGCAAAACCGGTAAGCGTTTTCCTTGGATCGTAGCGGGCATCATTCCTGCGAGTTTTGTTTTCATTCTTCTCTTTAATCCTCCAACCATAGATCCCTCCGTGAATCCTTGGCCCACTTTCGGCTGGATCGTCTTTAGCACGTGTCTATTTGATTCCCTCACCTCACTCTGCTTTGTTAACGTGAGCGGCTTGTTTCCCGATAAATTTCAAACCGATGAGGCACGAAGAAAAGCTCAAGGGATTCAGATCTCGTTGGGAATGATTGCCATGCCCATAAGCTTCACCATCCCTCCTTTATTCATTAAATTCGGAGAAAGATCAACGTATTTAAACATGGCAATCGCTTGTGCCCTTCTCTTATTCGTGGTTGCTCTGTTCACTCTACCGGGCATGAGAGAAAATGAGGTTATCATTGAACGGTATTATGTAAGTAAGGAAAAATCTGAAGGGTTTATCTCCGCTTTAAAATCTTCTTTAAAACAATCAAACTTCCTTGGATACATCGCCATTTCCTTTGGATTCCAAGTAGTCACGCAGAGCCTCACGGGCTCCATAGCATATTCGGTAAATTTCATTCTGCGCTCCAGTGAGTACTTTTTAATTGTATTATTTGCTTCCTTTTTAACCGGCGGCATCATTTCCATCCCCTTCTGGCTTGCCCTGGCCAAGCGCCTTAAAAATAATAGAAAATCCATCATTATAGGTGCTATTAGCTTGATTATTGCTACTTTCATCATTACTTTTCATTATGACGAATTATCTTCAATTATCTTCAATTTCATTCTTGGATTTGCAATGGGAAATCTCTGGACGCTTCTTGGCTTGATATTTGCCGATGTCATGGATGAAAGAATGGTAATTACTAAAAAAGATCAAAGAGGAGCGACAGTAGGAGTGGGGACTTTTTTCAGTCGGTTAGCCCGCGGGGTTCAGGTTGCAACCTTCGCTATCGTCCATCAGCTAACGGGGTTCATTGAAGGCGCCACTAGTTATGAAGAGTTAGCTGCGTTGAGTCCCACTCCAGAGCTTGCTTTGCTAGGAATTAGGCTTCACATGGGAGTAATTCCTTGCATCATTTTATCTATTTGTACATTGATTTTTTGGAAAATATATGATCTCACGCCTGAGAAGAGTTCAGAAATTAAAATGAAAATGAAAGAGATAGGATTTTAAATCTTTCTCTATTTTTTTTATAAGGTAGCAAATTAATCTCAGTTACCACGCTCCAGCTTTAAGATTGGCGACAAAACCACCAAAAAGTTGAAAAATCATGACGAGCCATTATATATTAATGAATCGAAAAATTGTGAACGGGACGAGCCGGCATCAGATATAATCTTCCAATATCCTGAAGAAGTAATAAGACAGCTAAGAAAGCAATTAAGCGCTACCATGCGGGAAATAAGCGCTATTGGTCGGGCAAGAAGCAAGCAATACAGGGAATTTGACGTGGATGTGAACAAGCATGCTCGACAAAAAACAAAAAAAGGCGAGGGCGCAATTTAGTCGGAGGTGAGATTAATTTGCTACCTCATTTTTTTTTTCTCTTCCATTTTACCTTTAAGTATATTAAATCGTTTTTTGAATAGTTGATTAGATAAAAAAAGTTTTAAGATTTTCTTGATTTTAATGGATCTTTCGCAAGCGTCATGGATATTTATTTTGATAATGGATAAATGGTAAATGGATGAGAGGGATTGAAAATCAAGCGGAGAGGAATTGAAATTACTACTTAATGAAGTAAAACATTCATTTTTTATTCCTCACTTTTTTATCTTATTTCGAAGTATTTGATCCTTTACTTATTCAAGGGCCTCCATTTGGGAGGTTAAAACGTGTCAAGAATTTTCCATTCTGCTAAATGGATGATCTCCTCAACGCAATCTTTAATGAATTGCACTCTTTTATTCCATTCATCAAATGATTGAAATCTTTTAAGCCATTGTTCATGACCTTGTTTTATAATTTCCGGTTGATATTGATCGGGTGTCTCCCATTCGAGGCCTTCTACTTCCACGTATTTGGGAGTCGAACTTTTTTTCCATAGGTAAATTGGCCATGTGTAATAAATGCCCGATGGAGAATGATGAGTGATTTGGAGCAATTCTTTTGCTAACGAAGGGGTCATGAGGAAACAAACGGATACCATATCAATGCTTTTTTCTTTGAAGCCTATCACGGCGGAACATAAATCATTAATAATTTGTTCAGTTGCTCTTTGAGTGTTGGGATGGGTATTAAACGCGCGTGGCGTTCTCGCAAGATGAACGAAATCAAATTGAGAAGATTGGTGGAGAACATTGAGTAATTCATTCGGGTAATGCGTGATCCAGTGAACCACGCGATCAAAATCGATGGATAATAGTTTAGTATCAGAGGAGTATTGTTCATATTCTAGGGCAAACTTCAATGAGGTATTATAAGTATCTACTTGAGTTAAATTTGGGCTAATTTGAGCCGTTATATTATTTTTCTTCAAGAATTCCACCGCATTAGAAGAAGTTAGAGGGGTATAGCAAATAAAAATTTTTTTAAAATGAGTTTTGAGAAAAGGGAGGGATTGTTTTATCACTTCCTCTAATCGAAATAGGGGATCATGATAGGTTGAGACTAATATGAATGGCATGAGGATCGAATATATTCGAAATTAAAAAATTGAACTTGATTATCGAGTATAATCGGGTCTAGAGCCCATGAGAGTGGTTGTTTCTTCGATCCAAGCGTTCAGATCGGAGTTTACCCTACAATACGTGACAATTTTATCGAGATCCTGAAGTTTGGTGAAGGAGCATTCTACAATCACATCCCAAGGTCCGTAGATTGGAGTTACATATTCAATTTTCCAATCATCTTCGGGTTCGGAGGATTTCAGCCCCCGCAATTTTTCTACGATGTCCCATTCTTTTCCAATTTGCTTGAGGCGCATTAGAATATATCCTTTATAATACATTTTTTCAGTCATTTACATTTTCATTTAAAAATTTTATTTCAAGATTAAAAATTCTTAATTCAATATTAATTATTTTAAATATCTTACTTATTTAACTATAACGATTTATCATGTCATGTTAATTTAGGGAGGATAATGGACAAGGAACTTGAAAAAGAGGTTAAAAATTTATTCTGGATAGAAGGGTTAAAAAACGCTATTCATTATGGAGGAAGTCCTGATAAAAAAGCTGTCATGGGTAAGATTATGGGGCAGAGAAAGGATTTAAGAGCTCATGTTAAGGAGATTTTACCTTTATTAGAGGAAATACTTAATCAAATACGCGAATTATCGCTCGAAGAGCAAAAACAACGCCTATTATCTTTAGAACCATCAGCACTTGAGGAGAAGAAAAAAGTTGAGGAAAAAAAGGAATTACCTCCTTTACCGAACGTGGAAAAGAAAGGAAAGGTCATCATGAGATTGGCCCCATATCCCAGTGGAGCCCTACATATTGGAAATGCTCGAATGATCATTCTTAATGATGAGTACGTGAAGCGCTATGGTGGCGAATTAATTCTTTTTTATGATGATACCATAGGAAGTCCCAAGGCTTTGAGAGACAGTCCAAAGGCAAAATACGTGCTTCTGGAGGCCTATGACTTAATAAGAGAGGGATTAGAATGGTTAGGTGTAAACTATTCTCGAGAGTATTTTAAAAGTGATAGAATGAGTCTCTATTATGATTATTGTGAAAAGTTAATAAAAGATGGGATGGCTTATGTTTGTTTTTGTTCTGCTCAAGATTTCAAGGTAAAATATAAAGATAAAAAGAAAAATTGTCCGCACCGTAATCATTCCAGAGAGAAAAATCTTGAAGAATGGAACGCCATGCTCGAGGGTACATATGGAGAAATGGAAGCTGTAGTGCGCTTGAAAACGGAAATGACCCAAAAAGATCCTGCCTTAAGAGATCAAATTATTATGAGAATTTCAGAAGCAGAACATCCGAGAGTTGGGACTAAATATCGAGTTTGGCCCATGCTTGAATTTTCTTGGGCAATAGACGATCATGAGCTTGGAATTACTCACATTCTTAGAGGGGCAGATTTAATAAAAGAAGATTTCATTGAAAATTTTATTTGGGATCATTTTCAATGGGAAAAAGCCGAATTCCTCCATTATGGGAGGATAAACTTTCAAGATATCAAATTAAGCAAGACCGAAGCAAGAAATAACATTCAAAAAGGCATTTATGAAGGTTGGGACGATCCACGAACCTGGTCGCTTCAATCCCTTAAAAAAAGGGGCATTCGACCCGAAGCTTTAAGAAACGCATTATTAGATTTGGGTATGTCTATGACGGGCATCACGTTTTCCGTGAATTGGCTTTATGCAAAGAATCAAGATATCATTGATGAAATTTCTGATAGATATTTTTACGTGGAGGAGCCCGTTCTTTTAGAAATTAATAACGTTCCATTCAAGAAAATTATTGCAAAGCCTCTATTATTACCCACTAAGCCGGAAAAAGGGCATCGAGAAATAGAGGTTTTAAGTAAGGATGACCAATTAAATGTATATATAGCATTTGCCGATGCTAATCGCTTGACTCCAAATACGGTCATTCGCTTGAAAGATTTAATGAATATTGAAATAAAAAACGTGGAATTGAACAATAAAAAGATTTCAGCAACATTTCATAGCAAGGAATTAAAGCGTGAATATCTCATCATCCAATGGGTTCCTCAAAATAAAAATATTTCAGTAGAAATATTAAAAGTCGATGGTACGATTAAAAAAGGACTCGGTGAAATTAATTTGAAAACCATTCCCCTAAATAAGACAATTCAATTTGAACGATATGGTTTTGTGAATCCCGTTGAGTGGAAAAATTCCATTCTCTTTTGTTATTTTACTCATTAACACATCTAAGTTCTTCAAATTTGCTTTTTAATTTGAACAAGAAAATTTATCTTTCACTCTAAAAATCAAAAAAAAAAGATCAATTAAAACTTTTTAATGGGTAAAAGAATTTAATAATAGCTTAAAAAAAATTACCTTTTTTCATTCTTTGTTACTTTTATTATTTATTATATGAGATTTTATCCAAAAGAAAAAAATAAAGAATAAAAATAGGTCACCAATTAAGATTAAAAGGAAATATAATATTTTATAATTTCGGACTAACATTATTAAAAGAATATTATCTGGGGTAATGAAATAATAAATATAACTAATACCTTGTCTAATTGTAAATAAAAAGATAAAAAATAGGAAAAAAGTCTCAATATTAATCGTTAAAAATAATTTCTTCACGTGTATAATTTCAAGGTTTTTATTTTTTAAGCTCTCGATTAGAGAAAAAATAAATGTA
>JALGVJ010000046.1 GCA_029838195.1 Promethearchaeota archaeon
CGGATTACATGCGAGAGCCGACAAATCTGCGCTTGCTATAATCCCGATTTTTGTCGCCCTTAAAGTTAAAAGATTTAAAAATCAAGCTAAATTATAAACTTAAAAATACCCTCTTATGATTCCATGGAGTTTAGAAAAAATAAAAAATATTTATGATAAAGCAGCCTTATTTCCACAGATGCTTTATTTGGATGCTTTTTTTGGAGGGGTTTCCTCTAATTCCATGCTCAGGAAAAATGCCGTGAAATTACTTAGGTTAAAAAAAGATGATAAAGTGCTTGATGTAGCATGTGGAATTGGATTTAATTTTAATCTGATTCGCAAACATCTCGGTAAAGAAGGATTGCTCATAGGATTAGATATTTCTCGAAAATCACTAGAATTTGCTAACGCTATTATTCATAAAAAGGGATGGAAAAATGTAAATTTAATTAATAAGGATATATTAAAATATGCACCGGATTTTCATTTCGACGCTATCATTTCCACTTGTGCATTAGAAATAGTTCCTAATCCCGAAAAAACTATTGATAAAATCTATTCTTTATTGAAAAATAATGGAAATTTCTCAATGATTGGAATGAAAACTAGTGATGTCATGCCCTTTAAATTGATTAACAAGCAATATGAAAAATTTTCTGAGCTTGTGGGGATAGATTATCACAGAAACATTAAAAAATATATTTATTCTAAATTTCAAAAAATTAACTATGATTCGGAGTTTTATTTTGGATTCTACTATATTCTTAGTGCTAAAAAAATATCTGATTAATTATACTATTTTTAAGAGTTTATTCATGAATTAAAATTTTAAAAAATTTAATATCAGAAAAAATGTGGACTTTTTAAAAAGTTAATCAGAATTTATTCTATAATAAGTAAGAAGGTTAATGAGCAAATATCATATTAATTGAATTATGAATTCATGATTACCGCGTTAATTAGCAGTTAATTCTTTCTATATATTATCTTCTTTAAATTTAATAAATTGAAATATCAATAATATATATCTTAAAACGAAATCATAATAAATTTAAATACAATAAAAATTCTCAAAAAACGGTAAATTTATTAAGGAACCATAGAATTATGCTTCCAATTATCTCATTATTTTTTGTATTATTTAGATTTTAATACTTTTATTTCTCATCAAAACAAATAGAAGCTTTTACTATAAATCTAAGATTAAAAAGCCTCCGGGGGGATTTGTTCCAAAAGAGAGTGTTTCTCTTTCATTTGAACCCCCGACCTGCTGATTTCCTTATCTTATTAAGAAATACAAGTCAGCTGCTATACCGCTAAGCCACGGAGGCAAAGTTTAAATCAATTTAAATGAGAAATGACAATCTTACATCCTTCAATATCAAGATTAATAATAAAGAATAAATTTTTAATTTTTGGTTTTACATGAGGTCTTAAAACGAGGTCTTGAATGAAAATAGAGCCTCTAAGATATGGGTGTGAATTTTAGAGAATTTTAATAAAATCATTATATTTTTCTCTTACATCTTGTTCGAAAGATTTTTAGAAAGCGATTCATCAATTTTTTTAAAAATGAGTGGATGAGTAATTAAAAAAAAAATATTGATTAACATTTGGGATTTTTTACTAAGGTTTTCGCCACGGGCGTGCATCCTAATAAATCTTTAAATTTACGCATGAAATCCATATCGATTGGTTCTTTTGCATCTTTCCATGCCATTTCTAACAATTCTCGGGCTTTATCCGGAGCTTCCATGATCATGTCCTTCTCGAGATGAGGATCTTTTTTTACATCGAATAAGCTTCCTTCTTCTATATCCCAAATATATCCATTATACCAATAATCTCCATCATATACTGCCACGGAGCCTCCCCAAGCAATTGTCACGTGGTCATGATAAATTAGATCCTTCTCTTGGACTAATGGTAGTAAATCTTGCCCATCCATGTCTTTTACACTAACGCCACATGCTTTCGCAATGGTAGCTGCGATATCATGGTGATAGCAAAACTTATCGCACGTTTTTCCGCTCCCTTCACCCCCTGGAAATCGAATCATTGCCACTAAATCCGCTACTTCTCTTCCCAGCGGATTTGCAGCTTTAGCAATGAGTCCATGCTCTCCTAACATGTGTCCGTGGTCTGAAACAACGACAATTATAGAGTCATCCCAGATACCGATTCGCTTAATATAATCAATAAAATATCCAAACCACGTATCAACAAGGGAAACTTCTCCCGCATATCTTGTTCTTAGATTTTTTAATTCTTTTTCGGTGATCATGGTTGCGGGGCCGTAGAGAGAATGGCATATTTTTCTGCAGCCTTTTTCCCAATCGGGATCTTTTTCATACATTCGAATATAGTGGAGAGGTGGGTTCCATGGCTCGTGTGGGTCAAAGGATTCCACGGTAATGAAGCCTTTGCCCGCAGAAAGGACTTCGTAATTCATATCTAACCATTCTCCTGCTGCTCGAAATACTTGTGCAGTAAAAGTATCCGCTTCAGAGCGCCACCAGCGCGTGTTTTGTAAGAACTTGCGCATCATGGTTTGGGCAAACACGGAACCGGCAGAAATTCCATCTTTTTTAGTGGTGAGATATTCCTTAAGAATTTCATCGGGGATGCGGGGTCCGGATAAAAAAGAATCTTCTTCTTGTCCACGAATCCACATCCACTGGTCAAAACCCCGATGAAAATTATATCCGGGTTTGAATTGATGATACACATCTGAAAATAAAGCCGAGGTGTACTTTTTTCGCTTGAATCGCTCAGATAACGTATCATTTAATTCGGAAATATTGCCCCATCCAGGAGCGCCTAATGCATCGCCTATAAAATCGCCTCGTCCGGCTTTAGTAAGTCCTATTTTATCTTCAGTAAAAGGATAGACCCGTTTTCCCGTGTAGATTGCTTTTCGAGCGGGAAGGGTGGGGAGAGAATCAGGATACATTCGAGTAAATTTAACGGCTTCTTTAGCAAACTTGTCCAGATTAGGTGTTTTAATCCAATCATTTCCATAGCACCCCACGTGATCTTGTCGTAAAGTATCTAATATAATGAGAATTGCATTTACCACGAGCGGTCACCAGCCAAGATTTTTAATTCACTTGTTCTTGATTGATTCACTATTTTTGAGCTATATTTCATTTTATTACCTCTATTTCATGAAGATATTATTTAATGTATTGTATGAATGAGAAAATAATTGAAAAAATAAAGATATTTCTTTAACCATTGAAAATTAAAAGGAGCATGATTAATTTTTTAAAAGGCGTGATGATGTTTGTTAAGGAAAATGAAATGTAATAAGAAAGGATAGAAAATTGATATTATCATGGCTAAACGAGAGAAATTTTAGAGATTTTCTATTTATCCTACTCATGTATAATAAGATTTGAATTAGTGGAAGTGGGAACTCTTTGATTAGCTTTTTATCAGTTAGATGTATTTTGATTTCATGTTCATGCTGAGTTATTAAATAAAAATTTTGATTGGTTTAGAAGAAAATAAGGAATTCTCTTTAAGATGAAATAAAAAAAAGAGGCGTAAATGTTAAAAGTAAATCTTTCTTAATTTTAAAACAAGAATAACATGATCGGTTTCAATAAAATATAAGTACATTATCTTAACAATCATGCCATTTACAAAAGAAGATGTAGAGATCTTGGCATATAGGAGGTATATAAGTAACGAAGCCTATGAAAAATCCGTTTGGTATTTAGCAGAGCTGTGTGTCACGATCAACAAGAATATTAAAAATGGATATGATGTTAAACCCTTAGAAACCGATAATCTAATTTTATTATTGAATGAAAACGTCAATGGCGAATTACTCAAGCCAACCGAAGAGGAAATTAGAGAATTAGCCGAGAGAATTTATCATGAAAATCCCTCTAAAAGTGAACTCCATTGGTATATCGCCGAAAAAACTTTATTATTAAAAGAAATCGGGAATCTCATTAAATCGAATTCGCAATCGAAGAAAAAAGAGACCTGATTATAAAAGTGATCTCTTTAAATCAAGGAGGAAGCGCCAGTTCATTCATGTATTAAAGAATTCCCCAAAAGCTCACGAAAAGGTTAACATGGAATGAATTATTATTGGGTAGCTGCCGTCATGTTAACATCTTTAATTTTAATTGCTGGCAGAAATGTTGGTGTGGGAACTTCCCACCATTTTATTTGAATGATTTTTTTTCCGATGGCCTCAATCCTGTTGAGCATTCCATGGATGTTATCAGAGATTCTCAATTTTTCAACGGGTTTAAGGATCTTGCCCCTTTGGATTAAAAACATGCCATCACGAGGAATCGTGGAAAAAGACCCTTCTAGCATGTTCGTGAAACGCGTGTACCAATTAGAAGTCACATAGATCGTAGGCTTTCTACTCTCATGAATCATTTCTTCAAAATGATAATCCCCCTCTTTAAAAACGATATTGGAAGGTGCTGGAGCCAAGAACTTCGAACCAATTCCTAGCGAATAGAATGTAGAATTACCGGTGGTTTTGGAACCAAATTGCTTGGCGGTTGATGTGTTATGTAAGATTCCCTTGAGAAAACCATTCTCAATTAAAGTAGTCTTACCGGAAGGTGTTCCTTCCACGTCAAATGGATGACTATGTAACCCTTCCTTTAATAATGCATCGTCCCAAATAGTTAGACTTTCATGAGCAATTTTTTTCCCGATGTCTTCAATTTTAATGGGGCTCATTCCAATCATCATTAAGAGAGGTTGGGCAGCATTGGTGAGTTGACCGAAAACGTTTGCGGCCACCGTCGGGCTCATGATGAGATCATAAATTCCCGCTTTTCCTTGAGTACCTCCCTCTGCCATTCTTGCTATATCTTTAGCATGATTAGCGGCATTCGAGAGTTTTTTATCAATATTATCTAAATTTCTCCCGCAAGCTATTCCTTGACCGCTGCTGCGCTCATCGGCAAAGGCCCTGATTGTAAATTGGTAATAGGAACTTTCATGAGTCCCTTTCACGTCATGACTCGTCAATAAATTGGTAGAAAAGTATCCAAAATAAAATACACCAGCCAATTTTTTAATTCCACTGACTTTAGAAGCATTTAATGCAGAATTGATGTATTCCGCTGCTTTTTCCGGGAAATCAAAAATTCTTTTATCCAAGAAATCTTTCATGGATGAATAAGAATGCTGTTGAGTCTCCATTCCATTATATAAATTGCTTCTTGGTACTTTCGAAAGATATTTCACCGTTCTTGAAAGGGTTTTTTCAATTTTTTTCGGAGTAGGGGCTTCTACATCCACTTGGGTTGTTTTTTGTTCTTTTACTAAAAATAATTCTAATAGATTCTCATTCCATTCTTTAGAAATATCAATTGCAGAATTAGAAAAGCGAATCTGGTAATTAGTTCCTTCTTTTCTCAATGCGATGATCTCATCCATGCCCATTTTAAGTGCTAAATTAATGGTAAATTCCAATATATCTTCGTTATTATTCATGATTAAATTCCTCCTAATCGGATATTTCGCATTCTTACATGAGGGCCTCCCAACCACACGGGAACCCCTTGCATGGGATCTCCCTTTCCGCAAATTCCTAAAGGGAATTCCCCATCACGAGATACAGCATCAATGCTTTTTAAAATTCCGGGAGTAGTTAATTCTAAAATGGGTCTTCGTACCAAGACATTGGTCAGCGTTCCATTTTCGATGAGATAAGCCTCTAACCCCACGTATTTGCTTTGGAATCTTCTATCATCTATATTCCATTCAGTAAAGCTTTTCAAATAAACCCCCTTTTTAATGTCTTCAAACAATTCTTCTTTAGTGAAATCTCCCGGTTCAAAGAACGTGTTTGCCATGCGACATAAAGGTTCACTCCTGTAGTTCATGGAACGAGCTGCTGCATTGGATTGTGTGTTGAATTTAAATGCATGTTCTCTATTCAAGAGAAATTCATTTAATTTACCATTTTTGATGAGATATCTAGGACGCGCTTTCACGCACTCATCATCATAAAGATAATAGCCGGAACTTCCGGGAAGCGTAGGATCATCGATAACGGAAACGCAATCATTTCCCATCTTGATTTCTCCTAATGTCCCGTCTTTGAGAAGATCTGCATAAAAAGATTCACCGGCCTGCGCACCTTCACGCCCTAATATCCTATCCGCCTCGCTAGGATGTCCTACATTCTCATGGGCAATAATGCCCGAAATTTCTCCACTAATGACGACATCTACTTTATCTAATTTCATTTCGATGGCATTTCGTGCAGCCTTAATAAGAACTGCATTATCCTCTACAATTTTTTTATCTATTTCGTTTTCGATGAGCCATTCCCAACCACCCGCTGCTCCCAAAGTCAGCATTCTTTGTTCCGTGCCTCCTTTTCCTTTCGCAGTGTTAAAGGAATGAAAAGAGATGAGAGAATGTTCTGATTCTACTTGGGAACCATCACTATTAGCGATATATTTCTGCTCAGAATATAAATGTAATAAACACGTGCGGGTGGGCAATTTGAGTCGAAACCTTTGATTTAGTTCTTTATCAAGCTCAATAATGAATTGTTGCTTTTCTTCCAAGGAAATATTTTTAAATTTTATTTTTACGGGGGTTTTCCATTTAGTATTGACCGTTTTTTCCTCAGATAATTTAATAGCATCCTTTCGTTTGCTTACTTTAGCATGTTTAATGGCCTCCTTTATTAATTTTTCCAGATTTGCTCTCTCTAACTTGGGTGTCGATACAAAACTCATGCCGCCATTAACTAGAACTCGAATGCCCAATCCTTCAAGAGAGGTCATGCCAGCACCCAATATTACACCATTTCTTGCTGCAAGGCTCTCATCCTCAGAGAAAATATATCGTGCCTCGCTATAGGTGGCTCCCAAGGATAGGGCATGGTCAACGGCAAAGTCTGCTAAATCTTTTCCATATTCCAATTCCATGAACCTATTTTTTTAAAAAGAATTAGAAGAGGGTAATCCATCATGTTAAAATAGGTTTACTAATTTTAAAATCAATTTTTTTCATTAAAGACCCATGTTTCTCACGGATTTGCTTTAAATGCGCTTGTAATTGGTTTATTTCAAGTTTTTGGACCTTTAAGGGATATTCTCTCCCAAGCATTTTATATTTCTGAACTCCAAATTCATGATAAGGGATCAATTCAAAAGATTTGACACCCAATTCGACTAATTGAGTAAGATATTTATCTAATTCGCTGGGGATGTTAATGAAATTATAGCCAGGAATCACGGGAACTCTGACGATTAAATCACCCTCATGTTCCAAGCAATATTTTAAATTCTTCAAGATTAATTCATTAGATTTGCCCGTCAATTGTTCATGACGCTTATCATCCAAGCATTTCACGTCATAAAGGAAAAGATCCACAAGAGACATTATCTCTTTAAGTTTTTTAGTCTCTACGTATCCCGTGGTATCCAAACACGTGTGTAATCCAAACTCGTGGGCTCTCTTTAAAAATTCTTTTATAAAATTGAATTGAAGCAATGGTTCACCCCCCGATAACGTCACGCCCCCTCCAGATTGTTCAAAAAATACTTTGTCAGATAACACTTCCTTCATGATATCTTCGACACTCATGTATTGTCCACAGATTTCTAATGCTTTAGAATCACACGTCTTCACGCATTCTTCACATAAATTACATTTATTTCTATCAATTATAATGATTTCTTTTGAATATGTAATGGCATTTAACGAACAAGAATTTACACACTTGTTACAATTTTTATCATGGATGCATTGAAATTCTCTAAAAAGAATTTCGGGAAAGGGTTTAATCCCTTCAGGATTGTGGCACCACTTGCAATACAAGGGACATCCTTTAAAAAAAATAGTGGCTCGTATGCCGGGGCCATCATGTAAAACAAAATGCTGGATATTAAAAATTAACCCTTTTTCTTTTCCGGTCATGACCCAAATTAAATTTTCCCATAACAATATCTATTGATGATATCATCCTGCACGGCTTTGGGAAGATCAATAAATCGAGCACTATACCCCGAAACTCTTACCATAAGATCCTTGTAGTTTTGAGGATTTACTTGGGCATCTTTCAGAGTTTTTAAAGAAATAGCATTAAATTGAAGATGGGAGCCCTTTAATTTAACGTAACTCTTGAGAAGGGATTCAAATATCTTTCCGTTTTCAATTTTTGTAATTTCCGGATTAATGTTTAAGGTACATGCCACGCCATTTGTTAGTTTGGAATGATCAAATTTAGTAATGCTTTTAATGGCAGACGTTAATCCTTTCTCGCCGGTATGCCCGGGGGCAATGTCTCTATTCAATGGTTCTCCTTTTTTCCTCCCAGACGGTAGAGCCCCGGTAAAAATGCCAAAACCGATATGGGTCGTCATGGCATGAATGCCAATGCGATAATCTCCTCCACGAGAGCATTTCAATCCTTTTACAGAATTCGCCAAGATGTTCATCAATTTTTGAGCATATTTATCCGCTCTATCATCATCTTCTCCGTATTTGGGGCATTTGTATTTTAAATATTGCTGTAAATCCTTGTGTCCTCGGAAATTCCTTTTTAATGCTTCTATTAATTCCATTAACGACACCCGTTTTTCTTTAAATACGGCCCATTCAATGGCGGCGAGAGAGTCAATGACATCAGAAAAACCGGTAACATGAATCCCCGAAAAATTATATTTAGCCACGCCTTCACTTACATCCATTCCCTTTTCAAAAGCCCCATCAATGCATAAAGACATTAGGGGGGTAGGTTTTAGAACACGATGTCCTTGTTGATAGGCATTTGCGGCCATGACTGCCATTTCTACGATAATTCTTAAGGCTGCTTCATAGGCTTTAAGGATATCATCCATGGAAGCATAGTGGTTGGGGTCAAAATTTAATTTTACATGTTTACTAACGATAGTTGTATCGGTATTCAATGCAAGCTCAAGAGCTTTTGGCATGCTTAAAAAAATAGCTCCCGTATTGTCATAGGAAGTGCCCGAGGTTGAAAGCCCCACGCACCCCACTATTCCATAGTTTCTGGCTTCTTGGAGAGGAATTCCGCAATTCATCAAGCTCTTGAAGATCAAATCATCATTGTATAAACCGATTACATTTTTTTCTTTGGAAAGAATTTTTCCAATAGCGTTCAAGAGCTCGTGAGGTGAATTTTCGTGCAATCGCACAACCAAATTAGGCGAGGGCACGGCAGCTTCATCTATGGCTTGCAAAAAGAGGTATGTTAAGGGATTCGTCGCGTCATTTCCCTCTTCATCCACGCCTCCGACTAATATGTTCTGCGTCGTTGCCATTCCGCCAAAATAACTAGTAGCAACAGAATCATAAAGTGCAATGATTTCATTAGTTTTTAGAAGCAAGTTCTTGATTAAGCGTAAAGCAGAATCGGCATTTCCATCATAGTACGAATATAAATATTGATCTATGCGACCAAACGAGATGCCATGCTCAAAATTTTCGATATGGAGCGCCATGTGGAGGAACCAAATGAGTTGAAGGGCTTCATGGAAGGTTTGAGGGGGCTTTTTCGAAAGGTTTTCACATGCTTGAGCGATTTGCAGTAATTCCGATTTGCGGGTAGAGTTCGTTTCTTCTTTAGCCATTGATGCTGCCTTTTCTGCGTAGCGTTTTGAATAATCACATAATGCTTGACAAACACATTTAACCGATTTGTAAAAAGCAATTTTTTTATCCGAATTAGGATCTTTTATTGCATTCCGTTCTGAAATTAGATTTATGATTTTTTCATTAGCAAGTTCAATATATTTTTTTAATCCTACTTTTAATAAGCGAGGATAATTAATTACCGCGTGAGCGATTCCTCCTAATTCCGTAGCGATAAAGGCACAGCCACTATATTGAATATCGAAGATTTTAGAAGGTACCAGTTCACTAGCATAGGTATCTATTCTAAAATTTTCGTAAAAGGGAACCAAGTCTTTTTTAATCACGTCAATATCATGTTCATTTACCAATATAGGATTAATTTTTCTACGTGGTAAGGTTTCTAATTCTTTTAATATTCTGAAACCACTTCCCTCGAAGCGAGGTATAGCAACCGGCACCTGGAAGTCGAAGGTTCCCACGATCAATTCATCGGGGCGAATGACGACAGGTAAATTTTCTAAAGTTAATTTTAACCCTTCGGCTTGATTAATAATCATGGGTCTGCCTAAAGCATTAATCAATGCTTTTTTATAATTAATCGGAACAGTAAGAGATAATATAGGGGTACCTCTAATCATATCATCTAGCGTTTTAACTATCATGATTATATTCTTACAATCTTTTCATGAAAATTATAGGTAATATTATTTGGGAAAAAAGATAAATCCTTTTCTTATGAGATTAAATGTCGTGGTTTTAAATCCTCATGATCATGGGAGGCAGATACCCGGGGCCATCAGGGCTCTTAAAAATTTGTCCCATATTTTGAAATAAGGTGGGATTTTATTTACTAAATGCAAGAGTTCGTTTATTTTTGATTTGAGAGTGATTTCTGAAATACCATGTACACCGATATATTGATTTGGTAAGCGATAAATTAAGAAATTTTGGATTTCAGAAATTGGATTGACTTTTATAAAATCAGCATGAGTATACACATCAGCGCCTGCGCTACATTTAAAAGAGTATCTAATATTATAATGTCTAATAAATACTTGCCACACTTAAAAAACATCCTTCATTAATCCGAGAAATGCATTATTATTAGCAAGGTCATCCGCGAATTTTTGACAAGATAAATATAATTTCAGAGCATGAGGCATGAAAATTCTTCTCATTTTAACTTTTTAGTACGTAAATTTAGATTTAATAAAATAAGATAAAAATTCCATGTAATAACTTAAATTATTACCTCAAAAATTATAATTTTATTTTTCTTTTATTATCAATGAATGCAATCCAATTTAATAAAAAGTTTCTTTATTAACTTTGGAAGAAAATAATAGATATTAAATAATCCTTTTATTATAAAAATTAGAGAAGAAAAAAAAAAGACGAGGAAAGGAAAATAAATAATGTCCAAAAAGGGAAGAAAATCGGGAAAAGATAAAGATAAAAAACAAATCACTCTATTTTCTTTTACAGAAGGTTCTAAAGAAGATTTGAAGACTTCAAGAGGAAAAACACCATCAACACGTAAACCAAGTGTTAAACCTGTAAAAAAACCCGGGATTAAAAAAGCAAAGAGAGCGCAACCAAAAGAAACGGAGATGGTAAAAGGGGCGAAAGAAAAACCTAAAAAAAGGATTCCCATCCCGGACGATTTCATATTTAAAGGAAATGATACTCCTTTTGGATTAAAAGAGGGAAATATCAAGCTTTCCGAAGTGAAAAGAGAATCCATGAGCTCGAAATATATCCGGTATTTAATCGAGCGGAATGAAATCGTTTCTGATTTAGAACGCGGTTTATTATTAGATGTAGACTATGATGGAGGGCAGAATAAGGCATATTGTAAATTTTATGATTTAGATACGGATGAAATTAAAATTTGGATTGATACCACGAATCACCAACCTTATTGCTTGAGTAAATTATCTCAATCCGAATTAGAACAAAATATTAAATTAACGAATTATCCCGGCTTTGATAGAATTGAAAAAGTAAAGAAAATTGATTTATTAAGAGATACAGAAATTGAAATGTCTAAAATTTATGGAATAACACCATTAGATATTGGAGGGTCAGGAAGGGAAAATATCCGCCAAATTATAGGAACTAATCATGCTTGGGAAGCAGATATTAGATATCATCTTAATTATATATATGATACGGGTTTGATTCCGGGGTTAATATATACAATTAAAAATGGGAAGTTAAAAAAACTTGGTCTTGATTTGGAAAAAGCGAAGGAGTCTGAACATATTGTAAAGGAATTAAATAACATTTTCAAGTTTGACCGGGAAGAAATCCAGCGATTTTCTGAAAAATATTTAGATATTTTCCTTACTCCCATTCCAGACGTAATAAGAATGGCCATGGATATAGAGGTGAACATGGATCCAAATAATGTAGTAATCCCCGATCCTACATTAGCAAAGCAAAAAATAATAAGCATATCGTTCGCGGCAAATGATGGGTTAAAATTAGTGTACATGTTGGAACGAGAAGGATGGAATTATCAACCCGTTCATGATAAATTTCCAAAAGATGCTAAAATCATTTTTTTTACGGAAGAAAAGGATTTAATCACGGAGACTTTTCGCCTGATGTGGCAATATCCCATTATTATTACATTTAACGGAGACAATTTTGATTTTAATTATCTCTATCATCGAGCAAATAAATTAAAGATTGATAAGGATTTGAATCCCATTCAAGTGAAACGAGGGTTTGGTTTTTTATCCAAGGCGGAATGTGATCTACGAAAGGGAATTCACCTTGATATTTTCAATTTCTTTTTTAATAGGTCAATTTCGGGATATGCATTTGGAGGAGCATATGATTCCGCTTCGTTAAATGCCATTTCTGCGGCATTATTAGGAAGAGAAAAATATAAACATGAAGAAGAAATCCATGATATGGAATATGGAACTCTTGCCTGGTATAACTTAAAAGATTCCATTTTAACCTTAGAATTAACTCAATTTAATAGTAATCTTGTCTGGAATCTCATCATTCTGCTCTGTCGAATCACTAAAATGCCCATTCATGAAATGATAAGGAGACAAATTTCCACGTGGATTCAAAATATCCTCTATTTCGAACACCGGAGAAATGATTTCTTGATACCTCGCCATTCAGAAATATCAGAAGTAAAACCTGGCGGGTATTCGAAAGCAACAATTGAAGGAAAAACATTCCAAGGGGCTTATGTGGTCACGCCCGTTCCCGGAATCCATTATAATGTGGTAGTGATGGATTTTGCAAGCCTCTATCCTTCCATAATTAAAGAATATAATCTCTCTTATGAAACGGTTCAATGCCCTCACGAAGATTGTAAAGATAATTTAATTAAAGGCATTCCATATCATGTTTGCACGCATAAATTGGGAATTTTTGCTTATATCGTGGGGTTTTTTAGAGATATTCGCGTGAAATATTTTAAACCAAAATCAGCAGATAACTCCTTATCAGAGGAAATAAGGAGTTATTTTACGACCATTCAACAAGCATTAAAAGTTTTTATTAATGGCTCGTATGGCGTTTTTGGAAGTAAAAATTTTCCTTTATTTTGCTTGCCAGTTGCAGAGAGCACGACAGGCATAGGCCAATATTCCATAAAAGCAACTATAAAGAAAGCGGAAGAATTAGGTGTGAAGGTCCTCTATGGGGATACAGATTCTGTATTCTTACTTAATCCTTCAGAAGAACAATTAGAACAACTTGCCCAATGGAGTAAAAAAGAATTAGATCTCGATTTAGAAGTAGAAAAAAAATACCAATTTCTTGCTCTTTCAGAGAGAAAGAAAAATTACATAGGAATACACGAAAATTCAAGACACGTAGATTTAAAAGGTTTAGTGGCGAAAAAGAGCAACACGCCGGAGTTTATTAAAAAGGTTTTTAATGAATTAATCGAAATCTTAAAAAATATAAGGAACGAAGAGGAATTTCAAAAAGCAAAAAAAGAAATCATTAAGATTATCAGGACTAATTTGAAAAAAATTGGGAAACCAGATGCGTTTACCTTGGAAGATTATGCCATTAATATTGGACTTCAAAAAAGCTTAAATAAATATGATAAAGTAATTCCGCAACATGTACGAGCTGCGTTAGAATTGAAGAAAATCACGGGAAAAGAATATCAAAAAGGAGACGTGATCCCCATAATTAAATCTAAGGGAGTAGAAGGAGCAAAAGCTTTAGAATTAGCGAAGTTACAAGATATTGATATTAAAGGATATAAAAAGTTATTACAGTCTGCATTGGAACAAGTATTAGATGCTTTAGGAATTAACTGGGAAGAAATTCGAGGTGTAAAGAAAATGGATTCATTTTTTTAAAAAATAAGGTATAGCGATAAAAAAATAAATTTTAACAAATATATCAAAATTACTAAAAATTATTTAGATAGGGCATATTTATTAACGTATTCTATTTTTTAAAAATCTTAAATTAGGATATAATATGAACGTGGATGATAAAGCCGATTTTATGAATTCAAGTCAATTTAACCTTGAAATGAGCTTGGAGGAAAAATTAAGAAAGTATAATATTAATCCAAGAGCAGCATTTTTTACGATTTTTTTATGCATTATCATAGATATTTTAGGATATTCGATGATCTTACCTCTTTTACCCATTGTAGCTACGCAAACGTTTGGAGCCTCTAGTTTTCTCGTGGGAATCATGATTGCTTCTAATGCTTTAGCCACTTTCATTTTTGCTCCATTATGGGGACGATTATCGGATAAAGTAGGACGTCGAGGTCCGTTATTACTTTCTCAATTCGGTACCTTTGCAGCCTTTCTAATTCTCGGTTTCTCTAATTCAATCTCAAATATCTTCCTTTCAAGAGTGCTAGATGGCATTTTTGGAGGTCAAATCCCCGTGATAAGAGCATTTGTCACTGATATTACGGACGAAAAAACACGATCTTCTCAAATGGGACGGTTTGCCGCAGTTATGGCACTAGGAATGATTGTTGGGCCTAGTATCGGAGGGTTGGTTGGCTCTGTTAACTGGCGATACCCCGCATATATCGCTTCAGCACTCTCCATCATCTCAATCATATTAACTCTTCGATTTCTTATCGAGACCATGCCAAAAGAGAGGATCCAAGAAATAAAAAAAAGAAAAGAAATGAATGGAAAAACTAGTAAAAAACGCTTTTCTTACTTGAATCGGTTAGTAGTATTGCGATTAAATGAACTTTTATTATTTGCAATTGCTTTTAACATGATTTTCTCTACATTTGCCTTGGTGCTAAATCTAAGGTATGGATTAGATATTGGAATGATAGGGATCTTTACTACATTCGCCGGTTTTAACATGATCCTTTTTGGAGGGATTCTCATGAAACCTTTAACGAAAAGATTTGGTGAAAAAGTATTATTACTTTTCAGTTTAAGTATAGCCTATGTTTGCTTCATAAGTTATCCCTTTCTCAATGAAGCATGGTTATTATTCGTCTATGTTATTCCTTTCATGTTCATGCAAATTGTATTGCGAACAATAATTTTTACAAACTTAAGTAAGGGTGTTGAAGAAGATGAGCAAGGAGTTGTATCTGGATGGGCATCTAACATGTTTTCCATTTCGCAGATAATTTCACCAATAATTGGGTACTGGTATTTAGATATTCAACAAGTAGAACTCGGAGGATATATTCTTGATGCTTATTTCTTGATGGCTCTTACCTGCACGTTAGCAATTTGTATTCTGACGGTTTTGATTCTTTTTGATTTAAAAAACCATCCCGAGCATTTTCAGCAAGCAGATATCAAGCAAGTGTCCTTCGGAACTTGAATTCCTCCAAATTTATATTCATTAATAACATGTATATCATAAAATTCATACCCGTATTATTAAGATGCTATTATCATGAGTCATTATTTATCCATCATTTCTTTAGTGGATATTTGCAAGGGAGTCGAAAAAGTTTTCCAGCAAACTTCAGAAAGGTTCTTGAGGATATATTAAAAAAATGTTAGATTGACAATGAAAGATTTTAAAAATGAGAGGAAATTATTAATTCAAAAATACTCTTTAATGGGATTTAAAATGATTATTAATATTCTTATTCTATTATTGTTTTCCAATAAAATGTTCTAAAAGATTATATTTACATTAAAATATTTTCATAAGCGCCTTGAATAATAAAAAAAAAGTTAAATTTAATGAAAAAGTTTGGACAATTTTTCAATTATCGATAATATCTATTTATTTAATTAATTATCACTATAATTCTAAAATCTTAATTTTTAATATAATCCTTGGTATTACATGTGTTCTTTTTTTACCTGGCTACAATATCTTATCACTTTTAAAGCCCAAAGAGGATATTATTTACAAAATAGGTATCACTTTTATTATAAGCCTTGCTTTTGAGAATATATTAATGATTTCTTTCTATTTAATAGATTATGATAAATATGCTCTTCCGATAGAGGGGGATTTTATAAGTTTTCAAATAAATCCTAATTTATTAGTTTATTCAATCCAAGCATTTAATTTAGTATTTCTAATCTTAAATTATCTTTTTATTAATAGAGATATTAATTTTAAAAACAACCATAATGAATGTTTATTTAGAAATTTTAAAAAATTTAGAAATAATTTTAACATTAAATATATCTTAATCTTTATTTGTTATCTTATTTCAATAATTTTAGTGGGATTTTCAGTTTTAAATAGCAATAATTCCGTTAATAGCTATAATACAAATAGGAGAGATTATCGTTCTAATTTAATGTTTTTTCTAAGAGTAAGCCCTTTTTTTTATATTTATATAAGTTTTGCCATTTTTTTTTTAATTATTTTGATTCTCAATAATTCAAACAAGTTTTTAATTTTATTATCAATTTCAATTTTTTTATATACTTTATGGATTTTACCATATTTACAAATTAAAAATTATTTTAATCATGACTCCTATTTTTTGTATTCTTTATATATCAATTATAAATTGACTGGAATTAATGGTGGAGAGGATTATGGTTTTTGTTTAATACAATCGATTGGATCATTAAGATATTCGACTAATTTATTCAATGCAATTCTTATCACATCGACAATGAATATGGATATTAATTATACAATTTGGTTTTTATTTCCAATTTTTTTTACTGGTCTTCCTTTCTTTTTCTATTCAATTTTCGAAAAATATGAAAAAATTGAAACCCAGAAAGGTAAAAAATTAATATTACTAACTGTTCTCGCTATTAGTATACCTCAATTTTTAAAAGGAGGGCATAATGCAAATACAGGATTTTTAGCTATATTCACATTTTTCATTTTAACGTTAAATTTTCATGAAATACTTAGAAAGAATAAATTTAAAAGAGAGATTATTCTTATCTTAATACTATATTTTTTTCTATGTTTAACTCATTTCGAAGAATGTATTTATTTTTTAGTTTTAGTAGCCTTATTTAATTTTATTTATTTATTTATTGAACAAAAAAAAAATATGAAAATTACTCTAAATTCAAATCAAATTGCTTATATTAAATTAAAAAATCATAAAAAAGGATTGAAAAAATTTAATTCTGAAAATAAAATTAAAAAAAAGTTTTTCATTTTAAATGGATTATTGGCAATTCTAATTCTTATGTTTTATTGGTCTTTATTATTTTTTGGATATATAAATCATTATTATACTAAGGTCTTTGGGGGGTTTGAATTTATTAAATTATTATTAATTTTTCATAATATTAAATTATCAATATTATTTTATCTCATATTTTTTTTAGCAAATTTTGTTTATCTTTCATATATTATTATTTTTAAAAAATTCATCAATGTTTTATCTCTAATTATCAAAACGGCCAATATTGTTAAAGGAATATTAAATAGATTTAATAATTTCTTTTATGGAAGATTTTTTAAAATAGTTTTTTTTCCAATATTTTATTTTATTTTACTTATCCTCAATTTAAATATTTTGTTTTCCTATAATAATGAGCCTATAGTAATAAGTTTGATATCTTTAATACTTTCATATATTCCTTTTTGCTATAATTTATTTTTATTCTTAAGAAAAATTAAATATATAAAATTAAACAATAATAAGCAAATGTTTTTTCTTACATCTATAATCTCATCAAGTTTAATTATAATTCTTTTCTCATTATTGTTTATTTTAGGTTTATTATTTCAAAAATTAATTTTGAATTTTTTATGGATGGGTTTTTATGTTTCTCAATACAGTTTTAGTTCAAGTTTTATATTTTTTAATCTATTAATAATTCAAGACAATTTCTTTAAAAATCATCCTAAGAAACATTTTAATGGAACTTATAAATTTTTAGTAGTGTCTTTTTTGGTATTAAGTGTCTTTTTCAGTCTCAGAACTCTGAGGTTTGGATAATAATCATTAAAATGTAATTTAATTAATTTAGAGTATAAAATTAACGATTTCTTTAATTTCATAGGGAGGGTTTACTTTTCAAATAATAAGAAAATAATTTAAAGAATTTTGATCTTGAAAATTAATCCTGTATTTGATTAAACAAATAATAATAATAATAATAATGAAAATTTTGTAAAACTAAGTTTAAATTTCTTAAAAAATAATTTTTTATTTTGCTAAAGGTAAGGTTTAAAGAGTTTTTTCCTTTTTTATTAAGAGTAACAAAAGTGTAAACCCATAAATTAAAAAAAGGATTATATATCTGAGTACTATAATATAAAATAAGATAATATTACTCATGATAAAAGGAAAGTATTTCATAATAGTTTCAAAAGGGGGCATTAAATTAATTCCTCCTACTGCTATGAGATTAATAAGTAAAATCTTATTGTTTTTTATATAACGTAGTAATTTGTCATTTTTAGTAAAATAAGGAATGTATAATAGAAGTGAAAATGACATTAAAATATGAAAAAGAGTAAAGCAGTTATACACACCAAAAAATAAATAAAATGCTGAAAAAGATCCAATTTTTCTCTCAATAGAAAAAGTTTTATTGAAAATTAAAATAATAGTGAATATTAATAACATGATTGTGGAAACCATCGTAAAATAATTATTATTGAGAAGGGGTAAGGGATTTTGATAAAAAAAACAGCAACGTGTTCCTTTATGAGATGAGCTCCAATTTATTCCCTCAAAAAAAGATAATAAAGTCTCAGGAAAAAAAATAAAATAAAAATTTTGAATTAAAAAAATAACAATCATTAAAAGAAATTTTTTAATCGTTCTTCTTTTCAAAAAATCATCGAAATTAATATCGTGAAAAAAAATTATTAATAAAAGGAGTATTAAGGAAGGAGCCATTCCTACAGCAAATATAAGTAAAGAATATTGAATTATATAATAAAGGCTTGATTTATAAGTATTTTCCATATTTATTTGAATTTCTTTCCTAAGGACATAAATAATAACAAGCCCCACAAATATTTTAGTTTGAACGAATGTAAAAGTAAAATATAAGAACCAACTATTTCCGGCCAATAATAAAAGTAAAAATCTAAATTTTTTATTTTTCACATTTAATAATAATAAAATTTTATCTAATTCTCTTAAAAAAAGAGCACTAAAAACCATGTTCGCTAAATATGAGATATAATAAGCCATAATATAAGGAAAAATTAAAACATATAAAGCAAAAAACACGGCAAAACTAGGTAAATAGTAAAAATAGGGATTATAATAAAGTTGTGATGGATTTGTTAATAATTGCATGCCAGCAAAATAAAATATCATAAAATCCCAGTATCTATTATAAATTATAAAATTTTTATAATATAACCAATAGAACCCCCATATAAATGGACAAATACATGCAATAATTAAATATATTTTATCTTTTGCTAATTTTAATATTAACATCTCTATTTTCTTCTTCAAAGCTTTTTTAATTTTTTTAGTAAAATTTAGGTTAGTATAAATATTAAAAATTCAAAAAAAATTTTGTTTTTCGATTAAAAGTATTTTTTTGGAAAATTAGTTTATTTAAATATAAAGTATCTATTATTATATTTTATTGTACAATTATAATGAATGAAGAAATAATAAAATCTACTGATTTATTTGATGAAAAGGGCGTTTTAATCCAAGATGGATGGGCAAGAAGACCAATTTTAAAATATAATCGTGAGAAAGTAAAGGCAAAATGGTACCGGTTAAAAGAATGGGATAACTACGTAATCATGCATCCAGATTATCAACTTAATATTACGGTGGCAGATGTCGGATATTTAGGGCAAATTACGTTTCAGTTTATTAATTTTAAGACAAAGCAAAAATACGATGATGGTTGGAGGAAATTTTTTACAAAAGGCCGCTTGAACCTTCCAGTTAGTTCTTTAGAAGGAGACATGGAGTTTCATAAAGAACGGTTTGATCTGAAAATTAAGCGTTTTTCTGATAAAAGGATTCTTTCTTTCGATTTTCCTTCTTTCTCCGAAAATAAAGGGTTAAGAGGAACTTTAACTCTTTATCAAGATCCAAAGAAAGATTCAATAGTAAAAGTCAATCGTTATCCCGACAATAAGAAACTATTCTATTATTCTGATAAAATCGTTTGGATGCCTGTAGAGGGAAACGTGATTTTTAACAATGAAGAGTACATCTTTTCTCCGAAAGATAGCTATTGTAGGTTAGATTGGGGGCGTGGTGCTTGGCCATATAAAATAAATTGGTATTGGGGGGCGGGATGTGGTCGATTGGAAGGAGACCACGAAATCTGGTTCAGTCACGGCTATTCTTGTGAGGACCCCGCTTTTCATGATAAAAACATGGTTGGATATGATGGAAAAGGGCATAAACTCTTCAATATCAAGTTCATTGTTCCAAAGAATCCCATGGATACATGGAAATTTGTAAGCAATGATGGAAGATTTAATCTGATTTTAGAACCCTTTTATTATCATCGGGAAAAAATGAATCTCATGATATTTTCTTCTCGATCGCTGATAGCTTTTGGCTATTATTCCGGTCATGTAATTTTAGATGATGGACAGGAAATACGGTTAAAAAAAATATTAGGACATGCGGAATCCATACGGTGGCGGTGGTAAATTAATTAGGATTTTTTATCTATTTCTTTCTTTTTCTGCCCTAAAATAAAAGCGGAATAAAAATATAGGCAATCCACATGAACAAGCCACAGAATAAAGGATTCAAGATATTATCATCTATTTTCATATCAGCGATATCAATAAGTAAGAATATTAGAGCACCTATTAAGCTAACAATAAATAAATTAATACATTCAATTAAAGGGTTAAAAATTTTAATCATTAACAACGCTATGACAAAAGCTGAACTAAATCCCGCTACATGTCCTATTTTAGATTTTTTTTGATACATGACATTTTTTTCAAATTTTATTCCTATAAGAGAAGCCAAACCATCGGAAATCGTGGCAATCAAGACTGTTGAGGCAAATATTTCAAATGGTAAGAAAAAAATCGGGATAAAAGAAAGAATTAATGCCGTGGGACTTAAAAATTCTATTTTTTCATTACTTTTAATCGATTTATCAAGGAAATTTAATACGGGATCGGGAATTAACCAGGAAATTTCTCCCCGTGGTTTAAATATAAAGGATAAGCGAATATAATCTAAAATGGCAAATAATAATAAAGCTGAATAACCAATAGTTAAAATTAAAAATCGGCCAAACATTTCTCCACTAATTCCCCAAGCTTCATTTTGATTTAATACATCTTGCCAAATTTTAATCGAAAAAACCCAACAAAAGAGTATTATGACTACAGGTATTACATGTAATATTTTTCGATATATGTTAATTCTTAATTTCGCGTCTTTTGAGATGTTATCATTCTTAGCCAGTTCTTTAAAAACCTTTATTTCAATCATCGTTTTCCTTCTTTTTTTAATTTCCGGCTCTTTTTTAAGTTTAAACAATTGGTATAATAAGATAATCAAAATTATAAAGGGCATGAAACCACATATGGTCAAGGTCGATATCCCTTGAAAAAATCGAATGTTTGAGGAAGGATCATTTTCCACGTAAAAATAAGGATACATGATTCCTCCATTTATCCATAAAACAACAATCAACAAGGAGTTCAGTAAATTATGATTTTCGGAGAACATTCGTTTTAATCTAAATGAATAAAATAAATGAAGAATACCATTTCCGATGAATAATAAGACTACCGGCAATAAGATATAATTACATGCCATTTTTAAAGTACAATATTCTTGATTATAGTTATACCTTTTCAAACAAAATCTTTATTACCGGAAAAAGTATAGTTTAATTTTATTAAGTAAGAAAAATAACACGAGTTAAAACGCAATGAAAACAGCTTTATATGAAGGAAAAAGAAAAATTAAAATTGTTGAAAAACCAGATCCAATACCCGAAAAGAATGAAGTAGTAATAAAAGTTAAACATACCGGCATTTGTGGATCGGATCTGGAATTTTACAAGACAGGATTATGGCCCGAAAAAGGCATTTTAGGACATGAAATAATGGGAATCATTAAAGAATTAGGATCTGAGGTCAAGAAATGGAAAAGTGGAGATCGTGTTACAATTGATCCTGCCTTACCTTGTGGCCGATGTTATTATTGTAAAAAAGGAGGGACAAATCTATGTTCAGGTACGGAAGCCATTGGATTGGGGAGAGATGGAGGCTTTGCTGAATATATTAAAGTTCCCGAAAGATGCATTATAAAACTACCCGATGCTATACCCGACAAGCATGGTACGGTTTTTGACCAAATTGGAACAGGATTAATGGCATTGAAAAAAATAAATTTTAAGATTGGAGATACCGCAGTCGTCTTGGGAATGGGTACAATAGGTCTTTTCTTATTACAACTATTAAAAATCTCTGGAGCGTCACGAATAGTGGTTATTGAGAAAAATATTAACCGTTTAGAGGTTGCAAAGAGATTTAATCCCGATTTAGCCTTAACCAAGGTAAATCATCCTAAGATAAAAAGAATCGTCGGAAGGATTGGAGCAACTCATGTTTTTGAATGCTCTGGCTCACCTCAATTGGTCAATGCCGCTTTAGATATTACTTGCAAGGATGGAAATGTTATCCAGATAGGATTATGGGATAAACCCATTGAAATCAGTATAACAAAATATGTTATGAATCAAATCCGAATACAAGGAATAATTGGTTGCTCACGAGAAGATTTTGAATTTGCCATTGAATTAGTTGCTAAAAAAATGATCGATCCTGAACCGATTATCACGAAAATCATCCCTTTAGATAGAATCGTGGAAGAGGGATTTGAAAGTGCGATTTCTCCTAACACGAGCGACATAAAAATATTAGTAGCGCCTTGAAAAGAATATTAAGTGCGTAGTTTTTCGATATCACGGCTATTTAGCGTGATGATGTTTTTTTGAAGAGAAGGATCATGTTTCACGGGGAATTTCTTACCTATCAAATCATGTTTTAATAACCCATTCAATACAATACGATCCGCGCTAATTTGAGCGAGAGCTCTTCGATTTGATTCAATTTTTCCAATAACTATTCCCTTAACAGGATTTCCTTGTCTATCATGTACAAATGTATAACTCTCTATTTCTAAAACACCATTTGCTTCTTTTAATGGAGGAGCCAAACTTTTGGATAAAATGGCGCTTTGGATTTCGGTATCGTCAAGCTGATCCCATAAAATTAAAGGAGGGTTTTTTCCATAAATTCCAAAAGATTGTTTGGTATTGTATCCTCCATTCGCAATTACCATGATTTTTAAATCAGAATTGTCACGGATTTTTTCTACAGCCGTTACAATTGCGTGCATGGAATAATTGCTCCAAGGTCCACCAAAATAAGGCAAACCCCCTGCGATAGTGAGAGTACGGGGGTCGTCCTCTAGGATTCCGATTTCTTTTTTAATAATTTGCACGATGGAAGGAAAGCAACTATAGATATCAAAAGCATTAATTTCATTTAACCTCAAGCCAGCTTGCTTTAAAGCGCGTTTTGATCCTTCTCGAGCGGCCGGTGAATCGTATAATTTTGGGCGCCTAGATATTTCATGAATGTTTTGGAAGTCGGACCCTCCCATTAAGTATACCCATAAATGCTCATCGATATTTAATCGGCGAGCGACCTCCTCTGTCATCATGATAATCGCTGCTACTTGATCCACAAACATGTTAGAACACATGCGTTTAGTATAAGGAAAATTTATCATTCGATTTTCATCCGTCGGAGTAATAATTTCTTCTGCGCTAAATGATGTTCTTGTCCACGCATGAGGATTCTCGGAAGCTATTTTCGAAAATCTTTCAAATAATTTCCCCATGTGAAGTTGATGTTCTCGAATTGTTCTTTGCGAAGCACTTCTTAAGGCATTTTCAAATATGGCATACGTGCAAGAGGGAATTTTGAACCCATATAAATTTTCATGATCATTAATTCCATTCCAAATTTTGCCTTCCATGCTTGCAGGTTTTTCACGAGGCGGCCAGTCTTGCGTTTTTTTTGATTTATAGGCAGTATATGCAGCTTCTCCTCCCGCTATTAAAACCGCCTTAGCTTGACCATAAAAGAGAGCCTTGGAAGCTCTATTTACCGCCATTTGAGGAGTATTGCCCCCATCAGCCAAATATATTTTCTGTTTAGGTTTGATTCCAAGAGCCTTGCATAAAACTCCCGGCGAATCCTTATAAGACCAACTATTAACATTAATGAGGATTACTGAATCAATGGATTTAATGAGTTTAAAATCTTCTACACCGGTATCTTTTATTGCATTTTTACTGGCGTGGAGGATTAATTGTAAAGGATCTAAGGGATTTTTTGTTTGCTTATGCTGAGTATATTGAGAAACACCAACAATAATGGAATTCTTTCCTTCCTTCATGAGATTAATCAAATTAAATTAAAAAGATATAAAAAGATTTTTTTTTTTTTATAAAAGATTTTCTCATTCTTCAATATAATTTAAAGTTTAATAATTTAAAACAATGAACCCCAAAAAAACATGAATTAAAACATTTAAATTAAAATATTTAAAACTAAAGTTCGACAACTTAATGTATCTTGGAAGCTTTATAAATCCTTGTACCTCTCTAATGATATGAGAAAGGCTCCCGTGGAAAAAGCTTGACATATCACCCTCATCATGCACGCTTTTATAAGAAAGGAAGAGCCCTTTATCTTAAAATGCTAGTCGTGGAAGAAAACCCGCTTATCATGAATTTTTTTGAAGAACATGGCTTGCGTTTACCAGCCAACGAGGAAAAGGCCGTGAAGGCGTTTGTTCATGGTTTATTAGTGAATGAGAGAGCTTCCGTCAAGCATGTTGCTGAGAACACCGTTAATTTTTCAACAATTACTTCTGCTGCGAGGGCTCGCACATCTTTTTTCATGGGGGGCAAGGGAACCGAGATATCATCAAAACAAATGGAAATTTTACTATCGCTCATGATTAATTCATCTAATTTTTTTGATTCTATAGGATTTTCAATGGCGTCTTTTATCGCATTTCTTGCATTTTCAAGGGGACGCATGGGTTCCTTCGCATGATAAATATCGATGTTATCAGAAAAATCATGGAGAAACACGTCATCCCCAAAATAAATTATCTCCTTCATGTGTATCCCACTTTAATCGAGCAATATCAGCAATTTGATTCGATTTAGAAATAATTTCTTTTTAATCCATCGGAATAAAATCTTCGTGCCGTCGAACTAACCCCTTCCAATACAATTCAGAATCAATGTTTAATTCTTTTTTAAGCAATGTCGCAAAAGCTTTTCCCATTTCTTCCGTAATAAAATTATACATTTGAATGGTGATCCAATCCACCATCTCAAGATTCAAATCGCTCAAG
>JALGVJ010000069.1 GCA_029838195.1 Promethearchaeota archaeon
GTGGTTTCATGTAAAAAAAAGGGGTAAAAGGGTTAATAGAACCTTGTAATATGTAGGTGATATAAGAGAAAAGATTTTAAGAAAGCGAAGTTAATTTATGCATTATAAATAATTTTAGATTTATTCTCGTTATGCTCATAAAAAATGAATAGAATTAATTAAATCTTGAATTTTGTATATATATACGTCATGCTTTTATTTAAATCTGGTGATTTTCATTGAATATGAATTTAGATGCTATGACGTATTTTATACGATATAATCATATTTAATTAGTTCATGCCCCCCACTCTCTCCAAACTTACAATTGATTGAAGAAGGATGGGACCTACTAAAAATGTTAAAAATATTTTAATTGCATGGAAATAAATTTTCTTAAATTTCTCTATAATTTCTTCTTTAAAGAAGTATTTAATTTAAATCTTAATCTATCCTTATCAGACTAATTAAAATACGTTAAAAATTTTTTATTTTTTTCGCTTTCTCGTTATTATGTTCAGAAAATTTTTAATGGTTAATGTTATAATTTATACAGAAGTGATGACCCATAATAAAATTTAGCAATAAACAATTAAAAATTCCAAAATTAATGCGCCCATCTATTTAGTCACTGTAGGCATATCAAAGTTTGATAGAGTTTTCCAATGACTCGAACAGAAGAATTATGCATACAAGCTTTTACAGAAATGGCAAATTTTATTAACATCATATTAACTTAAAATGATGTCTTTTAGTAAAATGAAATGAAATCTTGTTTTACGACGGTTAAGAATTCATTTTAATAATTCAGATTTAATTTTTAAAGCTCAACCATTTTATGTAAATATTCTCCATTTTTTTTAACGTACTCCCTAACTTTTTTTAAAGATCTTTAGAGCATACCATCTTTTTAGTTTTAAAGAAAAAAAAATTTGAATGATAAATATCTTATAAAGTCAAGAAATTATAAATAACCAGAATTATTATTGAAATTAACCTAATTTTGGTTCATCACTCTAAGTAATAATTAATATTTTAACCCCTCTTAAACATTTAAATACTAAAATTTATTAAATTTTAAACAGCAAACTGGTTTAACGAATAATTTTTCGAGAAAAATGAGCTAAAATGATAAAAATATTCATTAGCTCCACTTCAAGAGACTTGAACGAGGTAAGAAAAAAGCTCATTAAGGAATTAAATGAAGCTATCGATTGCGTTGGCATGGAACATTTCGTTCCCGACGGCAGCAGTCCCCAAGAAGTATGCCTGAAAAATCTAAAAGATTGTAATGCCGTCATTTTCCTCATCTCTCCTTATTACGGGACCTTGATGGAAAAATGCTATTTCAAGAATGAATGCAAGGCAGAATGTCCCATGAAAAAAACTGGAGCGGATAAAATTTCTTTCACTCATTGCGAGTTCAAGACCGCTATAGCGGAAGGCATGCCGCATCAAACATATTACATTGCAAGGGGTTGGGATGTCGTGGAATTCTTGAAGGACAAGGATGCAAGCACGCTGAACATTAGTGAATTAAGGAAAAATTCGCTTTTCAAGGATATGACCGATGCCGAGATTGAACATCAAGTTGAAGTGAGCAAGAAGGTTTGGAACTTCCTTGAGGAGGTTGGAACCGAGAATTATTACAAGATTGATGATATTAAAGATCCGGAGATCATTACGACGATCAAGTCTCACGTTGCGGAAAACCTGCTGAAATGGCATTCAGAGGGAAAGATTAGTTTTGCAAGCTTCTGCGATAGAAAATCAGAATTAAAAGAATTAGTGAGAAGCTTTCCTGATGCTGAACGAGTAGAAATTCATGGGATCGGTGGAGTCGGCAAGACATCCCTGATTCACGTTGCCTTGCTCATTCTGAAACTGAAGGGCTATAACATCATTTCTTTAGGACCCGAACAAGAATATATCAGTGGTTCTGGTTATGCTATTTTTAAAAATAAATGCGGTGACTATCATCATTCAACTTTAAGAAAAGAAGAGATTACACTTGCCGACGTTATTGACGCACTAACCAAATTTTTAAAGGACCCCGATGATTTAAAAAAGGAAGATGATGATGATGTCATCATTGATGCCATTTCGGGTGCGATTAAAAAGAATGACTTGATAGTTTTCATTGACGACGTTCACTTGGCGAGTAAGGCGGTTAGAAAATTGATCTTGAAAACGAAAAGCTTGATCATGTCGGCAAGGCAGCGAACTGGACTTGCCTCTAAGGAGATCGGTTTAATGGGGATTCCCGGATCAGATAGAAAAGCGTTAATAAATTTGATTTCAGAGCAATATTCCATCGAGCTTAGCTATGATATGAAGGAAAAAATCAGTACGCTTGCGGAAGGTCATCCCGTGGCAACCGAATTGATTATTCGAAATTATAATACCATTGATCTTGATGAGCTTGAAAGGTTCATCCGCAGAGAAATTGCCGTACTCGAGGAGTATCAACAACAAGCCGAAGAATTCTTGAAGCGTTTGGTCGAGGAAATCTTGAGCGAGGATGAATTTTCCTTATTGAAAGACCTGTCAGTCTTGAACACTGAATTAGATACGAATATTTCCCGAAAGGTCATCAAGCAACTTTATAAGCAGGAAGATTTCTTGAGATTAATTTCCAAAGGATTGCTGAAGAAACGTGAAGGAAAAGAAAACATTTATGAATTTACCTTCCATCTCGTTCAAGAAACCTTGAATGATGAGGCTGAATCCATCAATCATGAAAATGCCATCAAGTATTATGAGAAGAAGAGAGAAATCCTTGGTGAAACCATCGATGATGCCGTGGAGATGCTTTATCATCAGTTAAGAGTTAAGATAAATACTCAATTACGGGAAGCTTTTCTCGAACTTTCCGAAAAAGTAAAGCCCGTTCACCTTGGTTTCAAGCGCATGATAGACATCGGTTTATTAACTTGAAGATTTTTTTAAAGATAATGATGCTCAGAAAGCACCAGTTCTCAGAGTACTAGGAAATTTATATTTAACGTTGAACAGGTACGGGGAGGCCAAGAAGTCTTACCTCGCAGCCTTGGAAACTTACATGGAGCTAGCGGAAAAGAGCCCCGAAACCTTCAAGCCGGATGTGGCCATGACGCAAAACAACCTCGGTGTGTTGTATCAGCGCTTGAACAGGTACGGGGAGGCCGAGAAGTCTTACCTCGCAGCCTTGGAAACTTACAAGGAGCTTGCGGAAAAGAGCCCCGAAACCTTCAAGCCGAAATTGGCCGAGACGCAAAACAACCTCGGTACGTTGTATGATGACATGAACAGGTACGGGGAGGCCGAGAAGTCTTACCTCGCAGCCTTGGAAACTTACAAGGAGCTTGCGGAAAAGAGCCCCGAAACCTTCAAGCCGAAATTGGCTACCACGCAAAACAACCTCGGTACGTTGTATAAAATAAGAAAGGAGCTTGCGGAAAAGAGCCCCGAAACCTTCAAGCCGAAATTGGCCGACACGCTATACAACCTCGGTGTGTTGTATCAGCGCTTTAATAGGAACGGGGAGGCCGAGGAGTTTTACCTCGCAGCCTTGAGAACTTACAAGGAGCTTGCGGAAAAAAGCCCCGAAACCTTCAAGTCGGATGTGGCCGACACGCAAAACAACCTCGGTGTGTTATATCAGCATTTGAGCAAGTACGGGGAGGCCGAGAAGTTTTACCTCTCAGCCTTGAAAATAAGAAAGGAGCTTGCGGAAAAAAGCCCCGAAACCTTCAAGCCGAAATTGGCCGACACGCTATACAACCTCGAAATCCTTTCTAAAATAAAGAACAGGAATGGTAAGACTTAAATCTATGTTAGTTTATTGGAATAAAATCTTCCAAGAACTCAAAAAAATTATAATGGTTAGTTTTTAAAAATCATGATAAGATGATAATAAAATGGTGCCTTGATGTTGAGTATTTAGACGGGATGATGGAAAACTAAGCATGATAATTCAGTATATTTCCAAAGAAAGTTCTTCTCGCTTTTATTTAAAATTATAAATATCTTTCACTGTCATGAAAACCTGAGTAATTTTTGGAAAACAAGAGGGAAGGGAAATTTTGAACTTTTGAACTCATCGCTCTTATCTATTTTTCCCTCGATAGACAAGCGTGTTAAGTCATGTAAAAATTCATGTCAATGATAGAAAAATTCACATGAATCCAATTTATCTAAGCTTTAGGCTTTAGGAAGGTCGAATGAATGAGTCTAAGATAGAATGAAAGGCGCAACTAAATAGGTTCTCCAAGCTTTATAATCGTTTAAGATATTCAGAATTTCCTTGCGTGGTCCCCCACCATTCTCGTTATTTCCTATAAATCAATTTTAATTCTTTTTTCATCCATTTAACCATGTTTATTATTTTTTCGGAGAAATATTCCTCGTATTCTTTAGGATCTGCATTTTTTGAACCAAATTTTTTTGAAGTTAACAATTTTAATTTTTTTTTCGATTCACATTTATTACACGTGCTACATTGGTTCAAATAAACATTCCAGTAACACATTAGAGTGGAGTGGACATGAGAGTTATATGATATTTAATTTTCTACATCAGTATCAATTTCATTATAAAAATAATTTTCAGGAAAATCTATTATTTTCAAACACCAGTCAAAAAATCCTTTAAAAACTTCAGAATTTTGAATAAATTGGACTTTATAGCGTTATTTTTTTCCAAATAAAACAATAAAATATTATTCTTTCATTCCTTAACAACGTAATCCCCATCAATCGCAAGACTTAGACCGCTTTCCTCTTCAATGCTAATACTCCCCTAACTCCTGATATTTTTATAAATGAATTCAATAGACGAAACGGACTTGTCCTTTTATCTACTATGGGCACGTTTTCAAAAGTCTTCCGTACCATTTGGACTCATGATTCAAATGGAAACAACGCCCCTGAAATCAGCGAATTACAAGAACTTCTTCTCTTAGATGTTAAAACCATCAATACATCCTTATCTCCTTTAGCTCAATCATTCATCATTCTCACGGGAGAAAATAACGGTAATCCCGAATATTCCGAAAATCTTGCCTTGATATTTCTCAAAAGCGGGTCGGGAATTATCATCGTTACACCTACAACTTTTAATTATTTTATAGATGATTTATGGCACGATTCTTATCTTGAATTATACGGAGATACCATAAGCTTGATGTATTCTTTCTTAGAAAACGTGCTGGTAAAAAAAATGCCTGCTGGAAAAGCTCTTTACGACGCCAAATCTTCCATTGGAGATAATTGGGGCATGGAATCCTAAATCAACAAGCTTTGTTTTAATCTTTACAGTGATCCTCAGCTAGGATATTGGAAAGATGTACCCGCTCAACCTCTTAATTATCTCGATTTTGAAGAGGCATTCAGAAGACAATTTTCCGAAAAATTTATGGAACGTTTTTTGTATAAAAGATTTGAAAAAAAATGAAAGAAAAGCAAGAAAATTCTAATACATCCATATTTGCTCACATGTTGCAATCCATCTTCTCCTTTACTCTCATGCCCATCATAGTTCTTGGTTCACTCATTATATTAACAAAACCAAATTTACAAGAAATAATTAAATGGTATAAATCTTTTAAACAATTGCAATCCACCTTTTCGAAATCATTCTTAAACATGAAAAACTGCCCCTCCCTTTCTAACATTCAAGCAATCAAGCAGCACATTAACTCTTTAACGAATCGAATTGAAAAAAAATTAGAACTCCTGAATTCCATGGTTTTAAATAACACAAAAAAAGAGCAAAATCCTCCTTCTGGCCCAATAATTAACATTTTAGAAATACAAGATTAGGGATTAAAACACCAAAAAGAAATTTAAAGGTGAAATAAACAACTTAAAATTTATTATTGGAGCCTTTTTCTACGTGAAAAATAAATAAGAAAAAAAGGAGTTAAATATAAACCAGATGATTTTCTCTTAAAATAAGATTGTCATATTATATACCATGCGCTCTCTAAACAAAAAAAAAAAACCTAAATTTTAAATATTAAATTTGAAATTAACAATTTAAAAAAAATAGAATGAAAATCCATGTCGCATGAAAACCCATCAGAAAAAAAGAAGTTCGGACCTAAGATAAAAAAAGAATATACCATTAAGGACAAGCGGGGCAAGGAGGTGCTCACAGTCAAGCTCATCGATGGCGAGTCCCGCATCTTCATCGATGATGAGGAATTAATGCTATGCAAGTTCGTGCCCCTTGCCATACCCGCAGAAGACCTCCCTAAATTCAAAAACATCGAATCCATTAATGATGTAATCGACCATCTAGACTATTCGCTAGCACACGCTGATTGGAAGGAATTGAGCGAGAAAAAGAGGAAAGAACTCGAAGACTTGGATTTTTTCGTCAACTGCTCTAACTTGCAAGCGTGGGTAGAGCACGATTACGATACGAGATTGCTTGATTATCGTCTATCCTTTCCGATATTGAAGAGGCTAGCCAAAAAAGGAGATGAGCACGCTTGGATGCGGTTCAAGGAAGAGCTAATCGAGCGATGGTGTCATGGAAGCACGGAGGTAAAAGAATATTTGTGGGAATCATACGATATTCTAAAAGAACTCAGTGAAGAAGAATATTATAGCATGTACGAGCCGAAAACGGCAAAAATCCTTAAAGAAGTGGATAAAAATAGGGATTATAGCGTAATACGTGAGGATATGAACATTAGATACCTAAGCCTTTATATGGAAAACCGAGACGAATTAGCTCTCTTGCCCACCATCTCAAAGCTACCCAAATTAATGGCCTTAAAATTAAAACTCCCGCCTCATTCGAAAAAAGACGTGAAATGTCTGAAAAACCTCCAAAACCTCATGTACTTGAAAATAGAATTTTGCGATGCCGAACCGCTTCTTGAAATAGCGACCTCCTTGAAAAACTTGGGCAGGCTCGAGATCGTTACAGATGATCAATTCCATTTTCCGAAGGAAGCAGGCAATTTAGCCAAATTGACTTTTCTCAGAATCGGAGGTAAGTTCAAGGAATTTCCCAAGAATATAAGCACGATGAGATCACTGAAAGAACTCGAGCTTTTTGGATCCAAATATGAAGCCCTTTCCGAAGAGATCGGTAAAATGACCAACCTCGAAAAATTAGTCATTGCATGTTTCAGTGCAAAAGAAGGCACCACGGGTTTACCCGACTCGATCGGTAACCTGACAAAAGTTAAAGAAATTCACCTCATGTTCTGCCCCTCCCTTAAACGCCTTCCTGATTCCTTCGGCAACTTAACATCGCTGGAATTCCTTTACATTGGAGACTGTCCCTCATTCGAGCAGCTTCCCGATTCCTTCGGCAACTTAACATCGCTGGAATACCTATATATTGAAAACTGTCCCTCGCTCGAGCAGCTTCCCGATTCCTTCGGCAAGCAACCATCCCTAAAAAAGCTTGAAATAATAAATTGCCCCTTGCTAAAACGCTTTCCCGAATCGTTCGGCTACTTGACATCCTTGAAGGAGATCATCATCGAAAACACATCCATAGAGGATTTTCCCGCCAACTCGGAAAAGCTGACCGCACTCAAGAAACTTGAAATCCACAAGCATCTGTCAGAGTACTTGCCCGCCCGAATTGGCGAGTTGAAAGCCATTAAAACCATCCGAGTTGAAGATAGTCCAAAGATAAAAAAAATGCCTTCAAGTTGGGCAAGCCTCACCTCGCTCGAGGACCTCGTGATGAACAATTGCGGACTTACAGAATTTCCTAAAAGAGCGTGCGACATTCAAAGTTTAAAATTTCTTAGTTTAAATCACAATAAAATCGAGAGCATTCCCGATGATATTCTCAAGCTCAAAAACTTACGTATTTTAAGAATGCACCATAACAAGATCAAGGAATTAAATCCATGTCTTGCAGACCTTCCCTCCATTGAATATATGTCTTTTAGAAACAACCTCATCACAAAGGTTCCAAAAAAATTCGTGAAACTGGTCAAAACCCCATTCAAAACGCTGAATTTAAGGGAAAATTCCGTGCATTACGTTCCCCCTGAATTAAGAACCTCCCTAATCGTGAAACTTAAATAAATGATAATATCAATAAAGTAATATGATAAACTAAAAAACAAGATTCTCCTCCTAAACGAGAAACCTGGATTTTTGTCTTTTGGTTAGCGTACCACAGTACGCTCTTTTGCGGTTTTCTATTTTTTTACAGTTTGTGGGGCCCACTCGTTTGGCCTTCAGCTCGTTTAGAGGAGAATCATCCTTTCTCATGAGTTTTTAACTTTTTTTCCTTAAAAAAAGTAATACAATATACTTTTATTTCTACTTTTTAGGCTTCTTTTTTTTATATATCTTATTGCCCTAATATTCAATTGTTTTTTATCTCTTACCCGTGTATGAGGAAAAAATGGAACATCCAAATCAAAATGTTATCTTTTGGAACAAGTAAAGCCATCGCAGCAGCACAAAGAGGAGATGCAGATTTATTACTGGTTCATGCTAGAGAAAAAGAGGATCTATTCATTAAACAAGAACATGTTAATCCATTGAGGGAATCCACGTGCTTTAGACCCCCCTTAAGCGAGAAAGTAAATATTAATAGGACTTGCTGAAGTTTAGTATCTTAGAATTTTTTTTAAATAATATAATTTTTTCATTCCTTAACAACGTAATCCCCATCAATCGCAAGACTTAGACCGCTTTCCTCCTCTAACTCATCGCCCTTAAGGGTGATGCTAATTCAAATTTATGGATATCTAATCCGCAATAGAAGGCAGATTTTGTCCAATCAACCGAATTTTTAAATTCGATCTTTTCCATTTATTATTAACCGGATAGGACTAAAGGTGATGGCTTCGGCTAAAGATGGAAAATGCGCGATGGCACTTTACTCCTTCTGACCCTCCGAGACCGTTGCATTTAGTCCTTTTTTGATTTTATTTGGAATTATTGATGGGGCACTAGACGGTTTTTTTGGGTCTTTCCCAAGCTTTATTTGGAAACTCACCACTGTTGCGGGGTTTAGTGATTCATGAGATGGGAGGGTTTCAACTCACGCACCGTTCTGCCAATTTTTTCTTGAGAGCTCATCCACAATTCCAGGGGCTCAAAAAATTAAGCTGATTAGAATGTCCCACAATAACGTGGTCTGAAAATGAAGCATTTCCAAAGAATTTTTAGATAAGAAAAATTCACAAGGAAAAAAAATATGAGGTAGCAAATTAATCTCAGTTACCACGCTCCAGCTCTAAGATTGGCGACAAAACCACCAAAAAGTTGAAAAAACATGACGATCCATAATATATTAATGAAT
>JALGVJ010000047.1 GCA_029838195.1 Promethearchaeota archaeon
AAGTCAAATTCCGCCTTTTTCTATGTCCGTAGCTCAAGAGCTTGATAAGGTATTAATTCAAGGAAAAAATTTTAGTGATTAGAAGCGAACTTTAGTTCGCAAGGAATTTTTTTTATATTTTATTGAGTAAAATTTAAAAAATTATTGTAAATAAATTAGCCATATTAAATCATTTTTAAGAGTTAATAAGTAAGTAATGATCATTTGGATAATTGATAGTTTTTCAGGAGTTAAATTGCTCTATAAGTCCTTTCTGATGATAAACACAGATGAAGACTTAATTTCCGGATTATTAACAGCATTTCATCAATTTTCCATGGTAGAATTTCAACAAAAAATCGAATCTATTGAAATGGCGGGATTAAAATGGATTTATGAATTAGATACGGAACATCATGTTATTTTCGTGATCGCAGATATTAAACATGTCAATACTGAAATTTTGGCAGGAAGATTAGTAATTATAAAAAAAGTATTTCTTGAAATGTATGGAGACGTGTTTATTCGACGAGGAAATAATTGGGAAGGAGATATTAATGTCTTTAATCCTTTTCTGGACATCCTTGAAAAATATCATGCTCAATGGGAAGAAGTAGATGATTTAGACCAATTTGCAGAACTATATGATGTAATCCATATATTCGAACAAATTTTAATCCTATTAGGCAACATTATTAATACCCGCCTATATCAAAAAATTCGAACTCGCATTTTAAATGAAATAGATAAGAGATTTAATGCTTTAATCCATCAAGAACGATATGTTAGGGAACTTCCCTTGCATGATTTCACGTTTTCAAAAAATTCATGGTTTAATTTAATGGATGCATCGCTTGTTCAATCGAAAAAGTTCGTGGTAATTGATTTTTTAAAAAAATTAACAGAGATTATTATTGAATCGTTAAAAAAATTTAAGGGAACTACTTCGTGTTATAAGTATTTTAATGAAGAAGGCATTTTCAGGTATCTTTATAAAAACATGGGGTTATTGAAAGAATTAAATTTGGATTTGGCTTTGTTGAAACTTTTCTTGTTATTATGAAAAAGCCTATTATTAAATTACGAATTGGAGTTTAATCGAGAAAGAGCCATGGCCGATTCTAAATTGCGCGGGTAGGAGCGCCACCAAGCTAGGAAGATTCAAATCAAACGTTAAGTACAATTAAATGAGTCAATTTAATAAAAACAAGAATGCCTACCGCCATGTTTTTCGTAGTATTGTTGATGATAGTCTTCTGCCTCGTAAAATTCTTGAGCGGGTTCAATAGCCGTAACGATTTTTCTTTTATACTTGCCATTATTTTCGAGTTGTTTTAAAGAGTTCAAGGCAATCTTTTTCTGTTCTTCTGAAAGATAAAATATGACCGATCGATATTGTCTTCCTACATCGGGGCCTTGTCTATTTAAGGTCGTGGGATCGTGAATGTTCCAAAAAACATTTAATAATTGTTCATAAGAGATTTCTTGCGGATTAAATGTAATTTCCACGACTTCTGCATATCCGGTTTTATCATTATCACATACCTCTTCATAAGTAGGATTTTTCGTGGTTCCTCCGCTATATCCCACGCGCGTGGATAGAACGCCTTTTATCTTTCGGAAAGCGGCCTCAACGCCCCAAAAACATCCAGCACCAAAAATTACTTTTTCCATTTTCTATTTACTTGATATCATACCATGATAAAAAGGTTATTTTTAATGTTTCATAAATTCTCAAGAGAAAACTGCTAAAAAAATAAAAGGTACCAAGCAAATTTTTAATAAATTATCTATCATCCAATACTTCATCATACTAAACAATTATATTTTAATTATCATTTTATAGCCATGAAAAAAATTAAGCGGTAAAAATGTCTCCACGATTTCTTGTTCCCACGCCATTTTCTGGAGGGTTAATTCTCTCGTATCAATGTAGTTGCGAGTGCAAGCACTGCATGTATTTTGGTACCCCCGCCTGGAAAGATGGGTGGATAAAGGAAAAAAACCTTCGAGAGATTCTTTCCTTGCTTTCGAAAGTGATAAAGCCTTCTCCATTAGGGAAAGATCGCGTGAGTTTGAATCACGGATTACATTTTACAGGCGGAGAGCCTTTTTTAAACTATAAAATCTTGCTGAAAAGCATCGAAATTGCAAGTGAACTAGAAATTCCCTCTTTATTTGTTGAAACGAATTGTTATTGGTGTAAAAATGATAAAATAACTGAAAAACGGTTACTAGAGTTAAAGAATAAAGGGCTACAAGGAATATTAATAAGCGTGAATCCTTTTATTCTTGAACACGTTCCTTTTGAAAGAATCGAACGAGCGATAAAGATTAGTAATCAATTATTTGAGGATAATTTAATGATATATCAACTTTATTATTATGTCCAATTCAAGAACATGAAGATTAAAGGAATCTTAAATTTTGATGATTATTTAAAATTGGTAAAAATTGAAGAGGTTAAAAGACGGGTGGAGCTTTTTAAAATGGGACGAGCTGCTCATGAACTATCCTTTTTATACGAGAGATTTCCTCTCAAAGTTTTTTTAAATGAAAATTGTAAGATGGAGTTAGTTAGAAATTGGCATTGTCATTTTGATCTTCATGGAAATTACATGCCAGGATATTGCGGAGGGTTTTCATGGGGAGATGTTAGGAATTTAGATCTCTTATCTAAAAAAGGGATAGAATTAGAAAAATATCCCATTTTTAATGCACTAATAAATGGAAAGCTAAAAGATCTCCATGAATTAGCCGTCAAGAATTTCAATTATCAAGAACTTCGAACGGGTTATGTATCAAAATGTCACGCTTGTTTTGATATTAGAAAACATTTAGCATTAAAAACTAACGTATATAAAGAACTTCAACCCCGAGAATTTTATTTTCATTCTTGATTTTTAGATAAAGGCTGAATTGTAAAGCATTAATTAAAAAAACGGGTTTTTAATAGGATTGAAAGGGATTTAAATTTATAATTATCGATTTCGATACCCATGAATCGCTTCAGCCATTCTTAACAATGATTTATCATCTTTTTTCTTTTTTATTTTTCCAACGCGAGCCGTGTATATAGCAAATTCTTCTTCGCCGTCTATTGAAAGATAATTATCCAGTAATTCTTGATCATAAGCTCCAACGGCACAAATACCTGCTCCAATCGCTTCCGTTGCGAGATAAAGATTTTGGCAAATATGGCCGGTTTCTTGAGCGATGGTTTTATAAGAAAATGTTCCATAACGCCATTCCGTGCGATAAGGAATGACGGTCCAAATAAAAACGATAGGTGCTTTAAAAATTAATGTTTTATCAAGAGGATAAGGTTCTTCCAAATTTTCTCTTATAAAGCAGAGTTTATGTTCAAGACTGAGATATCGATAAAGTCCCGATTTTATATCTTCAACTTGATAAAGACAGAGGTAAGTTTCAAAAGGGTGTCGAGCTCCACCAGAAGGAACAGTTCTCCAGGTGGCAGATTTATTACCAATAATTCGCTGAACTCCTTGTGTACACCACAATAAAAAGGAAATTTCTTCCAAATTAAATGGTTCTTTCGTGAATTTTCTACGGCTTCTTCTTTTATTAATCACGTCGATTAGAGGCATTTTTCCAATGGTAAATTGTTCTGGTGGGATGAGATCGATTAAAACGGCATTTTTAGAATAAGGTTTTTGAAGAGGGGGTGGAGGTATTTTTTTGAGTTGATCACTTTCAAATTTAACTTTGCTACTCCATGCTAAAGATTTTAGAAAATTTCTTCCTTTGATTTTTTCTTCTTCTAACATTATCAATTAATGCAATAAGTGTTAATTAATTATCCATTTTAGATATTAAATCAATACCATTTAATTAATGAGGGGTAAGAAAAAGATTTAATGTTAATTATCCATATTCGAAATTTCAATAAAAAATTACTTAAAAAAAAATTAACGAGATAATTTTCCTGATAGTACAATCTCATCTGAAAATTTGACCATATCAGCTTTTTCTTGAAGATAAGGAACCAATTTTTCACGCGTGATATCTTGTTTTAGCAATTCTTTAGCATTAAAAAAATTACTTAGCTGAAGAATGAGCTCATAACAATCCATTCCAAAATACCACGCTCCAACAATATTTAGATTACATTTTTCAAAAGCCGTGGCAAGAGAGGAATCGGTGAATACATGAAGGTGTCCGAGAGGATCTAAGTGCCTGATAATAGAATCCGAAAATAATTGTTGAACTGCCGTGCTTAAACAATTCCATCTTGGAACTTCCACGATGATCATACCCTTTTTATTGAGGAGAGATGTTGCCCTTCTTAGCAGCATTATGGGATAATTATAATGCTCAATAACACCCCAAAAGGTAATTAAGTCGTATTTTTCTTGAAACTCAAGACATTGAAGTATATCTTGATTGATTAACTCAACATCAAAAATATCCTTAGCAAATTGACATCCAGTTTTACTAATTTCAATTCCATTCGCTCGATAGCCCATTTTTCTACAAGCATGTATAAAATGTCCACTACCAGCACCTACATCCAAAATTGAGTTTGGTTGTCTTTCATATTCTCTCTGGAATTCACGAATGGCCCATTTAAGTTTAGGCATTGCAACTTGTTCAACTCTAAGCATTGCATTTTTTTTATCGGTATAAGTTTTTTGATACGTTTCATTAGTTGAATAAAACTCTTTAAAAACTTTTAATGTTGGTCTCTTGTTAACAAACACGTGAGTACATTCTTTACATTGGATATATTCCGTTATATCAAGGGATAAAACCGGATTAAATTGGGATCCTTCACATATGGGGCACCTTGAAACTTCTTCTAAGTTTTTAGAATATAATTTATCTCGTATTTTTTTGTTAATTACTAATTTTTCTTTAAATTTTTCAATAATATCGCTCTTTAGGGAAAAAAGATTTATCGGTTTTCCCAACCGTACGTGAACCTTATAGTCCTTCTTTGTATGGGGAGAAATCCAAAGTTCTTCTTGAACCGCATTCGCTTCAAATGAGGTTACCCTATACCAAGCTTTAGTTCTTTCTTTTTTAAGTAATTTTTTCTCATAAGGATCTGGTATTAATTCTATTTGAAATTCACCTCATTTTATTTACTATATATCCTTATATAAAAATTTATTGTTATGAACTAAAGTTCGACAACTTGATGTATTTTAGAACCTTTATTAATCCTTATAGCTCTCTTTCGGCATGAGGGAGGTTTACGTGTAAAAAGCATAACATTTCATCCTTATCCTACACGTTTTTATAAGAAAAGAGAGCCCTTTATGTAATTTACTTTTATTGAAAAAAATTTTAACAAGATTTTCTGATTAAAAATCATGTTTTTTTTATTAATTCAATATATATCCCTTTTTCAACTAAACAATAATAATTAGTAAGATTAATAATCAATCACTTCATTTTTCATTATCAAAATAAAATGAGTGTGAAGAATTCATATGGAATTAAATACCGTAAAAATTCTCGAAATTAACTTGGCTCATGAACACGTGAAAGAAAAAAAATGGGATTCAAGTGATGTAAAAAAATATTTGGGAGGACCTGGCTTTACTATTAAGTACTTATTAGAAAGCAAGGCTTACGAGTATGAACCCTTGAATGAAAAGAGCCCCCTCATTTTCATGACCGGCCTTCTCACGGGGACATCTTACCCTTGCTCTGGATTTTATTCGGTTTCCGCAAGATCACCCCAAACAAATATCTATGGGGAAGGGCTTTCTGGTGGTTTTTTTGGAGCAGAGCTCAGAAAGATTTTTAATGGGTTTATTTTTATCAATAAAGCAACAACTCCAGTTTATATAGTTCTTGATGAAAATAATGTTGAGATCAAGGATGCATCTGAAATATGGGGACTTACCACCGATAAAACAATTAAAACTCTTCAAGATAAGCTTGGAAAGCATTTCAAAATAGCTTGCATTGGCCCTGCGGGAGAACATTCAGTTCCTTTATCTTCCATCATGAATGACCATTTTAGAGCCGTAGGAAGAACAGGAATGGGCGCTGTAATGGGCTCTAAAAATCTAAAAGCCATTGCCGTGAATGGCGGTAAAAAGAAAATAGAATATTATAATAAAGAAAAATTCAATGAGATTTCCAAGAAATTATTTAAAGCTTTTAAAGATTCCCCCATGGCGGGCGTTCTTAAAAATTTTGGGACTAATAATATTGATTATTTTGAACGGTTAAATGATGTTCCCCATAAAAATTGGACCTTACACAAATTTAGGGGAGTTAACGAGATTTCTGGAGCCGTAGTCTTAGAAAAATTACATGCACGGAGTGCTCCTTGCTTCTCTTGTCCTTTTTCATGTGGGCGCGTGATTGAAGTTAAGGAAGGACCTTACAAAATTGAAAATGCAGCTGGAGCGGAATACGAAACTACCGCTGCTTTTGGAAGCATGTGTTTGATTGATAACGTGGAAGCCATAGCATATCTCAATCATTTATGCAATACATTAGGGCTTGACACGATTTCTACTGGATGCACTATTGCCTTTGCCATGGACTGCCATGAAAATGGAATATTAACTCAAGATAATATCGGTTTTTCCCTTAATTGGGGAGATGTTGATGCCGTCATCAAAATCGTGGAATTAATGGCTAAAAACGAGGGAATTGGAAAAATTCTTGGAAAGGGCTCAAGAAAGGCTGCCGAACTCATTAATAAAGGGGCAGAACAATATTTAGCGGAAATCAAGGGATTAGAAGTACCTATGCACGATCCTCGGGCCATATTTCCCTTAGGTTTACAATACGCAACTTCTAACAGGGGTGCATGTCATTTAAGAGGATTCGCAAATGATTCCTATTCAGGATTCACGGGTTTCAATGACGCCTTAGGGATTACTAAAGAACTCCCCATTAGGAAAAGGACAATAGATGATCCTGCTTTTGCTAAAGATGTTGTCCTCACGCAAAATTTGTCAGAAATTAATAATGCATTAGGAATCTGCCGTCAAACCATCTCATCAGGCACCCAAATTGTCAATAATTTATTTGACTTATTAACTAAAGCCATGTATTATTTAACGGGGATGGAATTTACTTTAAAAGAATTGCTTAAAATCGGCGAGCGAATTTTTACCATGAAACGATTGTTTAATGTAAAATGTGGAATTTCAAGAAAAGATGATAACCTCCCGCCAAGATTACAATATCCTTTAGAGAAAGGAGTGACCAAGAATAAAATCCTTAAGATCGATGCCATGCTCGAAAAATATTATAAGATAAGAGGATGGGATGAAAACGGCATTCCGAAAGAAGAAACTTTAAAAAACTTGGAAATTAGGATAACATAAAAAGTAATATCACTTTATCATCTTTTTCAAATCATATTTAATCATGATTAAAAAAAAAAAATAGTGCGTGAACATAAAGAATTCTTCAGAATATCAATATTCAAATAAAGATGCCATTGCATGCTGTTTCGGCCAAATTTTTTTAATATTCGACTAAAAATTGGTACGATTTCCAAACTAAATTAGATCAATTAAATCTATTTCTTCTATTCGAAAGAAAATGAGTAATACTATTAGAATTAGGATAAGAATTTTAATTAACCTCATTTTTAAAGAATACAACGTTGAAACCAATATTACATGAAAATTTATCATGAGCTATTTTAAAAATATTGTATTATTTAAAGCGGAAGGAGATTATTTTGATGTAAGCTTTTTCGAAGCCAATATTCCTCTATGTTATCTTAGCGCCGTCGTGAAAAACCACGTTAATACCGTCCAAATGCCCGTAGACATGCGCATAGATCAAGAGCCTTTCAGAAAATTGGAAGAACACTTAATTTCAATGAAAAAAAATGGCATGAAATGCGATCTCATGGGAATATCCACCATGACCGCTTCGTTTCCTAATGCCATAAAAGCGGCTCGAATTGCCAAGAAGCATGGTGCTTACGTAGTAATGGGAGGATATCATTCTTCGGCTCTCCCAGAGGCAGTCCTGCAGCATCCCGAAGTGGATGCCGTGATCCGCGGAGAGGGAGAGCTTACCTTTAAAGAATTCGTTCTTAAAGGGCCCTCTAATGAAATAAAAGGATTAAGCTTTAAAGATGAGAAGGGCATCATCCATCATAATCCCGATCGAGAAAAGATAATGGATCTTGATTCCTTACCTTTTCCAGACCGGAGCCTCCGACCTCCAAATCCCATTTTTAAAAAGCATGATGTAATCGTGACGTCAAGAGGATGTAATGGAATATGCACGTTTTGTGCTAATAAAGCGGTTCACGGTCGTTGGCGGGGACGCTCACCGGAAAATGTCGTTGAAGAATTAGAAATATTATATAATAATAATCCAGATCTTATGGTTCACATTTGGGACGCAAATTTCATGCAAGATCCTGACCGCGTGGCTAAAATAATTGAACTCATTGAGCAGAAAAACATTCGTTTAAAATATTTTTGCGAAATGCGAGTAGATCCTATCGTGAAATATCCCCATCTCATAGAAGGATTGAATCGTATTGGGATGGAATGGATTGCCATAGGAATAGAAAGTCCGAATGATGAAAGGTTGAGGCGATTAAAGAAGGGAATAACGAGTAGTACGGTGGAAAAAGCCGTTCAAATATTAAAAAAAAATAACATCAAGATTATTGGATATCTAATGATAGGAGATCCCGAAGAGACGGAGCAAGACATGAAAGGATATCCGGTTTATGCTACAGAATTGGGCATTGATAAAATCATGCTAGCGATTCAAACACCGCATCCGGGAAGTCGGCTTTTTGAAGAAATGGAAAAAAATGGAGCTATTACTTCTTATGAGTGGGAGAAATATGACATTGGGCATTCTGTAGCTCGATTAAACCACATGACTAATGAGCAATGTGAACTTTTAATGGATTGGGGCTGGGGTAAATATTATACGCCCCTATGGGCATTTTCTCGTAAAAAAACCATGAAAGAAGCTCTATATTTATATTTGTCTTATGCGTGGATTGGATATCCCGGTTTTTTCATACATGCGAGGCAAAAAGAAAACGTGGAGGAAAATCTCAAAGCTTATATTTCTGCCATGAGAGGATATTACGACTTGAGTTCTTTCTCTTTTGAAGATTCTGAATATTTAGACGTGTTTAGAGGATGTGATTTTCAAATTACCTTTGAATTTTCTGATGGAAATGAGATTTCCCTTTTATTCACGATTACGGACGATAAGAAATTTATTATAGAAATTTTTAATGGAAGACGACCGAACGTATTACTAAATTACGTGCTTTCCACTAAGGATTATATTAATATCATAAAATCCTTATCTTTACAAACGTGTACTCTTGTTCAGTGGGGAGGATATAATTTTGGAAACGTGAAAGCAAACATGAGGGTATTTTGGGCATTCTCCCAAATGGTGATGAAGGCCATGCATCTAGATACCTTCAATTACCGAAAAATATTTAGATATCTCATGCTTGGAATAAAATTTATCCCCAGAAAGATATATGAAGTGCTCATGGAGGAAAAAATAACTTTTAACAAGCAAGCTAAATGGATTGATAAGATTTCAGAAATTGGAAAAAATATATTATATAAAACCATGTTTTTTCCCTATGTCACATTGATTCCGGTAAATAAAAGCAATATCATCATTTAAATTAGTATTTTAATCCTTTTTAATTGGCCATGAAAGTAATCATAGAAAAGAAAATTTTTTATGAATTTACTGATGTATAACATTAAAAATTAAAACAAATAGAAGAAAAATTGTTAATATTTTAATATTTCAAGATAGTACCACTTGCTGCTGAAGAAACTAATGCTTTATATTTCAATAAGGCCTTGCTTTTGGTTTCTTTTTCAATAGGGTGCCATTTTTTAAAGCGATTTTTGATCTCCTCATCTGACACCTTAAAGTTTAAACTCTTGTTAGGAATGTCAATTTGGATGATATCTCCATCTTGTACCACGGCAATGGGGCCACCCACATAAGCTTCTGGACTTACATGACCGATACAGGGTCCAGAAGTAGCACCTGAAAATCGTCCGTCAGTTATCAAGGCTACCTTGTCTAAATTTTTGCGTAACATTAAAGTTGCCGTAACTGCCAATAATTCGGGCATTCCCGGCGCTCCTTTAGGTCCTTCATAGCGCATGATAATAACGGAACCGTTAGGGATTTTATTGGCAGCCAGGGCTTTAAGGACATCCCTCTCATAATCAAAACAATAAGCTGTTCCTTCAAATTTTAACATGGCGGGATCTTTTACTGCGGATTGTTTAACAACGGCGCCGTCAGGGGCTAAATTACCTTTCAAGACCACCGTACCTCCTTTAGGATAAACCGGATCATGAAACGGTTTAATTACCTTGTCATCTAATACTTCCCTTTTACGAATGATTTTTTTCAAGGGAACTCCAGAAACCGTCATGCAATCTAAATGGAGGAATTCCTTTAATCTATTCATTACCGCAGGGATTCCTCCTGCTTTATATAAATCTACAATTCCAAAATCCCCCGAGGGCGAAACATTTACAATTGTGGGGATTTTATCACTAAATTCATTGAATTTCTCCAAGTTCAACTCAATACCCATTTCATGGGCAATAGCTGGTAAATGTAGGGCAGAATTAGTCGACCCTCCAATTGCCATATCTACCATCATAGCATTTTCCAGGGCTTCTGGTGTCATAATCATTGAGGGGGTAATCCCTTTTCGAAGTAATTCCATAATTTGGCGTCCAGAATTCTTAGCAATAACGAATTTTTTCCTACTAACTGCCGGTGAAGTAGCGGCATCCGGTAATGTCATGCCAAAAGCTTCCATTAAACATTGAAAGGTATTAGCTGTTCCCATTATTTCACAAGCTCCATGGGTACCACATGTAATGCAATTTAATTTATGTTCAAAATCATCATAAATTCCTTGTTCAATTCCTTCATAATCGGACATGAATCTAATTTCATACATGTTAGGGCCTCCTGGCACGCAAATAGTAGGAATATCTAACCTGATGGCAGCCATTAAGACAGCAGGATTAATTTTATCACAAGAAGATAGGGTTACCATAGCATCTAACCGATGTGCTTCCATCATCAATTCAATAGAGTCAGCAATCACTTCTCTTTGAGGTAAAATGTATTTCATTCCCTCATTTCCATTAGCCCATCCATCACACGGTCCCACGGTGCAAAATTCAAAAGGAATGCCACCTGCTTCTATGATTCCATGCTTTACGGCTTCTGCTAATTGATTGAGATGTTTGTGGCCAGGATTCAGCTCATTCCATGTATTCACTATCCCAATAAATGGCTTGTTCTTGATTTCTTTATCTTCTAACCCTAACCCTTTGAGGATGCCCAATGTTACATAATTAAATGGCGTCGTTTTTATAGTCTCAAAAATCGTATTGCTTTTTTCCTTCAAATTTTCCTTTTCCTTGCTCATTATTTCATTTCACTCTTTTTTAAATGAAGGTAATTCAATATTCTATTTGCGTAAATCGTGACTTCATGAATTAATTTATTTAACACGTTCTTCCATAAACGGAGTTTTTTTTTCTTAAAAACAATCAGCTTATTTATTCTAATATTAACCAATTTTAAAACTATTTCAGTAAAGCTATTTATGTAATAAGATATTCAAATAATTATTATTCTTTTGGTGAGAGTATGGAAAAGAACAAAATTGAATTAATTCTAAAAGAGTTCTTCAAACTCTACACGTGCGCCGTTTCTGACGCCATTGATGAATTAGGCCTAGAACCGGGATTTTTAAATTACAAGATTAGACCCATTTGGCCCGGAGCTCGCATGGTAGGGCTTGCCGGCACCATGAAATGGGTGAAATCTGAAAAAGAACTCGATAGAAACATTGTTGCAAGATTAGTGAAATTCATGAAATTAGTGCCTCCTTTTCCCATCATGTGCGTTAACATGTCGGGAGAAATGATTGCAGCGGGATTAGGACAGAGCACTAGTCGCATGCTTCAAAAATTAGGTTTTCAAGGAGGGTTAGTAGATGGGCCCGTGCGAGATATTGCTCAATTGATAGACATTAAGTTTCCTTTATTCGCTCGAGGAATTGTATGTTCTTCCGTTAGGGGGCGAATGGATGTAGATATGGATTCTCTGATGAAACCCATTGAATGTGGAGGGAGAATCATTAATCCAGGGGATCTAATCTTTGGAGATATTAACGGCGTGGTAGTAGTGCGATCTGAATCTATTGAACAAGTATTAGAAAAAGCCAAAGAAATCATTTCAACTGACAAATGGTGGTTTGAACAATTAGAGAAAGGTAGAGAGCCATCTGATATAGAAAAAGAACGACCCCTCCCTTAAGGATAAACTCCTTTAGTGGAAAGTTCCTACTGAAAATAATCTTTTTTCCATTTTTCCAAGGTTCATGTCCCTTCATGACACTCCCACCATGCTCAAGAATTCATGAAAAGATTAGTTTTAAATTAAATTCTGCTTAAATTTTAATTACTAATAATAGTTAAATGAGGTTTAACCAGAACTCATGGTAAGCAATGAGCAAGAATATAAAATTACTAAAGGAACTACCATAGCCTATTGTTTTGCTAATTTTGCGGATAACTCCATCCAGCAAACGTTTAATTTCCTCTTATTTACTTTTTATTACGCTGTTGTCGGATTGAACGTCAATTTAATCACTCTGGGATTCATATTATGGTCTGTATGGAATAGTATAAACGATCCTATTTTAGGAGCTTTATCTGATCGCACGAAAACCAAATGGGGAAGGCGCAAACCTTATATAATCGCTGGAATCATCCCGACATGCATCATCATGATTCTATTATGGACACCACCCATAGGAGCTTCTCAAATTACGATTTTTCTATATTTCTTGATCATCATTATATTGTACGACACCTTTTATACGATGTTTAATTTAAATCAAATGAGCCTTTTCCCGGAAATGTACTTAGATTTAGAAGAGAGATCTAAAGCCAACACGGTATTACAAGTTGGAACCGTGTTGGCCTTAATTGTTGCATTCATTAGCCCCAGTATATTCATTCCAAAATATGATGATCCCCAATATTTTTCTCGATACGCCCTTGCCGGTCTCTTCATTACGATCATAGTGGCAATTTCCATCATCATTTTTATCAAGTATGGGCTGAAGGAACGGATTGAATTTTCAAAAGACCCTGAAAGTGCACCATCGTTTTTGAATTCCTTGAAGTATTCCATAAAAAATAAAGCATTCGTGACCTACATCATTGCGAATTATGGCATGTGGTATTCTTTTGGTTTGCTAACAACCCTTACGCCGCTTTATGGAAGTTTTGTTTTAAATATCGATAACTCCCTCCTCGTTTCCATTTTACCCGGCTTTTCTTTCATATCGGCTATTTGTTTCATGATCATTTGGCAAAAAGTGTCGATCAAAATGGGAGTGAAGAAAGGTTTGATGTTAGCGTTAAGCAGCTTATTAATCACTGCGTTGCCTTTCATGTTCATTTCAGATTTTATTTCCGGCATGATTGTTTTCATCATTGCAGGATTTACACTTTCTGGCATGCTTTTCTTCAGGAGGGTCACGCTTGCTGCGGTTATTGATGATGATGAGTTGAAAACGGGTGTGAGAAGGGAGGGTGGTTTTTATGGTATTGATGCATTAATTACAAAATTTTCGACGATAGCCATTTTCTTGACAATAAGTAGCGTGTTTAACAGTACGGGATGGGCGATTTTTGATCCGATTGGGACGACGGAAGAGACGATATTTGGGCTAAGAAGTTTAATGTATATTTTCCCCGCAATAGCATCGGTCGTGGGGGTTATTGCCATGTATTTTTTCCCCATAACTAAAGAGAGATATGAACAGATTACTAAAGAAGGAGAGGCTTTACACGCGAAGAAAAAAGAAAAAGTACTAGGCGCTTGAGAGGGAAGAATTGAAATAGTAAACTCTAAAAATCCAATTATTATTTTTTTTCTTTTAATTGGCAACTATTATAAATCTAAAAGTGAAAAGCATTTTTTGTAATTAAAATTAGTATTGACCGTTATTGTAGTGAAGAATTGAATAATGGTTAGTCTCTTTAGGAATTTTCTTTTTCAAGCATCTTATTAGTGTAATATTAATAATATCATTCAGAAAAAGAAAAAAAATTTTAAGTTTTAAAAAAAGATGTTTTAAAATAAATTTTAGTGAATCGTGTTTTTCATTTCTTATGGTGGTCCAAGTAATTTAACCTTTCTTTTCTCATCTAAATGGCGCTTCATGGGTAAAAAATCCGTTTTAAGAATTGCAATTTCAGCAAGATAAGCTACTTCACTTTCGGGTTCCAAATGCCCTCCATATACTTGATCATCTTTACACGAAACTACAACATGAAGATTAGGTTCTTTATTTGCAATTATTCCACTGACGCTCAACAGTTCAAGAGGTTTTTCCAAATGGTAAATGGAGTCGGAGGGAGGAAAATCCGTATGATTAATATAGTGCATATTGCACGTTTTTAACGTTCCAATACCAGATATTACAATGCCATTCTTAATATCGTATTGCTCTATGGCATGAGTTATGCTTTCTAATAACATTTCTCCCGGTTCTATTCCTAACGTGAAAATTTCAGCCGTGCCTATCCCACTCATGACTTTCATAAATTGTTCTCCTTTTTAATTATTTATTTTTTATATAGTATCATCGGGTTCCATGCTTAAAGTTTTATAATGCGATCTTCGTACTTTTTTATCTTGTTCATGTTCTTCATGAGCATATTTAGCTACATCAAGGGCTATTTCTTGAGGGCAAACAACAACACCGTCGCCATCTGCCACAATAACGTCTCCAGGATAGACTGTAACACCGCCAACAGCTACAGGGATATCACAATCATCATATTGTAAGAGCCCTTGAACCATTTTCTGGCTAATCATTGCACTCCAAAAAGGGACTTTTTCCAATATTATTTCATCCGTATCACGCACTCCTCTATTTGTAACATATCCTCTGGCTCCTTTAATTCTTCCCAGTAAAGAATTTTCTGATCCAAATAATCCAGCATTTACTCCACTCGCATCGATTACGATAAAATCTCCTTCTTTAATAGTTGCCATCCAAGCATAGGAACATATTTCCCTATAATATTTGTTAGCCCATCTCATGTATTTTTTGGGCTCAATTCCTGGAATATTCCCCCTATATGGGAGGTATCGCACGGTTTTTGCGATGCCATAAGCTCTAGTCCGAAAGAGAGGACGTATATTAGGAACCATTGATCCATAATCATGATACATTAACGTGTCCAATCCATCTCTCACATCAGCAACGCGTAATTCTTCAAAAGCGTTTAATAATTCCATTCTTTTTTAATTATCCATATTCGGACACAAACAACTTAATTTCTGTTTAAAAAAAATTTAAAAATAAGACAATAAAATTCTAAATTTTTAAAATAAATTTATTAAGCATGAATTAATATTTTTTATCTTTAGAGAGTAAGAATATTATTCGTCTTTGACAAAAATCTTCATTAAGATTTTTTTTTTTAGGTGTGGATAGGTGCCCATATTCTTCATGGAATTGGATTTTAGGAAGATAATAGAAAATGTTTTACTACATAATTTGAGATATTTAAGAGAGATTTAACAAAAAGGTAAGGAAATAGATTGGTGAGAGTGGAAAACAAGATCAGCATCGATTAGAAAGTGCGATTGATTTTTTTAAATAGTTTTTCTCTAATAGAGTACTTTTATTGAGTTGTTTAGATATTTTCGGTTCCATATCATGTTTTTTCTCAATAATAAAAGAGAACTGCGAATAAGATATTAAGGAAGGAGGGATTTTAAACATAAGGAAAAAAACGAAGAGGTTAAATGCGTGAAATCGAAATCGAAATAGATTATTCTTAAAATTCAAATAGGAGTTTTCCTTTTCTTTAAAAAATGTCTATCAAGAAAAACGAAAAAGTGAATCGTGGTTTAACTATAGAGGACATTAATGCTCTGGGGAAAGTTGTCGAGTTAGTAGAGATATTCATGAAAAAAAATCCATTGGAACTCGCTAGAAAAAAGCTTAAAAAAGTTGGCGAGCAGTTAGAAAAATTAAAGGCAATAGAAAGCAATCGGGAAAAATTATCCATATTTTATAATCGTCTCACGAAAAATTTACGTTCTATTATTAAAGCTGAAGTAACGCCCGACCTTTTCTTTATTATTGGAGGTCATGGAGGAATTATAATTAATGATAATGGATTTTGTGAATTTGATTCACCAACTTTTGCGTTCGATCGCCTCATAGAACGCATGAAATTGGCAAAAGAAACAAACAATCCCTACAATATTGAGGTGGCCGTTTCATGTTTAGAGTGGTTGAATCGAAATGATTCCGATAAGTTCTTAAAATTCAAGAATATTTTTGAAACAGGAAAGTTTGAAATCATTAATCCGACATGGTCGCAACCCTATGCATTATTAATAGGAGCAGAATCGAATATCAAACAATTTGAAGTGGGTTTAAAAACCTTACGTGAATTAGAACTGCCATCCGAGCTCTATTATGCTTCAGAAAGTTCCTTGCATCCACAGATACCACAAATTCTGAAAAATTTTAATATTTCAAGAGTGTCCTTGCGTTCGCGATTATTAGGAGTAAATCCAGCTGCAATTTCTCCCCACATTACGTGGATTGGGTTAGACGATACGAAAATTGATGCTATTGTCGACCAGTCGGGATTATATAATGGTGAATTTTTTCACGGTACTTTTTTTCAAGAACTTCCAAGCTTATTATTCCAAGCCGTTTCCCGCCCTTTTATAAAAGAAATATTATATTCTTCCTTAGAAGATTTTGTCATGCCTCTTCCCTATCAAGAAGAAATATGGAGAGTACAATCAAGGGAAGAAATTTTTGGAAAATTCATTACTTGCTCAGAAGCCTTTGAATTTCTCTTGTTAAATGGTGAATATAAATATAAAAGAGATGATTTCATGTTAGGGGATTATATTTTTAATACACCCGATTTACTACTTCAAAATAAAAATGCAGAAATTTCCTTGATTACTGCTGAAATTGTCAATTGTTTAGCATGTTTTGAAGACTCTTCCGAAAACGCAGAAAATGATGTATTTCTTGAAAATTGTTGGAAGAATTTATTGCTCACGCAAGCCCATGATTGTCATGCCGTGCCATTCATTCGTACAGGAGATTATTCAAGCAGGCAATTAAGTAAAGAAGAATTTAATAAACTAGATTTGAATGCATGTGAATATAACATTTCGCAATTAAGCATTAAAATTCTTGAAGAACTTCAAGAAAAATGCGGAAAATTCATAAAAAAAAATCTTAAAAAGATCATGAAAAGTGTTGAGGGAAGTAAAAGTTCAGATAAAAAATATCCCGATGTCATGGTTTTTAATCCTACCTCTATCTTTAGAAGAGAATTAGTTGAAATCGAGGCAGATTTGGCCGGGGTGAAAGATCTTTCCTTGATAGGAGCAGATGAACCAATTCCTTTTGAACTCATGGAGGGTAAATTATATTTCTTAATAGAAGTTCCTGCATTTGGATATACAATTTGTACATTTCAAGAAATAAAGGAAGAACAACCCATACTCATACCAGAATTTTATTATAAGGCGGAAATCTTAAAAGATGGAGAAACAATTCAAATTAATTTTAAGAATAAACCAATCATTACCTTGAAATTTAATTCGGATCGTCCATACCAATTATCAATCCAGAAAGAATATTCAAATAAAGTCTTTCAATGCTTGGAAATTCTCGGAACATCTAACGATTCTAAACAACATTTTAAAATGTCCATTACTCAACAAGAAAAAGGCGAAAGATTAGAATTCCGTTTAGAAGCGTCTTTTCTTAAAGAATTGATTCTACAACCAGAAATTCAGATAAATGAAACTCATGTGAATTACCCTTTTGGGATTGAAAAAACGGGACGAACAAAAATTCAAGCATTAGACTTCATGTGGTTAAAAGGAACAGATAAAGGCATTCTTTACATTCAAAAAAATAGCCCTCAATTCTTAATAAATCGAGAATCGTTTGAAGTAAGGAATGTTTTGAAGAAAGCAAGCGTTCATGAATTTTGTATTGCATGTACAGCCAATAACTCTCATGAATATCATGATTGCATGAATATCATGCAATCTTATTATTATAAGGTTTTAACAACGATTAAGTACGATGATATTGATCATGCAATGAAAAAACATTCCTTTTTTCAGATTGAGCCTAATGTTTCTGTTATAAGTTTCTGGAGGCGAAAAAATAATATTTTCATTCGGTTTTTTAATCCTAGTGATAAAAAAGCTACAGTATCGATTCAAGGCGACATGATTTCTAATAAAATTGAAAAGGTAAATTTTCTTTTAGAAAAAATTGCTATTCTTGAAGAACCTACAATTATAATGGAACCTTGGAAAATCCTTACTTTCAAATTAAGTTAAAAAATTTTATTTCTTTATCCCTTAATCTCCCACGGTTCTAAGAATATTATAACTCATGTCCTTGAGATTATCGATTTTTTTAGCATGAAATCGTTCATAAAACCATAACACGCATTTTATTCTCGTTCTAAATATTAATGAAGAATGTGTGAACTTAAGTTCATTTTTACCAAGAGAAAGTAAAATAAGATAAACCTTTAATTACAAACATGATAATTTTACTCATGAGTTTTTTAGTGTAATTCCATGAAAAGGATAAAAAAAAGTGAGAAAAGATTCAAGTAATAAATGTGCATGGGCATCTCTTCCATAAAAATCACGCGTCTGATAAGTTTTATGAAATATATGCTAAGTTAATCGCAAAACAAATGAATTTATCCATTGAACAAGTGCGGGAGCGCGTGATACCCATGTTATGGGCATGTGATATCAACGCTCATGTAGAAGCAATGGATGAGGCTGGAATTGATAAAGCTGTTGTCATGGCCGTTGATTGGGGCATGAATGAAGATGTGGGAGAAGCGCCTTGGTCTATTGAAGAAATAAATAAACAAGTATATGAACAAGTAAAGGAATATCCGGATAAAATACACGCTCTATGTGCGGTTGACCCTCGAAGGGGAGAAAAAGCCATTCAGTTGGTTGAAAAAGCAGTACAAGAATGGGATATGAAAGGCGTAAAATTCCATCCAACTGCGGGCTATTATCCCGATGATCCTGCTTTTTATCCTCTTTATGAAAAATGCGTGGAATTAGATATTCCCCTCTGTTCTCATACGGCTGCTACAATAAACGCTCCCTTCATGTCTAAATTTGCTAATCCGATTTACCTTGATACGGTGGCGGCAAAATTTCCAGATCTAAAAATATTAATGATCCATTTCGGAAGCCTTAGTTATACAATGAATTGTGTAGAGATCATGGCCTGTCGTCCAAATGTTCATACAGAATTTTCGGGATATCAAGCTCATGCCACGACCATGCCAGATTATTTTTTAAAGACATTAAGATATATTTTGGATGCTCCTACGCTCATTGGGCCCCCTATTCGCGAAAAATTAATGTTTGGTACGGATTGGCCTTATTTAGAAACAATTATGGATCAAAAAACATGGGTGGAATGGTTTAACAACATTCCACAATTGGCTGAAACTCTAAATATTAAATTTAAGCAGAGAGAAATTAAATATATCTTAGCCAAGAATGCAGAGAAATTTTTTAATTTAAAGTGAAAACAATCAAGAAAGATTAACTTGATTTAAAACATGTGGCAAGAGATCCAATCTCTTTAAACGAGAATACATTTAGATTTTTAATTAAACGTGAATTAATTAAAAATAATGAGTAAATTAAACGATGATAATTAAAATGCAGAAAATTGTATTAATAGGAGCAGGCTCATTGCAATTTGGATTGGGTTCAGTAGGAAGCATAATTGAAAGTAAAATATTAAAAGGCTCCACTATATGCTTACATGATATAAATGAGAAAAATTTAGAATTGGCAGCTGAAGCTTGCAGATCTGCGGTGGATAAAAAAGGCTTAGACTTCGAAATACAATCCACCACGAATAGAAAGGAGGCTTTAAAAGGGGCAACCTTTATTATAAATGCAATTGAAATCCCTCCTAGATTTGGATTGCTTAGATGGGATTTTGAATTTCCCATGATGTTTGGATCGACTCAGATCACGGGAGAGAACGGTGGACCGGGAGGATTATTTCATTCCTTAAGAGTAATTCCTCCCATATTAGAAATCTGTGAAGATATTCAAAGATTATGTCCCAATGCATTTTTTATTAATTATTCGAATCCCATGAGCAGGATTTGCTTAGCTATTCACAGGAAATTCCCTAAGATTAGATTTGTCGGGTTATGCCATGAAATAGCTCATGCGGAAATGCTACTTCCAAGAATCCTTGACACACCTCTAACGAACATTGAATTTAAAGCGGGAGGTTTAAATCATTTTGGCGTGATTTTAGAGGCAAGGTATCGTGATACCGGTAAAGATGCTTATCCGGATATAAGGGCACGTGCCGTGCCCATTCTTGAGGAATTTGGTAAAGGAGAAGATTATGAATTAATAAAATTCATTTTAAAGACCTATGATTACTTGCCCTACACTACGGACAATCACTATGGAGAATACATGTCTTGGGCTTGGGAAGTTGCAGATCTTCTTCATGGAAGGGAATTTTGGGAAGGGTATGAAAAACTTTCCATGAAGCAATATGAAAGAATAAAAAGGTTCATTGAAAAAGGAAATGGAGATAAACTTGTAAAACCAGATGGCGAGCGAGCTATTCCAATAATAGAGGGAATTATAACGGACAGCCACCATGAGGAATTATCCGTAAATCTTCCTAACGACGACATCATTACAAATTTACCAAGAGATCTCGTAGTTGAATGTCCGGCAATCGTGACCAAAGATGGATTAGAACCCATTAAATTGGGAGATTATCCAAAAGGTTTGGCTGCCCTCTTGCGTACACAAGCATCCGTTCAAGATTTAGTGGTTGAAGCAATATTACAAAAATCCAAGAAACTTGCATATCAGGCATTATTAGCAGATCCAGTTATTAATAGCACGAGTCAGGCAGAAAAAATATTAAATTTCATGTTAGAATGGGAAAAAAAATACATTCAAATCAAGTTAGAATAACACGAGCATTATTTAATTCCGATTAAAAAATAAGATATATTTATTTTTTCTATTTCTTTTATTTTAGCAAGAGTCAATATGAGAATGTTCATAAATCTCATCCCTTTCAGTTACAATTAGAAAGAGCTGAAGCAAGTTAGAAAATTCAAGGATATTCTTGCACGGGAAGGAAACAGTTCTTGAATCCTCTTTTTTGATGGTGGGAATCATTGCCGCTAAAGCAGCCATTGACGTCGTATTAAAAATTTTTGTCTTAACATGGATTTCATCCTTCCGAATGGGCCAAGGAGGATTTAATCAAGATGATGAACATTAGGATGAAAATCGAGCGGTAATTTTCACACAATATAGTGGAATACCATGCGAGAAGGGCAAACGTGCGTGGTCTTGAAATGGTATCCAAGCACCGCTATTTAATTTTAATTTTGGACCTTCTCAAGATCCTTGCGGCCTATAAAGTGGGCAGGCCTGACTTGATCGGCAAAACGCGCATTTTTACCATAACGAAGGGCGTGGATTTTTATTCGGTTTTTCCCGAGGTGGCCGTTAAGGATGGGTTTCAGATTCTTTTATCGGACTACAACCGGGAGCCGACAAACATGCGGTTGCTATGATCCCGATTTTTGTCGCCCTAAAAGTTAAAAGATTTAAAAACCAAGCAAAATTATAAACTTAAAAATACCCTCTTTATTATTTTTAGAGAAAATTTTTACAGGAAAATAATATTTTAGAGAATTAGTTCTTTTTCATTAACACCATCTAATAAAAAATACTTTTTAGGTTTAAGAATAAAATGGTTAAGAAATCGAAAGAATTAACACCCATTCAAAGAATGCTAAAAGCTATGGCTTATCTCAAACCGGATAGAGTGCCAGTTTTATTTTTCCCCGAATTTGATTTAATGGCAGATCTTGCGGGTAAAAAGGTAAAAGAATATTTATCTGATGTGGATCTTCAAATTGAAACGGGTGAAAAATTCAAAGAACGTTTTCCAGACGCGTATTGTGCAGTTTCAATATATCAACCATATGCTGTGGCCCAAGCTCTTGGATGTAAACTCATGGAACCCGAAGATCTCATTCCTTCCGTGATTGAACGGGCACTTAAAAGTCCCGAAGATATAAGAAAATTTAAAGTTCCGGAATCCGCTTGGGACGTACCCGGTACGAGAGATTGGTTAGAAAAAATTGAATATTCATTGGAATCAGGAATAAAACCATCGGGAACGGGAGAGTTCGGTCCGGTGGAAATTGCCGGATTAATTTATGGATATGATAAATTATTGTTTCACATAGTAAAAAAACCCGAATTAATTCATGAATTACTCAAGAAATGCACGGAATTCGTCATTCAATTTCAAAAAGAATGGATTGAGTTGATTGGGGGATATTCTACTATAATATTAATAGCGGACCATGCGAGTGGTTTCATGAACAAAAAGTTAATTGATGAATTCTTTGCTCCTTATCATACGAAAGTGTGTGCAGAATTAAAACCTTTAACAGGGGCCATGTTTTACCATTCCGAGAATAGAAGCGATCATTTTTTACATGAAATAGGAAATTGGGGCTATTCAATGTTTCACGGTCAAGAATGGGGAGATCATCGAAGAGCAAAAGAAATCGTGTCCAATTTAGAGAATAAATTCGCATTGGTAGGCCAAGTTCCTGGAAGAGATGTAATGTTGGTGGAACCGAATGATGAAATCGTAAAGCAAAAAATAATTGAAAATATTGAAATCTATGCTCCCGGAAGTGGCTATATTTTATCAACGGGGGGAGGTATAAATCGAGGAACTCCCTTTAAAAGATTAGACATGATGATCGAGTTAGCAAAAACACATGGAACGTATAAAACGAAAAATAAATTATTATCGCCGGAGGAGCAGTGAGATCTATTCTTTAACTAAATATCGTTTGCCGTTTAATCTCTCTTTTTTTATTTTAATTACTATCCTTTTCAATAATTATGTAATTTTCGAGCTTTATTATCCTCAAGAAGAAAAAATCTAAAATTTTTAAAAGAAAAAAAGTTGAAATTAGTATAATTCTCTTTATTTTTTCCTAGGAGTGAATTTTAAAACATTTAAGAAGGCATTAACCTCGTGCTTTTGCGGCATTTCTTGCGATGGCTTCAATTATTTGATCCCAGCATTCCACGGGCAGGCTATGTCCCATACCATCAATAATGATTAGTTCTGCTCCTTCAATCGCTTCTGCTGTATCCTTACCACCCTCTACAGGAACTAAGGGATCATCTCCTCCATGAATTACCAGTGTCGGGCATTTAATTGTTGAAAGCATGCCTTTTCGATTACCTGCTGCTAAAATGGCTGCCATTTGACGCATCATTCCTTGAGGGTAAAAGCAACGATCATACGAAAGCTCAGCAAATTTTCGTGCTTTTTCCTCATCAAATGGGAACCCCGAGCCATAAAGAATCCTTCTTCTTCCAATAGAATCCTCGATATAACCATCCCGGTCCGTTGGGGCGGGTTTCAGAAGGACTTGCATGGCTTCCGGTCTTGCTTGAGGGAGGTCAGGATTTCCCGTTGATCCCATTATTGAAGTAATGGATAATACTTTTTCAGGATGCCTGACCGCTAAAACTTGAGTTATCATGGCTCCCATTGAAGCACCGCACACGTGTGCTTTCTCTATTCCGAGAGCCGTCAAGAGTCCCGCTGCATCATCGGCCATATCATCTAACGTATAAGGCGCTTCAATTTTCTCTCCGCTCCGTGCGGCTTGAATCAATTGCATAATATTAGGGACTCCCGCCTCTTCAAATTTTGTCGATAATCCTACATCTCGGTTATCAAATCGAATCACGTAAAATCCCTTCTCAACAAGCATTTGACAAAATTCCGGATCCCAAGCAATCATTTGAGTTCCTAATCCCATTATCAAAAGCAAGGGTTCATTGGAAGGATCCCCGAAGGTATCGTATTCAATTTCAATATTATTGGCTTTTACTCTTGCCATCTTTCTCACAATAAGATGGAATTGGAATTATTTAATCGTTAATTAATTGTTTGTAATCATGATATTAATACATGATGATCAATTCCCATTTCTGATAAAATAAAATTTTAAAAAAGAAATGATAATAGGGGGAAAAAGAAAAAAATCTTTGTGAACTAACGTTCGCTTCTAATCACCAAGCTTTTTTCCTTGTAAGGTTAGCTCCAGTTGGAGTGTTAGCTGCTCTGAAAACGAGCCTATAACACCAATATCTTCTATTGATGACACCCTTTTGAGACAGTTTCTCGCCCTCCGCAAAGTTTTGCGGTCCGAGACGGAGAAATTCTTTCCTGCCTCCTTTTTGGAGGAATGGGTTGAAATTCCATAAATTGGATGAAAACAAGTATTTTTCATAAGGAGCGAACATGCGATTTTCGCAATTTTTGATGTAACGATACAACACGCAAGCTTGGTGGAAAACTTTCCTTTTTGTCGCATCGTTCTCGTAGCGTATCTTTTTAACGTGGATTCTTGCTTGGTCAAATTACAAAGAACAACGGCGGCATTATAAAAAATGGTCCTTAGGAACTTATTCGAATGTCGAGAAACATGAGCAGAATATTCCTTTCCCGCTGAAGATACGACTCTTGGACAACACCCGCAACATGCGGAAAAGGCTTCTCTTGATTTAAATCGCCAAATATCTTTTTTATACAAGCTCCTAACGTTTCCTTTTGCCCAATAAAATGAAGGAAAAATTCATTGACCCATTGATAATTTAAATCCAGGGCTTTAGGGCGGATTCCGGCACGGTCTAAGGTTTTTTTAATGCGATTTTTCAAGGCAGTACGATCTTTTTCAAGCCTCGC
>JALGVJ010000070.1 GCA_029838195.1 Promethearchaeota archaeon
ACGTTTAAGGAATTTCAACGGGCACTCTTTAAATTTATTAGAAAATATGAACATGCATCCACGGAAATTAAAATGCGGTGCAATTTTACGAAATTATTTAGTGCATCATAAATAGTTCATTTATAATTTTTAATTAATTTAATTCAATATTCGATTAATCAGCGATTAAGTTTTTTGATCTATTACTGCTATACGTGTAACAATCTCTCAAGGCTTTAATACTTATTTTATAGATCGTAAAAAAAGAAAATATCCCATTTAAAAGAAAAATTAAAAACGCTAAAAAAAATCTATTATATTATTACTTAATTCATATGAAAATAGATTTTCCCCTTTTGTTTTAGTATCTACTGTCCTTCTTATTTGAGATAATTCACATAACATTTTCAGGCCAAATAGAAATTATATTTATTATTCTTTTAAAAAAAAACATGAAAAGAAATGGGCTTTTCTTGAAAAATGGTATTATCTAACATTTAGAAAAACTAAATTGCATAATTATTTAAATAAATTTTTTTTTCCACGGATAATTGATTATATTAATTTTTTCTTAAACTATAATTTAATAAAAACTAAAGTTTATTCAAGTGAATATCGATAAAAATTTTTCAAATTTATTATTACATTTATTATAGTTAATCTTTAACCCACCCAATTAAAGTAGTTTCAACAAATGGTTGCGCAGGATCCAATTTTCTAATAATAATTTTATAATTAGGACATATAGAATTAATTTTTTTATACATCTCAAAAAATTCTTCCCCATTATGGTATATTGAAATAGATAATATTGGTTTAAATTTTTTTATAGTATTAATGGCACCATTTATAACATTTAATTCAAAACCTTCAACATCTAATTTAATTAAGCCGATTGAAAGCTTATTATTACACACAAAATCATCAATCGTGATCATAGTTACTTCTTGATCGCCATTTTCAGAAATATAAGTTTGAATTCCCTTTGATTTTACTTTAATTTTTTTTTGTTTATCACCTAAAGCTAAATTAAGAGGTTTTACTTTTTTTAAATGATTCAAATTAATTGTTTTTAATAAATAATTATAATTTTTTATCAATGGTTCGAACGCATATATCCTATTTGGATGAAAAAAATATTCAAACATAGCACTAGAATCTCCTATATATGCCCCTCCATCAATAATATCTTTATTTTTTAATGTGGATATTATTCTTTGAGGTATAAAATGTAGGCCGCATTTGTAATAAAAGATAGAAGGTTCATATAATGAAATAGGTAATTTTATCATTTTTTTAATGTAAAAAAGATAATCTTTAATTTTATTATTTTCTATATATTCTCTTCTATTAATTAATTTGCTTTTATCTAATAAATTATGAGTATAAATATAAGAAACTCTTTTTAAAATTAACTTACCTATTAATTGACTTTCACGATCTAAATTTCTGAAACAATTTTCAATTTTAATATTATTTTTAATTGAGTATTCAAAAATATTTTTAGCAAGGGGAAATTGATTTTTATCTCTTAAAATTTTTTCATTAGTAGCATAATTATACATATACATATCAGTAAACTTTTTTCTAGTTATAAACTCTTCCAACCTTATTATTTTCCCTTTTATTATTTTTAAAATACCTAAAATAATTTTCCAAAACATATTTTATTTAATTAATATTTAATTCTATTTTTTAAAGTTTGACAAATCCTATTAATTTTTACTTTCTCGACTAAAAGGAGTCTATCGCATGCGGATTCCCTCCATGGATTAACGTGTATATAACTCGAACGATCTTGCACGTCCTACATTCTTCTTTTAAGGAGGTAATCCAGGCGCCAATGATCTCCTCGTGAAATCGGCGAAAAGCCGCTCATTTCTTGCCCAACGTGTCCGCATCCGGGTGATACGGGGATGACAATCCCAAGCGAGCTGTCCACGTGAGGAGGCGGTACGCTAAAAACACCAGCGTAATGAAGCAATACTTCCCTTCGATATTTCTAAACATGCACCCCTTCAAGTGCAACTCTTGGGACTCCTCCCGATAACTCGTTTCAATGGTCCAACGCTTCAAATAGGCTTGGAGGATGCCCTTGGGACGTTCATTGAGCATGTTGGAAACTAAACCGGTCCATTCTTTCTTATATTTCGGGGCAGATTTCCCCGAAATGTCTCTCCTCACCTCTCGCAGGAAGAGGACTCGTTGCACGCCAATTTTAGGAACGAATACATCCCGATGAGCCATCAAATAATGGCGTTTTTCCTTGGTCTTGGGATTCGTGACTTCCACGTGCTCAAATTCTGATTCAGCAATATCCTCGTACAACTCTTCCACCTTCCAGCACTTCCGCTGATACGTGACCACCCAATTGCGTTTTATTTTGGACACGTAGAAATAGCCCTGTGAACTCAAGAGCTTCACGTTTTCTTTCGTCATGAAATAGGAGTCTATGACCCACGTCTTGCAGGGAAATCCCATGGCATGATACTCTTGGATGAGTTGGCGGGCAAGTTCATTTTTCGGCACGTATCACTCGGAGTGGTGCCGTTTTTCTAATTCCTGCGGACATCGATAGAGCAAGCAATCGAGGGGATGTTCGAAAAGACAGCCGTAGTAATGCGTGGTAATCATAGAAAGCCCAAGAATCTCTTTATTGTGGGTCGTGGAATAAAAATAGTCCATTTCTTCGATTTTCTTGCCCGTCTTGGGAAAGGCGTGCTCGTCAAGTGCAATTACGCCTTTCGGGCGAATGACAAGAGAAGGAATGGTCTGGAGCGAGCGAAGATTGTACAGGAGCATGTCTCTTGCTCTTGCACTTAACCGGTGGAGGATCCGATTCATCTGCCTCTCGCTCTGCCCCGAACGGTGTTCTCAGCAATATACTTGACGGAGGCTCTCTCATTCACTAAGAGGCCGTAAACAAACGCCTTCACGGCCTTTTCCTCGGTGGTCGGTAAGCGCAAGCCATGTTCTTCAAAAAAATTCATGATAAGCGGGTTTTCTTCCACGTCTAGCATTTTAAGATAAAGGGCTCTCCCTTTCTTATAAAAGCGTGCATGATGAGGGGGATATGTCACGCTTTTTCCACGCGAGCCCCTCTCATATCAATTAGAGAGGTACGAGGATTTATGAAGCTTCCAAGATACCTTAAGTTGTCGAACTTTAGTCCAATTTAAAACATTTATAAATTTTTAAAATTTTAAACTATAGATTTAAGATATTCCAATAATCTTTTTACAGAAGTATCTAAAGAATAATTTTCTTTAATTCTTTTAACACTTTTAGGATTTAATTTAAAATCTCCCTTAATTACCATTTTCATTTTTTCCACTAAATCATCAACATCATCTTTTTTGAAATATAACGGATAATTTCCCAATATTTCTCTGTGGATTAAAGTGTCAGATGCTATTGTAATTTTATTTAGATAGGCCGCCTCTATCGGAGTCATACCAAAACCTTCAAAAATAGAAGCATCTACATAAAATTTTGCTTCGTTTAATTTTTGAAAAACTAAATAATGATCGTTTAATTCATAGTGTGGACATTCTAAATTTATATTTTTATCTAAATAAGGTCCAATTATTAAAATTTTTAAGTTTAACTTTTTAGCTGCCTTAACAAAAATTTCTTGTCTTTTCCACCATAAAACTTTACTTATATTGATTGCATCATATTTAATTTCTTTAGGTTTAGGGAGATTTAATAGAGTTTGCGAATCTACTCCAGGATACCATACTTGAGTATCAACTTTCAAAAATCTTTTCACAATTTTTTGAGTGAATTTCGATATTGATAGATTAAGATCAGCATATTTAAGATAATTCCTATAATTTATTTGATAATAAATTCGATTAATATATCTTGTTTTGAACAACAATTTAATAATTAGAGAAAGATACTTATGAAAGATGTTTTTTTCTTCTTCAAATTTTAAATTATAAACAATTTTATACCAGAATAACTTTTTATTGACAAAATTGTGTAGTATTTGTTGAATACACCTCAGAAAATTATTTTCTGGGAAATTTTTTTGTAATCTGAAAATAGGAATATCTAGAATAATATTTACAATTTTTATTTTTCTTTTTTTTATCTTTTTTATATACTTATATATTTTATAATGGCAATTACTCTGAACTAGAATAATATCAACATCTTTAGAAAATCTATTAAAGAATATTATACAGCCTTTTTTTTCTAATTCTTTAGCTATTGGTTTTAAAAAAGAATGCCATCCAATAATGCTTATTTTCATAATAATATGAATTTAACAATAAAAGAAGTTTAAAAATTTATAATCATTAAAAAATTAAAAATTTTATAAAATATATAATTTTTTGATTAAAAAAATACTTATATTTAAAGAGAGTTTAATCAATCAAAATAAAAAATTCAATTTTAATACTAACCATTAATTAATTCTTTCTTATTAGGCTTTTCGCATTTAAATTTTTATTATCAATTTAAAAAGGAAAATGAAGATAATTTTCAATTTAGATTTAAACTCATGGTTTTGGCAAATTTATGATGAGTTAAGACGAAATCACGAAATAATTATCCCAAAATATAATAATTCAAGATTACTTAATAATTCTGAAATGAATATTGAAATTTAAATTGATTGTATAAATCAAAATAAAGATGCTGACTTTATTATTGATACTATCGGAGAATTTCCTGAGTTAATTAGATGGAATAAATATAAATTTAATATTCCTTTAATTAAATTTAAATCTAATAATATTAATAGACCATACAGGGGTTTAATATCTCTTTTTTCAAAAATTTGGTATTGTGAATCATACGTTAATCCTCTAATGAAAAAATATAATAAAAAAAATCCTTGCGAACTAACGTTCGCTTCTAATCACCAATCTTTTTTCCTTGTAAGGTTAGCTCCAGTTGGAGTGCTAACTGCTCTGAAAACGAGCCTATAACACCAATATCTTCTATTGATGACACCCTTTTGAGACAGTTTCTCGCCCTCCGCAGAGTTTTGCGGTCCGAGACAGAGAAGTTCTTTCCTGCCTCCTTTTTGGAGGGAGGGGTTGAAATTCCGTAATTCGGATGAAAACAAGTATTTTTCATGAGGAGCGAAAATGCAATTTTCGCAATCTTCGATGCAACGATACAATATGCAAGCTTGGTGGAAAACTTTCCTTTTTGGCGCATCGTTCTCGTAGCAAATCTCTTTAACGTGGACTCTTGCTTGGTCAAATTACAAAGAACAACCGCGGCATTATAAAAAATGGTCCTTAGGAACTTATTCGAATGTCGAGAAACATGAGCAGAATATACCTTTCCCGCTGAAGACACGACTCTTGGACAACACCCGCAATAAGCGGAAAAGGCTTCTCTTGATTTAAATCGCTTAATTCCTCCGATTTCGGCAAGGATCCACAAGGCAGAAAAGGGAGAGATCCCGGGAATCGTTGCCAGCAGATGAGCTTTCTGACGAAGCCCGGGACGTTCTAAGACAACATTATCTATTTCCACCGCCAATAATTCTTTTCGAGCAGTAATGAAATCTAAATCTATCAAATCTTGCCGAATTAAAGCACGCTGAGCGTCTGTTAAGGAGAATTCGAAATACGGGGCAAATTTATTCATGTTTTTTTTAATTTTATTACGATGCTCCCTTAAAAGCGTCTCATCGTCAAATATCTTTTTTATACAAGCTCCTAACGTTTCCTTTTGACCAATAAAATGAAGGAGAAATTCATTGACCCATTGATAATTTAAATCCAGGGCTTTAGGGCGGATTCCGGCACGGTCTAAGGTTTTTTTAATGCGATTTTTCAAGGCAGTACGATCTTTTTCAAGCCTCGC
>JALGVJ010000019.1 GCA_029838195.1 Promethearchaeota archaeon
CGGACTACAAGCGAGAGCCGACAAAACTGCGATTGCTATAATCTTGATTTTTGTCGCTCTTAAAGTTAAAAGATTTAAAAACCAAGCTAAATTATAAACTTAAAAATACCCTCAAGAAGATTATTTGATATTTATATTGGAAAATTATCATGTAATATTAAAATAAAAAAATTTGTAAGTGAGATATTTTGTTATTTCAAATGGATTTAGCACGATTTTTAACAGTATATATAGCCCAAGGAATTGGTTTCGCTGTATTTGTATATCTAGCCATTAAAATTCTCAAGCGCGATACGAAACGATTGAACATCATTTTTTCCCTCTTTTTCATTTCTGCCGCCGCTGGACTCTTCATTAATTTCATCTATGCACCTTTAACGAATCCAAACGTGGTGCTAATCATGAATTTCTTTACGAATTTCGGAATAGTCTTTAGCGTGATATTTCTCTTAGTATTTGACTTGATCATCTTAAAATCAGAGAAAATCATTACACCCAAGAAACAACTCATGATCATCGGAGGATACGGAATTGCTGCGTTTTGCATGTTGTTCTTTTTATTCATTCCAGGATGGGGCGTGCAAATCGATGCTACCACGAATTGGAAACCCGTCTGGAGCCTCCCTTTTTATTTCTATGTCATATCGATCATGACAATCATGGCATTCCTTCCCACGGTTTATTATTCCTTTAAAATATATAATCAATTTGAAGATCCCTTGTTAAAAAAAAAGTGGAAATTTTTCATCATAGGGATGCTCGCTCTATACATGTTTTCCTATTGCATTTTTACTTCCAATTTCCTGAATATAGATGTTGTTAGAACCGTCATGGGCGGTATTGGGTTGATTTTGGGAATTGTCGGTACGAATTTAATGTATTACGGCGTGGGACGTCAAATTAGAAAAGATTAGACTTGAAAATATAAAAAATTTTCCTTTTAATTTTCATATCAAAATTTTTTTCTTTTTTTTATTTATATTATGTATTACAAGTGGAATGAAATGGAATCATTATCTTGACCATTAAAATCCGTCTTTTATGGAATAAAATCCATGGTATCCTCTACGGTGATGCGAGAATTTGTCATTTTAGGAGGCAAACCATCCATGCAAAATGAGCTAGAAAGAATTCGAGGCATTGGAAAAACCGCTGCGGAAAGATTATATAAGGCGGGAATCCGTACTATCGAACAATTGGCCAGCTCTACACCAGAGGAATTAGCGTTTGTCAAGGGAATTGGACTCGTCTCTGCGAAAAAATTAATTAAGAATGCTAAGGAAATCTTAAATTTGGAAATGGGTATTGAGAGGGTGCTGGAAAGCATAAAAGAAAATTTCATTAAGAATTGTCCGAAATGCGGGGGACGAATGGAATCAAAATACATCATACTCGGTCCGGATAAAAGAATTAACGTAAATCAATGTAATATTTGTAAATTTTACATGCCAAAATAACCTTTCTCCTTTTTTTACATGATGTTCTAAAGCGTGTCTTTCATGGGCGAGTTTCTAAAAGTATCAAATTTATTCCAAAATTCCCGAAATAATCGTTAGAAAAAAAATCTTGTTAAAAAAGTATCACGTGGCTTTTATCAAGGCCATTAATTTGGTAAATATCTCACCAGCTTTACCTCTTAACACCACGTCCGCTATATCATCCATGAATGTTTCCTCTTTATTAATGAATATGAGCTTAGCCCCTTGTTGCTTAGCAAGGGATGGCAGTAAATTTGCGGGACTCACCACTAAAGAACTACCCACCATTAAGAAACAATCTGCCTCGCAGCATGCTTTCATGGCTTCATCCATTACATGACTAGGTAAGGATTCTCCAAATAATACCACTTTCGGCTTGATAAATCCCGAACACTCGCAAATGGGATATTCAACATTTCTCGTATCAATTTCCTCTAATTTGTATTCCCTTCCGCATCGGATGCAATGTAATAGTCCATACGTGCCGTGTAATTCATAAATCGGAATCCCTTTATAAGACCCACTGCCCGCTTTTTGATGCAACATGTCAATGTTTTGCGTGATAATAGCTTTAACCTTTCCCATTTTCTCTAATTCCGCAATCGCATGATGAACCGGATTAGGTTTGGCTTTTTCTAACACATCTTCCAATTCCCGATGCATTTTCCAAAAAGGAGCCGGGTCCTGAATAAAATAATAATAGTTCGCATACACAGAAGGGTCATATTTGCTCCATAATCCTCCCTCACTCCTAAAATCAGCAATCCCCGACTCGGTAGAAGCCCCTGCGCCCGTGAAAACCACGATATTTTGCGAATCTTTAATGACCCGTGCAGCCTTTTTGAGATCTTCTCCATTCATGATTAATTGAAATATTATTTTTCATGGGATCAAAACACGATATTATTTTTGTTTTTTCTCCTTTTAAGAATTAATCATCCATAACATAACAAGTTCGATCACATGGTTGAACTCGCTTTACACGAGTTCCTAACCAAAAACCAAGCAATTATTTCAAGTGAGAACTTCTCGAATTTTTACGATAAAAACATGAATGTCCTTGAATCAAGGTAAAACTAATATAAAAAAAATAAAAATAAAAAATGAATAAACTCTTGAATAGGAGTTAAACTAAATGCTTTATTGGTTCTCTAATTCCATCGCTTTCAATTTTTTTCTGTTTTCAGCCACTTTTTCCGGCGTCAAGTCAAAATATTTCCAAAAAATTAGACCGGTAATCAGCATTAAAATAGCAGGAACTATTGCCGTGTGGATTCGAATGCCAAAAACTGCTAATGGGGTTTGTGTGGGCGAGCCTTCCACGAAGCCCGTAAATATATGAGAAAGAGCAATGGTTACCGCTATGAATGTTTGACCAAATTTGATGATAAACGATTGAAATCCATAGAAAATGCTATATTGCGTTTTTCCCGTGCGAACAGATATGTCATCAAGGACATCTCCCATTAATGGAGGGTCTATGTACCAATTGGCGCCAATGCCTATTCCAAAAAATATTAAACTAATGATCCAGCCAATTAACGTGGAGACAAAAATCAAGGGCAAGAACGTGGCAAATAATAAAAAGCAAGAGATAATTCCTATTAGGCGATTATTTTTAATGCGATTAGCCAATATTGTCCATAGAGGAACGGATATTAACGCCCCTAATAACATCGCTCCCAAGAGAAAGGTTATTGCTGATGCTTCTTCATGCAAGATATACGTTGTAACGTAAAAAGCAGAGGTCTGAATCATAACACCACCAACCTGGTACCCAAAAAAATGTATTATTTTTAAGATAAATCGTTTTTCTTTCAATACTTCTTTAGTAGATTTAATAAAAGGAGGCACTTCTAATTTTATTCCCGATTTGATTCTTTGTTCGTACATGTTGCGAACGCGCCTATCTTCATAAACGCCAGGGAGGATGAATAAGAAAATTATAAAGCCAAATCCAACGGTCACGAGTGCTGCATTCACGTAGGTGGCGGGGTCAAACGTTTTTATAAACATTGGCGGGATGATTGCAGCTAAGACTAATCCGATGATTCCTAGAATCGTACCAAAACCTTGCACGGTCCGTCTTTCATTTAAGCCTCTGAATTTATCCGGATAAAGGCTGACAACATTCACGTCATATACGGTAATGCACGTGTCATAGAGGCAGAGGGTTCCCACTTCCCATCCAAAAATAGCCCATTGATGTTCGGCTACGATTTCTGGGGAGCCGTACCAATTAGAAGGCACGAGATAAATTAATAAATAGGAGATGAGAAATGGAAATGCTCCGATTATTATCCAAGGAAACCGTTTAAATCCTTTTTTGTTCCATGGCATGCGAGGGTGAATTTTTTCTATCATCCAGCCCGTAATTGGATCATTTATGGCATTCCAGATGGAATAGAGCACGAAGGCGAGAGCTGCAATGGCGGAGGACAACCCGATAACATTTTCATAGAAAAAAAACACGGAAAATCCAAAGGCAGCGGCAACCCATTGGCCGAATAATTCGCGGGCGCCATAGCTTGCCATGATTCGCTTGGGATATTGAGGTATTTCTTTTTCTTGTTCCGTCATTTTTCATTTTCAATTTTTTAATTTTTTTAACGGGGAAAAAAACATTCTTTTTCAAATGAATAATTTTGTATTAAATAGGTTTTAAAAGTTACTAAAAAAATGGGGGAAGGGAAAGAATAGGGGATTTATATTAGATAATCCATTAAACACCTTATTAAATTTTTAAGAAGGGGATATTTTTATGTCATGAAAGACACATATAAACCAAGGAAAAATAAGGGATTAATGAATATGAAAATAATGGTTTTTGAGCCACATCCGGACGATCTTCTTTTTGGTCCGGGACCAATCTTGCTGGAATGGATAGAAGAAAAAAGGAATGATATTCATGTGATCACGGTCACGGATGGAAGGGCATGTTATCGAGGAGGAGATGTTTATGCGCCAGAGGTAAAGGATTATACTGAAGATGATGTAGCGCGCATGCGGATAGAGGAGGCAAGAAAAGCCATTTCTTTTTTGGGACTTCCTGAAGAGAATCATTATTTATTTTATTTTCACGATGCTGATGGTTCCAAGTACGTAGCGAAAGGGATAGAAAAAGCAAAACCCTTGCTTCGAGACGTGGACCGTTTAGTGTGTCCGAGTAAAAATAATAGACACATGGACCATCAAGCCACGCATGATATTGCGGTGGGAGCTGCAAGAGAGTTAGAATTAAAGGATATAGAGTATTTTATCTATTTCATACCTTCTTATGGGCAATTTCATGAAGATTCTAAAGAAAAACAGTTTGAATATACCATTTCGGAAGAAAAAGCCAAGGTATTGATGAACTGGCTTCAGATATATCAATCTCAAGCAAAAATAAAATACACGTGGAAGATGTATACTCGTTTTTTAAAGAACATTCGAACGTGGAAATATGCGATTTTTAAATATAACGATATGGGTAAATATTATAATTTTTAAAGGTGGAAAAAACAATGGGAGATTTTAAATGAGAGAACTTCACGAAAAAGCGATAAAAAAGTTTGTTGAGTAATTAAAAACTCAAGAGCAATATTTGGCTTTAATAATTGGAGGATCCGTTGCTAAAGGGCTTGAGAGAGATGATTCGGATATTGATGTCATTCTTGTTGTAAAAGATGATTATTATGAAAAGCAAAAGAAAAAGCGCAGGTTATTATATAGTTCTTCAGTTTCTCAAGGAAGTAGCTGAAAGAGTGAGGGGTGTCTTCCACGACATAAGGATGAATTAATTCAAGAGATACGTTCCAACTATTCAAGAAGGTTTCAATGAGAAACAGCCCTTTCCGCTTGTCATTGAGCCCAGAGCCCACGTCTGAATACACCTTGTAGAGGCGATATCCTTTTCTCATGGCATGCCCCTTGAGAAGGGCAAGCTGTCGATTTAAATCTCCCGATGCCTTTTGTCGAGTGCCGGACACTCGTCCGTAGAGAGCCACCTTCTTTTTTTCATGGGACTTCGTTTTTTCCCGAATCAACGCAACGCCAAGATGCGTGCTCTCTTGTATCGTCGATGATTGCCAGGTGTCCAGAAATCTGCTTTAGATTTTCCCGAGCGATCCCACCTTCTTAAAGTTTTAGTACTGACGCCGAATGAGGAGGCAACATATCCGATGGAGCGAGAGAAAGAAAGAGCTCATGAAGAATGCTCAAGAAAGACAATAAAAAACCCCTTTATTTTTGTGTTCATGTCTAATTTTGCCCAAAATTGGTTTGACTAGTCGGCGACTGTTTCCGTATCAAAAATTATTCATGAATGTGTTAGAAAAGGCTCCGGAGAAGCCGGAAAACTTTCTCGAATTGATGAAAAATGTATTAAAAGCGCCTAATCGGGAAAATGTTGAAGCCTTATATAATGCGGTCAAAAATTTCAAAAAATAGAAAGTGCGGGGATTTTGGTCAAATCATTTCCTTTTTGATTCCGAGCTGGCATGGTTAGAAGGAAAACCATGGGTTGGCGATCTCTAATATTTTTTTTAATTGTACGATTTTAAATTTATTTTAAAAGCATGTAGTCGGGTTATTGAAAAACTATTTCCCATGTCTAAGAATTTTTCCCGGCAGGTGCTCTGAGCGCTCTCCCTCTCGTAGAACTATAGTACCATTTACAAGAACATGTTTTATTCCAATGGGATATTGATGTGGGTTAGTATATGTAGCCGTATCGATAATTGAGGCCGGGTCAAAAATCACGATATCAGCATGAAAATTAGGGCGAATTAATCCTCGATCAAGAATGCCCGCTAATTGGGCAGGCAACGATGTGCTTTTTCGAATCGCTTCTTCAAGAGAGAGGAGTTTGCGTTCTCGCACGAATTCTCCAAGAAATTTTGGATAGGTTCCATACGTTCGTGGATGAGTTAAGTTTTTAGAAGTAATGCCTTGGGAGGCCCGAGGCGCAGAATCTGTTTCGAAAGCAATGATCGGGCTTCTTAGAAAGTTAATTATGTCTTCCTCTCCCCGTAAATGGGTAATAATGACTTCGGGATCCAATTCCTCTTCGATGAGCAAATCAATGAGCGTTTCAAAAGGATCTGCTTCTTGCAGCTTGGCTATTTCTGAGAGATTCTTCCCCTCGAATGGACCATATTTTTCTGATTTTAAACCCAATGGCAAGATATTTTCCACTCCTAAAAGATCAAATGGGACCCATTCAGGCCAATCTTCTTTTTTTTCCGGCCCGTTTTTTATTTGATGGATGATCAAATCCCGTGTTTCAGAATGTTTCAGGCATTCCAAGGTTTTCTTTTTTCCACCCTCATAGGACCAAGGAGGAAGGAGCATTAAAATATCCGTATTTACAGAATCATAAGCATGCATATCGCTTCCCACTTCAATTCCGTTATCCCGAGCTTTTTTTATTAACCTTAAAAACGTTTTACTGCGCCCCCAATATGGACTTCCAAAAACGGAGGCATGAGAAATTTGAACTTTTACTCCTGTTTTTTCACCGATTTCAATTGCCTCTTGAACGGATTTTCTTAATTCACCCGCGTATGATCTCAAATGAGAGTAATAATATCCATTATATCTCGCAACAATCTTGGCTAATTCAATAATTTCCTCAGTTTTAGCAAACCATCCTGGTGGATAAAACAATCCCGTGGAGATTCCCATAGCGCCCGAGTTCATTGCTTCTATCACGTACTCTTTCATGAGATCCAGTTCTTTTTCCGTAGGAGCACGATCATCGAACCCCATGACAGCAATTCGAATGGTGCCGTGCCCTACTAATAATTTCATGTTACTCGCTATTCCAATTTCCTCAATCTTACTCAAATATTCCCCGAAAGTTGTCCAGTCAAATTTATGAGAGTCATGCGAAGGTATAATAGCCCCTAAATATTTTTTTAAAAGATCTAATTTTTCCGGATTGATTGGTGCCAAGCTATACCCGCAATTTCCGGCAACATGGGTGGTAATACCTTGCCGTATGGAACTCTCTTGCTTTGGTTCTAAAAAATTAGTAGCATCCGCATGACTATGAATATCAATGAAGCCGGGAGATACTATTAATCTCTTCGCATCAATTACTTGGTCGGCATTCTCGCGTTCTAAATAACCAATTTTGGTTATTTTCTCTCCCTCAATTAGAAGATCCGCTTGAAACCATGGATTACCCGTTCCATCAAGGATCTTTCCATTTTTAATGATAATACTCAAAATGAATGACCTCATTCATGATGTCTTGTTTTAAATTTTCGAGTTATCTCTTAATAAATTTTATTTTTTTTTCCACCCTATTCTTTTAGAATCGAATAACTAATTTACATTTTTATTTTCATGAGATAGTTCATATCAAGTATTAAATAACTTTAACTTCAGGAAGCTTCAATTTCCAAAAAAAACCATTAATTCTAAAAGCTACTTTCTCAAATAAAAAGAGGAGTTAAAATAAAAAAGAGGGGAGTTATTCAACCTTTTGACAAATATTGTCTATTTTTTTAATGGTTTCATCAATGATTTCATCCGTATGTTTAATACACGTGTAAAAACGGCTGCCTGCCACGCTAATGATTTCTTGATCCACTAAAGCTGCGCCCATGTGCTCCATGAATTCTTTCCGTTCTTTAATTTGAGGCGCTTGAGAGGGATTCGTTATATCTAAGCCAAACACGCAGCTCGTTTGAAAATGAACAGTAGCATTATAGTTATATGAAAACCATGGTAAATCATATTGAGCGAAAACTTCATTCAATCCATTTGACAAGCGAGTTGCGGCTCTGCCCGCTATTTCCGTAGCATTTGTTTTTTCCACGAATTTAATTGCCCAATAAGCTGCAGCACAGGTCAAGGGATTTGCTGCCAGAGTACCCCCGCAATAAGCCCGTTTGGTACCTCCTCCGACACCTGCCGCTACCGTGGACATTACATCTTCCCTTCCTCCAATAGCTGCCGCTGAAGGATATCCATGACCCACGATTTTACCAAATACAGAAATATCGGGAGTATAATCAAAATATGCCTGACCGCCGCCCATGTGGAGTCTAAACGCTGCCACCACTTCATCTGAAATTAATAACGCATCATTCTCTCGACATAATTCTTCGACTTCCTTATTGAATCCAGGTTTTACAGGAATGGCCCCTGATTCACCTCCCATGGGTTCAATGATGACGGCAGCTACCCTTCTTTTCTCTTTAAACATTTTCCTTAAGGCCTCAATATCATTTGGGGGCGCAGAATCTATATATTGAAAGATTGGTTTTGGAATACCATGGGATTCCATCCGTTTCGTTCCTGGGATGTGCATGTCATAAACTAATTGATCGGACCATCCATGATAACTCCCTCCAATTTTTATGACATGATTTCGACCAGTAAACACTCGAGCCACGCGAATAGCAAGCATGTCGGCTTCGGTTCCACTCTGCAACCAGCGAATTTTCTCACATGATGGAAAATGTTTTTGTAAAAGTTCTGCGGCTTTATATTCATATTCATGGGTTATTCCATGACATGAGCCAATTTCTTGTATTAGTTCCGTGATTTTTTCCGTAAGTGGTTTATAATTATGGCCTAAAATAATCGGGCCTCCACACATTAAATAATCCGTGAGGACTACATCATCAACAGTTTGCATGTAGCAATCCCATACCTTCTTGCTTTCCAATGGAAAGGGATAATTGAAGGCAAGATTATGCTCTACACCTCCCGGAATGATCTTTTTTGCTCGCTCAAAAGCTTGTTTAGATTTAGCGTGATTTTTTTCATATCGCTCTACTATTCCTCGCAATTCTTCCGGTTTGAATCGTTTCATGGGGGACGTTACGATTGCATTTATACGCCTAATTTGTTCCTCATATTCCATGTTCGTACTCATATCTTTCTTTCAACCTATTTTTAATGTTTTTGAATGTTTTAATTTTAAAACTATTTAAAAAATATTGTTCAATTATTTTGATGAAATTTTGGTAACATAATGGTTCAATCAATAAAAAATTCTCATTTTGAATAAAAGGAAATTTCAATGAACATGAAACCATTTTTATTCACGAAAAATGTTCTCCTTGAGTATAATTTGGTTAAAATTAATAGTTCTTGACGTAAAATCTTAAGTTAAACTAATCCATTCAGTTAAATATATTAATGAATTAAGAGTAAAGCATGCGTGAATTTTTCATTAAAAAAGAAGAATATTCTTTTATTAGATTAAGTCAATTTTTAATATAAGATTCACTTTTTAACTTGTTAATTTAAATGGTGTAAAAAATGGTAGGAGAAAAAAAATATATTCTGGCAATAGATCATGGGACCCAAGGACCCAAAAGCGCGATAGTTTCCACATATGGGGAAGTTATTGATTGGGCTTATGAGGAGACGCCCATTCATGCAACGAAGGGTGGAGGAGTAGAGCAAGATCCAGAAGATTGGTGGAAAGCCATCTTAAAAACGGCAAAACAAGTGATTGATAGTGGAAACGTAAAGATTGACGATATAATTGGCGTGTGTAATTCTTCGCAATGGAGTGGCACGGTTCCTATTGATAAAAATGGCAATACTTTATACAATGCAATAATTTGGATGGATACTCGGGGAGCCACGTATATTAATAAGGCATTTCATGGATTAATTAATGTTTCCGGCTATTCTCTTACAAAAATCTTAAAATGGTTAAAACTCACGGGAGGAGCCCCTTCGCATAGCGGAAAAGACCCTATCGCCCATATTCTGTGGTTAAAATACGAAGAACCAGAAATCTATGAAAAAACCTATAAATTTTTAGAGCCTCAGGATTATATAAATTTCAAGCTCACGGGAAAGATTGCCGCTTCTTATTCGTCGATCACAGTTCATTGGGTCACTGACGTGCGTGATATTTACAACATTCATTATGCTCCTAGTTTGATAAAAGCATTAAAAGTAGATGGAAGCAAATTACCGGAATTAAAAAGCTCCATCGACGTGTTAGGCCCTTTAAAAAAAGAGGTAGCGGAGGAGTTGGGATTAAACAAGGATGTTAAAGTGGTAATGGGTGCCCCTGATGTGTTATCTGCCACGATTGGAGCCGGTGCTATAAGAAATTATGACACCTATTTTTATATTGGCACCAGTGATTGGGTTATATGCCATGTTCCTTATAAGAAAACGGATATTGCTCATAACATGGCAAGCTTGCCTTCTGCCATTCCAGGACGCTATGTTATTTTGAATGAGCAAGAGATTGCGGGAGGGGCTTTACAATATCTAAGAAATAATATTTTATATCACAAGGATGAGTTATTAAAGGAAGAGCAAGTTCCAGACGTGTATAAGATATTTGATAAAATTGTAGAAAAAGTTCCTGCCGGCTCCAATAATTTGATCTTCACGCCATGGTTAATAGGAGAGCGTACACCCGTGGAAGATCACATCATTAGAGGAGGTCTTTATAATTTATCTTTAGAAATGACCCGAGAGCATATTATTAGAGCTGTATTTGAAGGCGTTGCGTATAACGTGAGATGGCTTTTCATGTATGTGGAAAAATTTGTTGAGAAGTGGAAACGAAAAGAAAATCCGAATTTGGGCAAACATGACCCCATCATTCCTGAATTAAGTATCATCGGCGGTGGAGGAAATAGCGATATATGGTGTCAGATTTTTGCTGATGTTCTAAATAGAAAAATTAAGCGAGTAAAGAATCCCATCCAAGCCAATGCGAGAGGAGCCGCATTCATAGCCGCCGTTGGTCTAGGCTATATTGATTGGGAGGATATTCCCAATTTGATGGAATATTCTAAAGAATTCACGCCAAATCCGGAGAATAGAGGAATCTATGATAAGTTATTTAGGGAATATTTAAACATTTATAAGACAACTCGAAAAATTTACAAGAGGCTCCTCAATCAGTAAATAAAATGACAAAAATTAAACATTTATAAATTTTTAAGATTTTTATTTTTTTTAATATGAAAATTCCATTTATATTTTTAGTCTACTATTATTGATTAACCCAAAAATTTTTTTATATTAAAAACGGTTATTAATTTTCATTGTTGGTTCATATTTTCACTTTCTCCACTTACTTTTGTCTCTCTTCTTTTTTTTTTCAAAAATTAAGATTTTTAAAATAACAAGTAAAGCCTTTTTGGGACAAAAAACCAATCAATTTCAAAAATTAAAATAAATTGATTAATTGTCATATTTCTTGTAATAGAAAATTTTTTTTTTCATTGTTCTCTAATCGAAGGAAATATAAGCCCTTATAATGAATGATAGCTTTGCCAAATCATATTAAAAAAAACTTAAAAATTAGTCAAAAAATTATGAAAAAAATAGAGTTATAAATTTAATTCTTTAATTTTACTTTTGAGTTCTCTTGTTTTTTCAGGGGTTAAATCGTATATGAAAATGAAAACGAGAAGTGCTAAAAGATTAAGGAACATGGGAAATAAAGCTGCTTGAACACGAATTCCAAAAAGGGCTAAAGGAGTTTGACTTTCTGCGTTAGGATCAAATCCCGTTAATTCATGGCTAATGGCAATAATTAATGCAATAACTATTGAATTTAAGGATAAGAAAAAAGAACGGAGCCCCATGAATGTACCTTCCATTCGTTTACCTGATTTAACAATAGCTTCATCAATAGTATCGGCGAAGACAGGATCTATTCCCACTCTTATAGCAGCGCCTCCTATCCCGTATGCAAGAGTTGCAAGGGTAAATCCTACTAAATTTTGTACGAACATGAACGGTAATAAAAGAATTGTGCTGATAAACGCGCCATAAATCAACATTTTTCGGTGGTTGTTTAATTTATGAGATAAACGGAGCCAAAAATACATCGAGCCTAAAGAACCGATAATAAATCCCGCCATGAGAAATATGGAACTACTTGCTTCCTCTTGTAATATATATTTTGTTACATATTGAAGGGATCCGAGAAGGCACCCCGCTACTATACCATCCATAAAAAAGAGCACGATAACCACGACAAAATTCTTGGAAGACAATACGATTTTAAACGCTTGAAAGAATGAAACTTTTTCTTTATCAACATCCATTTCAAGATATCTTTCTTTCATCTCTTTTGATTCGATATGGCCAGGTATGATGGCAATAAATAAGATTAAACAAACTACGGCAAGAATCCAAGCCATTCTCGTATATGATTGGCGATCTCCATAAGTGATGAAAAGCGGAGGCACAATTGAGCCTACTGCGGTCCCAACTAAAAGAAATGCCCTCCCCAATGTACCTACATTACGTCTATCCGAATCCATGCGAAATTTATCAGGAAATAATGCCCAATGATTTAAAGAAAAAGCGGTGAATGCTAATTCGTAGAGACAGAGAAAAGTTACAACCCAAAAAAACAAAATCAATTGTCCACTAATAGGGTCAACATTTGGTGGCGAAAATATGGCGACTAGAAGAAATATAGCAGGAATACCACTTCCCATTACCCAAGGAAATCTTTTTCCATACCGTTTCCAAAATTTCTTCGGACGATCGGCGATATAACCGATGATGGGATTATTTACTGCGTTCCATACTGAAAATATAGTATAAGCAATAGTAATGAGCCATACGTTCAATTTCACTTCTGTTTCCCAAAATATAAAGAAAAAGACACTGATAAAAATTGAAAGTGTATTCATTAAGAATTTTGTCAACGAATAGGAGACTATTGAAAGGTTTGTTTCTTTATGTTCTAATTCTCTTGACATGTTTAAATCTACCTTGTTATATTTTTTTTATTTTCTTTATTTTATTTTTCTTTATTTTATTTTTCTTTAAATGTTAATATCTTTAAAACAGAGTATTCAATTGATAAACCCTAATATATATTGAATATAGAAGTATGATATGTCTTATAAAAATTATCATAAAGATCTTATTTCCGAATCATTTCATGCGTGTTTATTAAATTTTTAATTAATTATGGCACTCATGTTCGAGTTAAATTTTATTAGAAAAAAGCAATTTGAAATGTGAAATTATTAAAAAAGTGGTAAAAAATGATAAGAAATAAAAATTAAAAAAGGAACTTTATTAAAAAATTATTAATAAAAGAGGTTTTCTATTTCTTGTTTAAGTCGCGATGGGGAAATTTTCGGTTTTCTATCCATGGTTAATAATCCATTTACCTCCTGAAATTGATCATATAATTCTGTATAGCAAAATCCATGAATCCATTCCTTTCTCGCATCAAACATTTTCAATAAATTTATGACTTTTTCAAGAAGTTCATCAGAAGATTTTCCAACACCCCCATATCCCCAGCTCTCTTCACTTTCTTCTGATTCAAGTCCAAATCCCCCAATCTCACTGTAGATTATCGGTTCATCTTCATAGAAATAAGGTTCAAGATACGTGGGAAAGGCCGATCGCAAGTCGAATTTTTTTTCTTCCTCGAAAGAATTCGCTAATAACTCATAGCGACCGTATAAATGAATGGTGCATAAATCTGTTTTGGTATGGAACCAGCCATCATTATCAACGACTAATCTTGTAGGATCAAGCGATTTCATTAAGTAATATAATGATACAGTGTAATTCCTTCTCTCCGGATTTCGATGAGCTCCTTGTATACCCCACCCTTCATTTAGAATCGTCCATACAATGATGGAGGGGTGATTATAATCTCGTTCGATTTCAGCTGCAAATTGATTAATAATGCGTAATTGTGCTTTTGGTGTAAATTGGAATGCATTTCCGATTTCTCCCCATACTAAAACACCCATTTTGTCGCACCAATATAAAAAACGAGGATCAAATACTTTCTGATGAGTTCTTAAGCCATTAAATCCAAATTCTTTAATATATTGAATATCACGCTTGATTGCTTCATCTGAAGGGGCAGTATAAAGCCCATCCGGCCAGTAGCCTTGTACAAGAAACAATTTTTGATAAATTGGTTTATTATTCAACAACACTCGTTTATTTGTTCCAATAGGACGGTCAGAAAGAGAAATCTTTCTCATTCCAAAATAGCATTGTACTTCATCATAGATTTCATTTAAACGAGAATCATATATAGTTAAAATGAGGTCATATAAATTAGGCGTGACTGTATCCCATAGATGTAATTTATCTTTCGGTATTTTCATTTTAAATTTGAAAGGGCTGGGATTTTGTATGCGTATCTGTGTTCCTTTAGGCCTTAATATTTTTCTATCCCTTTTTGCCTTGAGGTCTCCCAAAAAACTAAGATTAATATTTTCTTGAGCAATATCTTCATCATTAAAAAATACTTTAGCAGAAAGTCTCAAATTAGGATTACCTTTACCTGCTACATCACATTCCAAGATTATATGAGAATCATCTATATTGGGGGTAATTTTAACCCATTTTAGATAATTTTTCAAGGAAACACATTCAAGCCATACAGTTTGCCAAATACCAGACACGCGCGGATAAAAAATACTTGTTGGTTTTTCGAACCAAAATTGCTTACCTCGTGGGATTTCTATGTCTGAACTAGGATCTTCCACCCGAACGACTAAAATATTATTTTTTTCAATAATATCGGTAATATCTAAAGTAAACCCTATGTACCCACCTTCATGTTCTCCTACCCGCTCTCCATTTAAAAATACCATGCAATAGTAATCAACCGCTCCAAAATGTAATAAAATACGGTTATCATCGAATTGAGAAGGAAGTTCAAATTCTTTTCGGTACCAAATAATGTCATGGAAAGATAGATCTCCAATTCCACTTAACTTGCTCTGAAAACAGAACGGTACAATAATTTTCCTATTGAATTTCTCTTTTTGTTCCTTTTTATACCATTTTTGTTTTAAACCTACATTCTCATCATCGAAAGAAAATTCCCATTCGCCATTAAGATTCAGCCAATTATCCTTTCTTTTAAAATGAGGCCTTGGATATTCTGGCCTAGGTATATTATCATTATTTTTTAAGGTCATATAATCTAAAATAAAATATTGCTTATTTTTTTTAAGATTGTTAACATCCAAAATCAAAAAATCCTAAATTCCATTCATTTTTCAAAGGAAAACTTTTAAATAAGAATGTTATTATCATGTTATCTTTTAAATTTAATGCTTGTTGAGCTTTTCCTTGAATTCGTTGAAATGGTTTATTTATTCAAAAATTATACAAATTGGAATTAGAATAGGTGAAATAAAATGCGTATTAATCTTTATCCTTCACGATATATCCATAAGAAAAAAATACAGACCTAAAGACTTCACATTAGATACCATGAAAGAATCTAATCACGTAATTTTTTAACATTATTGAGAATAATTAATCATATTCTTGAGAATTTAATGAACCAATAAAAAATAAAGAAAAAAAAATTTTATTATTATATTTTAGAGAATTTCACCTTCCGATTTCTTAATAAAGAATAGGGGAATTAATGCTAATAGAGTTAAGAGAGCAGAGAAAATAATTACCGGAGGGGTAGGAATAAAACCAGATTCTCCTTCAACTATTATTGGGATTCCATATAATTGTATGACAAAAGAGCCTATGAAAGGGCCGATAACCATCGGAATACCCACCATGAAAATTAATCGAACTCCTTGAAATTTACCTATGTCTCCTTGCGGGTATTTGTCTTGCATCCAGGAATTCCGAACAACTCCAGACAATTGAGAAAAAGTGAGAGATAACATGTAAATAATCGTAACCAACCATATATTTTTCACGAAAGCAAAAATTAACAATGTTAATGTTCCAATAATGATATACAACATTAATAGTAGCTTGCGATTTGTCTTTTTTATGAGAAATCCCAATATTAAAACTAAAATGGTAGAACAACCGATTAAGAATAAAGCTATGAGACTGATTATAGTTTTAGAAAATCCTAAATAATGCTCCAAGTAAATGAAAAGATAAGGGAAATAAACATTCGATGCAATTCCGCCTATTGCCATGTTCAAGAAGAGAAGATAGAGAATTTTATTCTCTTTAAGATCCTGAATGGACACCAGTTCTTTTAATTCGGTCAACAATGATTTCGAAGATGCTTGCGTGGACTCAAGAATTTGGGGCTCTTTAATCATCACCCCGGCGATTAATCCGCTAACTGAAACAATCCCACCTAAGATATAGAAGAAAATGAAATAACCATAAGTATCAATAATGACGCCCGCAACGCCTAAAGCAATAAGATTAGCAAGCAACGCCGCCGCAGTATTAATACTATTAATCTTATTGCGATTGGTGGGATGTCCTATATCAGTAATCCAGGCATTATAAGCAGCATCATTTGCCGTAGAACCAAAAAAAGTCATGATGGCATCCATGATGACCACCATTACTACTGCAATTCCTATTACTTGAATTAAAGCTACTAACGGAAAAATAGCTGTAATAATACCCCATAAAATGTAGCCAAATAATATATATGGTTTCCTTCTTCCCATTTTAGTATGGGTTCGGTCACTTAATGACCCAATGATTAGCGTAGTAATCGTAGCCACTACAGCAGAGACGGCAACCATCCATGCGATTGGCCTAGGATCTGGAGTTAACATATCGAAAACAAAAGTATTAAACCAGGTATTTTCAACCGCCCATGCTATTTGTCCTGTTAATCCAAGAATTATCATAATGCCTAAATTCCTACGCCCAATTTTTACAATTTCAGACTTGCTATTTTTAATTTCTGTGTTTGATGTATCTTGATTATTTGTAATTTTATCATCACGAAATATTTTTAATTTAAAAGGCTGTTGATAAATGTATAACCATTGATTCTTTTTAAAATCTTCTCTCACATTTATGACATGCTCATGAACATCATGTATCGTTCCCTCTCCTTGCGCTTGCTCTATGAATTCTACTCTCATCAAGCGGCTCTTCGCAAGGTATTTTTAGTAAGGAGCAACTTGAGATAGGACTTTAAATATAATGAGATTGGTTTTTAATAAGATTAAAATATCTCCTTGATCTAACCTTTAAAAACAAGGAAAAAAAGAATATTGATGGAAGATTTCATCCATGTTTTAGGAATTCTTTTTGCCATTTTAGCTGATTTTATCTCTAATTTGAGATTCGTATGGCAAAAAATGGTTGTAAATGAGATTCCGAAGAATTCCGAAGAATGAGCTTCGTTTTTTAGAAATACGGTAAAAAAGCCTCCATGGTTAATGGAATTAGTATCCGAAATTGTCTTTGGAATTATTTTCGTGTTAGCCACTAAATCGTTAATAGGCAGTCTATTTATGAATATCTCATGGAAAACATAAATCCTACTACTACTACTACTATCATGGACAGATTAAATAAGTTAACTTACGTTTTGATGCAGCTTGTTAACGCAGAGGATACTGGCGACATAATGGAAATTTATATGCTTTCCAAGGTTCACGAGTTTTACAATATTTGAGAATTGATATTTTTATGACCAATCATGTTTAAAATAATTTTGTTTAATAATTTGGTTAATCAAATAATAAAATGGTTAATGTAATATTTAAATGGGCACAAGATTTAAATACAAGTTTTTATATCTGTTATTAGGTATAAGAAATGAACGCTTCCAATATCGGAATTCGAAAACATCAAAAAGCTAATTATCCAAATTTAGGATTACAATTTGTGTCATTTCAACAAATTGAGTCCATGAATGAAAAAATTTAGAATCAACTATCTTAATTTTCCTTACATAAGGGTGATAAATATTACAAGGAGTAATTCAAAAAGGAATACGGAACCAAAAATAGTAGCTGCCTGTATCGGGCAATGTGTCCATGTGGCTGGCGCTCATAATTTCATGAGTATTGCAACCCAGTTAGGTTATAATTGCATTTTTATAGGACCCGCCACGCCTATTCCTTCAATTATAAAAGTAATCGAAAGGGTAAGGCCCGAAATTGTTGGATTAAGCTATCGTTTAACTCCCCATACGGTAAAACCCTTATTAGTAGAATTTGAGAGGGAATACATGAAACTTAAAGTTAAGCCAAAAAAATTATTTTTTGCCGGAACACCAAAAGTAGTGGAAGAGGCTAAAGCTCACGAAATTTTTGATCATTATTTCATTGGAGGAGAGTCAAAATATCAAATACTTGCGGCGTTAAAAGGCGAATTTGCAGATCAACAAGTCCAACAAGAAATCCCAATGGAGTTAATTTCGCGAATAGAGTGGAAAAAGCCTTATCCCGTGATACGAGCCCATTTTGGTTTGCCCAGTCTGGAAAATACAATTAAAGGGATTGAAGAAATAGCTGAAGCCAGTGCATTAGACATAATTTCGATAGCTCCTGATCAAAATACCCAACAAAATTATTTTCATCCAGAAGAGTGCATTCAATCGCTATCTGGGGCGGGAGGGGTTCCCTTAAAAAGTGAGGCAGATTTTTTCAAATTACATGAAGCCCGATTAAGAGGAAATTTTCCTTTATTAAGGATATATGCAGGAACAAGAGATTTCATTAAATTAGCAGAATTATATCAGCGGACGATAAAAAATGCCTGGGCTGCAATTCCCATTTTTTGGTTTAATCAAATGGATGGCAGAGGTCCCTTGAGTTTGAAGGATTCCATTAAAGAACATTTAAAAGCGATTGAATGGCATGCTAAAAATAATATTCCCGTAGAAATAAATGATCCTCATCATTGGGGTCTTCGAGATGCACCTGATGCGATTGAAGTTGCTGATATGTTTTTGTGTGGTATAATAGCAAAAACTTTAGGAGTCCGGTATTTTATTGCGCAATACATGTTTAATACACCCCCTTCAAATTCTTTAGAAATGGATTTAGCTAAAAATCTTGCGAAAGATGAACTCCTACACGAATTAGTTGATGCGAATTTCAAAATCATTCGTCAGACGCGGACGGGTTTAGCAAGTTTTCCTTTAAATTTAGAGAAAGCAAAAGGGCAATTAGCAGCGGCAACATTAATCCAATTAACAATGAGACCAGATATTTTACATGTAGTGAGTTATTCTGAAGCAAGTCATGCTGCTCGGCCTGAGGAAATAATAGAGAGTTGTAATATTGTGGATCAAGTGATAGATCAAGTATATTCAAGTAAGTTAAATGTTATTGATGATCGCGTGACTCAACGAAAAGAAGATTTAATTAAGCAAGCCAGATGGATCATTGATTTAATTCCGTCCTTAACAAAATCTACGGATGAGATACAAAATCCTTATATAAATCTTGAAGCTCTCACGCGATTAGTAAAACACGGGATTTTTGATGCGCCTCACTTAAAAAACAATAAATATGCGCAAGGAAAAATAAAAACCAAAATTATTGATGGGGCATGTATATCATGGGACGATCAGCTTCAGAAACCAATCGATGAGATAGAACGAATATTGCAAATCCTTTCGAAAATTTCTCATGAATTTCCTCAATTAAAACAGGTTCGAAAAAAAATTGCAAAGATGGAGTTGATGGAATAATGAAATTTTGTGTAATTGGAGCAGGATCCGGGGGACGAGCATTTGCAGCTTATCTTTCTTCGAAAGGATTTCAAGTTTCACTTTATAATCGTTCTTATTCAAGAATTGCTGATATAAAAAAAGCGGGGGGAATTACTGCTTTTGGTTGCTTGAAAGGTTTTTATCCAATTAGATTGGTCACACAAAATCTACAATTAGCAGTAAGCGATGCTAATATTATTTTAATAGTAGTCCCTGCTTCTGCTCATGAAAGTATTGCTAAAAAACTCGCACCATTTCTTAAAAACGGTCAAATCATATTGTTAAATCCTGGCAGAACATTTGGAGCTATAGAAGTTAAGAAAATAATAGGTGAGAGAAGAAAGGATCTCTCTATTTTTGTAGGAGAAACTCAAACGCTACTCTTTACATGTAGAGCTTTAAAGAATAATGGAGTAAATATTTTAAAAATAAAAAATACCGTGAATTTCTCAACATTTCCCGAGAATCATGTTCATGTCGTCCATAATATATTAGCTTATATTTTTCCTCAATTGATTCCCGTGGATAATTATCTTGAAGTTACTTTTAATAATATTGGCATGCTACTTCATCCTGCTATCACATTGTTTAATGCTGGAATGATGGATATAGGCAAACCTTTTAAATTCTATAATGAAGGGGCAAGCATTAAAATTTGTCAAGTTCTTGAAACAGTAGAAGCTGAAATTAATAAAATTTTAAGTGAATTAGGTTTAAAACAATTTCGATTTACCAAATGGGCAGAATCTTCTTATGGAATAAAGAGCGAATCGATATACGATGCCATCCAAAAAATTGAAGCATACAAGCCAGTAAATGCCCCTAATCAATTAATTACACGATACCTCACGGAAGATGTGCCGACTGGGCTTGTTCCCATTTCTTCTCTAGCAGAATTTCTCGATATCGAAATTCCCACTATTGAATCAATTATTTTATTAACAAGTTTGTTATGTGGTATTGCTTTTAAAAAAACGGGGAGGACACTCCAAAAATTGGGACTTCACGATTATTTAATTAATCACATAAATGTCATGCGAATAAGGGGACTTGAAAAAGAAGGATTATTTACGGTTGAAAAGATTTTATCTAATCCTAATGAGTTCAAAATTTGTATTAATTGCGAACAACTTAATTATCACGAAAATAATGCTTGTTGGTTATGCCATGAAAAAAATTTTAGACAACCAAGGGAAAATGATTTTGTTAAAATATATAATAATGACGAAAAATCATTAATTCGAGCGTAATTTTTTTTTCTCTTTCTAGCTTTTCATTTTGATTGAAAAATCTATATTGAATAGTTTTTAAATCCTATTTGGATTATTTATCAAATTAAATTTATTAGTAAGAACCATTAAATAAAAATAATGAGAAAAATAAGATGTTTAAAAGCTTTTTTATCTAATAACGTTTATTTAATTTTTCCACGTGTTTTTTTCTTCGATTAACATATTTTTGGATATAAGAAAGCGCATCATTTACCGCATAGTCATATGCAGAAATATTTTTCTCTAATGCACCTTGGATGATCTCGTTTACTTTTTCGTCTATTTTTCCTCTAACGAAATCAAATATTTCTTCAGGAGATTTTGCTATTTTATTTACGCCTATAGCCAAGATTTCTCCCGCATTAGCCACGAAATCGGGAAAGGCTATGATTTCTTTCTCATGAAGGATTTTCGTGATACCATTTTCATACGGAATATTCGCTGCTGGAATTATTGCTTTCACATGAATGTTATCCACATTGTTTCTATTAATGACATCAGGGCGAGCTCCTGGAATGATGAAATCAATGGGATGGTCTTTTGAAAGTTCGAATAATTTTTCTTTTTCTACCTTGATTAGATTTTTACTTTCATAATGATTAATGAGATCATCCCCGTATTGTTGTTTCAATTTCATCAACTTGTCTAAATCCAGCCCCTTTTCGTTAAAAATGGCTCCTTTAATGGTTGAAACGCCATTTAACTGATATCCCAATTCTTTCAAACTCATAGCTATTCCAATGCCTACTTTCCCAAATCCTTCTAATAGAATTTTTGGTTTAGAATTCTCTTCAAATTTACCCTTTGATTTTAAATACTTAAAAATCGCTTCAATGCAGTATGAAACGCCATATCCCGTGAATAATTCTTCTACGGGAAAACCGTTTTTTTTCATGCCAAGAGGTTTCGGTGCCAATCCAGGTTTACCAATGATATTAAAAATTCGCTCAATATCTCGGTCATAGGTTCCCATATCAGGGCCGCATACGTATTTATCTTCTAAAATGTTTGTTTTTATTGCTTCTGCAAAACCGGTAATTAATAAATCTTTTTTTTCCGAAAAAGGATCTCCTTTAATTCCTGCTTTAGCCCCTCCTACTTTAAGTCGATAGCTGGCAAATTTATAAGACATTGCTCGTGCCAATCGTACGATTTCTTCAAGAGAAACGTCTGGTTCCATCCGAATACCGCCTGCGGGCCATCCAATTGATGTATTATCGAACACTAAGTATCCTTCTAATCCAATACTAGAGTTTCTTACAATCACTATCTTCTCAGGTCCTAATTCATCAAAAAAATCAGTGGGTAAAGCATTACTCATTTAATCTAACCCCCCTCGTTAAGAATTTTAATAGTATTTTTTTATTAAGTTATTAATTGATTTAAATGAATCCCATTTTAAAATACTAATGAAAAAGAAAAGAGAGAATTTAATATTCAGTTCTTATTCAAGAGGGACCTCCCCTTAAAAAGTAAATTTGTCTCAAAAAATAGAAATTGGAGAAAAATAAACTTAATATATATCCAAATAGATTTAAAAAAGGAAAAGAATTATTAAAAATAGAAATTTTTTCCATTATTAATAGAAATTTGAACCCTGTTTTACGTGTTTAGTATTATTATTCTTAAAAAAATGGAATTGAGGCAAAAATAGCGGGATTATTATTAATAATTAAAATTACAATAAACAAGTTGGGTGAATCGATATAAGAATTGAATAGTTTAAAAGAAGTTGATGAGTTAGATAAGAAAGTAAGAAATATAGCATTAATTATCATGATGATAGGAATCGGATTAATGGTATTGTGGTTAATCTATTGGATAATTTTTTCTTCGATTAAGTTTCAAATTGTATTGTACCTTGGAATAGGGTTATTTTTAGGAGGTTTATTATTTTTATCACGAATCCAATTTGTCATGTGGGCTAAAAAGAAAGAGAAAAGAGCATTTTTTAAAATAGTTTAAATGATACTCGGGTAAGCCTCTCGTATCAAGAAAGTAGGGTAAAATTTGAAGAATGTTAAAATGAGTTTTTTTTGCTAATCTTGGATCAATTTTGCAGAAAAAGGTCGTAAATGAGCTTCCAATAGATTAGCCTCGTTTTTTTAGAAATGTGGTAAAAAAGACTCTTTGGTTAATGGAATTTGTCTAATCATCATTAGTTCCTTTTTACTCGCTAAAAGACAAGTTCCAGTAGATAGGATCCAATGAAGCATGAAATAAAAATAGATTTTTATAAGAGGACTTTTTCTTTAAACTATTATCTTTCCATTCATGCTATATAATAATCCTTATCATGCTAAAATAAGAGAATAAGTTACACATGAAGTTAAAGAAAAAAGAAAAAAGTTCGCTTATTGAATTGGGTTCTAAATATTTAACTGAATTCATTAAAGGCATGAAATTCTTACACGAGCAAATAAATGAATTAATAGAAGATGGTAAAAACAAGGAAAAGACCATTAAAGTAATTCAAAGTGAACACGCCTTGGATAAAATTAAAGATGAGTATATAAAGGTTTTATATGAAGAAAAACGAGCATTACCGTTTCTTGTGGAGGATAGATATCGAATCATTAAATATTTGGATCGAATTTCAGATGAATCAGAAGATTTGGCTCATTTATTAAGGATATACCCTTTTGTTTTCTATGAGGATATAAAAGAGCCCTTAAAAAACATTAATGACCTATGTTTGGATGTCATGAAGGAATTAGCCGAATTAGTATCCTTAATGGAACGAGATTTTAAAACGGCTTATCAAAAAACTTTTTACATTGAAAATCTGAAAAGAAAAGCAAGGAATTTTAAATATCATGTCTTAGAAGATATTTATAAAAAAACTGATAAAACCTTAATGATTTACTTGACCGCAAAAATAATTATAAAATTATACGATATGATTGTGCACGCTGAGGAAATTAGCGATTATCTTAGAAGTTTAATCATAAAATATCCGAATAAATGAGAAACATGAAAGGTGGGCGATTGTAATTGGAATTCATGACTCTTTCATTAATTTTTTTAATAATATCTATATTTATAGCCATTGGTATTGGGGCGAATGATGAAACATTTTCTACGCTCTATGGTTCCAAAATTTTATCCATGAGGCAAATTCTCTTATTAGCAACGATATTTGCCATAACTGGCGCAATCTTCTTAGGTGAGGGTGTGAGTAAAACCGTGGGAAAAAATATTCTTGAAATTGAAATTACTCACGCCGTGGTTATTACGATATTGATTTCTACTACCATTTGGTTAATTATTTCTTCTTCCTTAGGATTGCCTATATCGACAACTCACGCTACAATAGGAGCGATTTTGGGGATTGGGATATTTTTAGGGGGGATAAATGGGGTGAATTGGCAAACTATTTTAACAATGAGTTCATGGTGGATTTTTTCACCGATTATCGGGTATATTTCTACTTATTTTTCGTATAAACTACTTCAGAGATATAAAATTAAGCGTTTAAATGGGTTCATTGATTATCAAAAGACAGAGAAGCGTTTTTCGGTGATGCTTTTAGTTATAATATGCATGACTGCGTTTTCTCGAGCGGGAAATGATTGTTCAAACGCTATTGGTATAGTTGTCGGCATGGAAATTATTGATGTGGATGTATTACTAATCATTTCAGGAATAAGTTTTGCATTGGGAATAATTCTGATTGGGAGAAGTGTGATAAAAAGTGTTGGAACCATCACGGAGTTGCGACCTAGCACGGCATTTGCATCCGAGGCACCTACCGCATTAATTTTATTCATTGGAACATTACTGGGGATTCCTCTTTCTGGATCGCACATGTTGATTGCATCCCTTATTGGACTTTCAAAAGCAAGCCGTAATCCTGTGAGAGAAAAAAAAGTATTGAAAATTTTTATCATTTGGCTTTTAACTTTTCCTATTGCAGCCATTTTGTCGTATTTACTCTATTTTCCGGTTGTATATTTTTTACCTTAAATACATTTTTAAAATTGGGTAAAATTATTCTTTTTTTATTGCTTTCAATATCATGAATTTTAATTGGAGAAAAATTTTTCCACCTTGGTTTTGTATTGATTAAAATTACTTTATAATTTTAAAGAATCTCATGGTAAATTCTATAATAACGGCTTAATTTTTTAGAATCAGTATGTAACTCATCAATTAAGAGAAGAGAACTTTTTACTTCCACCATCATTTTAAAAAGAAAGGATTCAATGAGAAAGGAAATGGGATCTTCATGGGAATAAAAGAGAAACTTAAAAAACAATTAGAAAATGAATTATTGGAAGAGGAGCTTAATTTACTTCCTAGCGGATTTCAATCCGTAGGGAAAACAATTATCATAAAACTCAATCCTCGCTTAATGAAACAGAGATTTAAAATAGGCCAAGCCTACTTAAAAATATTTCCTAATATGAGAAATGTCTACTTGAATCAAGGGGCAATCGTAGGTAAATTTAGAGTGCCAGAAAACATGGAATATCTAGCAGGTGAAGAAAATCCTATCGTGGTTCACAAGGAAAACGGCGTTCTTTATAGATTTGATATTACTAAAATCATGTTTTCAAAAGGAAACGTGCGGGAGAGAAAATATTTATCTACTTTGGTCTATCCTAATGAAATCATTGTAGACATGTTTGCGGGCATAGGATATTTTAGTTTGCCCATTGCAGTTCATTCTCCGGTTAAAAAAATATATAGTATTGAATTAAATCCCGTTGCCTTCCAATATTTAAAAGAGAACATTAAGCTAAACCACGTGGAGGATAAAATCATTCCTATTTTAGGAGATTGTCGAGAAGAAGTGGTTAAACTTAGCAATTCCGGTGTTCGAGCAGATCGTGTGATCATGGGCGTGTTTCCAGCACCTCGAGATTACATTGAACAAGCTCTTACCCTAACAAAAGAACCGGGAACCGTTTTTCATTATGAAGGAGTGGTAAAAAAAGATGAACAGGATTATCTAACCTTATATGAGGATTTCAAGAAAAAAGCATCAGAATCTCAATTAAAATGTGAATTAAAAGAAAAACGATATGTAAAAAGTTATGGACCAAGGCTTTATCATGTAGTTCTGGACATTTTCATCCAAAAATGAAACAACTACCAAATTTTTAAATAAATAAATGATTTTCATCATTTTATAAAAAGCATGTCGCATGATATTGTTTATAAAATTTATTTTGATATCTAATGTCCAAACGAATAACGATTGGGTTGGATTATTCACATAATAATCCATTGATTTTAGAAACCTCGAGTTATAATGAGTTCATTGATTTTCTCTTCGCATCTAATTATCAATTAAGTAAAATAGAAACCGGATTATATTCCATTGATATTTTAGAGCAATATGATGTAATTATTTTATCAACGCCTATTAATGCGAAGTTAGATCCAGCAGAAATAAATGCCTTAGAAGAATTCGTGAAATTGGGAGGCGGCCTCCTCATAGCTAGCTCCAGTGGAGCCGACCATTCTAATAATACGAATTTAAATGAGTTAACAAGTCGTTTTGGATTTAAATTCGTTTCCGATGAAATTTTTGACTCCATGAATTATGTCGTTCTTCAGAAGAGGATAATTTTAGATGATATTACACCTCATGCGATTACTGAATTAGTAAATAAAGCGGTATTTTCTAATGCGTGCTCATTAGAAATTTTAGAGGAGGTAGCCGAACACGACGAGGTAGAAATAGATGCATTAATCCATGGAGGGCTTAATTGTTGGAGGAGAGTATTAAGGGGAAAAGAGTGGGTGGAGGAAGACAGCCCCAAAATACCCCTTTTAGTTGCTTGCAAGTATCATGAAGGAAGGGTCGTAGGATTTGGGACGATTTCCATTTTTTCATCCCTCGGCAGGGAGTATGGTTTTAAAGCATTTGATAACAACAATTTAATCGCCAATATTTTAAGATGGCTAACGATTAAAGCGGTTTCGGAAGAAAAAGTAATAAATTTAACTTTAAACAATGAAATTTATCAATGGTTAACCGATTTAAAAAATTCAGAGAATTGGGAAACCATTTCTGATATCATTACCGTGGCATTAAAATATTTTAAAGATCATTACAAAAAGATCATGGAAAAATTACGCAGAGTAGAATTAGAAAAATATAAGACCAAACAGATTTTAGAAACAGAAGGTGTAAGTGATCACGAGATTAAAGTGGATGAGAAAATATTAAAAAGGATACCGAATAGAGATAAAAAAGATCTTGAGGAAATCCTCAAATCTCTCAGTGAGATTACGGGAGAAAAATATGACTTTTCAAAAGAATTCTTAGAATTGGAAGAAAAATTTAAAAAGAAAAATATTGTTGAATATTCCCTCGAAAAAGAAAAGGTAGAACTTATTGATAAATATTATGAGGAAGATCTTAAAAGATTTAAAAAAGAAACTGGGAAAAACGCCATTTGGCGAGGTAAAATCACGCAAGCTTTTAAAGATTGGCTAAGAGAGCAATATAAGGAATGAATAGAAGAAATTATTTTAGGCACCCTTGCCCCATGAAATTTAAGGAAAAAATTCAAATTCCTTCTGATTTTCTCTTTCTAGACATACTTCATGAATTATTTCATTTTTATTTTAGGCTCGAACTGGAAGTTATCACTTGCAGAGTTGGATTATTGCTTAAAAAATTCAAGATTTAAGGGTAGAATCATAGATTATTCTGCTACAGCAGCTATAGTAGAATTTGAATCCCTCCTCGAGCAAAAATATTTTATTAATGAACTCATGGAATTTCAATACTTATTAGGAGGAGTTCAAAAAATTGGAAAAGCCGCGGGTTTCATTGATTATCAGTCTTTAAGGAATGCTTTTCCTGAAAAGATAGGCAATTTTAAACGGGTAAAGAACGAAAGGGAAAAAATCAGAAACATTTTAAATTCTGTGGTGGATGATGTTTTCCTTAATATTAAAAATAAGGAATATTTTTTTGCCGTATCTCTTTATCCGATTTTTTTTGATGATAAATATTATACCGATGTTTTAATAAAACATTTCTTACCCTTCCTTAATAAAGAGATCATGTCCTTATTATTTGAAAAAGGTGCGAAAAAGGCTTTATATTACAAATATCCGGAAAAATACATTGCTGAGGGGACGTTAAATCCAATTTTTCCTCACCACGTAATTACTTATAACTTGTTAACTGAAACCAGGGCTGAAATCATTTTTAGCATGACAGAGGAAGGCATTTATATAGGGAGAACATTTACAACGGATGATCCGAATTTTAAGCGAAAAATTGATGCTGAAAGACCCCATAAAGATTTTAAAAGTTCCATTCCTCCTAAATTGGCATTAATACTATTGAATTTCTTGAACTTATTTGAAAATAGACATGAAAAAAAAATCTTGGATCCTTTTGTAGGCAATGGAATGATCTTTTTAATGGCGTTTTTACAAGATTTTGATGTTTATGGCGCAGATCTTGATAAACAAAGGGTTATTAATACACAAAAAAACATCGAATGGTTATCTAAAGAATTAAATCAGGCACCTCCAAAAAATTTACAGGAAAAACTCATCGTTTCTGACGTGAAAGATTTACCAAACCGTTTTCCACCCAATTATTTCGATGGCATCGTATCTGAACCGTTCATGGGGCCTTTTTACGTGGAAAAGCCTTATTATACGGAAATAAAAGGATTAATCCACTCTCAATTAAATCCATTATTCCATCAAATTTTTGAATCTTCACGATATCTTTTAAAAAAGGGGGGAAGAATTAGCATTACGTCCCCCCTCATTCACGCTTTAGATGGAGGAGCATTACAACCTGACCTCCAAAGGATTGCTCAAGAAACAGGATTTATAACTCTGCCATTAATGGACACTGAAAGGATTATTAATAAATCCGATAAACGCCTTAGATTTTCTGATAAAAATATCTTTTCTTTAATTGATGCAAAGAAAGACCAAATAATTATGAGAAAATTTCACGTATTTGAAAAACAATAATATTCCTAACACGTCATGAATTACGAAGAATTGCTTGATAAAATTGAAAATGCATTAGAAGGAGAGGTCCACCTTGATCAATTAGCCCAAAAAAGCGAGGATCCCTTTAAAATATTAATTTCGACCATCCTTTCAGCAAGAACGAAGGATGCAAATACAAGGGAAGCTACACGAGCGTTATTTTCTAAATACAAAACTCCAAAAGAAATTGCTAATGCCGGTTTAGAGGATTTAGAAAAATTAATTTATCCCGCTGGCTTCTATAAGGTAAAAGCAGCACGCATTAAAGAAGTTTCAAGAATTTTAATGGAAAAATTCAATGGAAAGATTCCAAATACTTTTGAGGATTTGATAAATCTCCCCGGTGTAGGAGCAAAAACTGCTAATTGCGTGCTCGTGTATGCCTTTAAAATTCCGGCCATCCCAGTAGATACTCACGTCCATAGAATAGCCAATCGAATTTTTTCCGATATCAAGACAAAAAATCCGAAAGAAACAGAAGCACGATTAAAAAGAAAAATACCCAAACAATATTGGATAAGAATTAATAGACTGTTTGTTAAATTTGGACAGCAAATTTGCTTGCCCATTAATCCTAAACATGATATATGTCCCATCGAAGATATCTGTGCTAAAGATTTTTCCATGGAAGAAGAGCGAAAAAAAATCAAGAAAAATAAGAAAAAAAAGAATAAATAGTATTAATACTCTATAAATTTCTTTCTTTTATAAAAAACATGGCCCAAGCTGACACCTCCTAACAATCCGAATAAATGGGCCCATAAATTAATACCCGGCGCAAGAGACATTATTAAAAAATAAATTATGTAGAGAAATGCTAAGAAAATAAGAGAACGATCGTGGTATATCGTTAAAATAAAAGAAGCACCAATGAGACCAAAAATCGCCCCTGAAGCACCAAGACTTATCGTGAGGGGAGGAAGGAGGATGAGCGAGAAAAGATTACCAATCACTCCAGAAATTAAATATATTGAGAGATATTCTAACTTGGAAAAATTATTTTCAATAACGATTCCAAAGAAAAATAAGGCTAGCATGTTGGAAAATAAATGAAAAATATCAGCATGTAAAAACATCGCAGTAAAAAGGCGCCATATTTGACCTTCTTGAATGATTTTATTGTTAATTTGAGCAAAAAAAAGCAAGTATTGGACATCTACGGCTGAAAAATAGATGAAACATGAAACGTTAAGAATTAATAAGAGGAGCGTGAGTCTTGAATTTTTTAAGGATTTTTCATCCACGACAAACATGGTTCATTTAAAAATAGACCCGATTGTTAATCTATAATAGTAAAATATATTAGAACATGTTATTTATAGTTGTTTAAAAAAAGATCTATTTAAAAATATAGGAAGAAGATAAATTTTCCATGAGCATGAAAGATTTTTACAAAAATAGGAAGAAAAAATTAATCGATGCATTGGTAAGAAACGAGATCTTGAAAGACAAGCGCTTGATAGATGCCTTCATGGAGGTTAACTTAGAAGATTTCATCGATAGACGATATGTCAATCCCATAAATTTATATGCGGACGTTCCTAATTTGTTCTATTTCAAAAACGAGCAAAATTACCGGACTATCTCGGCTCCGCACATGATTTCTATCATGCTTCAAGGATTAGCATTGGAAGAAGATGATGATTTATTGATTTTAGGGGCAAAAAGCGGATATATAGCAGCTTTAGCTCATAAATTGGCGCCCAAGGGAGAAATTTATATTCTTGAGGCAAATGCCGAAATTGCTAAAATTACTGAGAATAATTTAAAAAAAACAAAAAATGATGAAAGGATAAACGTTATAGTAAAAAATCCCTTAGAAGGAATGCCAGAGTTGAGTCCATGGCAGAAAATTTTAGTCACGGGAGCTATAGAACAAGACCGAATTTATCCATTACTCTGGCAATTAGATAATGAAGGCGTGCTATATGCTCCAATTGGAAAAGAATACATTCAAATTTACACGCAAATCATGCGGATTAGAGATGATTTTTACGGTAAAAAGCAACTCCAAGTAAGGTTCACGCCTTTAATGACACAATTAGAACTTGACGAGTTAGAATTAATAACAGATTTCAATGAAGTTAAAATCATCGATGATCCTCAAAAAGTCGAAAACACTCTTGAAAAGAAACAGGAAAAATACATGAATAAAATTAACATTAAATACGCTCCGAATATTTTTGATGATATTAGTCTAGAGGAGGAAGAAGGGATAGAAACGCTTACTACAAACCAACTAGCGAATATTGTTTCAGATCTTGAGGAAATCAAATCTCAATTAAATAATCTTAAAAAATCGAAGGAAATTCGATCGTGCTTTTTATGCATTGATGAGATTGAAAAGAGGATCGAACACTTAAAGTTATATAAAAAGATTTTTGATATAGGATTAAAAAAGCTTCAATATCATGTAAATCAAATTATAGGATATAATCTCAATCGAAAAGACCTTGAAAATCAAGATCTAACTGAAACTGAATTTCTTGAGAAGGAAAAGGAAATCTTCCAAAAACAATTAGAGTCAGTTTCAGTCCTTCAAGACCTTGTTAATAAGGAATTAAAGAGGTTAAAAAAGTTAAAAAATCTTTAAGATTGGATTTAAGTATTTAATATTTTTAATTTTTTTTAGATTTGGATGAATTTTCGAGAATTTTTTTCCTCATCATATTGAATTTGATTTATTAAACCTAAAGTGAATAAAATTTTAATTGGGAAAAAATAGCGCTAAATTCTTTTGAATGTTATTTTTACTTGGGGAAATTTTTTAATTACAGCAAAATACAATTTAATAAAATGAACTTAATTATTTTGCTAAAAAATTTTCCTGAATGAGAGAGCTTTAATTATGCCTATCATGATGAACGCCAAGGAACGGTATCTTGCAGTTTTTGATGATGATAAAAGAAAAAAGTTGGAGAGGGTTCCCACTTTTGTTCAATATATCCGTGAAGAATTTATCGCACTTCATCAGAGAACATTATTAGAAAAGTATAAAGGAATTGTATTTAATAATGCTTATTTTGATGTCCCTATGATATTGGGTTTTGATTCTATTTTTTCTCCCTTTCCCTCAAGTGTCAAATTTAGAGCTCTAAAAATCATTCCACCGGGAAGCGAGGAGATAAAAATAGGTTTAGATGGGGAGCCCGTAAAGAAAAAAAATACGTATTATCAAGGAGGATACGTGTGGAATCTTGATGTGTTGGATGAAATGGAGAGTAATTTAAAAATTATCGATAATAGCGAATCTATTAAAAAAGTCTTGCGCTATCATGAGAAATTATCACCAAAAATATTTCCTATATTAAGCGTCGATGGAATTTTTGATAAAGCATGGAGATCCATGGGAATGGGTGTTTTTAGCAAGCATTTTAGAAAAAATTCCAAATTATATCAACGCGTTATAAAATTTTATGCTCAGATTCTTGAGATTAATGTAGAAGGCTTGTTAAACACTCGAAGTACAAAAAATTTAGTTCTCACGATATTGGATGACATTGCCTATAAGGGAAATTTAATGATATCACCTGCAAGATGGAGGAAAGATTATTTAAAGTTATATAAGAACATTACTTCTATGATACAAGATGCTGAGATGATCCCCCAGATTCATTCTGACGGGGATGTTACAGAGATCATACCCCATTTAATCGAGGCTGGCTTTCGTGGCTTGCAAGGTTGGGAAGGAGGCTGTAATCCTTATTACATTAACGAAAAATTTCCGGATTTTGTAGTGATTGGGTTTGGTGATGTGAGCTATATTCTTCCCCATGGAACAAGAAAAGAAATTGAAAATCACGTGAAGATGTTAATGGACGCATTAAAAGAGAACAGACATTTTATTATAGGCCCGAGTACCGTTATTTTTAAAGAAATTCCCCTTGAAAACGTGAAATATTTTATTGCTGCTATTAAAAAATATGGAAGATATTAAAAAAAAGCTAATTTAATAATCGTTTCAAGAAGAAGTTATATATTCAAAGATGAGTTAGAAGTTCGAGGTATCTGAGGGAACTAAAGATGATTTTTCATTTACACTAACGTGTACTTTTTGAGTTATTATCTAAGAGGAGTCTATTATTTGGTGGGAAGCAGAATAATAACTTTACTCCCCTTGGAATAATCTTCTTTTATTCTATTTTCTACCCAGATTTCGCCTTTGTAACTTTCAATAATTTTTTTTACGAGCGAAAGGCTTAATCCTGTCCCTGTAATTGATTTTTCTTTCAGCGTTGCTCGTTCAAAAATTTTTTTCTTAATCGCATCATGTATTCCAATACCGTTATCACTAATTTCTATTTTTTGATATTTTGAATCATTAATAATTATTTCATGGCTTTTTGCTGTAATTTCTATGATTTCATTTTTATTGTGAATTATTGCATTATTGAGAATATTTTTAAAAACATCAAATAGGAGTTCATTTGCTTTTACAAGAGTTTTTTCCGCACCATGTTCAAGCGTGATTTTTAATTTCTTATGGGGATATTTCTTTTTTATCAAATCAATTGATTTTTTTAGGCATTTCCAAGCATCCATTTCTTTTAGAGGATATTCTTTTTCATCCATTTCCGATAATTTTTTTATGTTATAAACTAAATTTGCAGCTCGATTTATTTGTCCATGCACGAGAACAATTAAATCAAAAAAATCTTTTTTATCTTGTAGATCTTTCCCGTAGATAGCAAAAAGATCCAGCGCAGATTGAATGCTCTGGAGAATATTATTTATATCATGAGTAAATAAATCCTTATAAAATTCTGCTCGATTATAGGATGTTCGAAATTTTTCTTCTGATTGGTGTAACTTGCTTTCGGTAGGCGCTGAAAGACCTGTGGCTAAAAGTGAACCACCTAACATCAATTTCATGAAATAAGCGATTTCCCACATTCCTTGGATGGAAAAATTATGCAACACGGAAAAAAATAAGGTTAAAAACGTAAAAATTTGAGCAAGCAAGAGAAAAAGATGAGTAATGGATTTTATTTTTAAATATATTTTTGTCATAAATGCCATCATTATTAAAATATAGAGGAGAAACGGAATTTGAATAAAATTTATTAAAGCGACGGAAAAAATTATAAATATCACGGGAAATACTCTTTCATTACCATTATAATGAGTCTCCGGAGATCCTCTATTATTAAAGAAAATTTGATAATATTCTTGAAAAATAGACGAGGAAAGAAAAAGTGCTGAGATGAAATAAAAAATATTACTAATTAAGCGATAAATGCTATTATAATACCGAAAGATGAAGATTATATTACCGATCGTGAAAAAAATAGATGTAAAGAGCCATAATAAAAGAAAATTGCCTTTTTTATATAAAACGATAAAAAGACCAGAAATTATTGCGGTGTAAACCGCAAAAATAATGTCAATAATATTCTCATCAAGCATTTATTTCACGTGTAATGATTGAGATTAGAATTAAGCCAAAATGATTTTAACGATTTGATTTTTCAAACACACCATCTATTTATTAATGTTATTTTTTCCTTATATATTCATTTTTTAGGACTTAAAAAAAATTACCGGAACTCTTTAAATGAAAGGAATTTAAACACTTACCTTAAAAATTTTCGTGAAAGTAATTCTAAATTTGAATAATACAGATTTAAGAAAAAATCTATAAAGAATGGCTAAAATTGTTATTTTCACATTAAAAAAAGAGATTAAAAAAATTATTTGCTTTATTTTTTGAAGAAAATATAAAAAAAGAGAAAAAGAGAAAAATTTAATCATATTTACTTTGAAAATCTTTTATTTTTGCTAAAACTTCATCTTTAAAATTCCCGACGATAAATTTAGCATGTTCTTTAAGTTCTTTAGCATATTGCATTAGTTGGTGTAAAATGGGACCTGGTGGGAACTTATCGCGTTTTTCCTCAATTAATTCCGCTAATTTATGCCCTTCAATGCCTTCTTCAACTTTTTTTATGAGTTCATTGAAGATATCATTTAAAATTCCTTTCTTGAATTCTGGAACAGAGGGTTTTGGAATTTCCTCTTGGGGAGCCGCTTTTGTTGCCGTTGGTTCTTCTGCCATTGTGACGCTTTCTCGTCCTTTAACAACCACGTTAGGTTCTGATCGAGGATATTCACCTTGACCTGCGCACGTATAATGAAGATTTATGGTTTCATTTCCTTGTAATTCTTTTATTTTTATTTCTAGTTCTTTCACGCCTTCCGTTTCTGTCATTTCATATGGAAATTCGAATTTTGTTTCTGTCAAAGTAAATCCGGCAGGGATGACATCTCGAACCACGATATTTTCTAATTCTATTTCTCCTTTATTTTGAAGTCTTATCGAGATATCAAATTCTCCTTCATTTATACCCGGTTTAATGCTTTTTAGAGTTTTCAATCTTCTTTTAACGTATTTTATTCCAATAACAGGTTCTTCTGGGGGAGAGATCACGAATTCTTTTCCTTTTACAGGGGAGTTTGCCTTAATTACTACCGGTGTATTATATCTGGATTCGGGCTTAGGATTTTTAGCTTTTAAAGGATAAGTCATTAATAATTGAGAGTTGGAAGGTAGTTCTTTTTCCATGTTTCGTAATTTTATAGTGATAACATGTTTTGTGTCTGGACTGACATCATCAGGATCTATAGAGATTTTTTCTAAATATTCAGATCGTTCTTGGCATTCTTTGACTTCCATGGGGTTTTTTACAACTAGTTTTATGTCTGGAATGGAAGGTGGAATGAAATCGGCGGGAATTTCATCCTCAATTTCAAGCGAATCAATGGGAGCCGTTCCCTTGTTAAAGATCGTATTGGTTATTTTCATATCAGTATTAGCATAAGCGGCTACTTCTGGTGGTTCAATCGTTTTCGTAATTTCGGCGCTGAGCACTGGATAATAGGTTGGCTCTTTTTTTATTACTCCAATTACTCGGGTAATGACTTTAAATAAAGGAGTAAAGCTGACTTCGGATTCCAATTCAGGAACGTTGGGACTATCAATGTTAAAATCGTGAGACCACGATTGATCGGGGTTTAATTCGAGATTTGGAGATTCTGACACGATTAATTCTGCGCCCGTCGGAATTTTATGTGAAACTTGAACTTTTTCCAATCTGACCTTGAATTCAGAATCATTAATGAATTCAACTGTACAATCCCACGTGCCCGGGCGCGCTCCTTCATCTCTCTCAACCCCACTAATGGAATCCGTTAATCCGCGAATCAATGGATTGAACATGGTGAGAATCTTGTCATTAATAAGATATTCTACGGTTAATGCGCCAAGAGATATATCTTCTCGTTCTGTTGGATTGACATTTAAGTGGATTTCGAGGTTTGCTTTTTCTCCGGATCCTAAATTATTAAATTCCCAAAGAGCTACTCGCTTTCCTTCTTGTTCTTTGATTTCTGCGGCTCCATAATTCGGGGTTTTTAATTCTATTTCTTGAAAAATCTTGGGAAGTTCTCTCGTTACTTTTACATCTTCGATGGATTTATCAAGAGGATTGCTAATGGTTATTTTTAAACTACACTTATTCACGTTTTCATAAAGAAATGTATCATTAACCACATTCATGATTTCCCTTTCTACATCAAAAACTTCTTCTACTTTTATCGAAGGCTCTTTTATTTTTTGAATTTGATATTCCTGTTTAAACTCTTGACCGGGATTAATTGTTCCTATGTTCAATACCTTTGAAATATTGGTATTTACGGTTTCTTTTAAATCGCATGTGAGGTTCCATAATCTACTTTTATTCGTGGCGTTTTTCACTTGAAGGGTTCCATTGCATTTGATCGATTTAATCTGCTGCTTAGCATCGAGTATTACGTTTTCATTATCCGTTATGTCTATAATAATAAATTCGGACATGCTTCTCTTACCCTAATCTATTTTTATTAAAAATAAGGTTAATTTTTCTTTAAATACTTAATTTATTTTAAACATGTAATATTAATTCATTAATTTAAATCTAATGATATAGATAATCCTTTCATTTTATTATTATTGAAGCATGAATGTGATTTGAGAGAAAAATCTTGAATAAACGTGAAAAGAATTATAAAGCTCATAAAGAAGTTTAATATTTTGATGCAAAAGGCCGTAGAGGGGCCTAATTGCACAGATCCTGCAATTTGTAAAGGAGATTGCTGCTCTATTGAAATTGGAGTGCCTAAAGCATTTGCGAAGATTTTAATTAAAAAAAACCTTGCGAAACCGAGTGATTTCATCCGAGACAATGTTTTTAGTTTTAAATTGCGCTTTGAACCCAATACTGGTAAATGTTTCTTATTCAATGAACAGTTAAATGGATGTTCTATTCATTATTCGGGTTTAAAACCTCCACAGTGTTGGATTTATCCTACGGGGTTTTCTCAAGATACTAAAAAGGAAATATCTTGTAAAAAAATTAAAGGATGGAGAATTGTATCTCCTAGAAAAGCAAAAAAAGCTGAAAAATTATTTTCAAAATATTTAAAATATTGTAAAAAAGAAGCACGAAAGGAACTGGAAAATATTGAACATAGGATTGGTAAACTTGAAAATAGCGAATCTAAAAGGATTTATAAGAGCCTTCAGCAAGAATTAATGAGATTTCCCCCTAGCCAGATTGCGGGTTTTCGGGATGGGTGGTCTTCATTCAACCTTCTCCTTGCAGAAGGATACTCTTTACAATTAAAAAAAATTTGTGAAAGCTATCATTCTTCTTGTCCTATTTTACATGATAACTTCTTAAAATGTGCTCATGTTTGTCTAAAGGTTTCAACTGTGATTCTAAACATTTTATTTCAGAATTTGCGGGATTTTATTTCCAAAGAGGGAATACCACCTTCGGGTGAATATCCTTTTTATTTATTATTTAAATATGTGAATATGAAAAACAAAAAAGAGTGAGATAAATAGTACTGGTTTTTTATCGGGACTTTTTTTTACAACATGCTCAATCACGATAAGATAGAATATCTTCTGGATAATACATGTTCTTAAAATATATAATAGTATTAGTATAAATTGTATTTGAAAATATAATGAACTAACATAATTTAAGAATCATGACATTAACAATAGATAGAACCTTGAAAGAATTGACCAGACTCACGTTTTCACGAGAATATAATTATTTAGAGGGGCCTCATAAAATTAGGGGAAAATCAGGAAAAAAGTGGATTTTTGATGCCCTCATAAAAAATACTAATTCTGATAAATATGGGGTGTTTGTAAGAGATTGGAAAAGAGAAATTTCAATTACTCAGTTACGTCAATTACATAAAGCGTGTTTAGATACGAACATGAGTGGAGGCATTTTAGTGTGTAATTATATTTCCGAGTTTTCAAGGGACTATAGTAAACAATTTGGAATCCAGTTATTATCGAGGGGAGAAATGATTTCGATTTTAAGGAATCGGCAAATTGAAATTTAAATAAACAGTCGCCGACTATTCAAAACAATTTTGGATAAAATTAGACATGAACACAAAAATAAAGGTCTTATTTAATAAATAGAGATATTTAAAAATGATAAAAATAAGAGCAGTGCAATACCGACTCCAAATGGATTGAGTATATTATCTTGTAATTTTATTATACTCGTGAGCATGTCAATAAAAAAAAATGTAAAAGAAGCGATAAGGGAAACCATGATACTTAAAGAGAGAGACCACTGCGAATAGCCCATCACATTGGAAAATAATATGGCTATAAATGCAGAGAAGAAACTAAAAAAAAATCCGGAGAGATAGCCTTCTATCGTTTTATGTCCATTTTTAGGAAAATAATGATTTTTATGTGAATATTGTATTCCAATAATAGAAGACATGGCATCCGCAATTGAGCTTATCAATAGAATGATAAAAAAAATGGGAAAACTAAAAAAAATAAAAGGTCCAAAACTAAATACCATTACAAACGTGCTTGAAAACGTGTCTAATTCGTCCGAATATAATCCTGCTTTACACAATTTAACAGCAAAATTTGGCATGTAATTAAATGCTAATAATCTTATAAGATCTTCCAACAAGAACGCTAATGCAAAATCTATTCCAATAATGATAATTATAAAATAGGCATAATCCCGCCAAGCTCCTTTTAGAATGGGTTGTAAAAAATAGCAAATAAGAATAATAACTATTACAACTGCTCCAGGAATGAGATGGGAATATTTACGCCTTATTGTATTTTTTCGATCATAATTTTCCAAAAATTTCTTGCAAAATTGCTCATAACTTTGAAAATCTTGAAATTGAGGGGGATCTTTTCTAGTTTTAAATTTATTCAGAAACCCAAGTAAAATTATAAAGATAAATAACCCGAATATACAAGTATTGCCGATTATTATAAATTCTTCAAGAGCAGAACCTAAAAATACTCCCTGATGCTGATCGGCAAATTTTAAGAGCATGAAAGGATATAGCATGCCAAATCCAAGTGTTAAAAGAACGTATAAAATTTCATTAAATTTCTTGACTCGTGATTTTCCAAGCAGACTCCATGTCTTTATCACGTGATAACTCATGAATAGCACGAATATGCCAAAAGTGATAGGTACTATAAATAGTGAAAAATTAATTTCAAATCCCCTCCGTATGGGTCATGAGTAGCTTTATTTCTTCATTGGTAAATCGAGAATGCTTGAAAAGGTCGTGAAATTTAAAAGTCGCTTTATTTCTAATTTTATTAAATAATTTTATATCATTTACTTGAATGTCCTCTAAATTTGTGGTGCCTAATTTAAGCCGTCCAAGGTTTTGTATATAGGGACAAGCATCAAGTTTTAAATTAATGAGTGCGCAACTTAAAGCATCTAGAGCAACAGAATCAATAGAACATAATACGAGCTTTAAATTATTAATAGAACCTCGTAATGGACCATTTCCTTCCATTGCAGGAGCTGCATCAATGACAGAAAAAATGGGAAAAATGGTCTTAGCCATTCTATTAATGTTGATAGCGAGAGCCGTTTTTGATGTTGTTAGATTGTCCTTTCTGGAAAGCATGCTAGGATTTTTAGGGCCAAATCCATGCATGTAGGCCTTAACAACAGCACCTTCATCAATTATCTCCCCTGTTGACTTTCTACGTGCCTTTGAAAGACATCCCATTAAATTCTTGACTGATAACGTCAACCCTAAGACATCATGAGATTTAAATTTAGCTACAGAAATAATGGGATACATGGTAGCAGTTTTTGAAATTCCTAATTCAATATCAAATGGATTTTCCGACCCCAAGGGATCTCCTGGCGAATAAATCTCAAACCAGCTTCCAACTTCATCTTTATTAAAATCAAGAGGCGTCCAAAGTTCCTCATCTAACATGAAACCGTTATTTTTCATTGCCTTAATGGAATCAGGCTCTCCTTTCGAATTATTAGTCGACCCTTCAGCTAATATAATATTTTGAAATCCTAATTCTTTTAAATATTTTGCTAAAATCTCACATAATAGGGGGCTAGAAACAGGTAATCCATTATTGATCCGTTCGGTTGGTAAGATATTGGGTTTAATGATGATTGTAGAAAACTGATTTAATATATTTTTAAAAAAATTTTCAAAATGGCTGAAGATCTTTCTTATATTCTTACTATTTTTATCAATAGATTTTTTTATTTCTATTAAGTATATTTTAGAAGGCCGATATTGAGCAGCATTTTTCTCCATCACGTTGGATCATAAATTAATTGATATTTTATATCTTTTATCCCCTTAAAGATATTTGTTAGAATATTTTAAACCATGAAAAGAAGTATTTTGATAGCTCTACTTTTATTAGTAGATCGGACCTCTTGCCATTGCCCAGTTCCCAAATATAGATCTAGTTAAATAGATGAAAATGTGCGTTCATCTATAAAATATCAGTTAAAAGTTTAAAAGGCATAATTTCTCTTTTTTTTATCATGGAAATATATGACTTAGTTGTAATAGGGTCTGGTGTAGGGTTAACCGTTCTTAATTATGGGATACGATTTGGATGGAAGTGTTGTTTAGTAGAAAATAGCAAGGTTGGAGGGACGTGTCTCACGCGAGGATGCATTCCTTCAAAAATTTTAGTATATCCTGCAGATATCATAAGAGAAGCACAACACGCAAGAAAAGTGGGCGTTTCTTTTAAAATTGAAAACATAGATTGGAACTTAATTGCGAAAAGAATGTGGTCTCAAATTGATGAGAGTAAATCCATGGAAGAAGGATTGAAAAGCGTGCCAAATTTAGATTTTTTTAAAGGAAATGGGGAATTCGTGGGAGAATATGAAATGGTGGTAAGATCTGTGAAAGATCAATCCATAATTGCATCATTTATAGGAAAAAAATTCGTAATTGCATCAGGAGCTCGTTCTTTCATTCCGCTTATTAAAAATATTGAAGAAGTTGGATATGTCACGAATGAGAGTTTTTTTGGAGAGAAATTTCCAAAAAAGCCATGGAATAGTTTAATAATTATTGGAGGGGGGGTTATTGCTGCGGAATTTGCTCATGTATTTTCAGCAATGAATACAAAAGTATCAATAATTGAAATGCTACCTCGCCTGGTAGCAACGGAAGAGCCGGAAATAAGTGAAATTTTAGAAAATTATTTCAGAAAACACATGAACGTGTTGGTAAATCATAAAGCAATAGAAGTGGGAAAAAAAGGGAATAAAAAAATTGTCATCGTGGAAGATGTAAATACGGGAGAGAGGAAAGAAATCGAAGGAGAAGAAATCTTGGTCGCAACTGGCCGTAAATCCAATACCGATATTTTAAAAGTTGAAAAAACGGGGGTTGAAACTGATAAAAGAGGGTGGATTAAGACTGATGAATATCTTCAAACGACCAAGGAAAATATTTGGTGTATTGGAGATGCTAATGGTTTATATCAATTTCGGCATAAAGCAAATTATGAAGCGGAAATATGCATTCGAAATATTTTTGGGAGTGAAGAAGATAAATCTACCGTAGATTATTCCTCTGTTCCTTGGGCAATTTTCAGTTATCCGCAAATTGGCCACGTGGGGATGACAGAACAAGAAGCTTTGGAGAAAGGGCATGAAATTTATGTTGCTAAAAATAGATATTCTTCGGTGGCAAAAGGGTTTGCGATGGGATTTGAAGAGGGGAGTGAAGACGATGGATTAGTGAAATTAATTATTGATAAATCGTATAAAATTTTAGGGACTCACGTGGTTGGACCTCACGCAGCTATTCTTGTTCAGCCTTTTGCTTATTTAATGAATGCCGGATATACATGTAACATTCCGGAGAGAGAAGGTGAAGGAGAAGTTCCTAATATTAAAAGAGCATGTCCCGAAAGTGGTTCTTTCATGCCAATTTATCATTCTATGGTGATTCATCCTTCATTAAACGAGCTGACCGCTTGGGCAATTGGAAGCCTTCAACCCGTAAATATTAACCACGACCATGCCCATGAACATCATCATTGAGTTGCGCATCGAATTTCTTGTATATTTTTTTATGCTTAATCCCTTTTTAAAATATGATTTTAGTTTTTTTATCTTATTGAAATACTAAAGGAGGCTTTTAGGATTTTTTTATTTATCCGTGAACCCATTGACCAAAGTAGCGAGGGTTTAAGATTTAATAACAAATTTTTTAATTTGCACCAATTAGCGAAGATGTCTTATAAAGATTTAAAAATCTATCAATCTCTCATGTTTTAAATAAAATTGAACCTATTTTTAATCCTAAATTTTATTAATGGAAAGATATGATTTTTCTTCAATTTTTTTTTAAAATACTTCTTCATACTTAATATGGAATAAAAAAGATTAGCACTCATTATAAATTAAAAACCTCATGACCCTTACCAAAATGAAAAAAAATTTACGAAAATTTGATAAACAAGTATTAGCTCGTTACATGGAATCGGAATGTACGAGACAATTGTTTTTAGATCTCGGGCAAACCAATCCTCAAGCATGGTTTAAACCCGTAAGACCCCTAAAAAAGCCGAAAAGATTTTATAAGATGACAAATAATCTTGAAGAATTAGGCCATAGATATGAACAAAAAGTTTATTTTTTAATAAAACATCTCTTCAAGAACGTGCGGTGTTCGATAAGTAAAGGAGGAAAAGTGTCTAATATTATTTTAGATTCTAACTATTTAACAAATCTACACGATCAGCTCTTAAGGAATAAACGCGATATTTGGCTTTTAGAACACGAATATGAAAATCCTCCCGAATTTTTCCGTGAACTTTTTTCAATTACTAATCCTCATGATCCGATTCCGCTTGATTTTTCTGATCAACGGCCTGATATCATGATTATCGGTAATGGGATAAATGTTTTTTTGAACGAAATTAGAGAACTTCTACCGGATGGGACAATACGCACCCTTCCGCAAGGGCAAATAGGAGAGCGCCAAGGAATTTCGGTTTTTGATATTAAAAATATAAGAGAAATAAAAATAGGAAAGAAACAATTTATTGAAGTCTTGTATTACATGCGAACCTTGGCGTATTTTATTTATAAATATAAATTAGAAGATAAATTTTATGTTAGAGTAGATGGCAATGGGATCTTTCCTCACTTAAAAGATAAAGATTTATTTAGCATTAAAACTACAGCAGATTTTCTTGATCAAATAATCAAAATTCCTTGGGAGGAGTCAAATCGAATTTTTCATGATATCATGGAAGAAATCAGGGAATTATGGAATGATTGCCCCCAAGCCATTGAAGATGTACCGGTGAACGTCCAACTTAGTTGTGGATATTGTTATTTTTTAGAAGATTGTAAGGCAACTTTAGGAATGGATGGAGATACACCTCCTGAAAAATGGTCTTTAAAATTACTTCCCTATAATTCCATTTCCATCTCCGAACAACTCATGGAACGGGGTTTTAAAACAATCGGAGATATCGCAAAAAAAATATCGACTATTAGGATTGGAGATACTCCCGAGCCCATATATTCTGAATTGCCCCTTTTAGAACTTAAAGCAAATGCCCTTATTGAAAACACCTCAATTAAACCTAAATTGGGACAAATTCATTCTTATTCCATTCCAAAATATACGGATATCGCTTTAACCTTTGCTGTAGAAACAGATCCGGCAAACCAGCGCGTGTATGGTGCCTCTCTTTATTTATACATGTCTGTTCCCCCTAATGCGCCATATAGTGCAATCTTTGACAATTGGTGGAGAATTTGGAAAGAGGGTTTAGAAAACTCAAAAAATGCATCGCAGATTCATGCAGAACTTCAACCATATCTTTTTAATAAAATTTCCCTTAGATACGTGGAACTTTTCTATGATCATTTATTGAATTTGAAAAATATTTTGATATTTCCAAAAGGAATGTTGAAAAAGAATGGAACTCCACGCAAGCAAACGATAATTATTTATCAATATGCTATCGTTAATAAAAAAGAATCAGATAAAGAAGAGGTTGAATTAGCAAGAAATCTCATCTATAAGATCAATACTATTTTGAGTTTTTGCAATATTATTGAAAATCATATTGTTGTGGAGGGCCAAAATCAAGGGGAATATTTTGGACCAAGAACGAGTATTTTCTATTGGTCTGCCCGTCAACTCAATAATTTCCAAGACATGCTAGAAAGATCCTTAGAAAATCTCGTCAATCATCCTCGAGATGCAGCGATGTTCGAATCTATTTTATCCTTATTTACTCCTTCTGATTCGGAGGTAAAGCATCCCTACCAACACAAGAAGTTATTCAATGTACGTACTTTTGCTGAAACGATATTTGGTTTTCCCTCTATTATTTCTTATACGTGGCACGAGATTGCAAAAAAAGAATTGAATCGACCATCTCATCCAAAATTTTGGATTCCACATTTTAATTACATGGACTTCAATTCATGGCATGAATACCTTTTAGAGAACAGAAGGAAAGTCAAGAGAGAATTAGAACGAGAAATCAAGCTGCAATTAATCCATAAAGTTCGAACGATAAATGATTTACGAATATATCTCCAGAGAAGAGGAGGAGAGATGATTTCAAAACATTCTCGAACAATTAGCGATTCAAAAATTCAAGAAGTATTATTGCCGAATAGCTTCCATCCCATCGCTTTTGTTTGGTATTTATTTTCTAAATATACTGGAACCATGGATGAGTTAGAAGCAGACATTTATCGAACTATTTATCCGGAGTATAGCATAGGAAAATTAGTTGCCGCAAGGGTTAAACACCTAAAATTTAATTGGGATCTTGAAGGCAAACTTTTTTGTACATTTGCAATAATAGGCTTGTCCAGTAATATGAAAATTAACGAAGGGGATCGCGTGTATCTTCTTCCAGGTGAAGAACGCGGGAGAAAATCCGGACTCTCCATGAGAAACTGCGAGATCACAATTGAAAAAATGGAGTGGACACCTAAATTAAATGGATATCAAATTTATTCAAAAAACCTAAACACCAAGTTTTATGAAAGATACATTGGTAATGAAACTAATCATGAATGGTTTTTATATCCAAGATCAATGGATAGCTGGTCTAAAAAATTATATGGCACCAATGGATTGTTATTAAGAGACAACATGGGACGATCTTGGTTGGGTGCCCGCTTATCTTACCTGTGGAACATTAGATCAAAACCCGTACTCTATTGGCCAAAAAAATGGACTTTTACTGCTCCTTCAGTATATCTATTTGCCCCTGAACTATTGTTTCAATTAATTAGCAAGAAACATTTGAATATTAACCAAAATTTAATAACCAAAATATCACCAACCCCAGATATTTCACAAAAAAAAGCAATTAATCACTCTTTGTTTTACCATATCTCGGGAATTCAAGGTCCTCCCGGAACGGGTAAATCGCAGACAATCGCAGCATTGATTGATGAATATTACATGCGATGTAAGCAAAAAGGTCAAAAGTCAGTGAAAATATTAGTGACCGCCTTTTCTTATTCAGCATTGCGAGTAGTGATTGATAAAATTAGGACGAGTAAGAATCAAGATGAGATTCCAACTCCTTCCTCAAAAATGCAAATGATTTTTTTAAGGTCTAATTATCAAAAGCCGGTAGAGCCTATAAGTGGAACTCGTCATGTTGATGATTTACAACGTAAATATAAGACTTGGAAATGGAATGGAAAATCAAACACCGTTACTCCAAATAAACCTTTAGAAAATTTATTAGAGGACGATTTTATTTTATTCGCTAATGCCCATCAATTACACTATTTACGTGAACGTGTTTCAGATACTTTTGCTTTCGATTTAATTATTGTAGATGAAGCAAGTCAAGTTCCGGTAGATCATTTCATGGCTAGTTTACATTACATTCACAAGCATGCTTTCCACGTGATTAAACCCCTAACAGCTCGGAATCCCAATCAGCGGGTTAAATCACCAGAAAACGTGGAGAAGCTTGAATTAGATCCAACTAAATCATATTATCCTTTAACTAAAATAGTAATTGTGGGAGATTATAATCAATTACCTCCCGTACAACCCGTACAACCTCCAAAAAATCTAAAGAAAGTATTAGATAGCTTATTTGGATATTATGTCAAATCTCACGGAATACCTAATCGACAGCTCAAGGTAAATTATCGTTCAAACAAGGATATTGTAAATTACACGAGAATGTTGGGGATATATAGGAATTTAAAACCTCATCCGAAGAATGCATTAAGAACATTAGATGGAACCGTTTCTAATTTAAAGAAACCATGGTTAAGACAAGTACTAGATCCTAAAAAATCCATAGTTTCACTAATTCATGATAAAAAATATGAGATTGGAGTGAGCGCTTTAGAGGCAAAATTAGTTGCTCAAATCACTATTGGATATTTTGATATGATTTCTCTGAAAAACGAGGAAGAGGAGCAAATTTTTTGGAGTGAAAAGTTAGGTGTAGTGGCTCCGCATAACGCTCAAGGACGATTAATCATTCGAAATATTTATGAATGCATGACAAATACAACTAATCCAAAAACGCATTTAGATCATTCAGAATTAATGCGTTATTTAAAAAACTCCATCTACTCCGTTGAAAAATTTCAAGGTTCTGATAGGGAACTAATCATCTCTTCTATTGGCATTTCAGACAGGGATCAACTAAACGCAGAAAGTGAATTCATCTATAATTTAAATAGATTTAACGTCCTCACATCCAGGGCAAAAGCTAAAATTATATTAATTTGCAGTAAGAAATTCTTAGATTTTATTCCTAATGAAAGGGAAGTTATGATTGAATCTGCAAAAATTAGAAATTTTGCGTGCAATTTTTGTAATGTTAAGGATGTATTACATGTATTAGATGAAAAGAATCAGCCAATTGAAATTGAATTTAGATATAAAAAATAAGAGGTAATGGAAGGCGAAAAAACATAGAACCTTTTAGCTTTATTCATGTTGCAGATTTGCATTTAGGTAAAAAACAATATAACTTAGAGATAAGATATAAAGATTATTTTAACACGTTTCAACGCATATTATCAATAGCAGTTAAAAAAAACGTGGATTTCCTGTTAATTGCTGGTGATATATTTGATAACAGGAAAATAGATCCTTCAGTTTTGAGTGAAGTTTTTAATATCATTCAAAATTTTAAAAAAGAATGTTTAAAAAAATTAGATAGGGAAATTCCATTAATTTGTATCGAAGGAAACCATGATAATCCTTTATCTTCTTCAAAATCATGGATGAGCTTCTTGGCCGATTTGAATCTAATAATTTTACTAGAAGGATATTATGATATATCCTCTCAGTCCATCATCTTTCCTCCCTATTCTGAAAAGACTCGCAAGGGAGGATTCATTAAAATAAAAGATTGTTGCATTTATGGATTACCATTTTATGGGAGTTTCACTTATAAACTTTTTCCTTCTATTCGTGCTGCCATCAAAGACTCGAAAGAATGCTTTAATATATTAATGATGCATTTCGGCATTAAGGGATATGATGAAATGAAACCCGGGATTCCTTATGAAAAAGAATTGGAACTGTTAAGGGAGAAAGTTGATTATTTAGCGTTAGGTCATTATCACCGACATTATTCTCATCCTCCAAAAGAGCCTTGGATTTACAATCCCGGCAGTATTGAAATCAATACCACACGAGAATTATACGCATTTAGAAATAACAAATATGATGATAAAGCATGGAGAAGTGAAAGAGGAATTATCTTAGGAAAAATAATGGGAAAAGAACCTTATCAACAAGACTTTGATCTTATTGAATTTGATAATGGAGCCTTGAATGTAGATATGATACCTAATAGAAAATTTTTAACATTAGAACCTATCGACATCAGTCAATCGAATTCTTTTAAAGATGCAATCATTCTCATTAAAGAAAAATTAAAAAAATTAGTTCCTTTGAAAGAAAAAGGGAAAGAATTGCCAGATGAGGATTTAAATAAAATGATCATAGTTTTTTCCCTAAAAGGAGAAATCCCTTATTCTAGGATAGAAATTAATATGGGTGAATTAAGAAGAGAACTCTTAGAAACTTTTGATATTTTAGATGTAAGAATTTCAACAAAACGTTTGATATCTACCTTAGATTCGATTGAATTATTTGATGAAGGGAAAACCATCAATGAATTAGAAAAAGAAATATTTCTTTCCATCATCGAGCAAAACCCAGATCATGCTCCAAAAAAGGAACAAATTATGAATTTAATTGAGGATTTGAAGACAGAATTACTCCTTAAAAAACCGAATATAAAATATTTAAAACAGAAAGTAGAAGAATGGTCCAAATTAACATATAAACAATTTCATGAAATTAAATCTCCAAGGGATAAGTTAGGAGCGGAAAAGAAAGAAATAGATAATTCAGATATCGATCTCGGAGAAATAGCCATGGATTTTCCGGAAAGTGAAACAGAAATGAAAGAAGGGGAAGATTTAGAAAAAATTGAAGAGGAGGATTTCGAATTATATGAAGAGTTAGAAATTGATTTAGATGATTTTATAGATGATGAGAGACGCAAAAATAAAGAAAAGGAGAAGTGAGATTCATGCTAATCAAGAGAATTGAATTAAAAAATATATCCACTCATGAGAATACTGCTATCGACTTTGAAGAAGGTTTAAATATATTATTAGGACAAAATGGAACAGGAAAATCCACGATATTAAAAATGATAGGGTATGTTTTATTTGATTACTTACCCGGTACTCAAATGTCATATGTACGAGCTGGTCGTGGTAAAAAGATTACCCATGGGGTAATAAAATTATGGATTGTTGGATTGAATGATGATCTCTATGTAATCGAAAGAACGATTGGGAAATCGAACAATACGGTAGAAGTTCGAGATGGACGTTTCGGATTACCCATTTCAAAAATAAATGATAAATTGAGTCTCCTAACGTGGTTAAGAACTCAATTCTCGCTAAAAGGAACAATTGATTTATCCACGCTTTTTGAAACTTCTATTGGGATTCCCCAAGGAACTTTTTGTGAGCCTTTTTTGCGCACGCCAGCTCAGAGGAGAAAATTTTTTAATCCCATTCTCCAAGTGGACGTTTATCGAAAAGTGTGGGAAAAACTACGTGAACTATTGAAAGAATTCTCAGGAGAAATTGAAAAAACTGAGATATACATAGATACGCTAAGTGAAGTACTCATTAAAAGAGAGGATTTACTTAATGAAAACAAAAAAATTGAGCAAGAATTAAAAGAAAATAAAAAAGTATTGGAGGAATGTGAAAAAGAATTAGATAAAGTTAGCCAAGAAACGGATCAGCTAAAAAAAATCAAGGAAGAACGGGATAAATTAATTTCTGAGACCTCCCGATTGCATGTGAAAAAAGAAAGCCTCTTGAATTCCATCGATGAACTTAAAGGGCAAATAGAAGAGGCACGAAAAGCTCGTAAAATTTGTGAAGATACTAAAAAAGATCATTTAAAATATATGGCTTTAATAGAAAAACAAGAAAAGCTTGAAAAAAGATTTGAAGAATTAGAAGTGAAGAAGAATAGGTATCAAGAATTAAGAGAGCAAGTAACAAGAATAAATGGTATTTTTACAGAAAAGGAAAAAGAAAAAAAAACTATTGAGAATTCGAAGGAGAAATTCATTAAATTAGAAAAAATCAAAGAAAAGGAAGAAAAAATAAACTCGGAAATTGAAAACATACGAAGTGAGCTTACACTAATTTCTACTTCAGAAAAACAATTATCAGAATTGCGGGAAAAATATAGTGAATTAAGTAAAGAAATATATAAACATGAAGAATTAATCCTTAAAGAAAAAGAATGGAAAGAAAATCTGGAAAAATTAAAACAATTTGAAAGAGAGCTCGAAAATTTAACAAGAGAAAAAATACTTCTTGAAGCTAATTTAAATCAGGTAAAAGAATATGAAAATATTTCAAAAAATAACACATGTCCTTTTCTTAATGAACCTTGTAAAAACATACGAAAGACTCCCTTAGAGACAATTTTTCAAGAAAAAGTGGTGAAAATTAATGAGAGCATGCGTTTCGTGGACCAAAAAATTGATTCGATTAATGAAGATATCAAGAAACTAGAACCCATTCGAGAACAACTAGAGGAGCTGAAAAATATTAAAATTAGATATACCGAGATTAAAACACGAAGAGAAGAAATTATTGAAAGAATAAATGCTCAAAAAGAAATTGTGGACGAGAAAAAGTCCTTTCAAGAAAAATTAAATTCTCTTGAATCACAAAAAAAAGATCTTGAAGAACAGCTAAAAGAATATCATGTTTTAAAAAATTTAATAGAACATGAATTACCTGCTATAATAAAAACATTAAAAGCTCTTGAAAAAGAAAGAGAGCCAATGACTAAAGAATTAGCTTCCTTAGAAAATCAATTAAAAGATTTTCAAACCCTTTCTTCTGAATTAATTAAAATCAAAAAAGTTTTACAAAAAACCAGAAGTAGGCATGAATTATACCAAAAAAATGAACAACTAGCAGCGAAATTAATCGAATTTGAAGAAAGTTTAAAAAATAAAGAAAAGGAACACGAGAAATTGAAAACCTTACTCCACAATAAAATCGCTTTAAAAGAAGAATTCGATGTAAAATTTAACGAAGTTAAATTTAAACAATTACAGGATAAAAAAGAAGAACTAATTGAAAGGAAAAGTATTTTAAAAACTACAATCGATAATCTCAAAAAAAACCAATCTAAAATCGAAGTAGAATTAAAAGAGTTGAACGAGAAAGAAGCGGAATTAAAAGAGTTTGAAAAAATTAGGGAATGGTATGGCTTTTTGGAAAAATTAATTGGAGACATGCGTACTTGGTTTAATGAAGCAGGTCCAAAGATAACAAAAGCTCTATTAAACCAAATTAATAACATGGCTTCCCAGATTTATCGAGAGCTCATGAATGATGATTCTTTGAAACTGATTTGGGAAGAAGATTTTAATATCCTAATAATTTCTCCTGAAAATGAAAAATCCTACAATCAACTATCTGGAGGAGAGCAAATGGCAACGGCGTTAGCAGTGAGATTGGCAATACTAAAAACATTAACAAATATAGATTTTGCTTTTTTTGATGAACCTACGACAAATTTAGATTCAGAGAAAAGAATTAATTTAGCTCAATGCATTCAAAATTTAAAAGGGTTTAAACAACTTTTTGTAATTTCTCATGATGATACTTTTGAAGAAATTGCTGATAACGTAATTAAATTCACAAAAGATCAGAATGAGATAACACGAGTTCAATTTTTTACAAAATAATGTATTTAGCTCTTAAGTGGAAACTAGCGAACAGACACTTCGATTAAGGAAAATTTATCGAGTTATAAGGGAGAATGGAATAGCTATTTCAAAATCAGATTGTAAAGATATTAGAATAAAAAATGACGCAAATATAAGGTAATAGAACTAAAATAAAAAAAGATATAATTAGATGCTTAATGTCCTATAAATCTTTAGCTTTTACGGTTTTTCTATTATTTGCTTTCGCTCGCTCAACCGCTTTATCTAATATTCCCATAATAATCTGGTTCAATTGCCCCCCATCAAGTAATGCGGAGCTGGTATTTAGCCCTTTAGATTTAATATAATCTCTAATTTTTGATTTTACATACAAGGGTTCTACACTTTGCTTTTTCTTTTTTGCCATGGTTTTTTCTCCTCTTTTAATTCTTCTTATGATTACTTTTTAAGAATTTATTTTTTAGATTTTATTATTTTAATATTTGACGACTTTCTTATTTAAATGTTTACTATTTAACTATGATTAAACTGGAAAAATACCTTTTTGTTTAGTAATATTACAAATTTTTTTCAATGAAAAAGAAGCTTAACTATTAAAACTCTAAAGAACTCATTTGAAATGAATTTCCGAACCAAACATGTTTAAATTTTTCAAGTTTAGAACTTATATTTTGTTAAAACGAAAGCAAGAAGCTATAAATTAATTTATTCCTACCAATATAATTATAATTCAAGGTTAAGGGTAATAAATTTATAAAAAAAAAGGAGTTATTTGGTATTGCGCATGTAATTGAAGAGAACGATCAACATTCTCTATAATCGTTTCCCTCACGTTTATTTGGGTGGGGATAATACGATTTCAATGCTGGAAACGTTGTTGTTTTGTCCATTCTCTCCTTCTAATTGTTCAGTAGAAAGCCTGATCTCCTTATATTCCGTTCCTTTTAGAAATCGGTTCCTTAATATTTCACACACATCAACAGCGTGTGAAATAGCACGTCCTCGAGCTTTTATCGTGCATTCTTCGCCCTTATTTAAAATCATCATTGTTGCCATTACATAATTCATAGTAGGCCTTCTTCCAACAAAAACAGCGTTTTCATCTTTCGACATAGTATATTACCTCTTTATGGTTGTTTTTTTGATATATTTCAGTATATTTTAATTATTTGCTTTTAATTCCCTATTTCTTATAGTTTTGCGAATTATTGTAGGAATGTTTTTTCAGTTGTTTTACTGGTTGTTACATGTATAATATAGTGTCATTATCTAAAATAATCTTAGATAAGACATGAATAAAAAATTTTCTGAATTTATTAAATTTTATTGTAATCAGATACAAATAAATGCAATCTATTTATTTTTTTTTTTTTCCTTGATATAATCCATCTTATAATTAAAGGAAAAAATTTTAGTGATTAGAAGCGAACTTTAGTTCGCAAGGATTTTTTTTTTTCAAAAATCAAATAATCGAAAAATTGCAAGAAATGAAAAACGAAGTAAATTCCAACCAATCCATCTAATTATCTTGTAAAAAGAGGTCCAAATTCCAAAGAACATGATAGAGAAGCAATTGGATGAGAAGCTATTAGAAATCAAAATCATCTGTTTCACTTTCGGGCTCTTCTTCTCCGTGCTCCTTCTTTTCTTTTTTATGCACGACATTTTCCACCTCTTCGCTCGTGATCGCTTGCGTATGCTCGATTTCTAAATATTCATGTTTCTGTTTCTCTTTTAAAGCTACGCTCTCCCCTCTTTTTATTACTAATTCTTTTTCTACTTCCTCCCCCTCGTCTTCCTCTTTTTTAATGAAATCCCATACTATACTGATAACTAAGAGCAATGATAAAATGACTAAGAGAGGTATTAATAGTCCCGAATCAGTTAAAAATATTTTTACGTAGCCAATATAAGGAATTCTGCCAACCACGATACCAATAACATTTTCTTCAGGAACCCACGCTGGATCTGGATAATTATTATTATCTCCTTTAGTTAAAAACCACCATCTCTGACCATCATGATATTTATCAATAACGCGATGGACAATGGGATCATTAGGTGCTCCCGGCCACAACCCTCTTGGATCATAAACGATTACATCACCCGTCATGTCCTCTACCGTTCCCGCTTTAATCTGGGAGGGGTCGTCCACGCCTCGCAAAAATAAAAGATCTCCCACATGTATATTCGGCTCCATGGAGCGCGAAACCACTACAACCATTGGTGTAGGCGTATTTAGGGTAATTTGCAAGATAAAATAGATTAAATACGAACCTGTAAATGCAAATATGAGGAGGAACGCCGAAACAATGATTTTTTTCTTATTCTCACCTTTAAGAAGTTGAGTTCTTTTCGAATGTTTTCGGAACATCGTGTTATTTTTTGAATTCTTTACGATAAAAGACGTCATTCGTAATTTATGGTCTTTATATCTTGATAAAGATATAAATTTTCCGATAAGGAAATTTTTAAAAGAGAAATATTGTAGAAATATAAAAAATTTTATCAGTAGCACGGGGTTCAATTAGTATATTCAAATTAAAGTTTTTTTACATCCGCCATCTAATAGAAATGAGAGTAAATTAAATCTTTAAGGAGCCCTTTATTTAAACAACATTAAAATGGCCAGAAAAATTAAAAATATCATTACAAAAACTTGGAGTTTCTTTCCGGAAATCTTATTAGATACGTGAGCACCCATAATTGATCCAATGATGCCACCAATGCTTAAAATAATTCCAAGAATGAAATTAATTTGCCCATACATCATCTTGATTATAGCGTTAAATAAAGCAGTAAAAAACACGATTGCAGTAGATGTAGCTGTAGAAAAATGGATGGGATATCCAACGATGATGTTTAAAGCGGGGGTATTAATAACTCCCCCACCAATTCCTAAAAAATTTGCAACAAATCCCGAAAGAATAAAAAATGGAATTCCTCGTTTTAAATCTCTTTTAAGATCGTTATTATTTTCTTGTTGGTATGAGTTCTCATCTAGTTTATTTTCACGTGATTTTTGGAAATAATCTTTTAAAATTAAATTAATAGCAATGACGATTAATAACGAAGAAAATATTATTTTTAATACAATACTCTCTAACGGATAAAATGAAAAAATAACGCTACTGATAAAACTGCCCAATATTGAAAAAATTGAGAAAATCATAGCAATTTTAAGATTACAGCGTTTTTGTTTTAAAAAAATGATTAAAGCAACGGAAGAAGTTATTAAAATAATTAATATCGAAGTGTCTATTGCTTCTTGGATCGCAATATTGAAAAAAACCGTTAATACAGGAACATTTATCGTACCTCCCGACGTTCCCGTGAGACTTGCTAAAAATCCTGAAATGATACCGAATAAAAATAAAATAATAATGAGCTGCGTTGTAAACTCCATTGTAATGAAAAACGAGTGAAAATCTTTAGATAATTTAGTAAAAACTTTCTAAGAAATAAAGTTAATGATTTAGAATGCTCACTTGCCCGATACGACTTCTTGGGATCTCATCCGTCGCTTTATTTTTTTATTCATTTTTGAAAGCTAAAAATCCTTTATTAGAATTCAATCTTATAAAAAAATTGAATTGCCGTCATCCAATATTAAAACATTTCCCTCTAAATATTTTAATAATAATTTAGGTCACTAAATTTGAAGAACTAAATGAAACCTCTTTTTGTTAGCTTATTTTTCGAAATCTCATTATTACCTTTTTTTCTACTCTTTTTGAAATAATAGGAAATTACTATTAATGAAAAAATTCCTGCTAAAAAGCACATTAGAAGGAGTAAAGTCCCATGATATGGGATATAATATGGAAATTTCCAAGGTTTATATCCTTGATAACTTTTATTCAAGGGATATAAATAATTATTATAAAGAAATTGCTCCACCGTTTTTCCCGTAATTTCAAGACTCTTCTTGGAGATCGAAGTCAAATCATCCCTAGTTGTATGATGATAAGGCCAATCCGGATTATTCCAGAAATTTATGATAAGATCCACGGAGGGAATGCCCAATTCCAGGAAAGAATCGTGATCATCTATAACTGAAGCAGAATTGGGATTTTCAGGAAAAACATCCGTAAAATCTAAACCTCGACCAATTTCAAAAATCTCTTCTAATAATGAAGGAGTAGATTTTTGTTCTTTAATAAATTGAAGATTAATCCCCCCGACCATGTCTAACAAAATCAAGCAATCAAAATATTCATGCTCGGGATTATGATACGCGTCAATATGTTCCGCAAAAATTTTAGATCCTTCGCACCAATCCCAACCCTCTATTCCAGGACTAACATCATATCCTTGATCTTCCGCATCAAAAAAAAGAAACCAAACTTGACATTCTAAATTTTTCTCCTTAATTTGCAATACTCGGGCTAATTCGAGCAAAACAGCACATCCGCTAGCGCCATCATTAGCTCCAGGTACAGGGGTTTTCTTGGCAAAATCATCCTTGGTAGCTCTTGCCCGTGTATCAAAGTGAGTGGCTAAAATCACGATATTTGGCTTTTGGGGATTCAATTTAAAGAGTAAGTTTCTACACGAGACATTATTAATAATAAATTCTTGGAAAATCGGATAATAATCGTCATCAATCTTATCAAATTCCCTAATAAAATAATTTAAACAACTCTTGGATTCTTTAGAACCGGGAATTCTCGGCCCCAGTTCAACCTGCCTTCTAACATGAACAAGAGCCTTTTGTCCCTCAAAAAGTAACTCTGCATCCACGTTTTGAACCAAATCATGAGAAAAATTTATTGAATTGATGAACATAAAAATGATTAATAAATACGTGGATTTCTTTCGAAACCGTAGCATTCTACACTCTAAAATGAAATATTTTCGTATAAAATTTGGGATTTTTAAAAACGCCTGTCAAAATAATCGTTCAATGATTAAAAGAAGCGAATTTATAAAAAAAAGGTAGAAAAATGATTTTAAGAATCCATCTGGCTCAAGGGTAAAGATAGGATTTATTTTTTGAAAGTAAAAATTTTTTTTATGTTAAATTCTTAAAATAGGTATCAATTAGGAAAATTTATGGCACTTTGACTAAAAAAATGAGAAAGAAATTTACTCTAAAATTCAAGGATGATTACGGTCTCAATTCTTTGTGGATTGGATTATTTGTAGATATTCTAGGTTTCTATATCGTAATTCCTTTCTTACCAACATTTATAGAAGTTTTTAATACAACTCCTTTTGTTATTGGACTTCTATTAGCAACCAATGCCGTTTTCACGTTATTTTTTGCTCCTATTTGGGGACGACTCAGTGATAAAGTCGGAAGAAAACCTATATTAATCATTTCCCAGACGGGAACATTTACTGCATTCCTACTCTTAGCCTTTTCCAATTCTGTTTTCATGCTTTTCCTTGCCCGAATGGTGGATGGCATCTTTGGAGGCAATTTCCCAATGGTTAAAGCAATCATCTCAGATAAAGTGCCTCCGAAAGAGAGAGGATTACAAATGACTAATATTGGTGTTTGTCACGTTCTTGCGGGATTGGTTGGACCTGGAGTAGGAGGTTTTTTATCTGTTTTACGATTATTGGGACCTGAATATCCCGTCTTTACCGTAGGGATGGGATCTGCGGGTCTTTCTTTAATTACTATTTTCATTACTATTTTCTTTGTTGAAGAATCATGGCCAAGAGAAAGAAGAATAAAATTCATGAAAAAAGAAAAAGTAAATTTAAAACTTCGAACAAACGAAGATGCCATGTACTTGTTAACACAATACAGCTTTCACACTTTTTCATTTACAATTTATATATCCACATTAACCATTTATCTTGGTATCGTGTTAAATTTAGACGTCATAGGAATTAGCATCTTATTGACAATTTCGGGAATTTCTCGTACCATTGTAAGATTCACGTTATTCAAACCCACGTTGCGAGTAATGGGTGAAAAAAATATGACAAGAATGGGCTTATTAGTAGTATTCATAACTTTTTTCCTAATAGGTTTTGTACATGATATACTTGGATTTACCATATTAATGCTACTCGTGAGCTATGGAATCTCGTGTTCTCGTGGATTATTAATAAGTAAAATCACCCAAACAGTTTCTCCCAAAGAAATGGGAAAAATTAATGGATATACAACCACCTTGGACAGTTTAGCTCAAATTTTTGGCCCTATTATTGGAAGTTTTATTTTAACAGTGTCCGAACCATATTGGTGGGGCGTTTTAATGGGCGTCTTGGCATTAATTGCTTTTCTAATGGTTTTCAAGAAAATCACGCCATATCATACTAAAGTTGAATTAAACGAGGAATAACTAGCATTTCCTCCTTAAAGAAACGTGATTTAATTTTTAGTTAGAATGAGAAAATTATAAATCCAAATTTATAGTTAGAGTTTTTTCAAAAATGTTTTCTTTTTATTTTATGCGATAATAAAATTAAGTACAAAAATAAAAAAAAGATTATTTGGGCTCAAATCCAAGGTCTATTTTAGTCTCTCCTTTAATTGTACTTTCTAAAAATTTAACTTTTACGGGCATTCCAATTTCAATGGTGTCTGGTTTCGATTCATCGACTCCAACTAGTTGAGCAGAAACCATCGGTCCTTCCTTGAGCTTAATGACAGAGAAACAATAGGGATGATTCCTATCATATCCCTTCTCAATAAAATAGGGTGTTCCCACAGTAATACTGGTAAAAGCCGCTAATTCTCCCTCTCCCGACATTTCTACCCATTCCATGTTAGCAGAATTGCATTTAATGCAGAGCTTTCGCACGGGGACATATAGCTCACCGCAAGTTTTACAGCGGGTGCCCATCAATTTTTTGTTCTGGAGAAATTCCAAATAGTTTTGGATGGTAAAATCTTTATCTGTTTCTGACATTATTAAAAATCACCTCTATTTTTTATAAATCGTGACGACACAAGTACCTCCACTGCCCCCAAGATTATGTGTTAATGCTCGTTCAACATCAAATTTTACTTGCCTATTACGTTCAGCAACGCCTCGCATTTGTTTAAAAATTTCTACGGCTTGCGCTACTCCAGTTGCTCCTACTGGATGACCTTTAGATTTCAATCCACCTGAAGTATTAATCGGCAAAGTGCCATCTCGTTTTGTTTCTCCGTTCCTAATTGCTTCTACAGCCTTACCTTTTTCGTAAAATCCGAGATCTTCCATGGCAAGAATTTCTGCGATGGTGAAGCAATCATGTACTTCAGCCATTTGGATATCCTTAGGTTCCATGCCTGCCATTTTATAGGCCTGTCGGGCGGCTTCTCTGGTAGCTATGAAACTTGTTAACTCATCTCTATCATGAAGGGAAAGAGCAGCACTTCCTTGACCCGTTCCGGCAATCCAGATGGGAGTATCCGTAAATTTTTTAGCCACGTCGGCTGAGGCTACAAATACACATGCGGCACCATCCGTGACTAAAGAACAATCAAATAATCTTAAAGGAAAGGCAATCATCGGGTTTGATGAACTCTTTAGGAAATCAAACTCGTCCTTCCAATCAGGGGCAGGTTTACCTTCTTTAGTTAATCGGCTTATCTTTTTCTCCATTATTTGCTTGATGGTTTGTTGCATTTGGGCATACGGATTTTCTGCGCCATTTTTATGATTTTTAATACCCACTCGCATTAAGTCTTCTGGAGTCGTTCCATATTTTTTGAAATGAGCAGTAGCTATAGTGGCATATAATCCAGGGAAAGTCGCACCTGCCGTGTATTCAAAGAGAGAATCACTGGCAGTAGCGAGGGTATCGGTAACTAACGCGGTGGGCAATTCATTCATGCATTCCATTCCCGCTACGGCAATAACATCATGAATTCCTGAAGCAACCGCAATGATAGCTTGGCGCAAGGCGATTCCAGAACTCGCACATGCGCCTTCAAACCGAGGAGCTGGTTTTGGAGTTAGCCCCACGAGATTTGCCATTTGAGGCCCTAAATGTCCTTGGTGATTGAATAGATCTGATGAATAATTACCTACATAGCAAGCGTCTATATCTTTAGGCTCTATCCCATTATCGACAGATTTTACAGCTTCTAACCATGCGTCTATCCACATATCGGGATTTCTTTTTTGTGGAAAATTCCTTCCAAATTTATTCATGCCCGCTCCTATTATGGCTACTTTTCTTGCTAGATTTCCCATTTTCAACTCTCGTTTAGATTTTAATTTTATTGAATGAATGAATGAATTATTTAATTTGAATTTTGGCCAAATTATATTTTTTATCTCTATTTTGATAAACTATCCACAACCACGCATTTTTGGTCTTTATATTACACGAGTTAAGGATGATAATCATGACGAAATGGTAACCTTAAATGAAATTGGATGAAAATAAATATTTTTATCCATGCGTTCATTATTTTTATTCATGTCAAAATTAGAACCTGTAAAGTGGGACGATTATAAAGAAGGGGATTCTGCCTCTTTTTCTAAAACGGTTACAGAAGCAGACGTAATATTATTTGCTGGAATTTCTGGAGATTTTAATCCAATTCACATTAATGAGGAGTTCGCAAAAACTCAGATGTTTGGAACACGAGTTGTACATGGAGCATTTAGTTCTGCTTTAATTTCAGCTGTCTTAGGTGTTAAATTATTTGGCCCAGGAGTATTATATGGCTCGCAATCGGTGACTTTTAAAAAACCAGTATATATTGGAGATACATTAACCGCTGTTGCCACAGTTAAGGAAAAATATACTAAGAAAGAAGGCAAGTTAAAATTCATTAAATGTGATACCAAAGTATATAATCAGAAAAATGAGATTGTGACAGATGGAGAAGCTGTAATTTTATGTTTGCATTAATATTTTAAATTTTTTTTTAATTATCATAAGTTTTTTATCATCATGATAAAAATATCTTGTAATATGATCATCTTAAGAGTTTCCTTTTCGAGAAAATATTGATTAGTTGATTAGTTGGAACAATTTTCATGCTAAATATTTTTTCCATTTTCTTTTAATGTTTTTATACTTGAAGAGTTTTTTTAATTCGATGGCGGATTATAATTGTAAGACCAATAGATATTATAAAAACGCTAAAAAGGGTTATAAATATTACTAATATAAATATTAGTAAAGTCGACTATGATTTGTTTACATGTATTGTTAAAAAATCCGTAAAGCTGTCAGCTTGAAATGTTAGAAAAATCGGCGTATCGCTAATTTCAATAGAATTATCATTAAGAATTTTACGAGCACCAGAATATATATCATGGATTATAACATTTCCGATGGTATCTGGAATATCTAAAGTTATTTTTAGAGTTTTGCTTTCATAAAGAGTTGGATCATACCATATAATTAACGCTGAAGATCCGTCTTTTTTTCGATATAAAGCACACATAATATCATTTATATCAATTCCTCCTTCTTTTTTAAGGAGATCTTGACATATTTCACTATTAGAACAATATTTGCTGAATAGTCTATACGCATAAGCACCTTTCTTCCAATTATTATTAGAATCCAATAAACCGAAATAATTTTCCGAATTTCTGGGGTCAGAGTGTTCATCTTCGGAATCTTTCATGCAATACCAAAATAACGTCTTTATTTGAAATGCTGTTGCAATAACAGATGATTTTATAACATTTTCAGCTAATTTTTCCATTGAAACCCTCCAAGGATAAAAACCTCCGGTTGGATTACCTATTTCAGTAATTAAATAGTCTCCGGTAAATCCATAGTTTTTTCCAATAGTCATGAATTGCATTATTCCTTGATATAATGAACTCTGATCATAATTATAAAAATAAAGAGAAATTGCATCGACATGAAAGATTTCGTATAAAAATTTTTGAGGAATATTAAAATCACCAATTTTATTTTGAAAATCTTGTAAAGTTTTAGTCAATCATTAAAATTTTATTATTTTAAATCTTATTTATTTTCATGATTTTCCTCCCTTGTTATCTTTTCCTTATATTCACGTGAAATTTTATTAAAAAAAAGATTAGAGAACTCCATGAAAATTATATTTTTGGGAACAAATGGATGGTATTCAACGAGGCATGCAAATACGAGTTGTATTTTAATTAAGACCGATAATTTTAATCTCGTTCTGGATGCTGGCGATGGATTATATAAGTTAGACAAATATATTGATGATGACAAGCCCGTTTACATTTTCCTCAGTCATTTGCACCTTGATCACGTAATTGGATTTCATATCTTGAATAAGTTCAGGTTTAAAAAACCTTTAGAAATTTTTGGGTATATAGGGACGAGACAAGGATTAAATACCTTGCTTCAACATCCCTTCACAGCTTCAATAGAAGAGCTCCCTTTTTCTTTGAAAATTCACGAGGTTAATGAAGGTTCTCATGATATTCCCCTTCCTTTTATGAGCTTGCTTTTAAAACACGCGGATCCTTGTATTGGATATAGATTTTCCATCGATGATAAAATAATAACTTATTGTACGGATACAGGAGAATGTGAAAACCTTTATTTACTTGCAAGTAATGCAGATCTTTTCATAAGCGAGTCTTCTTATAAGCCAGAACAAGTGGAATGGGAATGGCCTCATCTTAATCCTGAAACAGCAGCCATGATTGCGAAACGATCTAACGTGAAACAATTGATTTTAACTCATTTTGATGCCGAACTTTATAATACTCCTGAAAGCAAAGTAGAAGCTGAAAATCGAGCAAGACGATTATTTCCAACAACCATAATAGCTCATGATGATTTAGAATTAAAAATTTAACCCTATATATCATATATTTAATTCGAGAAAAATTTAAGCTCTATTCCGATATAAAAAATATTTTTTCCTCTGAAAATAATTATTTAATTAAGGACATGTGTTTATTTTAATTTTTCACGCTTTGGTACCCATTCCGATTAATAAGCCTTGATGTTCAAAAATTTCGATATTTGAAAATCCTCCTTGTTCCATGTCCGATCTCAACTCTTCTACAGAAAAAATGCGGTTATTTAGAGCAATATTGTAAAGTTTTATTAAATCATTTAAAAATAGGTTTTCAGTAGGGAGAATTCTCATGATGGCCACTAATATCACTAATCCATCGGGCCTTATAATGCGGCTAACTTCTTCTAAAATTTCCAAGCGTGTCATTCCATGAAATTTAGGATCTTTTTTATACACCGGTATCATTATAGCATCAAAAATTTGTTCAGGAGCAAATATTCTACCCGGGCTCATTTCTGGAAACTTGAGATTCTTAATATTAGCCCCATTTAATACCGTATTCGCATCGTTTTTGGACAAAATATACTGTTCTTTCGAATATTGGGAAAGGAGCTTTACAATTGGCAACATGACGTATTCCGAGAACCAAATAGATAAAATTTTGTTAAATCTCTTATTTTTTATTTTTTCTAAAAATTTTCTTGAAAATTCTTCACGAAATTCGTCTGAAACCATCACGTTATTATTGATGAGAAATTTTAATAATAACAAAGGAAGATAATTAGTATAAGGCGTGTGATGAATGCTAGAAATCTTGTTCTTCCCGTTATGAATGAATTTTACGAGCCCCTTTTTTTCCAAATTATTTAACATGTTATAAAAACTCGGCGGATGTAGGTTTTTCTTTTTCTCGTTCACACAAGCAAAAAACTTCTTACCGTGTTCCTGTAACTCGGATACTTCATACCCAGTTGTTTCTTCCTTAAATTCCAAAAATTGTTTTACCTCGGTATATAACGAATGCCTCACAATTGGTTCGCTATATCTTACTAAAAATTGAAGCGTTATGATATCTTTAATGGTAAAATTAGCAAATTCAGAAATATTATGATAATTCGCAAATTTTAAAAATTCCTCTTCATTTGTCATGATTTTCTAATTCAATCCAGTATTTACCGTACTATAATTTATCATCACGCATTTTAATTTAAATTTACTAAATTTGTAAAAATTTTTATACAAATCTAATAAATTTAAAAATTCATCTTCATTATTTTTCTTGATATCAATTTTTTAAAAATGAACACGAATTAAAAATAAAAATTAAAAGTTTGAGGAAAATGTTACCAGAACAATTTGATAAATTTGATATAGATAATTTAAGCAAACCTAATGCCTTACCTGAAGATATCGACTATGAAAATCACATAATCGCTACTTATATTGCACGACTCCACCGAAAAATGGATGCCTTTTACATGACACAAGCTCTTTGTATTGAGCAATCTACAGGTACTTTTATTCCGGTGCCAGAAGAGACCCCCGAGACGCGTAGGAAGCACGTAGCAAAAGTAATCGGATTATGGTCCATTCCTGATTTTGAATATGAAGGAGTGGAAGATTTCTTTGGTAGCCCTAAATATCGAGATTGGGTCGTTCAAGTTGCTTACCCATTGAATTTTCGACCTCAATTTCCCATGCTATTTACAACGATCTTTGGAAACATCTCAATGGGAGGCCCTTTAAAAATGGTGGATGTTCGCTTTCCAAAAGAGTTCTTAAAAGAATTTAAGGGTCCAAAGTTCGGAGATGTTGGAATAAGAAAAATATTGGGCGTCCCTGAGCGGCCTCTTCTAAATAACATGATTAAGCCATGTGTGTATACGCTCTCTGAAACCCCAGCAGAGCGATTAGCCTATGAAGCAGCTTTAGGTGGATGTGATGTAATTAAAGATGATGAATTAATAGCAGATGTTGGTTTTAATCCTGTAGCGGAGAGGGTTACCAAGTTCATGGAGGCTCTAGATAAAGCAGATTCACAAAAAGGAGAAAAGACCTTATATACCGTAAATATTACTGATAGAATTGATCGAATGTTAGAATTAGCAGATGTGGCTCAAGAACACGGGGCAAATGCCCTCATGGTAAATCACATTTCCGTTGGATATTCTGCAATGAGAATGTTAGCAGAGGATCCTTCAGTTAAAGTACCTATTCTGGGGCATATGGATTTTGCCGGAGCGATTTATCAAGATCCTTATGGAGGAATTAGTAGTCCCTTGATTCTTGGAAAATTCGGCAGATTAGCCGGCTGTGACACCATCGTACATCCTGCGCCTTATGGTAAAGCGCCAACGATGGCAGATAAATTTAAAGAAGTAGCCAGACAAATGGTCATGCCCATGCGAAATGCTCCTCATATCAAAAGAACCTTACCAATGCCTTCAGGGGGAATAACACCGGCCCTCGTCGAAAAAATTATCAATGATTTGGGCCCAAACATAATGATAGGGAGCGGTGGAGGCATTCACGCCCATCCAGAGGGGTCTGTTGCAGGAGCTAAGGCATTCCGTCAAGCCATTGATGCGGCCTTAAAAGGCATACCGATTAAGGAATACGCGAAAATGGAAGAAGCTCATGAATTAGGAGTTGCGTTAGGGTTATTCGGCACGAAAAAGACGGAATTTACCTCAGTCTAAAGAAAAAATTTTTCAAATATTTTTTTATTTTATTTTTATTTTATTGAATTTTTTAGGTTTTAAACACTTACTTTTGTGGCTAATTTTACTTTTAAGAAATGAATTTGATTATAAATAATCTTAATCAGAAAATTAATGTAAAATAGAAAATAAAAAAGTAATTAATCTTTGAGAGGCCATATAATAATTCTAAAATAAGCGTTATTAAAAAAGAATTTTTAAAGAAAATAAAATATCGAACTCTATTTAAGATACCAAAATCTTGAATTTTTAAATTGAAATTTATTAATTATCATTTAACATTTATAACGCAATATAATAATTTGGCATGCGCACATTTACTTTTAAGTAAAAAAGAAAACCTTAGATTTGAATTATAGATAATCGTACAATATTTGAAATAAAAAAGTATTTATATTAAAACCGTTCATAATTTATTTAATTAAAGTAAGAAGTCATTAAAAATTAATAAATTAGGGAGAGGATAAATTATGGTCTTATCTTCAATAGGTTGGTTAAATGGAATTACTGCGATGGGTGTCTTTACTTTTTCTTGTCTATTTGGATTGTTTTTTATCTATAAGGCGCGTGTAAAAAAAATTAAGCTTCTTTACTATTTGGGAGTGGTTTATGTTAGTGCGGGATTAGTTTATGTTGGAGACACTATTGATTTCATCACGATTTTAATAAGGGCAACAAATTTTGAGAATTATGAGTTGTTAGGTTTATTAAATTGGATGTGGTTTCCGCTCGCTGTTATATGTGCAATTTATATTGGATTTGAATTGGTTGCTTTGAAAAATAGGAAGATTTTCAACATGATTTACATTGGAATGGGAATAGTATTTGAGATTTTTTTATTCGTAGATCTTCAAGGAACAATTACTTATGACTTACCGGTAAACCCGGGAGAGGACCTCATCAATGATAAAATAGTATTTGAATCCGTGCCCTCAATATTGGCATTGATTTTCTTAATATCCATTATCATTATCTTAGGATTTGGTTTCTTAAGCAAGGCAATTCAATCAACAGGAGTTATTAGGCGCAAATTTCTCTTTTTATCTTTAGGAGCATTTATTTATACAATTGGAGGAATACTAGATAGTCTATTTTCACCTGGAGTTATTTTAATCGTGTTAAGAGCAGGAATGATTTTAAGTGCATGGCTATTTTACTTGGGATTAAGAGAATAAAGAGAGATCAATATTCAATTCCATAGCGGGCATTAATTCCCTTAGAAGAGAAATAATGTTTAACCATTTTCATTTCCGTAATTAAATCGGCTTTTTCTTTTATTTTTGGATGCATTTTTTGACCTCCTGTAATGATGAGCTCCACTTTCTCTGGCTTGAGATCCATTAATTCTAGGACATTTTCCACGTTTATCACGCCCATTTCTACGGCTACCCCTATTTCATCTAAAATAACGATATCATACTCATCACTCATGATGATTTTTTTCGCAAATTCAAGTGCTTTTTTGCCCTCCTCTAAATCAATTTTTCCCGGAATTTCAATAAGTTCCTCGGTTCCAAATTGTTTTACTTCGAAATTAGGAGTGGCATTAATTGCATCGATTTCTCCATACCTAGTATTTCCTTTCATGAATTGAATCATGTATACCTTAAATCCATGCCCGGTGGCTCTAAAACCTTGGCCGAGCGCGGCGGTTGTTTTACCTTTTCCCCGGCCGAAATAAACTTGGATTAATCCTTGTTTCAGTCTCTTTCGAGTTATTTTGAACACCTACGTACATAAATAAATGATAAAAGTAAATATAAATTTGGAAATATTATAAATCAATTTAAATTTACCTTGAATGAGATATTAAAGCATTCACATGAGAAAGTTTCTAAATGATTTTTTAAACCATGTTTTTTAATTATTTCTCAATTCTTTAATTTGATTAAAAATTATATTCACTTAAATTCTCGAATTTCTAATTTTATAAATAATAGCTCAGAATAAAAAAAATGCCAAGAAATAAAGTAATGTCTTTAAAAGACGCCGTGTCGAATTTTATTCATGATGGGGATGTCGTGGGAATAGGGGGTTTATCATTTTGGAGAAAACCTTTGGGGATTTGCCGTGAAATCATTAGGCAAGGCATAAAAGATTTAACTGTTTGCACTTTCGTTGGGGGAATTGAAATTGACATGTTAATTGCCGCTGGATGCGTGTCTGAAATTAGAGCTTGTTTCGTTGGCATGGAAATTTTTGGAATGGCGCCAAATTATAGAAAAGCAGTGGAATCGGGTACAATAAAAGTGCGAGAAGAAAGCGAAGCTTCCATTGCTTTAGGGTTAAAATGCTCTTATTTAAAGGTACCTTTCATGCCATTAAAAGGCATTATTGGAACAGATTTTCCAAAAGTCAGAAATGATATCAAACAATTCGAAGACCCCTTAGGGTCGGGAACTCAATTAATGGCTCTTCCAAAAATAGACTTAGACGTGGCGATTCTTCATGTTCCCCATGCTGATATAAATGGGAATGGTAATATCGTAGGAGCTGTATGGCTCGACGATGATATGGCTAAAACTTCTAAGAGAACTGTAATATCTTGTGAACGATTAGTAGAATTAGAAGATATTCGACACTTACCCGGCAAGGCTCAGATTCCCATGCAAACGACAGATGCCGTAGTAAAGCTTCCTTTTGGAGCCCATCCGACTTCTTGTTATGATCGATACACTTTCGATGCCTTACACATTCAAAATTACTTGAAAGTAGATTTTGAACAATATAAAGAGAAATTCATACGTCCGGAATCTCAAGCAGAATACTTGGAGAAAGCAGGAGGGGCAGAAATGATATTAAATATATTATTATGACTCTTTCTCATTTAAACAATGAAAATAATAGTTACCCTAAAATATTTAAGAATAAAAACAATACCTAAATCTAATAAAGAATATTGGTTGATGATTCCAAATTTTATTTTTTGTGGTTTCATGATAACATTAATATAGAAGGAAAAAAGAAACCGGCAGAAACGAGTGTCATTGTAGCAATAAATTTCCATGTCATTTTTGCCATGATGTTACAATGGGTTTAATTTTACATGGATACAAGGAAAATATCCGCATTTCATATTATTTTTATTTTTATTCCATTTCATTTCTTGGATGCTTATCTTTCATCATCAGAAAATAAAGAGTTATTATTAACTAAATGTCCAAAATAAGATTCAAGCTTTTTTACTTCGATATCTTCCCTATTCAATGTTGTTAGGCATTCAGAACAATACTCCGCTTGAAGATTAATCTCTTTTCCGCAAAACTTACAATAGGCTTTTTTTACTTCATTATTATTATTTAAGCTACCTTGCTTATCTAATTCAGAGTATTTTGCTTCGAGGATTTCATTTTTTTTCTTGGATTTAAAACAAAATTTTTCTTTTATTCTATTTCTTTTAATGCTTTTATCGATTAGCTTCCCACTCAATATTTTGTCATTATTTTCTTCAATTATATTACGAGATATCCATTTACGTTTTACTAACGGAATCTCTAAAACGAAAGGTGTTTCAATGGAATTCACTCGCAAGATGCACGTGCCTTTCTTTAGCATGGAAAGATAGCTCTTTTGC
>JALGVJ010000048.1 GCA_029838195.1 Promethearchaeota archaeon
ACGATTTATGGCGCTGAATTAGGGTCCTCCAGTGATCCCATATATATGTATGCTGGGATTAAACTCGATACCTCTAATAACGGAAAGCTAATTGAGAATAATTGTTCAAACAATTTTATAGGAATATATTTATATTCAGGTAATTATAACATGCTAAAGGGAAATAAAGTAATTAACAATTTTTATATGGGAATAATTTTATTATTCAGTGATAACAACACGGTGGCGGGAAATGACGCTAATAATTATGGGGATGGAATAGATTTATATTACAGTGATAACAACACGGTGGCGGGAAATAATGCATCCGATAATGATTTTGATGGAATATATTTATATTACAGTGATAACAACACGGTGTCGGGAAATGACGCTAACAATAATTTGTATGGAATATATTTAGAGTACAGTGATAACAACACGGTGTCGGGAAATGACGCTAACAATAATTATAACGATGGAATACATTTATATCAGAGTAATAACAACACGGTGTCGGGAAATAACGCTAGCAATAGTGATTATATAGGAATATCTTTAAGTGCCAGTAATGAGAACACGGTGGCGGGAAATGACGCTATCAATAATTTGTGTGGAATTGGTTTATATAACAGTGATAACAACACGGTGGCGGGAAATAATGCAACCGATAATGTTTTTGATGGAATAGATTTATATGACAGTGATAACAACACGGTGTCGGAAAATGACGCAACTAATAATGATTATTATGGACTATTTTTATATGACAGTAATAAGAACACGGTGTCGGGAAATAATGCAACCGAAAATGATGAGAATGGAATATATTTATATCAGAGTAATAACAACACGGTGTCGGGAAATAATGCAACCGAAAATGATGAGAATGGAATATATTTATATCAGAGTAATAACAACACGGTGTCGGGAAATGACGCTAACAATAACTATTATGGAATAGGTTTAAATCAGAGTAATGAGAACACGGTGTCGGGAAATAATGCTAGCAATAATTGGTGTGGAATTGGTTTAGAGTACAGTGATAACAACACGGTGTCGGGAAATGACGCTAACAATAACTATTATGGAATAGGTTTATATTACAGTGATAACAACACGGTGTCGGGAAATGACGCTATCAATAATTGGTGTGGAATTGGTTTATATCAGAGTAATAACAATACGATAGTATTAAACAATGTAAGCATCAATGACTACGCTGGGATTTATTTACATAATAGTTATAATAACACCATATTAGAAAATTTTGGAACTGTCCAATCGACATTCTCTACATTATTTGATGGAATGTGGATGGAATATGATGTTTTCCTTTATCCCGATATGTCCGGAACTGGTACTATTAATTATAATTACTATGGAGGTTATTATTTTTTTAATGCAACTTTTAGTTCTTTTGTAGGAATTGAGTTATGGGATGTAGACCAAACTACACGAATAGCTTATAATCCAAGTGGACCGTTTAACATTAATGAGGGCACACATGATTTTTTTTGGGTGTTTACAAATATTAAAATAGGAGATCATGTATTAATTAGTCAATCTATAACTGGCGATCATACATACAATGTAACCAAGGAAGTAACTCTCGAATTACCAAATTACGGTACATTAAGAGCTTGGCAATTAGAAGATCTTGATGTTCCCGGTGGAATTGCGTGGTACGAAAAAAATACTGGAATATTATTAAAAGGGTACTATTATTATTCTATTGGAGATCCCAATTATTATACATTTGATTTGACGAATACAAATGTAGAATTATCCCCAATTCACCCTCCTTCAAAACCTACTAATCCATCTCCCGTTAATAATACGATTGATGTGAGCTTAAGTCCCACGCTTAGCGTTGACGTTAGTGACCCCGATGGAGATTCTTTAGACGTGTACTTTTTTGATGCTTCCGATGATAGCTTGATTGGAGTGGTTAATGATATTCCAAGTGGAGGAAGAGCCTCCGTAGAATGGTCAGGCCTTTCAGAGAATACGATTTATTCTTGGTATGTAAATGTATCTGATGGTGTTTTAAATAATCAATCAAACACGTGGATTTTTAAGACAGGAATTAAGTTAATCTCAGAAGAAAGCTTTAAACGTGCATTTGAAGCAGCATTTCAAAAAGCTTTTCAAAAAGCATTTCAAAAAGCTTTTAAAAAAGCTCTTGAACAAAGATTATTGAAACTAATAGAAGAGACAAATTATACATCATCTACTCTAAAAAATGAGATGATGACAATTCCAATTCATCAACTTCAATACAACTCTAAGTATCAAAATAATTTAGAAAAACTAAAGAATATCATAGAAAAAAAGGTGAAATTACTGATTATTTAAAATTTAAATCTTTTTTTTTCTATATATTTTGGGTTTTGTTAATTTATAATATCTTTACAACACATCATTGATATAAAATTGTAAAGATATAGAAAATATATAAGCGAAGTAAATTTCTAATATTCTTTTATTCTTAATTCTATCTTTGTAAATGGCCTGCAAGATAAACGGAAAGGATTTCGATAAATTGCTTGATTTGATCTTTTCAGGTTAAGAGTTCAATTTAAATTCATTTTTGGGTTGTTGAGGGCAATTTTTTTTTTTTAATTTCATAGAGGAGGTGTATTTGATGTTTCTATGAGGATATAAGTCACTATGAATCATATTTTACATTAGATCCGAATATTTTTAATAAATGGAAAAATTAAAAACTTTAGTCTTTACATTATTTTTAATTTTAATAATATTCAACAAATCATCCCTTCAAAGAATTAAGAAGAAACTGCGTTCGCTATAAGATTTTAATGGTGAACTTTTGCATTTTATTTCAAGTAAATAACACCGCTCATTTTTTTTATTCATTGCGTTCTTAAATATTATAAAATCGTATAAAAACTATAATAAAACATGGTTCAGGGCGTTTCTTTCAATTTTTCCTTCTCTTTTTCATAAATTTCTTCCAATGTATTAAGATCCGTGATGTTCACTTCAATTAAGCTATTTTCAAATATGACAAGGGGACCCCTTTGAAGTTCCTTCCTTAAATATAATTTATCTATTTTTTCCGAACATAACCAATCAGAAATTTTAATTCCTTTTCTTTTTTCCAATTTTGCGTATTTATTAGATTGGATTTCTAATTTTGATATTTCACCTTCTTGTAATTCTAAAAATGCAAAATAAGGAGCTTCTCCAAAATGGGAAGCAATCTCTGATTTTAATCCATTATTTTCTGAAACCGGCATGGCAATTTTAATTTTTTTTACAGGACGTGCTTGAGTTATTATAATGACCTTGAAAATATTAGGGAATTTTGATTTTATATTTTCAGTCAATTTCCTCTTTAATTTTTCTATTTTAGAAAGCGGAATATCTTGATTTAAGCTAATATCTGCTTCAAGAAAGAGGTATTTTCCATAAGATCTTATTTCAAAATGCTCTATAGCATTTACTCGAGGATAAGATTCAATTAATTCATATAATTCTTTTTTATTTTCAAAATCGATGACCGCATCCAAGAGGGTTTTGGTTGAATTAAGAAAAATGGATAACCCTCCCTTAATAATAAATAAAGCAATAAGCAATCCAATAATAGAATCTAAAATATAAAATTCAAATAGAGCACCAATGAAACTGATAAGCACAGAAGAAGAGAGCAAATTATCAAACAATTTTTCCTTGGCTTGGGACTCTACAATTGGAGAACCCGTTTTTTTCCCCACGTATCTCAAATATAAAGTCAATAAAAGTGATAAGAGTAGAGAAACAATTAAAAAAATAATTATTATGGGAGATGTATTAATAGTTTTTGATGTGCCTCCAATATATAAAGAAATTTCAATAAAAGATTGTTGTATTATGTTAAAAGCAGTAATAAAAATAATAATAGATATGATTAAGCTTACAACATTTTCAATTCTATAATATCCATAAGGAAACTTTTCATTAGGTTTTCTATTGGAATAAAGAATAGCTACAAAAGCAACAACAACCATTACCAAATCCGTCAAATTATCAAAAGCATCTGCTTGAAGCGCCAAGCTATTGGAACGTAAGCCAAAAACTAATTTCAATAAAAACAAAATAAAATTAGCCGTGAATAGAATAATATTTAATATTTCCGGTCTTTCAAATATTTTTAATTTTTCATACGGGTTGCTATCCAGAATATTTTGCTGAGATTTCATTTAATAATTTTATTTTTTATAAATATCTATTAATTTACGATGATTTCTTGATGTTTACATGAGAGATTGAAATAAAACCCATGAGAAGAGGTAATATTTATTGCTTGTTAATTTTCGGCGGAAGGACAAACACGTCTCGAGGGCCTGTTCTTATTAATTGAATAGCTTCATTTGGGCAATGATATGCGCATACTCCGCATCCTATACACTTATTTTCGTCCAATTTAGCTACAGCATCATTTATTTCTATTATTTTCATTGGACACATCTCAACACACGTTCCGCAAGCAACACATTTATCTTCATTAATGCTTGCTAGATAAGAACTAATCGTATGAAGTGGAAACGCCCCTTGATGGTACATTTGGAAAGGCCCACAACAACAAGAACAACAGTTGCAAATAGCTTCAATCCCTCGGTTTGGATCTAAATGCACGTGAAAGACTTTGTGGACTAAGCCATGATCTTCAGCTTCTTTGAAGATTTTAATTGCTTCGGCTTTTGAAATCCGCTTTCCGAACTCATGTTCAATGACAAACTTAGCACTTTTATCAAAAAAAAAGCAATTTTCCTTAGGAGCGTTTAATTTGCATTTTTCCCCTATTAGTTCTTTTTCCGTTCGACAATAACAATGTGCTACAGCAATATCTTCATAATCTTCAAGTAATTTTTTTACTTCTTCATGAGGTAAAACACCTTCTACTCCAGGATCCACGAATTTTTCAACGGGGATCGTCCGGTCGAGTGCGGGAAAATCTTTAAAATGTTTAACAATATTATCATAATTTTCTTGCGTGGTTTGTCTCATTTCTTTAAAAAGTTTTTCGAAGAGTCTTGCTTTTTTCTTATCAATTTCAGTGGCGCTCCCCCTTAAAAATTGATATTCAAATATGCCCGGCCACATGGGTAATAAGCGATAAACCATTACCCCCGTTCTTCTGCTTGGAACGCCCACAATGATGCCTTGGTGCATTAAATCTTTTAACGTTTTATTTAATGCGGCCTCATCTAATTTAGATTTTTGTTTAAGTTCCTCGATATTAAGAGAGGGTTTTTTGAATACATGGATGAATTTAGCTTGCTCTTCTGTCATTAATAGTTTTAAAAGTTCAATCACGGTTGACGTGATGGGGGTTGGCATTTGGCTTGCCCTTGCAATCGTACGAGCCGTGCGATACCATAATTTATCTTTAGCTTCTATAATTCTTCACTTCTCTTCCAATGATCAAACAAATAATTTAAATTAATTAGTAAAAAAAAGCATTGTTTAATTAAGTTTTGATTGATTTTAAGAATTTTTTATTGGAGCTGGTAAGAACACCCTTCTAAGATCCGTTCTCTTTAATTTAATCGCCTCTTGAGGGCAATGTTGAGCGCAGATACCGCATCCAATGCATTTTTCTTCAATCACGCTAGCTAAATCGTCTTTTAATTCTATTGCTTGCATTGGACATGAGTTCAAACAATTTCCGCAACCAATACAATCCATATCGTTGATATCAGAGATATAGGAAGAATAAGTAGAAGTAGGATGGGTTCCCTCATAATATCCCGTGAAATTTCCACAACAACACGAACAACAATTACAAATGGCAAGCTCTTCTAATTGTGGATTTCCTTTTACATGAAAAGCTTTATGCACCAGGCCAATATCCTCTGCTTCTCTTAAGAGTTTTAAGGCTTCATTTTTACTAATTTGTTTTGCAAAACCATGATCTATCGCAAATTTGGCCGTTCTTCCAAAACTTAGACAATTTTCACGAGGAGCATTAATTTTGCAAGGATCATTTAATAAATCTTTTCTATGGCGGCAATAACAATATGAGACTCCAATAATATCATATTTATCCACAATTGCTTTTATATCTTCAGCTGGAATGTTGATTTCTCCATTAAATTTTACTTCTTTTTCAACAGGTATTACTCTGTCGATAGGAGGTGCTTGTTGAAAAGCTTGCATTACGAGTTCATAATTATTTTGCGTTATTTCTGTCATTTCTTTAAATAATTTATCCCACAATCGAGCTAATTTTTTCTGCTTTTCACCCGTTTCACCTTTCATGAGCGAGAATTCAAGTAAGCCCGGTAAGAAGCCTACTAATCTATAGACCATTATCCCGGTAGTTCTACTTGGTAGGGCAGTAATCATCCCAATATCCATTAATTCATTCAGTTTTTTCCTCAACATCTCCTCGTCCAATTGAAATTTCTCTCTAATTTGATCAAAATTGAGTGAAACTTTTCTGAATTTGAGTAAAAATTCAAGTTGTTCTTCAGTAATAAGAGTCTTTAGAATTTCAATAAGAGTTTCATTAATGGGCACTGGAGGCCCTCCAGCTTTTACAATGGTTTTAGCTAATTTATACCAAGATGTATTGTTCATTTTATTGATACTTTTTATTGTCAAAATTAATATAATCATGAAGGTTTACATCATTTTTAAATTATCCTTAAATTATAGCGTTGGTTAAAAATAGGTAAAAATAAATTGTAAATGAACATGAAATTAAGAGATGCTTTTGGGGATCAGCACTGGGAGATGCTTTAGGCATGCTTCTTCCATTCAATCAAAGATAGCACGTGATCATCCGGTAGCAGAGGCTGCTGCTTTTTTCGGATCATGTTCCGTTGCTCTTGAAATGACTAAAATATCTTCTATAGAAATTATCTCTCCCGTGAAAAAGTTTAATAATTTAACCCATGAAGATTTTCAAAAAGCCATTTAATTATTAAAAATAAATCTCAAGAAAAGAGAAATTGGAATCTTTAAAATTGATGTAAAGGCGATTTCTTACATTGGACAAGGTTGGATGGGAGAAGAACCATTTCCCATGGCACTTTATTCTGCAATTTGATATTTTAATGATGTTAAAACTTGCCTTCAAGTTGATGTTAATCAGGGAATAATTAATAATGATAATGGCGTTGCTTGCACCTACCCCACAAGAAATATTTTAGAAACATTTCATAGAATGAAAATCATCTCAAAAGATTTGGATAAAATTACTTTCTGAAAGAAAAAAATTAGAACCCATTATTAATAAAGTAATAGAATTCTTCTTTAATAAAAAAAAATATAGTATATAAGTAAAAAAAATAAAAAAATTAAATCGGTTTGAAATATTCAATGTCCAAAATTCTTTTCCTTGGTTTTTCCTTGAATACCGCTCCCACGCGCATGCCCACCTTTAATTTTTCTGGATCTCCCTCTTTTATAACATGGACAAATCCCGTATCGGCGCCATCTAATTTAATAATGCCATACGCAAAAGGCGGTTTTAAGGGCATGACAGGAGTTTCATGCGTGACAACCGTAAAACCTTCCAGCGTCCCTTGAGGGCCTACTTCTACCCATTCTTCCATCTTTTCAAAACATTCAAAACAAATCATTTTGGGAGGAACAACAACTTTTTTGCATTTTGGACATCGAACGCCCCAAATCTTGTTTTTCTTGCCAATTTCGGTAATAAATTTCTCAACATATGGCCCTGCCGTGTGCTTATAAGGTACTTTTATCCTTCCTTTAAAGATTTTCTTTTCCATTTCTTCTTCCCTCATGTTTACCACCATTATTTGTTTTACCCCTCCTCAATTATTCTGAAATAGGGAATATCTCCAAGATTACCTTCTCGCTTTTCTTTAAAAACCGCTTCTACTCTCTGCCCGATCTTGAATTTAGAAGGATCGGTTTCATTAATGAAATGCATCATGTACGTGTCCGCCCCATCTAATTTAAAGATAGCATAGCCATAAGGAAAAGGACGCATTCCCCCGGTATTCGGGTCAACAAATGGGTAATTCACGACGGTAAAACCTTCAAGCGTTCCCCTTGGCGGCAATTCCACCATATCATCAACTGTCATTTGTACAAGGCAATCCGCACACACCCCTCGGGGAGGCATGTGCACTTTTCCGCATTTAGGACATTTAGAACCCATAATTTTCTTGTTTTCCTTTAGTTCTTCAAAAAATTTCACGGATAATTTTCCCATGGCCCAGTTATAAGGAAGATCGGTCTTCCATTTTATTTCAAATACTTTTTTCTCTTCTCTTTTTTTACTCATAATCTCACCTCAAGGGATATGGATCTTTACCTAAAATTAATATTTCCGTCCAAAGACTCCCGCCGAATCCCATGGCGAGGGCCGTTTCTACATCAGGCACTTGGCGCTTTTCACCCCTTCCCATGACTTGAATCGCCGCTTCTGCAACTCGAACAAGGGCCGTGGCCCCAATAGGATTAGTACTTAACACGCCTCCGGAAGGATTGACGGGCAGTTCTCCGCTCATCTGTGTGATTCCATCGTCCAATAACTTACCGCCTTGCCCTCTTTCTGCGAAACCCAACGCTTCCGTCCAAGATAATTCTGCCCATGAAGTAGGCTCATAAATTTCGGCAACATCCAAATCTTTAACCGGGTCTTTTATACCTGCCTTTTTATACGCTTCTCTTGATGCAATAGTTGCAGTAGGAAGGTCATACATTATGTCATCGGTTCCAAAAGTATAATAATGGGCCGTAGCAACGGATTTAAACCAAGCAGGATTATCAGTTATTCTTTTCGCTTCCTTTTCATTCGCATAAATGACCGCACACGCTCCCTCGCTCTGAGGACAGCAGTCATGCAGGCGAAGGGGATAAGAAATCATTTGAGAACTCATGACATAATCAATGGTAATGTTCGGCATTTGGAGATGGGCAAACGGATTGTTAGCAGCGTTTCTCCTATTTTTTACCGTGACTTTTGCAGCTTGTTCGGGTGTTATTCCATATCTATCTGCATAAATATTTGCCATTAAAGCAAGGGGGCCTAAGGCACCCGCAAGAGAAGGGCGTTCCCATACAGGATCGAAAGCCGTGATGATTCCTGTCGTAGCCCCACCTTCATTTAATTTTTCCCAACCTACGACTAGGATATTTTTGTATAATCCGGAAGCAATGCTGTAATATCCGCAAATGGCAAGAGATGAGCCTGTTGTGCCCCCAGTGGCTACTTTAACCACGGGCTTTAAATAACCAGGTGCTGCATCTATTCCACACCACATTTCTGAAAAATTAATTCCTTCGAAATGATCCATATTTCCGATTAATATAGCATCAACATCTTTTGGTTCCATCTGGGCATCGTCCAGTGCCATTTTTACCGCCTCATAGATCATCTCGGGGATATTAACATCCCGTCTCTTGCTTCTAAACTTAGTTTGTCCAATTCCAACGACTGCAACATTATTTTTAGGCATACTTAATATTCACCTCCAAAGATTAATACACAATTGCCTTGGGAACATATACCATTCATTCCATTTGCCAAGCCGATTTTGGCATCGGGGATTTGCCGTTTTCCTGCCTTTCCCATTAATTGTAGAGCTATTTCGGCTACTCGAATTAATCCATTGGTCATAGCAGGATTGCTGGAGAGAACGCCGCCGGAGGGATTGACCGGGATGTTTCCGTTCATTTCCGTTTCTCCGGCATCCATGAATTTTCCTCCTTCTCCCTTGCCGCAAAACCCTAATGCTTCATAGCTCATTAGCTCGTGGACAGAAAAGGCATCATAAATTTCTGCCACATCAATTTCTTTTACGGGGTCATTAATTCCCGCCATTTTATAAGCCTCTTTTGCCGCCAATTCTAATCCGATTAAGTCCGTCATAGTTCGATGTCCAAGGTAATAGGCATCCGTGCAATTCGCATAACCTTTTAGCCATACGGGATTATCCGTGAATTGTTTGGCAACCTTCTCATTGGCTAATAATATGGCGACAGCTCCATCAGAAAACGGAGGGAATTCTAACTTTTTCAACGGATAAGCCATCATTGGGGAATTTAAGACATCATCCACAGTGATTTCTTGCTGTAAATGGGCAAATGGATTATTCAAGGCATTTTTTCGGTTTTTCACCACGACTTTTGCTGCTTGTTCTTCTGTAATGGTTCTATATTTGTGCATGTACATATTAGCCATTAAGCCAGCTGCTGAAATCTGATCGAGTCCTAAATGCCGTTGATAATAGGGGTCGAAAATGGAATTATTGATCAGATATTGATCTCCTTCGGAACATTTCGAGTGCGAAACGACCATTACCGTGTCATATTCTCCCGATAAAATTCTCATTGCTCCATACACGTAGGCAAAGGCACCATCTCCGGAAACGCGAGATTCTGATTTTTTCACGGAGCCTACAGCGTCTTGGATTGCCATGTTGGCGATGGTGCGTCCATCATTGAAGTCGTTGGAACTTGTAATGACGCTTCCAACATCATCATTAGTAATCCCTAACGAGTCATGGAGTTTCTTGACCACTTCGAAAACCATTTCCATAATTGTTTGATCTATTTTATTTTCTTCGTATTTTGTTTGGGCGACTCCCACAATAGCTACTTTTCCTAAATTTGACATTTTGGTTCAATTTTTTAAGATTATTTTTATTTCCCATGAAGAATATAGTTAAATTGATTTTTTGCTATATTTAAACTTTGTATTTCATCATGCTGAATATTTTACATTAGTATTAAAAAAGAAAGATGAATTCTTTTGATCGGGTCCATGCAGCCTTAAAGAGAGAGCCGGTGGATAGACCTCCTGTTTTGCCCCATGTGGGAGATCATGCCGGCATTATCAATGGTTTATCTTATACTACAATGTACACGGATGCCGGAAAAGCTGCTGGCGCCCACTTAAAGGCGTTAAAACTTTATGGATATGATCTCATTACCTTTCAAGTAGAACCGAGCTGGCCCGTGGTAGAAGCTTGTGGTGCGAAAATCTTTTTTCCGCCGGATAAAAATCCGTGGATTGTAAAACACGTCATTAATGAAGAGAAAGATCTTGAAAAATTAACAATACCCGATTTCATGGAACACGCGAGTTCCTCAGTGATGATTAAATGAACTGAAATCCTTTCGAAAAATGCAAGCGTGCCGGTAGTAGCGTACATACCGGGTTCCTTAACTTTTTCCATGCAACTCATGCCCTATACACGGGTAATTAAGCTCATGCTGAGAAATCCTCGATTCATACATCAACTCATTAAAAGAGGAATTTCCATCATTCGAGCATATTCCAAGCTCATGGAAGAAGCGGGAGCGACCATTTTTATTGTCTGTGAGCATGACTTGCAGCTGATTCCGCCTTCCCTTTCAAAAGAATTTAGCATGAATTATCTTCCCAAGCTTCTTGACATTTTTGATTTTAACGTGTTGCATGCGTGCGGAAAAGTTTCCCCTCATCTTGAATATTTCAGCGAAGATTTTAAGAAAATAAAGAATTTAAATGGCATTAATATAGGAGCAAGCGTCAATATTACACGGGTTCAAGAATTAGTCGATCATGAGATTGCTATTGCAGGAAATATTGACCACGTGCGATTACTTCCCTTGGGTACTCCGAGAGAGGTTAAATTAGCCGTCCGTGAGGCTATAAAAGCGAATAAAGGGCTTGAAGGATTCATTGTTGCTCCAGAATGCGAAATAACGGCAGATACGCCCGTTGAAAACGTGAAAGCTCTCGTTAGAGGGGCTCGAACATGTCCTTATCGTGAAACACATTAAATCACTAATCTTGATATAATAGATTCCCTTCATTTTTGATTACTTGTGTACTGAATTCGTGGAGATTCCCGTGGCCAAGTATAATTAGGATAAGTTTCCTAATCTTTAGATTATAATCCTAATTTTTTTATAAATATCTAGGCTATTTTTCCCTAACTAGAAATTTTGAACAACAAGATTTGGGATAAAAATTGGAAGCAATTACAAATGTCATAACTAATTTAGAAGAAGAAAAGGTTTTGAAATTAGTAAAAGAAAAAATAGAAGCGAATGAAGATCCCATTGCCATTTTAAATGCTTTACGAATAGGCATGTCCAAGATAGGAAGTGAGTCGGGCGAAACTGTCTTCTTAACGGATTTAATCATGGCGGGTGAGATTTTTAATGAAGCCATAGAGTTCTTGCTACCTAAACTTCAAGGTTCTGCTACTCAGACCATGGGGAAAGTCGTGATCGGAACGGTAAAGGGTGATATTCATAATATTGGAAAGGATATCGTAATAAATTTCTTGAAAGCAGAAGGATTTGAAGTAATAGATTTAGGCGTGGATGTGCCTCCGGAAAATTTCGTGGAAGCAATCAAGCAACATAAACCATCCGTGGTAGGAATGAGCGGACTCTTGACGCTCTCTATTGAACCCATGAAAGAAACTATAGAGGCGATTAAGGGCGCAAATTTGAGAGAAAAAGTAAAAGTCATTATTGGCGGGGAAAGAACGGATGCTTCAGTATGCGAATACGTGGGAGCAGATGCTTGGACAAATGATGCCGTTGAAGGCATTAACATGATTAAAAAGTGGGTAGGAGGTGCATGAGTCGTGAATGATACAGAACAATTAATTAAAGAAAAAATCGAGCGGTTGGAAACAACGGTTACGGTAAAAGAGCCCGATAGAGTTCCCATTGCTATCGCAACTACATATTTTCCGGCAAAATATGCTGGTGTTAGTTATCATGACATGTTTTTCAATAACCGAAAATATATTGAAGTAGGAACAAAATTCGCACGAGATTTTAATTGGGACGGGCTTAGCTTGCTCCGTTCCTTTGAGAGCGTTCCCTTAGGACTTGCCCTAGCGGGTCATGATGCGGATTTGGCGATTTTGGTCGCGGTGTCTTCAGTATTAGCCGGAGGGGCTTCTCATGATATCTTAAAGGATAATTATTCTTCAATGCCTGGAAGAGAATTGGGAGAAAATGTCGAATGCCAGTGGGTTATTAAAGGAGAGATAATGAAAGCAGAGGAATACGATCAGTTTATTGAAAGCCCATTTGATTATCTGATGGGATCCGTTATTCCACGTGCCTATAATAATCTTGCCAATTTTAGTTCTCCTGCGGCAGTGGGTTCTTTATTAAAAATGGGACAAGAAGTGGCGAAATTCCCGGGATTTTTAACACAATTTATTGGAAAAATGAGACAAGAAGCATGGCTTCCCTGGTATTATGCTTTAGCACCCAATCCTTTAGATTTCATGGGCGCTTTTTTGCGTGATTTTGACACGCTCTCCTTGGACTTATATAGAATGCCCGATGAGGTGAAAAAAGCGTGTGAAATTTTAGCCCCGGTGTTAGCTGCAATAGGAAAATTAACTGGTAAAATATCGTTAGAACTCACGGGCTCACGACGCGTGTTTTGCCCAATTTGGTACAACACGTACTTGTCTCCGGATAAATTTAAAGAATTTCATTTCCCTTATATTAAACAGATTGTAAATGAATTAATAGAAGCGGGTTTCACACCGCTCATGAGCTTGCAAGGAAGGAGTGATCATCTCTTAGAAATTTTAAAAGAGCTTCCAGAACGCAAGGTGATTTTATGGTTTGATAAAACGGATTTGGTTAAAGCAAGAGATGTTGTCGGCGATGGTTATTGCCTTGGAGGAGGTGTTCCCTCTTCATTATTAATCGGAGGAACTCCAGAAAAAATAAAAAATCACGTCATAGAACTTTTTAATAACTTAAAAGCAGGCGGGGGGTTAATAATCTCTACGGAATTCAATGGAATGGGCGATGCTAAGTTAGAAAACGTGAGAGCCTTGACCGAAACCGTCATGAATCAAGGAAGATATTAATTAAATAATTAAAAATTTCCTTTTTTTGCTCAATTTTATTCTTGCTTTTTAAAAAAAGATTGAATTATCCATTAAAGCGATGAATGTTTTCCAAGAAATGATTTTAAGCTTGATTTTAAAAAAATTCGTGTTCACGTATCTCAAGAACGAATTTCGATGAAACATGTTTATGTGTTTGGATTTTATATTAGAATTATATCGATAAAAAAAGAACTGAGTTTACCTTCACGTATTCATTTAAAACACGCTAATCCAAATCTATAGGAGTATTTTTCCGAGGGGTATTTAATATTAATCCTCGAACTCTTTACTAATTCTAATACGGTTCTTATAACCTCAATACCCACCGCTTCCATGGAGTACCGTTTTTCCAAGGGAAATCGACAGGGTTTTCCATCATCAAATGAGCATTTTCCTTCTCCCGCGAGCAAGCAATATCTACACGTTCCATCCCATAAAATGAGCTTTTTTTTATACGTTTTTCGGTATTGTTCCAGAAATGTGTTGATTTCTTCTTCAAGATTGTTGAGGATAAAATGTTTTCTTAGCATGAACATGCTTTTAATATAAAAGATTGAACGATTGGGATGTTTTTTTTTTTGTTTTTGAATGTAAGACTCTAAATCGAATCTTGAGTAAATAAGATAAAATTCTTTATAGGAGTTTAATTGTTTTTCAAGATACGGGGCATTTGGAGGGCAGCTCCACGAGTGATTATAAAACGGACATTTGAAACTCGGAGAAATGCACATTTCTTGCACTTTTGGATTAAAAAAAATATCATCACGCTCAATTCGCACGTAAGGCATGCTTCCAATCCCAGTTTATCTCATTTCTCTTATTAAATAAATTGAATAGCGAATCTTCAGATAAAAACTTGTTTAAAAATTCTAATTAAATCCAGTGGTTAAAATATTATTAATTCTCGAGGATTAAAAGAGCCAATTAAAGTTTAATGGCAGGTTTATAAATTATGAGCTCCATCTTGTGTAAAAAATGGAAGGAAATTACCTCTTCTTTATCTCACGATCCTTTTCCGTCCTTCCCGAGGCTCTTTTAAAACGTATGCATTATTTAAACGATGTTCAAGAGAGAGCCTCTCACGTGTTCGAAAAAATCTATAAATACATATAAAATCCTTATAAAATTATAATGAAAATAGAGGATTTTGAAGATATTAAATACAAAAAAGAAGAAAATGGAATATGCACCATCACGTTTAGTCGTCCAGAAAGGAGAAATGCAGTGACATACGTGAGCTTCTTAGAAATATATCATGCCTTAGAAGACATGGAAAAAGATAAAAAAGCTCACGTGCTCATCCTCACGGGAGACCCGAAAGGGAATGCGTTTACTTCAGGAGGTTATTTTACCAAGGACATGTTTGATAAGTTAAAAGAATATCCCGACATTGATTTAATGGATATCGCTCAGAAAAAATTGTGTTTAAAATTATGGGATTTCCCGAAGCCAGTAATCGCCGCCATTAACGGATTAGCCATCGGAGGAGGAATCACGTCATTATTAGTAGGAGCAGATTTAATCTACATGTCAGAAGATGCATGGTTAGGATTTTACTTTGTTAAAAGAGGGATTATACCGGAATTTGCTAATTCTTTCATTCTTCCCTTCCTATTGGGGTTCCAAAAGGCAAAAGAAATTTGTTTTTTCGGGAACAAGATCACTGCCCAAGAAGCATTAAAATTAGGATTAGTTAACGCAGTCTTACCGCCAGAGAAGCTCATCCCATTTGCTAGGGAACAAGCTCTTAGATTAATTCCTCCCCAGGGACCTAGTATTGCCATAAAATTAATGAAAAAAACCATTCATGCCTACTTCAGGGACATTTTATCAGATACATTAGATAGGGAAAATAAAGCATTAAGAAAATGTTTTACCACGCATGATTTTAGAGAGTCCATGAAAGCATTAAAAGAGAAGCGAGAGCCCGTTTTCATGGGAAAGTAAAGGAACACGCACCTCTAAAAAATGAAAAAAAATGGGCATGAAAATTACCCCATGGTTAGATCTAGTTCCAAATCAGAAAGTGGATAAGAAATACAAGGGTGAATAAAGCCAATCGCTTGATCCACTTCCCGAATAACTACTTGAGGAGGAGTGAATACTTTACCAGAAATGAGTTTCGTGCGACAAAAAGCACATTCACCGCTCCTGCATGCACTCCTTAATTGTAGTTCTGACCTCATTTCTCTTTCCAAGCTATTTAATAACGGTTCCGTACATGGCGCTTCAAAAGTCTTTTCTGTTTTCATGCCTGATTTGAAATAGTGAACTCGTATTTTTACCCGACTAGAATGATCTAACGTGCTGGGCCATCCTATAATCTGGGTTATGTCATCGGGAACGCCAAACGCTTCAAATTTTATGCGGTGCTGAGGAACTCCCAAATTCTCTAATTCTTTCTTAATGAATTCATGCATTGCCCGATTTCCCACAATATAAAAATATTTCTTTCCAATAGAGCCAATCTTGCTTGAAATAATTTCCTCGGTGATGAATCCGCAGTCTCCCTTCCATTCAGGCCCAGGTTCTGATAAGATATAATGAACGTTAATATTATCCCTCCTTGAGGCTATATCTTCTAATTCTTCCCGAAATAAGATGTCCTCTTCAGTTACGCATCCGAAAATCAGCCACACTTTTAGATCTAATGCTTTTTCAGAAATATACCGCAACAGCGAAATGAATGGCGTGACACCACATCCTCCCGCAACGAATACCAATTCTTTTCCGTGAAATAGAGGATTGTAATACAACGTCCCTAAAGGTTCCGTTGCCTCTATAATATCGCCCACTTTTAGCTCATTAAAAATATAGGTACTTACAAATCCGCCTTCTTTTTTTCGAATACCTAATTCATAGTAAGCTAATTGATTTGGAGAGGAAACTAAAGAATAGGGGCGAGTGGTCCGCACGCCATTAATTTCGACGGTTATGCCCACGTATTGTCCCGCTCGAAAGGGAGCCAAGGGCTGATCGGCTCTTGCAGACACGAGGCGATATAATTTAGTATCCCGAGAGAGCGGTTGAATATCAGTCACGCGTAATACTTGCTTGAGAGGATGCAGTCTATTACTCAAATTTTCCAACCCATCATGATACCACGGAATGGGTTGAGTCTCGTCTCTCCATTTTTTTAATTTCTCCGCTTGCTGATACTTTTTTACATCTTTCATTATATCATCTTCCACGCTTCACACCCTCCCTTTTTTTTTATCGTTTAAATACATGCCTGCGGCAATTCTACCCCCCAAAATGCACGTAGAGAATCCTCCTCCAACATTTGTCCAAGCTCCTACTTGGTATAATCCTGGAATTGCACCCCTACTCCTTAAGCGTAACAAAGGCCCGTTTAATATATCTTGCGTATATCCGTAAATGGCACCTTCCATGTTCTTTGAGTAGCGATAATACGTGAGCGGAGTGGCAATTTCTGCGACTTCTATATAATCACGGATGTTTGGACATATTGTCTTTTCAATTAACTCTACCATTTTATCTCCTAAATAATCTTTCAAGTAAAAGTATTGATCAGGTGCCACGCTTTCCCATAATTTTCCAAATTGAAGGGTCGTGAGAACCAATTGCGTGGTACCCGGCGGCGAAATATCATCGTGAATGTGATTATAACATGCTGCTACCATATATTTTGGAGGTTCTAGCTTCATGAAGCATTTAAAAGCTTCATTCATATCCCACGTCGTATTGATGAAATTTTCATGAGCAGTGATACCTAAGTCTTTATAAGATGCATTTAATCCTAGATAAACAGACAATCCTGAAGGTCCTATTTCGGGAGCATATACCGCTTTTTTGTAGGAATTCGGAACCTCTTCAGGTGGTAACAATTTCATTGCCGTGCAAATGGGATTTACGTTTGAAATGACCGCTTTAGCGCGATAAATATCTCCGTTCAGGAGTTTCACGCCTGCCACTTTTCCATTTTCCACTAATATCTGATCTACTAATGCATTAAATCGTACTTCTCCTCCTAACCTCCTGAACGCATCTATCATCGCACTGGTAAATGCGTGAGAGCGTCCAACGGGATAAGCCGCACCCCAATTAAGATAAAACACCAACATTGCAAGATAAGCATAAGCATTCACGCGATCTGGAGGCAGGCCAATGTAGCCCCACAATTGAGAAATGAGGGCAATTAATTTTTGATCAGTAAAGAATTTTTGATATACTTCTGAAAGCGTGAGTCCAGATATGCGGGGAAGCCATGGATGCTTTTTCAACACTTCAAGAGGTGAAAATCTCCCACCTTGCGAGGCAACAAATTCTATTCCGGCTAACAATGCCTTTAACATGTCCATGAAATCCTCTATTCCCTTTTCTTCATGAGGAAATAATTCTATAAGCTTGCTCTTGTAATCTTCAAAAGTAATAGGCATGGTAACATCAAATCCATCCGTGTAAACGCTGCGATAGAATTCGGGAACGTGTTTAAATTTGATATTATCCGGTAATACGCCTAATCTCTCTAAAAATCGCCTTAAACTCCCCTTATTTTCCATCGTACCAATATCGCTCAATTCATGAAGAGCTCCTTCAAATTCGAATCGTCCTCTCACGAACGACGTGGCAAATCCTCCAGGAACGTTATGTTTTTCAAGTAATAAGACCTTTTCCCCGTTCAAGGCCAGTTGACACGCCGCTCCTATTCCACCGAGTCCAGCACCAACGACAATTACCGAATAATTATCTTTAATACCATTTGTCATGATTAAATTATCATTAACACTCCCTTTTATAAATTTACATCTCCCTCAAATTTTTTGTCCACCGGTGTAAAAGGATTTTTTCCATGACTTCATTTAAATCAAGATCTTCACATGAACGTACGGTTTTTTGCCTCATTTACCATGACCATCAAGTGAAATCATCAAACAAATTAGGAAAAGTGTGTGAATTTATAATCGATCTTTCATCTAAAAATTTAATCCACATTGGTTTATTTTATTTAATGAAAATTTTTACTTTAATATCTCAAAAAAGAAAAAAAGAGGCATGAAAAATGTGGTATTTTTTTTCTCCTAACATCATCTATGGAGAAGATGCTCTTAGCTTTTTGGAAAATATCTCCGGTACTAAATGCTTTATCATCACCGATAAAATCATTGAACAATTAGGATATCTTAAAATCTTAACCGATAAATTGGATGCTTACGGCAAAACTTATCAAGTCTTTAATGAAGTAGTACCCGACCCCCGTGAAGAGGGCGTGTTGAAAGCCAGAGAACTTTGTATCAACTACAAGCCGGATTTGATCATTGCTCTAGGGGGAGGGTCCGTAATGGACACGGCAAAAACCGTATGGGCGTTATATGAGTTTGAAGATTTCCAGCTGGATGACATCCATGCTTTCAGAAATGACATGTATGACATAGGTAAAAAAGCAAAAATGATTGCAATTCCCACTACTTCCGGAACGGGGGCTGAAACCACCTATGCCGCCGTGATTTCCCGTTTTCAAGACAACATTTGGAAAAAGTTTTTGTATGTTCATCGGGGATTAATTCCTACTTATGCTATCGTCGATCCAATTTTTCCTAAAGGCATGCCCAAGGAACTGACTGCAAGCACTGCATTCGATGCCCTTGCTCATGCCGTCGAAGGCATTGTTTCAAGCTGGAGAAATGATTTCAGCGATGCTCTTGCCTTGAAAGCCATCGAATTAATCTTTCAATACTTACCCATTGCTTATAATGATGGAAATAATCTCGAGGCACGCGATAAATTACATCAAGCCGCCACCATGGCAGGGCTTGCTTTTGGAAATGGACAGGTGCATATTGGACACGCCATGGGGCATTCTTGGGGTGCTGTCTTCCACACGCCTCACGGGATCTGCGTGGGAATTCTTTTAAAATACGTGACACAATTTTGTATAAAAGATCCCAGCGATGCGGGCAAAAAAACCATGGAAATCAATGCTAAATTCGCACGACAACTGGGGTGGGCAAACTGGGATGAGACAGATGAGAGTGCTGCGAATAAATTAATAAAAAAGATTGAAGAACTCCAAAAAACCGTCAATATTCCTTTTAGTTTCAAAGAACTCGGTATTTCTAAAGAAGATTTCGAAAAAAACCTCGACATTCTTGTTGATTTAGTGTATCAAGACAGCAGCGGCGTCATGGCGCCCCGATCTGCTTCAGGAGATCAGTTTAAAAAAATTTTTCGCTACGCTTATGAAGGAAAAGATATTGATTTCTAAATTTTTTCTTTTTTTTCCTCGTTTTAATTTCATGAGCCTTTCTTTTTTTTAATTAAATCCGTTCCATTTAACAATAGATAATGACACGATCGAGAACGATTTTCATGTTTAAAGCTCATGATTCCTTTATCCTTCCCTCCTCGAATAAACCAATGGTAAAAAAAACATTAATTTTTTTTAGCTCATTGAAATTCTAACAAACCTGAGAAACCCTATCGATTTAATCGCTTGAGAAGCAGTAGATTCAACACCACTAATATCCATGCGGTAAGAGAGATCATCAATAGCCACTCCCAAAAAGGAGCCCATTGCCAAACGGGTAAAAACGTCCAAAAAGGTTCATTAATCGCCCACAAATAAGGAACGGTGTAAAAAAATCCAAAAAAAATCGGTGTGAGGATCCAAGAATTAATGGCCAATAATACGCGCGCCAGCGTGACCCGTTTTATCCCAATTTCCTCCCTTAATATGTCAGGAAAAAGAATAAATTGAGTGGCAACCAAAATTCCACTGATCATGAAAAATGTAAAAGCAAAATCTGCCATGATATCGTGCCATGGATATCCAAAAGGAAATAACTCATCAAATTGCTCCCCCACATCCTCGGAAAATACTCCCGTTAAAAAAAGACCACAAATTGCCACGATCATGCAAAGCGCCGTTAAATTCGCTAAAACACTCCTCCCCTTGCTCTTATCCGCTCCTTTTAATACGCCTCTCAAGTAGAAAATAGCCGGAATCATTAATAGCGAAGTCTCCATCATCGCAAAATCAAGAAGGATCGGCATGGGCGTGAATCGTAAAGAACCCAAATCACTAATGTAATTAATCATGAAATTATAACCGGCAGGATCGTACCCCGGTCCGGCCTGATCTAATTGCGCCACGAGATAAGCAATTACCAAGCATGAAATCCAAACCACCGACGCACTAATGATGCAAAATTTAACCACCATCGGAGATAATAAAAATTCTTTAAGCCAGCAACCCTTTTCATGCCCTTCTTCGCTTGAATTTAATCCCACTTCTTCCTCCCTCTTTTACTTTTTTATAAAATTAATCTTTTTTTAATTAAAGATCATATAGATATTTAACGTTTGAACTTCATAATTTTTATACCTTATTTTTTTCATATGAAAAATTTTCCCCCAATTCAATTACTTAACCTAACAAAATTACGCGTTCAATCCGTTTTTATCAATTTCATTCTGTACCTCACACTTTTTTAATTTTCCTTTGGAAACCTATTCCCCATTCATGACCCTTTTTCTCCATTTTTTAAGGATTTAATCCTTTCTTACCTAAATTCTTGCGATTTTACAATCTTCTTTTTTACAAAAAATTCATAAACAATATAAAGTTTATAAAAGAAATTATCCAATAATATTATTAAGAAGAAATTTACCTAAAATTATGAAAAAAAATTGATGAAATCATGCAAAAAGAATTGACTTATTCTTCGAGATTTTGGAAAAAAAATTGGGACCCAGGACTGGATGACTTAGACCCTAAAGAATTTGAAACCACTTACGTTGAAATGTGCAAACCTACTTTCAAAGAGTTTGCCGATAAAATGGCAGTGGAATATTTGGGCGTTGAGATTACCTTTAAGCAGATCGATGAGTATGCTAACCAATTCGCAAACATGTTATTGGACAACGGCTTTAAAAAAGGCGATGTCGTGGGTATTAACCTTCCTAACTCACCCCAATATATCATTGCATTACACGGCACTCTTCGTGCGGGTTGCATCGTGTCAGGCGTATCCCCTCTTCTCTCAGCCATGCAAATTGAATATCAATTGAACGATCTGGGAGGAAATGGCCAGAAACAAGTAGCTTTAGTAACTCTTGATGCCATTTTTGAGGGCCACATCACGAAAATAGCAGATAAATTAAGGGACACTAAGCTTATCATCACGACTAATATAGCGGATTTCTTGCCTAAAATAAAACAAATCTTAGGAAAAGCGTTGGGGAAGGTACCAAAAGGAAAAGTAACCCCCTTGCCCGGTAAAACTGTTATGGATTTCATGAAGAACGTGTTAAACTATCCAAAAGATCCCGTAGAGGTGGACATCTCGCCGGATGACGTCGGCTGGATTCAATACACGGGAGGCACGACCGGGCCGCCGAAAGGTGCCATGCTAACGCATCGAAATTGCTGTTCGAACATGAAATGCATCGTATCATGGTTGCAATGGGAACGAGGTAAAGGCGTAATGTGCTCGGGATTCCCCATGTTTCATATTGCGGGTCTTACTGTGGCGGAATCCGCCTTTTATAATGGTTGGAGCCAAATATTAATCCCAAATCCTCGTGACACTGACCACATCGTCAAGACAATGAAAAAGTATAAAGTTACTAATCTTGTGAACGTTCCCTCTCTGTATCAGCTCTTAATTAAGAATCCTAAATTTAGGGAGATGGATCATTCAAATTTGGGCACTTGTGTTTCTGCGGCGAGTCCTTTTCCCAAGGAATCACAAGAAGAGTTAGAAAGCATTATTGGAAAGGGAAAGCTTTTAGAACTTTACGGGATGACGGAAACGAGTCCAGTTTCCACCATGAATCCCTCTTTAGGCAAGAAAAAATTAGGAACGATAGGCATACCATTTCTCAACGTGGAGTTAAAGATTGTAGATCCCGATACAGGGGAAGAAGTTCCGATTGGAGAGCCTGGTGAGATTTGCATCCACGGCCCGCTTGTAATGAAGGGATATTACAATAAGCCTGAAGAGACGAAAAAAGCAATAGATGAGGATGGCTACATGCACACGGGCGACGTGGGCGTCATGGACGAGGACGGGTACATTCGGATAATAGATCGGACGAAGGACATGATCATTGTAGGGGGATATAAAGTGTTCTCAACTAAGGTGGAGGATATTTTATCAGAGCACCCGGCGATTGGTATGATTGCTTTAATAGGGGAGCCGAATCCGGACAGGCCAGGCTCGGAAATCGTGAATGCGTACATTCAGTTAGATCCGGATTATACGTATGATGGTAATGAGGAGGCATTAAAAGAGAGCATCATAAACTTTGCGAAGGAGAAGTGTGCTCCATATGAGGTCCCTAAGAAGATTCACATAGTCGAGGAATTGCCCTTAACGGCCGTAGGTAAGATTGACAAGAAAGTATTGAGGCAAAAGAAATAAGAAGGAAATTGCATTGAAATTAATATAGAATAATTCTAATTCAAGAATTTTTTTTTAAAATTAATCTACTTTACAATATTTAAAGAAACTATTTTTTTTTATGAGGTAGCAAATTAATCTCACCTCCGACTAAATTGCCGCCTCGCTTTTTTTTATTTTTTGTCGAACATACTTATTTACATCCACGTCAAATTCCTTGTATTGCTTGCTTCTTGTCCGACCAATAGCGCTTATTTCCCGCATGGCAGCGCTTAATTGGTTTCTTAGCTGTCTTATTACTTCTTCAGAATATTGGAAGACTATATCCGATGCCAGCTCGTCCAGTTCACAATGTTTAATTCGCAAATAATCTTCTCCTCGCGTGGCAACCATCCGCCAGACGTTAGCCTTTGCTACTCTACCATAAATGGCTTGTTTCTCCA
>JALGVJ010000071.1 GCA_029838195.1 Promethearchaeota archaeon
CAATACAGGGAACTTGATGTGGATGTGAATAAGCATGTTCGACAAAAAACAAAAAAAAGGCGGGACCGCAATTTAGTCGGAGGTGAGATTAATTTGCTACCTCATAAAAAAAAAAAATAAAGGTAGAAGAAAAATTATTTAGTTTTGAGAACAATGGTAATTGCGCGGGTAAGCCGAATTACATCCATGACCTTTCCTTTTTCAACGTTAATCTGTTCACGGCTTATGGCATGGGTAAAATCCCCTTTTCCCTCACAAATTCTCACGAGCGCCTCGGGATCCCCTGAAAGCACGATTTCAGCAGCTTCTAAAGTCCCCAGCTTGATTTTACCCTTACGTTCTTTAATTTCCAAATAAAATGGTTCTTCATTATCGAGATTGAATTGAAAGGTCATGTCCCAATCCACGTCCTTTCCTGCTATATTCGTTATGAAAACCGCTTGAGCTTTATGAATTTGATTTAATCGCTCAATTATCTTAGAAAGACTTTCCATGGCACGGCCCACGTTCATCCACCTCCCTCGTATTCTGGTTTGTTAATCCATGTCTCATACTCTTCTTCCGGAACGAAGAAAAAATCAGTCATCTTTCCTTCTCTCTCCTTAGAAAACACGGCTCGCACCCGTTTTCCTTTTTTTATCTTGGACGGAACCAAATTTTCCGAAAATATGCCTTGCAACAAGGCCGTATCAGCACCATCCAATTTAATGAATCCAATACCATAGGGAATTGCTTTGATGAAAGCGGAAGTGGTATACCACACGATCGTGCTGACTTCTATGGTGCCTGTCTGTTTCATCTCCACCCATTCCGTAGGTTCATAGCAATCAGAGCAATTCACTCTTGGAGGAATCCAAATCTTGCCACATTTCGTGCATTTCATCCCTAATAGTTTTTTATTGTTCATCAATTCGATGAAAAATTTACTATGACCACCAAGAGAATACTTGTAATTGATCTTGATTACATCTCGAATCTCATGGGCTTGAAATTGTTCATTCATGGTTTTTTCAACCCCTCCTCATTTGCCATTACAATTACGGCAGCATATGCTGCTCCAGGACCCCCAATCGAATGCGCAATCGCCCGACCTTTCTCTATCGTCACTTGATGAGCCCCAGCATCTCCCCGCAATTGTAAGGCCGCTTCTCCCGTACTCATTATGCCGGTGGCGCCCACGGCGTGGCCGCAGCCAATCAGTCCTCCTGAAGGACAACAAGGCAGTTCTCCATCCAACCAAGGGCCTTCGCCTGGTTTCTCATAAGATTTTTCGATCCACGGTCCGCCTTCGCCAAAGGACACAAATCCTAACTCTTCGTAAGAAATCACTTCTTGTCCACTAAAGGCATCATGAAGTTCCGCTAAATCTATTTGCTGCTTTATCTCATGATAATCCAAGCCCGCTATCTTGTATGCAGCTTTAGCAGCATTAATGTTGGAATACAATCGTCCCATGTCTTCTCGATTGCCGATAAAACAATCAGTATTCGCAGCAGCCACACCTGTTATCCAAATAGGTTTTTCAACTCCCAGCTCTTTAACTTTTTCCTCTGAGGCTAAAATTAAGGCAGCGGATGCTTCTGAATAAAGACAGCAGTCTAACATTTTAAAGGGATAACAAATTATACGTGAATTCAGGACGTCTTCGACAGTTATTTTCATAGGGGATTGGGCTTTTGGATTCTTCATAGCATTCCCATGGTTTTTCACGCTCACTAATGCCATCTGCTCTTCAGTTGGATTGCCAAATTCCTCATAATGAGCGTTCACCATCGAAACATAGGAGGAGGCGGCCATCATTCCCATGGGATATTCGTAGGTCATATCGGCAGAGTAGGCAATTGCGTTTAATACTTCTGGGGTAGTGGTTCCAGTTTGTTCGTCATAGCAATCATTACATTTTTCTACGCCCAGACAGAGGCATAGATCAGATAATCCGGAAGCTACTTCCGCATATGCCATTCGAACTGTATAACCTCCCGTTGCTCCACCACTCGCGATTCTCGTTCCAGGCTTATCATTCATCCCAATATAAGAGTTGATGAAAATATCGGGCATGAATTGTCTTTCAAACAATTCATTATAGATGCCATAGACGGTGGATTCGAGATCCTTGTGGGTAATATCAGCACCGTTTTTATTTGCATCTTCGAGGGCGAGCTTAGTGGCGTCATAGGCGAGTTCAAAATATTGCTTATCAAGATATCTGGTCTTGAAAGGGGTAATTCCTATTCCTATTATTGCAACTTTTCTCAAAATTTTTCACTTTTAGAGATTTTTTCCTTATTGAATAAACATGTCTTAATTTAATAATTATTATTATTTGGATGGTATAAAAAAATAATCTTATGAAAACACTTTAAAGGGTTCAATTCATGGAATATTTAAAATAAAATTTTACCAATCGAGGGAAGAATGAAACCATGAGTTCAACACGTTCGATTTCAACCTTAGAAATTTTTACCGACAAGATGAGACATAATTCCAAGACGAAAATTCTTTCTATCGAGATCTTGGATTTCACGTTCATTGGACATTACGATTCCAACACGCGATTAAAAAAGATCTTGGATGACATTCATGCTTGTTTGGAGGATCTTGACATGCAGCGTGAAAATATTAAATTTATTGATTCACGCACCCAAAAGCCCTTATTAGAAAGGATGCAGTTAAAAGATATAGTTTTTGAAGAGAAGGTATTAGATACACGGGATAAAAAAGAAAAAAGGCTACTCCGAAAAGACAGGGAAAAAGAACCCGAGGAAGGAATGGGAGCCAAGTCATCGGAGATTGTTCCCAAGAAAGTTGCAAGTATTAAGAAAAAAATTAAAGAGGAAAATTATATTTCAGAAGAGCTTCTTGAGGAGGAGAGGGAAGAGGGAGAGAAGAAAGGTGATCCATTGCCACCACCTCCACCAAGGGCTCCAGCACCCGTGAGGAAAAAGTTAGAAAAACAAGAAGAACCGGAATTGGAGCATTTGATGGAAAAAAACCTCATGACGGAAGATGAAGCAAGACCAATAGAGGGAGAGCAAGAGCGTTCACTCATTACTTACGAAATTAACATGGGATTTCAATATTATGCTGTCATGATGGAGAAAAAAAGATACCTATTTTATATTTATTTTTCCCATAAAGAATTAAGAATAATAGATGAGGAAGGCAAGACAATTCACGTGACAAAAATCTCCATTACTACCACCAAGAAAGAACCACCCATTTTAGATTTGAGAATAGAAGGAACAGGTTTTGAAATTCATCCTCTAGCGGGGAGGGTTGAAGTGAGGAAGGATATCATAAATCCTCCTGTAATGATTTTTTCAATCTCTCCGTTAAAAAAAGAGAAGAGAAACAGAATAGAGAAAAAAGAAGAAGATAGACGCTTTTTAAACATTTACGTGGAATTTGAAGGAAAAACAATAAGTCACGTGATATTATCCGTTATTATCCAGCCGAAACATTTTCATTTAAATCTTGGTCCCCTTCAAATTGATATCAATAAAAACACGGCTTTATTCATTTCATTTTTTTCCGTATTAATAGCCACAGTCTCCGTTATTTATTCGATTTTTTCTTTTGAAGAAGCATCCTCTTCCGCGACAGCTTTAGGAAGCCTTTCACCCAGTATTGCCTCCATCGCTTTTATTTTAAGCTACGCTTTTTCCATCTTGAAGGGGTTGCGTCCCCTTAAAAGAAAATGGAATAAATTTTTAAATTTTGATAAAACAGATTCCTTTTTAAAATGATAAAAAGTCTCAATTTCTCCTTTTTTTTACAATTATCAATTTCCAGGGAAATTTATTAAGATTGGAGCAACGACAGGTTCAATATCATTTTTCATATAATGATTGTAATAATGAAGGACTCGTAAGTTCGATGTTCATGTAATTATAAAAAAAATGAAAAGTAAATGAAAAAATAGAGATTTTATGGTTAAATCATTTCATGTCCACCCATTTACCGGATCTCAGTAATTCGCACGGTTCAAAATATTTTTTTCCCGTAAGTTCCACGAGTTCTTTTAGAACTTCTATTTGTTTCGGATAAGTTTTCACGTTGGGTGCCATGGGGCCGGGCATGTTCATTCCTGCCATGAGCGTGTCATCAATTACTTTCCAACTATTTGTAATGCCTTCTTCAAGAACTCTGCATCCTTCATTTAGCATGATGGCTATTGGATATTTTAACTTGTAAATTCTCGCTTTTCCAGCACTTTTATCTACTTGAGGTCGTCCCTTAGACCAATCTCGAAATCCTTGACCCGTCTTAGCCCCTAATTTTCCCTCATTATAAAGTTGAGTAATGACCTTTCCTGGAGCAAAATCGGGGGATAATGTTTTGGCATAATACATTTGGCCATGATAAAGCACATCAATTCCCACATAGTCTGCTAAAATTGTCATCGACATGGGGCCTCCTCGAGAATCATTATCAAGCTGGTCCCAAGAATATCCTTCCTCGGCACATTTATCGAAAACATAATTCTGATAAATTTGAACGGGTGCTGTCACCCTATTACAGATAAAGCCAGGCTTGTCCTTCAATACTTCGGCTATATATCTTTTACCTCTAAGACAAGGAATTGAACGGGCAAAATCCATTCCAATTTTAATAGATTCCTCAGAAGAATCTTGGGAATGAATAACCTCTATTAGTCTCATGAGGGGAACGGGATTAAAGAAATGCATGCCAATGCATTTATCAGGACGTCCTGAGTTTTCGCCAATTTCCGTGATGGACATTGTAGAGGTATTAGAAGCCAAAATGCAATGATCTGGTGCATGGTTTCCTGCTGTTTCAAAGACTTGTTTTTTTACATCCATTTTTTCGATAACCGCTTCAATCATTAAATCAGCATCTTTTATGGCAAGAGATAAATCTAAAGAAGTCCGGCAATTTTTCATGAAATCTGCTGCGGTCTTGTTATTGGGCAGCTGGCCTTTGGATTCCAGTTTTTTCATGCCTTCTTCGATTTTATTTCGCCCATTATTGAGAAATTCTTCTTTTATATCTACAAGCGTTACGTTATATCCGCCTAATAAGGACATTTGGGCAATGCCATGTCCCATTTGGCCTGCTCCCACGACTACTACATTTTTTATATCCATTTATTTTCATCTCCTTTTATATTGATTAAATTTTACTATCTTATTTAATAATTTTCGTTAAAGCCCTTTAAATATAATATTTATCATATCGTTAACATGTAATTTTAGTAAATAGAGATCCCGTCCAAGGAAAGAAAGCCTGAGAAATTAGGAGTGGGTGTCTCCTCACTTAAATCGATAGGAAGATAGTTTCTATTACCGTGCTCGTTGACCCATCGCTGGACCGTGGATTTCGACACTTTAACCAAATGGAGCTCCTTTAAATCTTGTTTTTTGAGCACCCGGGTGATTACATGTTCTATAACTCCCGGCATGAAATGGGTTCCAATTGGAATGAGCGGGTGCTCGATGATGAAGATCTCCTTACATTTAGTGCATTGAAAATAAACACGTTCGTAATGGATGCGCCGACAAATACGGGGCGTTCCTAAACCCTGGATCTTTCTTATTCTATAAGAGAGTCTCTTGATATGGGATGATTTGCAGTGGGGCCAGCGTTCAGGGAAAAGATCCGCATCGGAATGTTCCCGGATTTCTAATTCAATCCCCTCATCAACATTTTCTTTCACATGATTACTTGGTTTTCTCCATGCTTAAATCTTTTGATCCTTAAGGGAGATAGAATAGAGAGAGGGGTGAATTCACTTGATAATTCTCCCCAACGGTCCAAAATAAGCGATTGAGGAGATTCTTTCCGGAGGAAAGGGAAGCATTCCACAAATTTAGTCGTCATGGTTGAAATAGCTTTAAATGGAAGCTATCATGTTTAATTCATTGTCAAATTTTATATTTTTTCAAAAAAGAATTAAACTAAAAATTAAATTTTTTTTTAAATCTTACACCAATTAATTAATATAAAGTAATAAAAAAAAGTGATATTTAATGATAAAAACACGTATTACCGAAATGTTTGGGTTAAAATATCCCATTATAAGTGCTCCCATGGGACCTTTTTACACCACAAAATTAACAATAGCAGTATCTGAAGCGGGAGGTTTAGGAGTATTAAGTCATGCGACTTTACTAGGTAAAGATTCCATAAAAGATATGAAAGCACAAATCGAATATGTTATTGAAAACACAGATAAACCCTTTGGTGTAAATGTAAGAACAGCTCGCGTCCAAACGGATCATAAAATTTTAGTTAGAAAAATTGCAGAATGGCGGAAGAAAAATCCAAAAATTAGAGAACAATTAGTATATGGATTAACAAGTGCAGGAGGGTCCAAATTTCCAAGTAAAATTTGGAAAAGCCATGCTCCTGATTTAAAACATTTTCACGTAGCTCCGGCATTATGGTTAGTAGACAAAGTTGTTGCTGCCGGGTGTGATGGAATTACGGCTACGGGAACGGAGGGCGGAGGTCATCAGAGTTATGAAGGAATTTCTACATTAGTTTTGGTACAACAAGTTGCTCAAAAATATCCTGAGAAACCTCTCGTTGCATGTGGTGGCTTTGCCTCTCCAGAAGGGATCGCTGCTGGTTTAGCTATGGGTGCTGATGCTGTTGCTATGGGTACCAGATTTATCGCCTCAAATCAGAGTGAATTTCACCCCAATTATAAAGCTCTCATACCTCCTGCGACAGCAAGGGATACTATTCTCACTACCGGAGGCTTTGGCCCCATTCGATTATTAAAGAATAAATATGCCTTAGAACACGGAAAGGTCATTTCAAAACAAGAGAAAATTAGTCAAGAACAATCTTATGATATGAATGGGTTTATTGAAGATTTAAAAAGATACATGATTGTTTATACAGAAGGTGATGTGGAAAATGGAGCGATTCCTGTCGGCCAAACAGTAGGATTAATTGATTCCATTAGGGATGTTGATGATATTCTTTCTGAATTCACGAAAAAAGCTGAAGAAAAATTAAAAAATCTCTGTTCAAATATTCAATAATCTAAAGAAAAGAAGAAATTTAAAATTTCTTTCAAAATCTTTTATTATTTATTTTCTTTAATAATGAGGGTATTTTTAAGTTTATAATTTAGCTTGGTTTTTAAATTTTTTAGCTTTAAGGGCGACAAAAATCGATATTATAGCAATCGCAGTTTTGTCGGTTCTCGCTTGTAATCCG
>JALGVJ010000049.1 GCA_029838195.1 Promethearchaeota archaeon
CGTCAAATTCCCTGTATTGCTTGCTTCTTGCCCGACCAATAGCGCTTATTTCCCGCATGGCAGCGCTTAATTGGTTTCTTAGCTGTCTTATTACTTCTTCAGAATATTGGAAGACTATATCCGATGCCGGCTCGTCCAGTTCACAATTTTTCGATTCATTAATATATAATGGATCGTCATGTTTTTTCAACTTTTTGGTGGTTTTGTCGCCAATCTTAGAGCTGGAGCGTGGTAACTGAGATTAATTTGCTACCTTATATTTTTTTTTGATTTTTTCATGTTAAATGCAGCCGTTTTAAAAGAAGAATTAATATCAATTCCCATGTTAATCCTTAATGTTGCTAAATTTCTTTAGAAATTATCCTCACATCTTCAATACTCATACTAGTACTTGTAGGGGTGTCTTCAATGAAATTCTATAATATAATTAAGATGGAGAATTATGAGGTTTTTTTGCCCGAAAAATGTCATTTTAGCATCGGGACCTCTCCGTATTATTCTCATCAAAATGCCTTGGCAATAGATATTTATCAGCATTTATTCTTAGAAAATGTCGAAGCAGTAAGTCCCGTTGCCGGAAAAGTGATCAAAACTAAGCCACTAATTGCTCCTAAACCTCGATTTCAAGGGGGTATTAATAAAGATTTTCTCATATTGATTAAAAATGAACAAGACCCCGCTATTGTTTTTAAAATATTGCACGTTCAACCAAAAATAAAAGAAGGAGAAAAAATCAATGTAGGGGATTATTTAGGAGATACCATTCGTAATGGATATTTTGCTCCGTGGTCTACACCTCATCTTCACCTTGAAATGAGACCCTTTGAAGATCCTTCTCGAGCAAGAGGAGGAAAAAGGTTCTCTCTAAATATCGATCGAAATTCATTCATGACCTTCAATTCCGAAAAAACGTTAGAACCGATTCCTTTAGAAATTCAGTGCTCGTGTTCTGAATATTTACTGGCTCGCCTTCCAAGAGATCAATATATCAACTTTAATCCTATATTTGGCGTTAGAGGAAACATGATGAACGCGCATTGCATGATGGATGGAGGCATTCCAATGTATAAAAATGGCGTTTTCCTTAACAAAGAAGGGCACGTTTTCAAAAAAGGAATGAGCATGCATTGGGGACCATTTTGCATAGGTCATGTAAAGGAACTTAAAGGAGAATTTGGTCTGTATGAGTTTAATCCCATGAAAATGTTCGTCGAAGGTATAGAAATTCGAGGCATCTCCCTTTTTTTTGCTAAATTTGAACCTTTATTAAAAATCATGCCTTTTAATATCTCGGATGGCGAGCTTGATTATTTCGAGAGATCTAAGGTATTTCTAACAATAAAGAGTAAAACAGAAGAAGAAAATTTTGTGAAATAAAAAAGCGTTAGGAGAGAAATAAGGATCTCATCGCCGGGATTGGTGAGGGTATAAATTACGTTGAAAAAAGCAAGGGATGTACCTGTTATAACCAGGATTTCCGTTTGAGGATTATATCTTGTTCCTCCTTTTTTATCTCAGAAAACCAATGGGAAATTATTTTAAAAGGAGTATCAACCTCCGGTTCTCCAAGTTCCAGGTGAATGACTTTATTTCCTTGCTTTTCTAGTTCTAAAACACGTGCTAAAATTTGCATGACCATTAAAGATTTAATCTGCTCTACCCTCTTAGAGTACATTATTCAATCTCCACTTTCATGATGTAAAAGTTTAAATAAAAGAAGGAAGCTCTCTTTTCTTTTAAAAACGCAAAAGTAAAATTTGATTCATGGTTTAATATGTCTTGAAGTTATAAATTCAATGGATACTTTCCATATGACAATCCGGCCTCAACCATCCATTTTATTCTCTCCAAGGACATTTTGGGATGTAAATTCGAAGGGGAAAGCATGAATCCTCCCCCCTTTCCCATTGCCTTAATAGCACTTTTAACCGCTTCTTGAACCTCTTCCCGTGAGGCCTCGACTAACACATATTTCGTGTCAATGTTCCCAATTAGGCAGATTTTATCCCCTATTTTTTTTTTAACATGTTTAGGATTAACAAAAGGTAATTCTAAGCATTGCAATCCATCGAATCCGGAATTCACGATAAAATCTAAAAGTAAATTAATATCCCCATCCGTATGCAATATGTATTTACCATTCCAATCATGAATTTCTTGTGCAACTTGTTGATAACAAGGGAGTAGGAATTTATTAAATTGTTTGGGGCTCAAAAAAGGACCTCCAGAATGAGCGATATCACCTCCTTCCATGAAAATTGTTGCTCCACATTCTTTATATGCTTTAAATACGGTTAATGCAAATTCCGTGTTAAATTCAAGTCGTTCTTTTATCAACTGAGGATCTCGTTTTAACGCCCGCGCAAAATAGGTAATTCCCATACCTTGCCACGCGGGAGGAAAAATTGAAGCAAGACTATCTTGTGCCACAACAACAATATCATTATTGATTTTTTTAACATGACGTAATAAACTACTAAAAAATTTTTTTGCATTTCTATAGATCTCTTTAAAATCTGGCTTTGGATACGATTCCCAATCTTTTCTGTCTTTTATTAACCCTCCAAAATAATCTGGATAGACGTTGCCATTTATATTTTTTATTTTTTGCCTTTTTCCAAAAATATCAATCATTTCCTCTTCATTTCGCATTATTAACGGGATATATCCTGCACTACAAGCATCAAAACCTAAAATCGATGCGGCTTCTATCACTTTTGAAAATGTTAACACCTCAAGTTGCGGCATGATTCTATTTAATTCTTCTTTCCACCCCTCGGGATTTTTTTCCATGACTTGATTCAAAATATTAAATGTATTGGCCGCGGGTTTATTTAGCGCTTCATCCGCTAAATTACCATCAAATCCTGGTGTAAAAAGAGGAACTCTATCTGGTTCTTCTAAATTTAATGCTAAACTAACACGTTCTTGACTATTCATATTTATAAGATTCGAATAATATTCTTTATTTTAATTAAATCATGATATATATTATTTAATACGTTTTTAGTTTAAATCTTTTTTAAATTAATCTATGGACTCTTATCATGTAAAATAACCATGGACATATTTCTATTTCTAATGAAAAATTCATTTCTTATCTCTTTTTAACGCTAATGTGAGGAGATCACGTGTTTGCGTTAATTTATACTAAGTTAGAAAAAACCGAGTAAATTTTCTGTTAAAAACCTGATGATTTAAAAGAATAAAAAAATATTAAAATTCTTTATCTCTTCGTTATTTATTCCCTTGATTTTTAATAAAACAAGGAGGAAACACCGCATGATGAAAGCCGTTATTTATACTGGAAAAGAAATAAGATTGAAAAATGTACCCGTTCCTGAAATTAGTGAATTCCAAGTTTTAATTAAAGTAAAAGCTGTAGGAATCTGTGGTACGGATTTGGCCATCATTAAAGGCCATCTCCCGGTAAAACCACCGATAATCTTAGGTCATGAATTTGCCGGGGAAGTAATAAAAGTGGGCAAATCGGTTGACCCTTCATGGGAGAATAAACGCGTGACTTCTGAAATAAATACTAATATAGATTTTACGTGTTTTTATTGCCAAAAGAAGTTGTATACTCAATGTATTTCGCGTAAGGCAATTGGCATCGATGTTGATGGGGCTCTTGCGGAATACATTGCCGTGGAGGATTATTTACTTCATGAGATTCCAGATTGCCTGACATTCGAAGAAGCCACCTTCATAGAGCCTTTAGCGGCGGCTTATCAAACCTTTGAAATGATGCCTCTTGATCCAAGTGATAAAATAATGGCAATTTTCGGATTGGGGAAATTAGGATTGCTCATCTTACAAGTAGCCAAATCGAAAGGACTTGAGATAATAGCGGTGGATGGCTCGGAAAAGAAGCTCGAATTAGCCAGGAACTTCAATGCCGATCATTGCATTAACAGGCATGAGGAAAAATCCTTGCCCGATAAAATAAAGGAATTGACTAATGATTTAGGAGCTGATGTAGTCGTGGATGCTACGGGAAATCCAAATGTCTTGAATGATATTATCGCCTCTTGCAGAACACGTGGAAAAGTTCATGTAAAAAGCACTCACGGGTTAGCTACTCCCATTAATCTTACAGATATCGTTGTGAGAGAGCTCACTCTTTATTCTAGTCGATGTGGTCCGTTTGACAAAGCTATTGAAGGGTTAAATTCCGGGCAAATAAAGGTTAAAAAATTAATTTCTGCCGTCTTTAATTTAGAAGATATTGAACAAGCGATTTCCTCTCTTGAAAAAAGTAGAGATAACGTGAAAACAATTATAAAATTATAAAAGAAATAGAAAAACGATTAAATTCGTTCTAAAATCGTTGCAACACCTTGACCTCCTCCTACGCAAGCTGTTGCTAAACCATATTTTCCATTTTTTTCCTGTAAGATTCTTGCTAACGTACCGACTAATCTAACACCTGTCATTCCTAGAGGATGGCCTAATGCAATTGCTCCACCCTTCACGTTTATTTTCTCTTCGGGGATTTGTAAGACTTTCATTGCATATAATGGAACAATGGCGAATGCCTCATTTATTTCCCAAAAATCTATATCATTAATATTCAATCCCGTTCGGTTTAAAGCCTTTTTGCTTGCGGGAACCGGCCCCGTTCCCATTACACCCGGATTCACTCCCGCCCATGCCATGGCTTTTATTTTTGCTAAAGGTTTTATCCCCAATTCTTGAGCTTTCCTCTCTGCCATGAGCACGCAACATCCAGCTCCGGCATTTAGCGGAGAGCTATTTCCTGCCGTGATTTGGGGCTCCGCATCAATCCCTTGCGATACTACCTTTAATTTTTTCATGATTTCTATGGTCGATCCTTCTCTAATAGATTGATCATGCTTAATTAATTGTTTTGTTCCATCGGGGAGAGTACATTTAATGGGCAGTATTTCTCCATCAAAAAATCCCTCATCTCGTGCTTTTATCGCTTTTTCATGCGATTTCAAACTAAATCGATCCATGTCTTCTCGTGAAATGTCTTTACGATTTTGCTCCCATAATTTTTGAGCCGTCTGAATCATTGAAAACCCCGTCTTCAAGTCGTATTTCACGTGATTAGGATATCGTTTTTCATCCCCTAATTCAATCCGCTTTTGGGTTAATTCGGTGCCACGAGGGATTCTCGTCATGTGCTCCATTCCTGCGGCTAAGACAATTTCAGAATTCCCGGTCATGATTTCCATTGCTCCCACGTGGACGCTTGACATGCTACTTCCACATTGCCGATCGAGTGCTAATGCTGCTACGGTTTCTGGCAATTCCGATAAAAATACAGCATGACGTCCTCCGTAAAGAAAGTTTTCTTTTACTTGATTTGCGCATCCAACAATGAGTTCATCAATTTCGTTCACATCAAATTTCGCTCTTTCCATTATTTTTTTAATGACTTGAGCTAATAAATGGTCAGCAGGAATTTCATGAAAAACATCCCGCTCTGGTTGGTCAGGCCTGCTGCGAGATATGGGTGTACGCAAGTAATCTATAATGACAACCTCATTAAATTTTTCCATTAGATCCAACCTATTTTAAAGGATTATTTTCTTTTTACAAATATTTCTATTAATTTCACATTATCATGTAAAATTTCTTTTTTTTGAAAATATTTTTGAATTTAACTCACTTATCAATAAATTGCTTTTTTATTCGCAATTATAAGAATTATATTATCGTGGTATTCATAATTTTTTAAATTAAGACATTAATATACGAACATGAGTAAAAAATCAGAAAATTAAACAATAAATATATTTCATGAATATATTAGGGGAGTTGAGATTACGTGAGTAATTTAAATAAAGATAACGTCGTGGACTTGTTTTTAAATCCACGCTCCGTGGCGGTGATTGGAGCCTCTAAAAATCCAATAAAAGGCGGATTTCGAATCGTGAACAACCTTGTCATTAATAATTTTAATGGTAAGGTGTTTCCCATTAATCCTAATGCAAGGGGCTCTGTTGCTGGATTGAAATTTAAGAAATCCGTATTGGAAATTGAAGAAGAAGTCGATTTAGCCATATTTTATGTTCCTAACAGGGTAATTCCGGGAGTGCTAAAGGAGTGCGTAGAAAAAGGAATAAAAGGGGCAATAATCGAAGCTTCAGGATTTGAGGAAGTGGGAGAAGAAGGTTTAAAATTACGAGATGAAATCATTAAAATCACGGAAAATTTTACTAAGATGCGAATAGTGGGACCGAATTGCATGGGCCTTACACGAATTGATAAGAGTAGCAATGAAGGGGATAAAGGCGGATTCTTTTCCAGTTTTGGGCTATTTTCAGAGTATAAAAGGGGAAATATAGCCATAATCAGTCAATCCGGGATGCTTAATGGAGGATATTTAGTCTTTTTATTTTCCAAATATCCCGATCTTGGAATTCGATATTCGTGTTCTATTGGGAATAAAATGGATTTAAGTGAAATAGAATTTCTTGAATATTTCCTCGAGGATCCTACGGTAAATGTAATAACAATTTATTTGGAATCATTTAAAGATCCCAGAAAATTCATTAACTTGGCAAGAAAAACACGATCTCTCCCTAATAAGACCCTCATTTTATTAAAAGGCGGAATTACTTCTCAAGGACAAAAAGCAGCTTTAAGCCATACGGCGGCTCTCTCCGAAAATTCTAAATTAATAGAAGCTATCATCAAGCAAGCGGGAGTCATACAAGCACGTAGTTTCCATGAATTATTCCAGTTAGCGCGCACTTTTTCCATGATATATAATTCTAATAAAACATTGCCCAAAAATGGCAACGTGTCCATGATTACTGGAACGGGCGGTGGTGGAACAGTAACTGCTGATCTCGCCAAGCAATATGGTTTGAATTTTCCTAAAATGAGCGATGCTACATATTCTGAATTAGTTTCCGTGTTTCCCGAATGGATGCCCCCTAATCGATTTGCTCTTGTTGATCTATGGCCTGCCATGGAAAAAGCAGCCATGAATAACATCCCTCCTCCAAAAATTTCGGGAAAGGTATTTAATGCGTTAATGAATGATGATGCAATTCAAGGCCTTTTTAACATGCTTTTTTGCTCAAGTAAATTTAAATGGATGGTGGATGTAGATCTAATGCTTCAACATGTAACTAATACAAAGAAACCCACATTTTTTTGGTTAATAGGAGAAAATGATGAAGTAATGCGGCTTACTCGGTTATTTAATGAAAATAACATTCCCGCTTTTACGGATCTTCATGAAATGGTAAGAATGTATAAAGCGTTAGTAGAAGAAGCTAAAAATAAAAGTATGAATGAACACGCAAACTAATCTTTCCATGCTTTAATTTTTCCTTTAATTTTAGCAATTTAAAATGTTAAAGATAACTTTAGTTTAGTCATGTTTTGTTATTTTCCAATAAATTTAGGCGGTTTTTTCTCAATCATCGCGAATACCCCAATTTTGAAATCTTCGGATTCTGCTGATTGTATTTGCATTTGTCGCTCTTTTTCCAAGTGCTCTTCTAACGGCTTACTTAACGCATCAAAGAATAACCTTTTTGTCCTCGCATAGGTTAAAGTGGGACCTTCAGCAAATTTTTTGGCCCATTCAAAAGCACTTTCCTCTAATTTTTCTTCAGGTACGATGTAATTAACGAAACCTAACTCCTTCATGTCTTGAGCGGAATACGTTTCCCCAAAAAAAGCCATTTCTACAGCTTGTTGCCAAGTAAGTTGGCGGCTTAAGAGAATCGTTCCAGCAAAACCAGGAATTAAGGCTAACTTGCAAAAGGATTGTCTAAATCGGGCATTCTCACTGGCAATAATAAAATCGCACGATAAAGCCAAATTCATGCCGGCACCAACTGCCCAGCCGTTAACTGCAGCTATTACGGGTTTGGGATACATGCGAAGAATTTTTGCTATTTTATAGAGATCTTGTAATAATTCATCCATGACTTTACCGGGTTTTCCTTGTTCAATGCTTTCCTTGAACTCTTTAATATTTCCACCCGCAGAAAAAGCTTTCCCCACGCCCGTGATGAGAAGAGCTCGAATCTCACTCTTATTTTCTAATTCTTGTAGATGTTGTAGCAATTCTCGTGCCATGTCTTTCCCTAAAGCATTTAGGTTCTCTGGATCTACTAATTTAATAGTAGCTATATCATTTTCAATGATTAATTTTGTTTTTTCTTTCATTTTCTTTCCTCTTTTCACCCTTTTCTAATAAAATCCATGATTAAAATAACTATTTGCCCCACATTCTAATCATTTCTCTTGAAATCAGATATCGCATTATCTCTGATGTACCTGCAGAGATTTGACCGATCTTTGCATCTCTATAATACCTTTCTAAAGGATAATCCTCTGAGTAACCTAACCCTCCAACAACTTGAATGGCATCCTGAGTAATTCGCACAGTTACATCTGCCAACTTGGCTTTAACTGCTGCCACAGTAGCCCTACAATAATGACCCTCATCAAGCATCCTTGCAATCTGAGCTACTGCTATGCGATTCAACTCAATATCCATGTACATTTCACTTAATTTAAAGGAAATCGCTTCGAACGAGTAAAGAGGTCTTTTAAATTGTTCTCTCTTGTGAGCATACCTATAGGCGACTTCAAATGCACTTCTCGCTAATCCGATGTATTGCGAAGCTGTAAAGGTGCGTTCTCCATCAAGACCAAATAATAATACATCCACACCCGCATTGACTTCATGTAATACGTTTTCCACGGGAACTTTACAACTATTAAACCTCAAGTAGGAATTAGGCATTCCTCTTCTTCCCATGTGGTTGTAATCTTTTATCACTTCAAATCCCGGCGTATCCGTTTCAAAAATAAATGCTGTCATGCCTTGATGAGGTTTTACTTGATCATTAGTAATCGCATACAAGCAGATATAATCCGCAACGCTCCCGTTCGTAATGAAGCATTTCTCTCCATTCAATATAAAGTAATCACCATCTCTTTTTGCTTTTAGACGCATGCCACCTATAGCATCAGATCCAGCCTGTGGTTCCGTAATGCCGATTGCTCCAATCTTAGTTCCGTCTGCAATGCCACTTAAATATTTCTTTTTTTGTTCTGGCGTTCCAAATTCGATGATGGGTCCGGCAAAAAGGCAAGAGGAAGATCCAAATATGCTGGCTAAAGCGTAGCTATAAGCAGTTAGCTCCTCTCCTAAAATGGTTCGATATAAAATTCCTTTTCCCATACCACCCGCTTCTTTAGGGATAACCATATTTAAATAAGGCATTTTGCGCAATGTTTTCACGGCTAACTCCTTGTTTCTTTCGCGATCAATTTTTTCTGCAACGGGAGCAACATTATTTTCGCACCATTTTCGGACTTCCATCCTGAATTTATTCTCTTCTTCCGAATAATAATATAACCGGTCAGGTATGCAAGAATAGCCAAATTTTACATCCAAATCTTCAAAATTTATGTGTCCAACCATTTCGCTCACTTCCTTTTTTAAAGCATATATTCTTTATTTTTAAATCAAATAATAATAACTTTTCCTTTTCTGAAAAATTCTTTAGAAATTTGAGATAAAATAAAGGTTTTGAATGAAATCATCATGATAAGAAATTCTTTTTTTCCATATTAACCCACATCATTTTCATTAAATGTACTTAACTTTTATGGAACAAGCTTCGAATACACTCTTGTTAAAATCAAAGGATTTTAGGTCCAGATTTAAAGGGATGAAAAGGTTTTTGGGAGAGATTTTGGAGATAATTTATAATGAATGAAAAATCTCTTAGCATTCAGAGGGATAAATTCAAGATAGACATATTGGACCATGAGATAAATGGGAACAAAATAAAAAAAGAGGAAAAATTTCTTCATGAATAAAAAAAGGCGAAAAGATCAGTGAATTTTCATTCATTCGTGAAATTATTCTATATCGTAAATTTTTTTTTAATATTTTTTTTATGTTTTTTTTCTTTCGAATGCGTTTAACCATTAATCTTAGGACATTTTTGAATATTAAATAATAATATAAAAAATAAGATTTTAAAATAAAAATAGAGCACGATTTCAATGATTTAACAAGAATCCTTTAATCTTCTTGAATAATTCGTGATTTTCGGCAAAAGAGGCAGAAATTCCAAAGGATCTCCGAAAACGGGAATCTTTTTATCATGTAATAGAGAAGAAATTCTCTCACGATGCTTCGGACAATTAGCTCTCTGAATTATGGGTATTAAGGGCTTGTCATGAGCATGGCCTAAATTGAAGGCCTTAATTAAATTTTTTTCCAATTTATCGTCGGGCAGGACGTAAAAATCGGGGTGAAAATACCAACAAGGTAAATCCATGATTAATGCATCAATGTTTTTATCTGATAAAGCTAAATCAATAATATCAATGATGCTTTCACTATAAAAAAGCTGAGCTGCTACATCCAACGGATTTTTGGGACTCGTTCCTTCCATAAAAAACTTATTTTCTATTTTTTCTTGAATATCGGGACTAAAAGGAGGTATCCTCATGCCATGACTTTCAATCAAGTCGCATAATACAACACCATAGCCGCCACTGATGGAAAATACGGCAATATTATTATATTCCCTAATTCCATAAAAATTTATTAATCTGGCAGCATGTAATAATTGTTCTAACGAATCTACTTCTATAAGATTATATTGCCTAAAGAGTGTTTTCCAAATTGCCGTATTTCCAGCTATAGAAGCCGTGTGAGTTTTTGCTGCAATCGCTCCCATGCTGGATTTTCCTCCTTTTAAAATTATGATTGGTTTTTTATGATGGTTCATGTTTTCTGATAATACACGCTTTAAAATCTTAGCTCTATGATTCTTTATACCTTCTAAATAACAGGTGATGATATTCGTTTCCGGGTCATTCATTAAATAATTTAAGAGATCCACGAAATCTACATCGGCTCCATTTCCAAAAGAAAAAACTTTCGAAAAATAGATTCCCAACTCCATGCCCGAATACACGGCTAAATTACATATTCCCCCACTTTGTGCGATGAATCCGACGTTTCCTGGAATTGTTGGAAATTTAGGCCTCCATGCGATCCCTAATTTGGGATAAAACAATCCCAATCCATTAGGCCCTAGAATCCTAACTCTATTTTGTGCTTTCTTGATTAATTCTTGTTCGAGTTTTACTCCTTCTTCCGTTCCGGCATCAGAAAAATTAGCGGCGAATATAGTTGCTAATTTCACCCCTTTTTCCGCACATTCCTCAATTACATTTATTACTTTATTAGCGGGGACTGCAATAAAAACAAAATCTACATTATCGGGAATCTCTTTGATGGATTTAAAGATTTTATTTTTCGTGCCATCATCGAATCCCGGAATTTGATTTAATGACGGGTGTACGGCATAAATGTTTCCGGAAAAATTTTCCGCGTGATTTCGCAAGAAAAAGAAATTACGTTTTTCCGAAGGCCCTATTACTGCAATTGACTTGATTTCATTAATGAAGGAAAGATCTTTCAAGCCATCCTTATCGTTATTTAGCACGTGCATTAAGATTAAAAAGAGGACAAGTAATTAAAACCTAGAGTTAGAATTATAATTTATAAGAATAACCATTAAATGAAAAGAAAACATATTAATAAACGATTCTATGAACCACGTGTATTTCATGCTCATAATTTTCACAAAATGAAGGTAAATGAAACGATGCCTCATAATAATGAAAAGATAAAACAACGCTCGAAAAAAATGATCGAGCTCTTTAACTCGTTTAAAGAGCAAGATTTATCCCAGTTTCCTGTTCCTCCCTTTACGAAATGGCTAAATGGAAGAGTTATTAATGCTAAGCTAGGGGAAATTGAATTAGAATTCCTCGTGAGGCCAGAAATGGCAAATCCCACGGGCCTATTACATGGCGGCATGCAATGTGCTTTAATTGACGATGTAATTGGAATGATGAGTGCTACTTTAGGATATGAAGGATTTTTAATTTCCTTAGATCTCCATGTTAACTATCTTGACAAGGTAAAAATAGGAGAAAAAGTTCGCGTGAAAGCAAGTGTAGTTCGGGATGGACGCTACATTGCTCATGCATTTGCTCAAATCTTGAATAGTGAAGGAAAATTAATCGCAACAGGAAATTGCAATTTATTAAAAACGAGATTTAAACCGGATATCGTAAAAGCAGTAGATGAGACTTATAAATAGTAAAATGAAGTGTTTCAGTAGAAAATCTTGCTTTTAATGAGCGAATAGAAATTAAGATCTTCCATGTTAACTTTTAAATAAAAAAATTCATTTTATTTTATTCAAATTTCAAGGAAATACTTGAATAGAGCTTTAATTTACACGAGTGTAAAATAACATGGTTCTGAATGAAGAAAATGTGTACAGAATAACGGAGCGGTTAGCTTTTCCACGACTAGTGGGATCAGAAGGCGAAAAAAAAGCTATAAAAATCATTGTTGAAGAACTACAAGAGGCAGGATTCAAGAATATTCATCGAGAACCCTTCATGACCTCATTTAAATTATGGATGATCGGGCGTATCGCTTTTATTCCTTTAGGATTGTTAATAATTTTAACTTCAATTTCCTATATGATAATACCTTGGCTTTCATTGATTACATCCCTTTTTACTCTTCTCCTTCTTCTCAAACTCTTGGGAATCACTAATACTACGAAAATCACGTTAAGTAAAAATGAAAAATATAACCATAAGACGGAAAACATTTATGTAGAATTATTAAATGGTCAGCCAAAAAGTACTATCGTGTTTCTTGGGCATCATGATAGTAAGAGTCAAACAATGTCCGTTATTGTCCGTTATTTCGTATTTATCATTGCGGTATTTGGAGGATTAATCTTATTGATCTCTTTCATCATTTTAAGCGTGCTAAAATTAATTATTTCTAAATTCAATTTTCCCATTATAGATTATAGCTTATTAATCATCAGTGTGGTTTGTGCGTTAATTGGCATGACTAATTTTTTTAATAAAACCCAAAATAAATCTCCAGGAGCCAAAGACAACGCTGCTGCTGTCGGCGTTATAATTGAACTAGCGCGATATTTCAAGAATAATCCTTTAAATGCCACGAGATTGATCTTCTTACTCACGGGATCGGAAGAATTAAATTTAGGAGGAGCAAAAAGTTTTATTTTATCCCATGAACATGAATTCGACCGAGACTCTACGTATTTCATAAATTTGGACTCCATAGGAGGTAATGGGGCCATGAAAATATTAACTGCTTATGGCATTCCCCGGAAATTTCTCTCTAAAGAACTTGAAGCCTTTTTCGCTGAATCTTGTAAGAAATTAAAGATTAATTTGAAAAAACTTTATTTACCAACAGGAGCTTGGGCAGATCATGCCCCTTTCGCTAAACGAGGGTTTAAAGCCACGACCGTGAGCTCCGATGGAGGCGAAAGGGAAATCCATACCGTTAAAGATGACATGAGTATTATTGACAAACAAGCACTAAGGAACTGTCTCTTAGTATGTCTTGATGTTGCTTCTGCAATTCAAAACAAATATTCTTAAACTTTTTTTTTTAATTCTTACCTTTTTTTCCTTTTTTACCCCTAATTATTGCCGTTCCTAACTCAATCATTCTATTAAAGGGTTCCTCTCTGTCTTCTCTCAAGACTAACGTGATTGCTTCTTCAGGACAAGAGGAATAGCAGAGACCGCAGCCCAAACACTTTTCACGGTCCACATGGGCGCTCTCTATTAATTCAATTGCTTTTACGGGACATCTTTCAACGCATGAGCCACATCCAATGCACTTATCGGGATCAATCACTGATTCAAACAATGCATTCAAGAATTTATGTTTATCTTGGCCATATTGGGTGATTCCTTTCATGGAGGCACAGCAGCAAGGGCAACAATTACAAATATTCGAAAGATGCTTTGAATTAGCGCCCGCATGAACTAATCCTGCTTTATCGGCTTCTTCAATAATTTTTAATGCTTCCTCTGCCGTAATTTCCCTGCCTATACCATTTTCAATGTAATATTCAGCCGCCACACCAAAACTCAGGCATGTTTCTAAAGGATAATTACATCCCTTTCCCGTTAAGCGGGCTTCCTTTCTACAAATGCATTCGGTAAGCGAAATTTTCCTGGCATTCTTGATGCTTTCTTCTAATTTATGATAAGGAAATAGGGTCATGTTTGGTTCAATGGCTTCATTTACGGGTAGTACTTTAAAGCCCGGTACGTTGCTTGCTCCCAATTCTTCCAAAAATACCTCGTCATAATATTTCTTATATAATTCAGCTAAATGTTTATCCATTTTTTTAACGGAATATTCATACAACCCTATCATGAAGGGCACCGCATTATAATATGTTTTTCCTCCCCGACGAGTCCTAAAAATTAGCCCCTTTTTCGACATGGCTTCCAATTTTTCTTCTAACTCTTCCGCATTTAATCCATGTTTTTTGGCGATTTGCTTTGCTTCTTGAGGTATGGGCGATAAAAAGGTCACTAAATGGGCTTCTTCCCGGGTAAAAAGCTGCTTTAAGATTTCTATTTCAACACCGGAAGGGGATTCCGGAAAACCAATAGGAAATTCATTTAAAAACCGTCTTAATTTCTGATACTCATCCATGTTCTTAATCTCCAAGATTATTAATTAACTTATTTAAGAGATAATTATTTGATTTCCTTTAAAATTTTTTCAACTCATCTGAAAATTAAGGAAAATATTTATTCCTGTTAAAAAGAGCTAGGAATGAGCATGTGAGTGGGCCTTTTTTTAATAATCAGGTGATTGTTTTAAGGGTACCCGCTCGAGATCGTATAAAATTCGCTTATAAGGATGTGGATTTAAAAAACGGAGATGAGGCTTATTATTATGCTCGGGCAACCCAATTTGATGGAGAGCGTGCTTGGAGTTCTTCTATTTGGGTTAAAGCTAAGTACATTTAAGTTATATTCTTTTAAACAAAAATAATCATGTTAAATTAAGGATAAAATTTAATACTTTAATAATTAATTTCTTGATGAGTAAAAAAAGGTTTAATTCAAGTTTTCAAGACAAAATTGAATGGCTGGAATGATATGATAAGCAATTCCTAAAATATGGGGGCTTAATTCCGCTCTAGGTTCTCTATAAATTTCATATTGACAGTCAATATGGTATTTCTCTAAAGTTTCATGAATTTCTTTAATCGCAATCGCACATCCGTATTCATCTCTTTCATCACAATTCATTAGTAAATGAACTTTTTTCAGAGCATCTGGCCTTTTTTTGATGAGATTATTGATATCATGGTTTAGCCAATTCGATAATGCCTCTTGATTCATTTCTATTATTTTACCTTTCTCGTCTTTCTTAATAGAAGGAATTAAGCGATTGTCATTTGAAAAAATTAAATCGCAAGTATCTAAAATATCCTCCCACATTTTCTCGCCCAGGCGTTTAGCTATTTTCTCACCGACAAGGTTTTTATAAAGAGAAATCATAAGTGTCCAATCTAATAGTTTAAAGGTGATATTTCCGGGACTTAATGCAGCAACTGCTTCAAATTTTTCTGAATGGTGAAGAGCAAATCGTAATGCTCCTGCTCCTCCCATGGAGCCTCCCATAACTGCTCTATGAGCTTTGTCAGATAACGTGCGATAATGTGAATCAATATAATTTATAATATCCTTCACGATGTAATCCATGTAATTGCCAGAATGCGGAGAATTTATATAAAAACTCCCTTTTGTCCCAATCTCTCCTCTCAAATTTCTTATGCGATGTAGATTAGGCACGTGAAGACTTGCATCTGGTTGTACGAGAATGAATGGCTTTAAAATCCCATTCTTAATTAATTCATCCAATTTCTCATAGGATGGGAGGTTATCTACATCAATTTTTTCCAATATTGTTTTTGGTATGAGTTCAAGAGGATATGCTCGATCTTTATCATGAAGAGAGGTTATTGTCCAATTATGATTGTTTCCTCCATACCCATGCAAAAAGTAAATGACCGGATATCGAAGTTCATCAGATTCAAAATAACCTGGTGGCAAATAAATCCGCAAATCTCGGTCCACGGGGCTATTAAGGGGATTATTTCGTAAACTTTTTGTATGAATGATATCAATTCGGTACCTCTCTCTTGATTGATTTTTAAAAAAAAAATTTTCCTTGCTCATGATGTATATTAAACTATTTACCCGCTAAATAGATTTCTAAATCTTTCAAAATTCATATTTTGTTGCTAAAAATATCTAATGGCTCTCAATATTAAATTAATTAATATTCATTAAGGAAGTTTAATAAAAAATTATCAAATATAGTGGATCTTCATTCTCTCCGATTTAAAATTTCATGAGCTTAAAATTTTTTTTGATTATAGCAATGGGAAAGAGACTTATTAAATTCTTGCAAGTAAGCCTTAAAAAGAGTTTTATTTGATAATAATTTTTCTGATAAAGACACTTTTTTGCTTTTTTTTTTACCATTCAATTACGGCATTTTAACCATTGAAAGCCACGTGCATCTTTAAAGATTAAACATTGATTAAAACCTATCTTATTTTTTAAATTGCCCAAGATAAGAACTTCAAAATTATCTGCTAGTACAATTTAAAAATCGCAGTTCTTAATTAAAAATAATTTAATCTTTTCCAAGGCCGTAAAGGAAGGGAAATATTCGAAATTTTTTATAGAATATAAATTTTAATAATTCAAAAACATGACATTCCTTTTATATCAATTTTTTCGTATAATTTAAAAATATTCTCATGATTTAATGAAATTATTAATGATCTTTTTATAAGATCAATACTTTTGAACTTTTGTTTTAACCAATTAAGATAATGAGAAAAAAGGAAAGTGTTAAATGAGCATGATACTTGCGATTATAAATTTCATTTCTTTATCATGTGCCCTTTTTATAATGGCTTATACTTACACGATCAGCATTCAACCCGTTAAACGTTCGGAGAAAAGAGGAGAAAAGGCATGGAAAGAATGTAAAACTTACCGTTCCATAGCAGGATTAGCAGAGTTGATTTCAATAATTAATTTAATAATCTGGATTTGGTTTCCCCTTCCCGTGGTAAATGAATGGAAAATTAGTTCTAATATTTGGGTTGGAATCATTATTGGTATTTGTATAATTATTCCATGCTCAATTATCATGGGAAAAGCCATAAAAGATGCAGGATCCGAAACGCTATCCCCTTCTAAAGATTCCGTAATGTACGGAGGTATCTATAAATATATTAGACATCCTCAAACAATAGGCGAATTTCCTACTTTTGTTGCCTTGGGGTTCTTGCTTAATTCTTGGCTCCTGGTTCTCATCAGTAGCGTCTATATCATTTGTTATACTCCTATCATGATTTATTATGAAGAAAAAGATTTAATTAGGAGATTTGGAGAGATATATGTTGAATATAAAAAACGAACTGGAGCTCTGTTTCCAAAATTAAAAAAAAATAACGTTTAATATCATGATTATGAGAACATTCTTTTATTTATTTATATTCAATCGAATGGTAGAAATAATATATAAGCAGAATGAAATCTAAAAAATCAAAATTTAAAGTTCATGAGAATATAATCAAAAATAAATATTTATTAATAGTAGCAATTTGCTTTTTAATATATTCTATTATTGAAACCTTAGATTGTGCATCTCTCTTGTTAATTTCTTTTAATCTGATACCAAATATTTATCTTTCTTGGAATTTGATTAATGTCAAAGAGGTTCACGTTATATTAGAAAATCAACCCATTTTGTTTTTTCCCTTTTTCTTAAGTTTTACTCTAATGAGAATTTTTTCTACTATAGGAATTCTTAAAAATCTCTCATGGGGGCTTTATCTTGGTTTTATTAGTTTAATTCTGACCATGATATTCACCACGCTCTTCATGCCCTTGGGATTTTTTGAACTCCTATTCTGCACGATTCTTTTAATTTTTCTTTTAATGGGTTATTTTGGCGAAAAAAAGATAATTGCCTAAATATAATTGATAAAATTCCCCTTTTAATTAATTCTCTTGTATTTAGAGACCGAGTCGTTTTAATTCTTCTGAATTGCGTAAGGCATCTTCTTTTTTTATTGTATATCCAAAAGCAAATATGATTGTCCCTATTATCAATATTATAAAGGGGATGATGCTAATTTGAAGTAAGAGTCCTAAAAATGCTAATTCTGTAAAAGTGGAAGGATCACCTGACACGAATCCTGTATAGCTCGAAACTATCGCAAAAATAAAAGTTTGAAGCGCATATGAGTAAGCAGTAAATACTCTTAAAATGCCAATATAAGAACCTTCTTCACGAACACGCCATTTAATAACGGCATTGTCTATGGCTTCTGCATTGAGATAGAGTCCCGAGACTATAACTCCTCCATAGGAAAGCCCTCCAAATATGCAAAGGTAATTTAAAAAAGAAACTGGTATAAAAAACATCGCCAGAAAAAAAAAACTCAAGGAAAATAAACTAACTATAGTGCATTTCTTTGCTCCATATTTTTTAACTAAAGGAATGAATAATAATGAACCTACAAATGTCATGAGCAGGACGATGATATAAGGTAGAATCGCCTCGATTGACCCTATATCATATCCTAGGCCATCATAAAAGAAAAACGGTAACCCATTTAAAAAACAAATCCCTGCTACCGAATATAAAAAAAACATTATAACATAAGTCATCCAATTCTTGTCCGTAAAGATGTGATTTAAAGTTGTTTTAAGATGGGTTTCATTTTTTTCTTTTTGTTTTTTGTCCAATGCCATGCGGAATGTTCTCATTTCTTTATTCTCATGAGCACCATACGCAAAAGGAATTAGTAGTATATATACTATCACGGCACATATTATTGCTGTTCCTATAAATGCTTGTTGGCTATCTTCGCCCCCTAACCATTGGATTATTAAGGGTATAAAAATAGCCATCGCCACTTGAAAAAGAATGCCAATGACTTGTTGGGCCCTTATACTCTTGGAACGCTCTTCTACGCCTCGAAATAAATCAGGAAACAAGGCAGATTGATTGACTTCACTAAGAGTTCCCATGGTCTCAAAAATACACATCATGAGTATTGCCCACGTTACGGATATGATTAAATTACTTGGAATTTTCATTAAAAATGTCAATGGAACAAAACATAATATCAAAAATATGGGCTGAAACACTCGACCAATCATGATCCAAGGCCAACGTTTTCCAAATCGTTCCGTGAATCTCGCAGAACGATCGGTAAGGATTCCCACGATAGGGTCATTAAAAGCGTCAACCGTGGAATAAATTAGATAAATTAATGAGATGGTAAGCTGTGAAAATAATAAAATATGAGCGGCATAATATTGCCAGCGGCTCCACATGTTATTGAGTATCGTAAAAATGGGTCCTCCCATAGCCCATGCCCAATATTTTATAGGTTTATGAGGGGGTCTCTTACTAACCTCTGAATTATCAACTTTTTCTCGAGAATACACGGTAATCTTTCTCACTAATTCATGATAGATATTAAATTTAAGATTCTTTTATATTTTTAATTTTTTTCTCAAAAACCTAATTTTTTAAATTCTTCCGTGAAAAGTAATTATTTTTCATACGATATCTGATTTGATTATTATTTTATTTGGAAAAACTTAATTTTGAACAAATCGTTAAAATAATTTAACCTATAAATTTATGTGTAATAAATCGTGAAATTTAATGCTTGATTCCGAACAAATAAAAGAAATATTATCAAACATATGCGTTAATCTTCGATTTCATGCCCGAGGAGGTCAAGGGGGAGTCACGGCGTCAAATCTTTGTGTGGAAGCTTTTGTAGGATATGGCGTGTGTCAACCAAGCTTTGGAGCAGAACGCATGGGCTCTCCTACGGAAAGCTATGTCAGATTATCGCTTAATGAAGACTTAGTACGTTCTAATGAACAAGTTTATGTTCCTCATTTTGTTTCGGTCTTGGATCCTTCATTACTTGCAGAAATTGATGTTACGGCAGGAGTTCCCCAAGGGGGATGGCTTATCGTAAATACTACCATGAATCAATTAGAAATTCAAGATCTTGTTAAGCGAAAAGATCTTAATATCGCAACAGTGGATGCGCTAACCATAGCAATGGAAATCCTTGGACGTAATATAACAAACACGATAATCCTAGGAGCATTAATCCGTGTTTCTAATCTATTTACCCTTGACCAACTAGCAGAAGCTATAATGAGAAGATTTAAAGAAGATATTGCTGCAAAAAACATTGAAGCCGTAAAAAGAGCTCATAAGGAAGCTTGTATTTATGAAAGTGGCGTCCAGCTTGATTTTACTGCTGATACAAAAGTTCCATGGCAACAAGTTAGGCCTGGCTTGCCCGGATATAAGGAAGTGGATAAAGCCGGCGTATGGTATTGTGATGAGGATATAATCGAATATGGCAGCAAGCAAGTTAATACGGGCTCTTGGGGGGAATGGGAGGTCATTTGGAATGAAGATAAATGCACGGATTGCGCCCAATGTTGGTTTATTTGTCCTGATTTTGCAATTCTGCGCAAAAAAGGTGATGATGGGCTATGGCACATGGCAGGTATCGATAATTTTCATTGTAAATCATGTTTAAATTGTCTAAACATTTGCCCTGTTAATGCTATTGATAAAAAATTAAAACAAGCGCCGGCTTCATGTGCGGTGCCGGAGGAAAACTAAAAGGTGATGTCATGTCAATAGAACCAATGAAATTATTTTTTAAAGAGATTAAGGAACCGATCGAGACAACGATGATTGGAAACTATGCCGTGGCGGGGGCGGTGACTCAAACTAACCCAGACGTAATTTGTGCATTTCCCATTACACCCCAAACTCAAGCGGTTGAAGGCCTATCAGATGTAGTACATCAAGGCAGATTAAAAGCTGCTTTTATTAATGTTGAATCCGAATTAGCTGCGATTAGCTACTCTACTGCAGCTTGTGCGGCAGGAGCAAGAACATTCACGGCAACAGCTTCTCAAGGATTCTTGTTAATGACTGAAGCATTACCGATGGCTGTGGGGTGGCGAGTGCCTCTAACCATGATGATTTCAGCTCGAGCTTTTAATGCTCCCAATTTGTCCATCTGGAATTCATGGGAATTCACGCAGGTGAATTCCGAGTTAGGCTGGAATTGTCTTGTATCGGAAAATGTTCAAGAAACGTATGATGCTGCTATCATATCTTTAATGATTGCAGAAGATTCTCTGTTTCCTACAATGTTTGTTCATGATGGATTTATCATCTCTCATTCCGTGCAGAAACTATGGCTCATTCCTGATGAGACAGTATTAAAATTAACTCCAAGGAAACCTCGGCATACCATCACTCCTGAAAGGCCGGGCACTTGGGGAGGCATCGTAACTCCAGATTATTTCATGGAAGGACGAAAAAAGCTGGATGAAGAAAAGGAACCTGTACTGGATATCATGAAGCAATGCTTTAAAAATTTCGAAAATGAGACAGGACGCAAGTATGATTTAATCGAAACGTTTAATTTAGATAATTCTTCAAAAACAGCGATCATCACCATGGGCTCAATGTGTGGAAACATTATCAGCTGGATGACAAAGAATCCTGATATCGGATTAATTAAAATTAGAGCATATCGTCCCTTTCCTCATGAAGAACTACAAAAAATCGTGGAAGAGAGTCAACTCGAAAGATTAATCATCCTTGAAAAGTCAGATTCATTAAATGGCATGCTTCCGCCTTTTTCTATGTCCGTGGCTACTGCTCTCTATCCCCTCGGAACCCTCTTTAGGAGTTTTATCGTAGGCTTGGGAGGTCGAGATGTCACCCGTGATGAGTTTGATGTTGCTAAAAAGAAAATACAAGAGGTAAATGACATGAAAGGAAAGCTCTACATGTATCTAGGAGTGAGAGAAACTAAAAAAAAAATCTATGGGGTGAATGAATGAAATGTCTCAACCAGAACGTAATATCATAAACATGGATGATCTATTGGCAAGCGATGGCAAAACTAATGTATTATTTGTCAATTATGACAACGAGGCTTTCATGAATACGGGTATTCAAGAATCGGGAAGCACTCCTCCTCATGCATCCACGACAACGGGACCCGGTGGAGAGAAAATTCCGGGAAAAATAGGGATCAAACAAGATCTGATCACGCCTTTCGGATTTTTTGGAACAAAATCATTATTCCTGGCAACGGTAAATCCCGCCTATCCAAATGATCTCATGGGAAAGGTAATGGAAGCTCTTAAGACTAATGGCTCTGCTTTCATTCAGTCTTTTTCAGATTGCATGCGAGGGTGGCGGCACGATGCCGGAGAAGCCGTTAATGTTTCTAAATTAGCAACAGATTGCGGATATTGGCCGTTATATACTATAAGAGTGAAGGATGGAATGCCCGTTTTTTCCTACTATCGAGGCTTAGAAATTGATAAAGAAAAATTTGAGCAATTCCTCAAATCGATGGGACGATTTCGACATCTTTTCCGTCCAAAATTCAGAGAAAAAGAAATTGATGAAATCATTTATTACACCGAACAACGAAATAACCGATTAAAAGCTTTAATTGAAAAATTTGGTGCTGAAAAACCAATTGATATTTATCGCATTAATAGAAAAAAATTACAGCCTCAATATCACCTTCAACCCGGCCACGGATTATGTCCTGGTTGCGGAGCAGGAATGTTTTTGAATCAATTAGCGACAGCCGCGGGCATGGTTGCTGGAAACAACATTATTTACGTGAATAATACCAGTTGTACCGAAGTTTCTACCTCAAAAGATAATGTTTCTTCTTGGAATGTTCCTTGGGTGCATCATCTTTTTGAGTCGGGAGCTACGATTGCAGAAGCCATTAGCACGGCTTATAAAATTTTGAAATCAAAAGAACTTTATAGTGGAGAAGTGCCTTATATCATCCATATTGGCGGAGATGGCTCCACTTATGACATTGGATTTCAATTCCTCAAATCTGCTTTAATGAGAACAAGTAGTTTTGTAGAAATGAATGAATATCTCTCAAATCAAAAATAAGTTTTTTTTAATTTTGGTGATATTAAAAATAATTTAAACATATTCAACTTTTTTTTGCTTATTTTCTCCTTTTTCAACTCCTTCTTACCAATTCTTTACATCTATCGAAATCCAGAGTAATCTCAGAATTACATTGTGTCGGCGAGGACAAACGTTTTCCTA
>JALGVJ010000050.1 GCA_029838195.1 Promethearchaeota archaeon
GAGCACCCGCTCATCCCAATTGGAACCCGTTTCATACCGGGAGTTATAGAATATATAATCACCCGCGTGCTCAAAATAGGGGAATCGATTAGACGGGTGTGGCAAGATTTAAAGGAGCTCCATTTGGTTAAAGTGTCGAACTCCATAGTCCAGTGATGGGTCAACGAGCACGGAAATAGAAACTATCTTCCCATCGATTTAAGTGAGGAGACACTCCTTCCTAATTTCTCAAGCTTTCTTTCCTTGGACGGAACCTTTAAATCGGTGAACGTAAAAAAAATGACCTCTCCCCCGTACGAAAAAGCCCGGATTACTGCTCGCCACGGATTCCTTGCGAAATGTACCCCTTACAGGGGCTCTCATCACGGGGGAAAAGGAAGAGGAGGTGGCCTTTTTGTTGAAAATGCTGAAACAATGGCTCCCAAAGCACGTTTCATTCATGATCATCGATTTCTCCTCCTGCCTTCAGCCAGGTGTGGATGAAATATTTCTTGATGCGTTTCTCCAAAAATGTGCGTTTCACGCCATTCAATTGCTCACTCGAAGGTTGCTGAAAGAACTTAGCCGTATTAAAAAGCTCCACCTCACGACTCACGTTGCAGAATGGAACGCCTTGCGCAAGGATTCCTTCCACGCGGAAAAAAAAGCACTTTTCTCGTGAACGCTCCTTTTTCTTTTCCCGATGTTGAACACTCCCGGCAAATCCTGCGTGCGCTCAAAAAATGCAATTCACGCCCTAAACCCGAACATTTAAAAAGGCATTGCTCCATCTCTTTACCTCGACCATTTTTACTGCGTGGAAGGGGCATCAAGCCTTTTTAGCGAATTACCAAGCGTTCTTTTATGCCCAAAAACTCAAATTTACCAAGAAAGGCGTTCATTATATCCGTGCATTCCTTTACAAGCAATTCCGGAGTGTCATCCGGAGCCTCCGCAAGGTCATGGAAGAGAAAAAGGTGCATTTTAACCGGGCTAAATATTTGCTTTTAATGAATCCCGTGAACATAAGTTCTTGGCATCATCGTCAGCTTCGAGAATGCCTCAAGGAATTTCCCTGGCTTCGCCCTTATAGGCGCACGGTGGTGAAATTTTATTATCAATTTCGGTTTCCTCCCGAGAAACGAGCGTCCCTCTGATTCCTTTTAGGCTTATTAAAACTTGGTATGCATACTTAGTTAAAAAGCGCCATATTGACTTTATTAAACAATGAGGAGAACGTGTTTCGGTTCCAATATTTTCATGAGCTTTTCCCTCGGCGTGCCTTTTCTCCCTTCATTAAGGTGGTTAACGAGTCGAGCAATAAGTTGATGAATATCTTGTATCAAACCTGGTGCGGGATGCGCACTCTTGAAAATATTCGCATAAGAGTATAACATCGTCTTGGATGTCCCGTGATTGTCTCGCCTGCTTTGTTGGAAAAACTACAATAAGAAACTAATATTTATGAAATATACTCTTATTTTTTTGAATTTTACTTTTGATTTTCTTTTGATTTTAAAATTGTGAACTTCATATAAATTCAATTGACTTTGTCATTCATTTCACGCATAAATTTGGATATCCATTAGCAATTCTGATGCGAGAAGAAAAAATCGAGGATTTATTTAAAATTAATGGTGTTCCCACTAAATTCCTCCGATAGTGTACTCGAATATTCAAAATCGAGCCTACAATGTTGTTTTATAAGATATTCTTAGAATCTGGAATTACAAAGTAAAGAGCGAGAGAAAATGAACCCGAAAATAGTTTTAGATAAAAAGAGTCAAAAACATTCAAGATTTACAGATAATTACCGACTTTTCATGAAACAGAGAAAGATAGCTTAAAGAGGATGGAAAAAGCAGGAATCTAGCCTTTTAATCATTTTATTCGTTCATTTAACAGATATGGATGCTTTTAATGCCCGTTTACGGGAGAACAATATTATCAAGACCTTAAAATCAAATGCCCCGAGATTTATAAGCGCTGAGAAGAGCTAATGGTATTGGGTTCGGATGAGGGAGAACACTATTATTTTTTCCGTAAATCTGAAATCTTATAATTCTAATTATAATTTTTTAATTCTTGGAGGCGTAAGTATATTTTTCTCAATTCAGTTCGAACTCTTTGGCTTGGCTTCTGTATCAGTTTAAATTCGTCACACAATGAAAACAATTTAGGGGGTTTAAATTATTCTAACTAATTTAAGATGGCTCAAATAAATTTGAAGTTGGATCTAAAAACTTATTTTGACAAGATGGGCACGAGTTATATTTTGAAAGCCAAAATGCCACGCAGAGATAATGATACACGATTTCGCAAAAAGGACATTTAATTATTTTATCTCGGGCAAAATTGATCTCTTTTCGGCACACGCCACATTTTACTCCCGTCTTTAAAATTCCTTCTTTAATCTTAACCCGTTTGGTTAGAATCTTCTCAATTTTATCGTGTTCTTGTTGATATAAGAGCATTTTTTTATTCAAGTCATTGATTTTCGCTTGAATCTCTACGAGACGATCTCTTAATTCATCATCCGTAAAGCGTTCTAACAACTCATTCATGGTATAATTAAGAGGTAGGACCTCTTCCCCTGAAATCTTATCTTCTCCTCGGATTTCCATGAGCTCATTAAAAATGGAAGATTCTTCCTCCATGAATTCCTTAAAATCTTTTAGAAGTTTAGTTATGAACATCGATAGTAAAAAACCTTGCTGAGTTTTTTTGGAAGAGAAGTTTTGTTCCCATCGCTTGATGATGGGAAAGAGGTCAATATCTTCGGATTTATATTGTTGAAGCAAGTCATGGATTTCTGTTTTAATCTTCTTAATTCTCTTTGCTTGGTTTGTTAAAAGTTCACGAATTTTTTGTAATTCTGGAAATTCTTTATTAATGACGGAAAAGATATTTTCTTGGAAAACCGTAGTGAACTCATTGATTTCCTGGATTTTCTTTTCAATAAATTCTTTAATTTCCGCTCGTAATTTCTCGTTTTTTATCGATTTAACATAATTACTGAAATCTTCTTTCTTTCGCAAGATTTCTTCTTCCAAATTGAATATAGTTTTTTTCAAGGAACTTAAAATTGTTTCATGTGGTCTCAACAGTGACTCAATTATTAAGAGGTTTTCCTTAATATTTTCCAGAAATGTGTGTAAATTATCTAAATCATTGGTGTATTGTTGAATAATATCCTCATAGTTCTTTAATTCATTCGGTTCTTCAATTAAGATTTGATATTCTTCTTCTAACAACTCAAAACAAGTCGATGAAAAATGTGACAATAATTCTATAGCGGATATTTCGGGATTCATGAGATCATTTATATCTTGGGATAACTTTTTTAATTTTTTCTTGAATTCTGCCTTGCTATTATTGGTCAGAACTTTTAATACCACTTGCCCTTCTTTTATAATTTGTTCCTTGATATGAGGTTCGATGAACGTCAATATTTGGTTAGAAATGTTCACCTTTTTTTTTGATACGGAAGGCATTATATCTAATTCTGATAATATGAATTCAATAAAATGATTCTCTTGGAGAAGAAATAGTAAATCCGCAATTAATCGCTCATCTTGAAATCCCCTACTCTTTAAAAAATCTATTATCTGTCGAAAACTCTTATTCGCCAATTCTGCTTTTTTTTTTTTCTTTTTTTTCCCCTTTTTGGATAGTTTCCCTCCATTTTTCGTTAAAAACTCATGAAGTTCCTTATAAAAAACCCAATTTGTGAGCATGTCAAAATCTCGGATTATCTGGACGTTAAAATCTTTTATTTCATTAATTTTAAGCCATATCCATGAATATTTTTCTTGGATAAACCCTGTTTGAATATCTTTTTCCCCTAATATTCGCTCAATCCTTTCCAGGAATTCTAAAGAATTCTCCGTGAATTTTACCTTCTCTTCAATTAACTCATTAGTTTTTAAAAATCTCAAGACATTACGAAAATTAATCTTGAAACTGACTAAATTATTCGAGAGATGCTCCAAATCTTCTTTTATATTCAATTTCAAAAAGGAGTAATGATACCCATTTGTGTTCGAAGATTTTGATGCTTTAATTAAAAATTCCCGCACGAAAACCTCCAACTCTGATAAATGGCAGTAAATCAGCTCTAACTGTTCGAAAGGAAATAATTCAATAAGATACTCCCTTAACGAATTCTTTCCCTCCTCCGTGGTTTCCTTCGTTAATTTAGAAAGATTTTCTTTTACTGATAAAATTTGTTCCTTCGTAAATCCTTGAATTTCTTTTATCTCCTTTGTTAAAATGCTCGAAAAATTCAAGATGATATCACGAAAAAACCTCGTTAAAATCTATAATAAAAAGGTTCGCTTGATAAATATTAAATTCTAAAAAAAGATTAATTTTTCTCTTTAAAGAGAAAAATCATGTAAAACTCATTCACCAAGCTCTTCAATCTCAATTGATTTCTCTCTCGCACCTTCACTAGTTATGATTAAAATATCAATTCCATTACCACTCATAGCATCCCGCGTGATGCTGTTCCTGATGGTCTTTTCTACTAACTTCTCTCCCTCAGCAACCGTGATATCTGGCTTGTATTCGGCCTCTAGAATTCCCACCGACATCAACATGCCTGTTCCCGCAACACCATAATCATCCGGCAATAACGACCCTATCGCATCCAGGGTATATAGTTTAGGCCCATCTTTATCCACGCCGGCTATGATGATATTCGTATAAAGAGGAAACATTTTCCTCGAATATAGATAATTTGAAACCAATTTTCCTATACTTTGGGTGGATATGGGCTCACCCGCATCCAATTCATATAAATTGGCTTGCGCTTGTAAAATCTTTACCAATATTTGAAAATCTCCAATTAATCCATACGCCGCTAATCCAATAGTATCCGTTATTTTGAATACTTTCTTCGTAGACTTGTTCGTCACCGTATATCCCCACGTAGCTCTCTTATCACTTCCTAATACAACGCCATCTTTACACTTGATTCCAACAGACGCTGCTCCTGGAACCATTATCTCTTGTCCCATATAATATCTCTCTCTGTTTATTGTAAATTTCTATTTTTATTACTTTAAAGGAATAAAAATTAATTAAAATTTTTCTTTTAAAATATTAATTTCTAGCTATAATTCCCCCAAATTAAAATCTTTTTTCCCACTCAATCATGTATTTGAAATCTTATAAACTTTTTAAATTTCAATATTATTTCAAAAATTTTTTCACTCTATCACGTGAGCTATTTTTACGGAGTTCATGATCACGATCCTATTCTCATTCTTTCCATGTCATTTGAACTACATTTATATATTTTTTTTTTTATGAACGTTCACTAATTAATGATGGATTGTAAAATGTTAATTTTTTATTTTTCAGATCCACATCATTTTAATCATGCATAATCAAGTTCATATTGGTCATGATTATTCCCTTAATAATTAGAATAGTGTACTATCTAAAAATGCTTAATAATTATTTTGTCGTACTTTTTTTTTCAATCAAATTTTTCATGCTCTCTCCATTCGCCATAACATTTAAATATTTCTTCAGATATAATTATAACTAAGAACCTTCTAAAAAAAATTAAAAAAAAATTAAATCTATAAATTTTAAAATTTATAATTAAAATATGTGGAGGAAAAAATTATGGCTAAAAAGAAAGCGAGTTTTGCATGGAGTCCAATTAGAAGATTGATGAAACAACAAGGAGCGAGCATTGTTGCGCGAGATGCCGTTGATTTATTGATTGATCACCTTGAAAAAACTGCTGTAGGTCTTACTGAACAAGCAAGAGCGTTCACGCAACACGCAAACCGCAAGAAAATAACTAAAAATGATTTACTTTTAGCAATTAAATACAAATAAACGAGAAATATAAAATTCCTTATTTTTTTTTTATTTATCCCTAATTTCTCGAAAGTTAAAAGGAAAGAGTTTTGCTTTTTATTCCATTTTTTAACATGACGATATTATATGAGTATAATTTTCATGGGTTAAAATAAGTATCCAAAATTGAATAGAAATGAAAAAAAAAGTATAAATAGAAATTTAAGAGGTCCATTGATAAGTGCGCGGACCTGCGAAGAGTAAAATTAGAGCAGGAAGCAAAATTGTAATCCCGCCCCACCATTGACCAAAAATTTCCAACAAGATTCCCCAGATTAACATCCATGGGAGGTGGAAGTTTCCAAGCGTAAGATAATCTTCGTATAAGGTGTCCCATTCTTTATTTTTACAAGGATTAGAGAAGCGGGGCCTTACAAAAATAATTGAAAGAGCTAAAGTGATTATCCCGGCAATAATTAGCCAAATTGACCATCCAAAAAGAAATCCGAAATACCCCAAAATAATCAGCGAATAGATTCCCCAGAAAAGATAAATGGCTCCATTAATAACGCCAATGATCCAGGCAATGCCTCCTAAAAAAGAGACAGGACTTTCTAAACCAGAGCTCCAACTGGAGCTTGACTCCTTTTTTTCACTCATATTTAACACCTTAAAATTCTGAGTCTAAATTAAATTATAATTGGATCCGGATGAGATAATATTAGTGTATAAGATATTTAAATGTAGATTTTTTCTATGCATGAAAATGTTAAAATTTTAAACTTTATTAATCGTTCAAGAAAAAGATTGATAAAAATAGCAAAGAGAGAATCCTTTTTAATTTAAAATATTTCTCATTTTGGGAATCATGAGTCTAGAATTATCGACTAAGGGAAAAGGAATTGATCCATATAAAAAAATAAAAAAGCTTAATTAATTAATTAATTTATTTTAGAACCACAAAATGAACAATATGATGCTTCTTTTTTAATTAATGTTCCACAATTTGGGCAATATACTTTTTCCGTTGTAGATTCTTTATTAAAAAAGGGTTCAGTTTCTAATTGGCCAGTTTTGTCGGAAAACCTACCCCGCAATTCTCCTCGCGCTTTTAGATCGAGAATAATGGCTTGAACGTCTTTCACACTAATCTCGGTTTTATTTGCGATCTCCTCGACCGTGGCGCCAGGATTTTGCTCGAATTCAAATTTCACGACAGTTCTTAATTTTTTGCGTGAGGTGATTCGTCGAATTTGTCCGATGAGAATTGCGCATCCAATTCCTAAAGAAATTATAGATGCCCACCAATTTAATTCGATGAGAGAGGCAATCCCACCCCAAATAAAGGCTCCAGCAATTATAAAGCAACAAATGGACACTCCTTCACTATACATGTTTTTTTCGTATTTCATAATAGCACCTAAATTTTCTACAAAAATGTAATCTCAAAAATTAAATCACTTATTTAAATCATTCCAATTTTTTTTATTTAATCATTTTTTAAAAAAATAAAGAAGATAATATTATAAAATTACTTGAGACATTTCAAATTTGAGAAGAGAATTCTTTAAATAGGATGATAGGAGCTATGAACGATAAAGATATGATGAAAATTTATAAATGGGGGGAAGAATTTTCGAAATTTTCACCAAGAATTCCCGGGACTGATAACATGGAAAAAGCTCGCGATTATATCATCACTAAATTGGAAAATTTCGGCTTAACCGTGAGCACGGAACCTATTAATTTTAGAGGTGTTTTCTTTTCTAATTGGGAATTAAGGATAATTTCGCCCAAAGCCTTTAGCTTAATTTGTTGTCCCCAAAATAATGTTGGTTTTGGAGAGGTAGAAACTGAGATCATAGATATTAGAAAAGGGAGGGATAAAGACTATCAAGGAAAAGATGTAGAGGGAAAAATTGTATTGATAAATTGGGGATCTCTAACCGATCATGAAATTCCTTGTGGAACAAAAAAACGATATCCATTATTGGCGTCTTATGATCGAGCTTTTCAACATGGGGCTGCTGGAATGATTGGCTATTTCATGGATACCCCTGGCAACGCTCTTAAGATCCTTGAACCCGGGATTAAACCCACGGGAGGAAGTAATATCTCAGGTCCGGCAGAAATCGGCCCTCATAAACAATACCAATTCCCCGTGTTAACAATCGGAAAAAAAGATGCTTTTTACCTCAAGAAACTCCTTTCAAAAGGGCCTGTAAAAGCCAAACTCAAAATCGAAGGCAAGCGTAAGGTTTCTACTACGTGGACCATTATCGGAAGACTAAAAGGATGGGGCAAGCATTCCTTTCTCATCGGTTCACACTATTGTTCTACATTTGAGGGCGCAATCTGCGACACCGTAGGCGTGGTGGGAGCGCTAGCATTAGCAGAAAAATTCTCTAACGTTCCCCTTCATGAAAGACCGAAAACCATTTATTTTATTTTCTCGGGAAGCCACGTCTGGTTGAATTGTAATGTTTCTTCCACGAATTTCATCAAGAATCATCCGGATATCATATCTAAATCCGTTGCAATGCTATGGATGGATCATATTTCCAATGTTCATGCTATTAATGGAAGAGAAGTGAGCCGGCGAAAATTTCCCTTAAGAGTGGGAATCACCTCGGACAATTTAATTCTCTTCACGTTAACATTTTTTTCTATGCTAAAAAATAAGCGCTTCCCACTTGCACTTCCCTTGAGTAGACTTTGGACGTTTTGTGAAATGGGCCCTTTTGACAATATTGGAATTCCCGTCATGTGCCAGCAAGTGCTCGGAGAATTCATGTTAACAACCGAAGATACATGGGATAAGATTAATCCCGAGCAATTATACAGAGATATCTCCGTTTATGAAACAATAGCTCGATGGATTCAAGGTCTACCAGGTACTCTACTCAAGCGATTTGAGTTTCGCGGACGTTCCTTTTTCGGCTGTGGGGTATTGTTTCCCCTTCCTTCCTCAGCCTCTTATGGTAATAACGAGCAGTATATTGCTGAAAAAGCACCTCCACTAATAAGGGGAGGATTTTCAGAACCTTTAAGGCAAGTTTAAACTAACATGAGATTTTCTATGGGGCCTCACGAAAATGCAAGGTATCAAGATTTTTTCCAATCTATTTTTATTATTAAGTTTATATTAAAAATTAAGCCATTGATAACGCAATTTAAATGGAATGACGCAGATTTTAATTTATCCTAAATCTATAGATTTATCTTTTACATGATCTTATATTAAATTATAGGGTAAATATTTACCATCATGAACATGAGTGAATTAAAAATTAATACCGAAAAAGTAAATGGCAAAACAAAAAGAATCCTATTTCAATCGTTGGATATTTTATTGAGTAATTTGGAGGCAAACATCGAACATCTCGACAAACCTAAGAATTTCAAATACACTCAAAAATTTATTGACATTTTATATGAAGCCATTTGTTCTAAAAGAAAATTTTTCTTATTAGCTTCCGGAAGAAGCGCATTTATCTTACAATGTTTTGCCACGCGCTTGGTCCATTTAGGAGCAGAAGTATATATTATTACGAATTTAGCTAGTAATCCCGCTATTACTGAGAATGATATATTAATCGTTCTTTCAGGTTCAGGAACCACCCAAATCGTTGTAAGCTTGCTACAAGATGTTGTCAATACATTGAAACCTCATGCTATTATTTCCATTACCAGTCATCCAGAATCTATTGTTGGGCGTATGGGGGATGTTACGATAAAACTTAAAGGAAGGACAAAAACCGATAGAGATCCAAGCAAGGACGCTATTTTGACACCAGAGGGTACGATGTTCGAAATGGCAGCTTTTTGTTATCTTGATGCTATTATCGCAGAATTAGCAATCAAGCTGGGAAGAACAAATGAAGATCTTCTTAAAAAACATGATCGGAGCACGTGAATCTATAGAATATTGGAAACTTGCTCAAAAATAAGAAATGAGTATGTTCCATGAATCTGTTTTTTCTTCATTCTGGTGGATGTTAAAATTGCTTTTATCCTTTTCAATTATATTTTAATTTTGAAATAATGACTTTTGGATATTTAAGATTATTAAGTAAAGAAAAGAAAGGAAAAATGAGGATTACGCGTTCTAGAATATGGACTATAATTTAAGAGAATAAAGCTCCGAGAGCGCCCGCATGTAGGGAGTTTTTTAAAAAAATGGCTTTTTTTTTATAGATTTTACAAAGGAGAGATAAGGTATTTTTTAAGAGCTTATTATTTTCCAAGAATCCTCCAAAAAAAACGATATTTTTTACATCATGACATTCTGCGTATTGAACTGCTAATGAACCAATGTTTTCAGCAATCATGCACGTCAGCGATGCGATCACGTCTTCCTGGTGAATATTCTCTTTCTTGATCATGGTAGGGATTTTACCTAAAGAGGCAGCGGTAAATTCACGGAAGAGAATATCGATCCTTTCATCTCGCCGGTCATAAATATCGGATACTTTTAGATCTACATTATAACGATTACCTTTAGCAGATGATTGAATTGCCACCGTGAAATCCGTGATATCATATAATAGATTAACCATTCCCATAAAAAATCCGCCTCCCAAAGCCGAGCCTCCAAGATGGAACGATTTTCCTTCTTCTTGCAGAACCATGGAAGTTCCCGTTCCCAAACAGGTGAGAAGTGCCTTATTGAGCCTCTTTTTCTTATACAATTCATGCAAAAATTCAATGCCTTTCAAATTAGCGTCAAATTCTTTTAAGAGAGTAATATGAATGGTTTGTTGGAATTTCATGAGCAGATTATAGCATTTTCCCCCCGTTAGTTTTAGATGAGAAAATAAATTATTATTTTTTTCAATAAACTGTTCTAATTTTTTAGAATATTGTTCAGTAGCAAGCGTATAAAGCACGATATCATCTTGTTCCTTTAAAGCGATTTTTATTAAACTTTGCCCCATATCGATACCTGCAATAGAGCTAGGAATTTTAAATTCCCTCGGTATTTGGATTTTATCGTATAGAAAATGTTTTAGGAACATTGTAAAAGATTAATTTAAGTTTTTTATTATCTTACATTATTTAATCATGGAATTATAAACACGTATTGTACATTCCAAGAAAATATTAATTTTTTAAACGTAATAAAGTTGAACCAATAGAATGCGAGTGGGGGAGAATCTATTGAGTGTTGCTATCGGAAAAGATAACTCGCTGAATATTGCTTTTTCAAAAGGCTTAGAAAAAATCGGCGGAATTCATTCAATCGTAGAAAAAAATGATGATGTTTTCATAAAATTTAACATGCCATGGTGCCACGGGTTTCCGAAGAGACCAAATATTTCACTCATGAAACTCCTTATTGAAGCATGTAAAATAGCAGGAGCGAGAAAAATTTTTTTAGGAACTTTTATTGATGATGACGTTCCCTTCTACATCGTTTCTGAAATGTTAGAAATGGGAAAAATAATGGAAAATCTTGGAGCAGAATTGATTTTTCTAGATAAGAGTGATTATCTTTTTAAGAAAAAAATTAAAAAAGAACAATTGAAAGAGTTGAAAAAGAATAGTTATACCTTGAGAAAACATGAAAATAGGACTTATCAAATTCCAAGTGAGCTACTAAAAGTGCAAAAATTCGTGATTGTCAATCAAGTTTCTCCCAATCCTATATTTACTTTAGATTTAAGCATGTTAAATTATCTTACGTTAATTCCAAGAAATCAGGAGGGAAAAAGCACTTCTCTACAAGATAGAACTCAATATTGTATAAATGATGGATACAAGAAGTCCTTGCTTACTACAATATTTGATATTTATTCCATGATGCCTTCCCATTTAGTTATTAATGATCTTTTTTATCTTCAGGAGGGGGCTGGTCCTTGTATTCATGAGGATTCTCAATTGAGAAAGACAAATTTTTTAGTAATGGGAAAAAATCCATTGGAAGTGGATTTTATTACATTGAAACTATTGAAACTTGATCCAGAATCCCATGAAATCGTGAAGGAAGCAATGAATAGAGATATGCTTAAGGGAAAAATATGTGAAGGTAGTTTTCTCAATGAATTTGATGAGGATTTTCGTATTCCTTTTAAATTACCTGCCAGAAATCTAAGTAAGATAGGAACACTAAATTTTTACATTAAGCAAGGTACTTCCTGTTCTGGTTGTTATTTGAAAGCCTATCAATTGTTAAATTTATTGAAAACTAAAATGAACAAGGATTTAAAGTATATTAAAAAAAATTGGTTCGTGTTAGGAACTAATCCTCCTTCCATAGCATCGTGGAATGAGAAACAAGATAATTTTATTTTATTTGGCGATTGTGCCATCAAAACCACGCTAACTTATGAATTTAGAAAAATATCTAAAAAAACACTGAAAAGCATGAAAAAAAGAAAAAATAAAAAAATTTTAGAATTGGCGGGCTGCCCTCCAAAAATTCCCGAATGTTTTTCAACCTTAATAAAATATTTTAAGAAAAGCAACATGCCACTCACGACGCTATATATTGAAATGTTAAATGCAATAGATTTTTTTAAAGTACGCAAGAAATTTCGAGAATGGGAGGCGTTATAATGGGTTTTTCAAAAACAATCATATTAGAATGGAAAAAAATTTTAGATTTTAATAACCAACTTCAATTGCTAAAGGAGCCTGAAGTCAGCGAAGAAATCCTGAAAATCCCGTTAACCCCTTTTAGAATAAATGGGTTCTTGTTTCATTCTCTAGTTAAAAGCTTATATCCAAGATTTATCACTGATAAGAAAGATATATTAGATGTGATCATCTCCAAAGAGCCTTCTGAAATCAAGAATCTTTATTTTTATAGGACAAGTGAACCCGGTATCCAAACTTCCTTTGAAAAAATTGATGTTTCGTTAACAGATCTTTCTTTAGAAAAAATTGAATCCCCGGCCACCCTAGCAAGAAAGCTCCACGAATTTCTGTTGAATGAAAAAGGAATAAATGTTGGTTCTATTAAAATAATCCAAGAAGAAATAATGTTTGAGATAAACAAATATAACGAAAAATTAGAAAATGTCTCTCTGGAAGAATTTATTCTCTCATTTTTAGACCTTTTAGAAAAAATAATTAAAAAAGAACTTATTTTTATTTATCCTCTTCCTAACATTTATTCTTTCTTGAGAAATTTGATCTATTTCCTTGAACCCCTCACGCTTTCAACCATCTATAAATTCTTGGCAGAATTAATGCCAGAAATGAATACCTTAATCATTTTTCAAGATAAAAATGTCAAGGGCCCCATCCTTTTTAAAAATATAAAAAAATTGAATCAATTTAATCAATATCATTTAGAAATTCTCAATCCTGCGGCTTTAAGGTTAAAGGAAGAAGATTTTGAAGAAAAGAAGGTATTAGTAGAAATTTCCCGAAAATTAAATGTCAAAAACATTTACTATTTCCCATTATCTTATTTTTATACCTTTTTTTCTAACTTATTTGAAATGCAAATTCCATTTGAAAAAGAACAAATAAAATTAATCCTACAAAAATTCTTTTTTGGCTTAAGAAAATTAAATGAATATTGGTATTGTTATCCTCTTCCTAAAGCAAGTTGGAATTTAGCGAGATTTTTAGTTCGAATTTTTTTCACTCTTAATATTAATTTTAAAAAATTATCTCATTGGGCAATTCCTACACTGATTTTTGAATTTCTCCTCCCAATTTTAGATTTGTCTTCCAATCATCTAATCATTTTGACTAAACGAGAAAAATCCTCCCGAATTAAACCCAAGAATAATGATTTTTTGAAAAAAACCTTCAGAACAGCTTTTCTTATTGAAAGTGAAAATAAGAAATTAAAAAAGATTCATCCCCTCTCTCAGCACGATCTTTTCTCACAAGATCATCTAAATGATATTAAATCCATTTTCATGCGCTTTACACGAGAGTGTATTCCTCTCTCTTCAATCATCGTTTTGGATTACTCTTTCATGAATGCTTTTATGAATAGCCATGTTAGATCCTTTTACCATTTCAATCTTTATTCAAAATTAAAAACGATTAGAATGTTAAAAAAAAAATATAATTTTGACATGTATCCTAAATCTCCCCTTTACAGCTTGATAACGAGAAAAAATTCTTTCTCCCTTTTCAAAATAATGATGAGAATTTGCGTGGATAAACATGAGTTTTAAACTCCTATTTATCCTTAAACAAGCAAAAAGGAGATTTAGTTCATAAATACTTCTTAGCAATTAGATATTCTGCACTTAAAACGCCGCCTCTACCCGCACCAAGCTCCGTATTATGACTCAAGACCGTATATTTTAAACCATGCTTGAAATTCGTTTTTTCAACTCCGCCTATGAATGTATACATGCCGTTCTTTTTCTCCGATAAATCAATTCGAGGCTGAGGTCTATAAGGATCATCAAAAACCTTAATTGGAGGTTCAGGCGCATTTGGCAAGCCCAATCCAGAAGTTTCTCCCTTGAAACGGCTCCAAATGGATTTAATTTCTTCAATTGAAGAAAATTCTTTTTGAGTTTGAATAAAAACACTTTCCATGTGGCCATCAATCGAGGGAACTCTATTACACTTGCAATCAATAGTAATATCTGGTAATTGAAATTGCCCATTTTCAATGATACTTAGTATCTTTTTTGTTTCTTTTATTACTTTTCCCTCTTCTCCCTCTATGCGCGGGATCACGTTAGCAATGATGTCGTAAGAAGGAACTCCCGGATATCCCGCCCCTGTTATGGCTTGCATGCTTACCATGTGAACGCTTTCTATTCCATATTCTTTAAAAATGGGATAGAGAGAAATCACGAGACCCACCGTCGTACAGTTAGGTCCTGGCAATATAAAACCCTCCCACCCTCTATTTCTTTTTTGAACATCCAGCATTTCATAATGAGGGCCATTCACGATGGGAAGGTATATAGGCACGTCGGGTTCATACCGATAGGCAGAAGCCGTGGAAATGACGGGCGTTGTTTTTGCCAATCGTCCTTCAACTTCTCTTGCTTGTGAGCTTGGTATCGCTGAAAATATAATATCCGTCGATTTTATATCAATATCTTCCGTATCCCGCACTTTTATTTCCAAAATCTCTTCGGGATATTCAAAACTGGTCAAGCCTCTAATCGACTCTCCATATTTTTTCCCCACCGAGCTATGGCCGTGAAGTGAAATAATATCAAACCACGGGTGGTTCACCAGAGCTTCCATGAATTGTTGGCCTGCCATGCCAGTTGCGCCAATAATGCTGACATTGTATTTTTTTTTCATTTTTAGATACCTAAAACATGTTTGTATTGAATGCGTTCTCGTGATTTAATGATTTAAAATTTTTGAATTTTACGAAATAATTCAGAATATAGAATATCCATCCGTCCAACAGCTTTACATGTAAAAAAAAGAAAAGAAAAAAAGAGAAAAATTATGATACAAATTTAAATTGTAAATTCAAGTTCAATATTAGGAATTTGTTCTGAATCGATTTTTAATACATGTTTACCGGGAGTTAATTTTTCCATGAATGAAGGGGGCATTTTAAATTCTATAGAAAATCCATCGCCCATGGCTATATTTTTGCCTCCAGCTGTTCCTTTCAAGAGGGCGTCTATTGTAAGGGCTTCACCTTTTACAATTATTTTCATAGTATCGAGAAATTCTCCGAAGTTAATCGCTTGAGGTGAAATATCTATTTTTTCACCGTCAAGAGTGAGTTCTAAATAATTAGAGGGGTCAATTTGTTTAATATCTACATCTCCAAGATTAATTTCTTTAGGAAGGGAAAAGGGTTGTATGACATTCACTCCCGTTATTTGGATGAGATTGTTTTCCTTAATGGAAACGCATGTTTTAGGGGGAAATACTTTTTTAATTATGCTTTTTGGAACTTTAAAATCTTTGAGGATTTCTTTAATATCCATGGCGCATCCCTATTTTATTTTTTCTTACTTTACTTTCATTCTAGTAATTTTTTTAATTTAAATTTGTTCTTTACATGGTCATGGAATTTTTAAATTCTTCTTGATTGATGATGGAATGAAATTCCATGAAAGAGAATTTATATTAATTTTTATTAAGAAATATTTAAAAAATTAAAATGTTATTTTATGTTCAGTAAGGATATATTATAAAGAAAAATTTCATGATTTTTTCAAGAATGAAATAATACATTCAAGCGGATTTCGAAATACCATGACAATAGATAAGAAAGAGTTGGAAGAAAAAGCCGATTCATTGGAGCGAAAAGCTCGTGAAGAAATGGAAAAGAAAAATTATCTTCTTGCTCTCTCTTTATTTGAAGAGGCTAAAAAAATTAGTGCAGACTTAGGTTTTAAAGGGCAAGTAAGTTCTATCGAAAAAAAAATCATGCAGATAAAGAATATCTTGAGATATCATGATATCGAAATAAAAACGACTCCTCAAAAAGAGCTGGTGGATTTAGAAATAGAAGGGAATTCATTGTTACATGAAGCAGCTAAATACATGGAAGAAAAAAAATATTTCGATGCTTTGAAAACGTATGAAAGGGCCTATTCAATTTTTGAAAAATTAGATTATAAATTTCAGAGTCAAAAGGTATTAGAGAAAATCAAGCTATTAAAGGCTCAATTAAAAGAAGAAAAGGCAAGTATAACTCCACCTCACCCAGTAGAAATAGGAATAAAAGATAAAATTAAATCTCCAAGAGAACGGGGGGTAGTTCCGTTAGAGATTGAAGCTAATGAGATAAAAGAATTGAAATATATTGAGCAAGAGAAAAATAGGATTGAAAAAGAAATCCAAAAACTCATTGAAAAAAAGAATGAATTAAAAAAGCGTGAGCAGGATTTAAAAAAAATTATTGAAGAGAAGAATTTGAGTTTCAATGAATCAGAAAAATTAGATAAATCTACAAAAAAACAATTGATAATACAAGAACAAATTGATGAGAAAAGAAAAAAGGAACTGGAAGAAGCTGGGCAAAAAAGAAGGAAGATCTTGGAAAAGTTGAAAAAGGAAGAAGAAAAAAGAATCCAAGAGAAAGAAAGATTGGAACGTTTAAAACAGGCAGAATTAAAAAGATTAGAAAAATTGCGTGAAGAAGAAGAATTATTAAAATCTATGAAAGAAAAAGAAGAAAAGAAAAATCAATTAAAAAAGGAGGCTGAAACAGCCTTAGAAAGAGGACGAGCTTTTCTTGATAAAAAAAAGTTCAAGGAAGCAAAAAAAGCTTATCATGAGGCCATTAACCGTTTAAAAACATTAGGATGGTTTGACCAAGTTGAAATTTTGTATAATGAGATTAAGAATATTGAAAAATATGAAACAGAATACCTAAAACAAGTCAAATATGAAGCTCAGATTAGGGAAGAAAGAGAGCTTGAGTTTCAAAAGCGATTAGAGGAAATGAGAATTCAGAAAGAAGAGGAAGAGAGGGCAAAATTATTAGAAATGAATTCCCTACCTATCGAGATTAAAAATAAAATAAACAAGGCAAATTTAGCCATCGAAAAAGGAGAGCAAGAGGAAGCTGCAGGCGAGATTGAAAAAGCCTTAGGGCGTTATCAATTTGCTCTTTCTCTGTTTAAATCCATCTCCCTCCCGAATCATGATTTTAGTAAAAACATCGCTGAAATTGAAACTAAAATTTCTAAGATAAAATCAAATCGGTAAAGATGATTTGTGCCTTTTTCGTTGATTTCCCTCTTTATTGCAAGGAACATTAAATGAGCTTTATCAACTTGTTTTTTTTGAATTATTCACCTCAGAATTTTGCTAATATATCTTTTCATTAGATAAAATAGCCATGAAAAGAAAATAAAAGGGATTAAAGATTTTAGGAATGAATCTCTTTTTTTATAAGAAATGATATTTTTATTAATGCAACAGTTCTTGCTTGAAATCGTGAGATAAATGGATAATCCTTTTAAATCATTCACTCATGTTCCCTCCGCTCAAGTCCTTTTGGACATTGCATTTAAAAGAGCGATGAAAAGTTCCGCTTCAGTATCTAAAAATGCGCCCATTTTAATTAAGGCAAAGAAAAAGGAATCAATGCGGGTTAAAACAGCGATAAATGAATTAATTAAATTTGTTTTAAATATTATAAAAAGCGTACCCATTATTGAAGAACTTCCTGAATTTTATAAAGAATTAGCCTCTCTCTTGGTGGATGTGGATCAATTAAAATTGAATTTAGGGAAACTAAATGGAACCTTGCCCGTGTTGAGCAAATTAGAGCGGGAATATTTAAAAAAAATAAGCCGAATTGAAGAACCAAGAGAAGGGGATAGATTACGCAGATCTGCATTTGGAAGAATCTCTTCCATTGTAAAAAAGCAGGAGAGTTCCCTTCGCTATTTAAATGAGGTACGGGGCGCTTTAAGATCTATGCCCTCGATTGATTTAACAAAACCATGTGTTGTAGTTGCCGGGTATCCAAACGTGGGAAAAAGCAGTTTAGTTAAATTAATATCTACGAACAAAAAAATTGAAGTTCAAGAATACCCGTTCACGACAAAGAAACTTAATATGGGTCATTATATGATACAAAGAAAATTTGATAGCGTTCAAATACAAATATTAGATACACCCGGGATCTTAGATCGCCCAATGAAACAAAGAAATAACATTGAATTACAAGCCATTTTAGCTCTTCGTTTAGTTTCCGATTTAATCATCTACATTTTTGATCCCACGCCAGCATGTGGATATTCCATTAAATCTCAAGTGGAATTATATAAAGAAATTAGACAAAACTTCATAAGAAATAACATGGTGGACATGTTAGTTGTTTTTAATAAAATTGATTTAGCTAAACAATCTGAAATTGATTATCTTCTTGATCTTTTAAATTTAACTCGGAATGATGTCATTTTAATAAACGCACTAAAAGGGGATAACATTGATTCCGTTTTATCCTATTTAAATGCTCGATATTCCAACGCAGAACTTTAAGATCGAGATATTCATCTAAAAAACATGTAAGGTGAAATATTATCATTATAAACTTACATGAAGTAGATAAATAAAGTATAAAAAAGAATATCTATCATGGAAATGAAAACAATTTTAGGATTAGATATCGGAGGAGCTAATACAAAAGCGGCTTTACTTACATTCAAAAATAATTTAATAGAAGAAAGCATATCTCATGTCGAATATTTTCCTTTTTGGAAAAAAACCATTGAGCAAATTCCGGAAATGTTTAAAAGAATAATTTCACGATTATTAAGAGGTACTCCCAATAAATTGAAAAAGATTGATCAGATCGCAATTACTATTACTGCTGAACTTTCAGATGCTTTTCAAACAAAACGTGAAGGTATTTTAACCATTTTAGCAGCCCTCCAAAAAATTTTTAAAAAAGATAAAATGAAATTTATTTCAAATATGGCTAAATTTCTCGATTTTGAAGAAGTCAAATCAAATCCGCTTTCTATTGCTGCGGCAAATTGGGTTTCTACTGCATTATTTTTAGGGAAATATGTTCCTCAATGCATTTTAATTGACTCGGGGTCTACTACAACAGATATCATTCCCATTAAGGATTCTATTCCCGTGGCGAGAGGAAAAGATGACATTTCTCGACTGATAAATCACGAGTTAATTTATACCGGTGGATTAAGAGCTACCATTCCCTCCATAACCCATCATGTTCCTTATAAACAAACGAGGGTTAGAATTTCATTTGAGAAATTTGCCTTAATTTCTGATGTTCATAGGATATTAAATAACATTTCCGAGCAAGAATATATCAATGATACGGCTGATCATCGCTCAAAATCACTCGAATATTGTTATGCTCGCTTAGCGAGAATACTATGCATGGATATGGAAACCATTGAGAGGAAAGATTTAGACAAGATTGCGAGATATATTTATGAAAAACAATTAACAATCATCTCTAAAGAACTACAATTATTTTTGAGAGATTTCATGCTACGTATTCCTTCTTTTAATGATAATCCTCTCTTCGTCTTAACCGGGCTATCAGCAAATTTTTTAATAAAACCTGTTCTTGAAAGATTAGGGTATAACAATATCGTATCTTATGAAAACGTCACTAATGTCCCTGATAATATTAGTTCTTCAGCTTTTGCCGTGGCAGGAGCCCTCTATTATACTTCATTATAAAAAAGGGTAATAGAATTCATGCAAGATTATAAATCCCAAATTCAGATATTCAAAATTGGAGGAAATATATTAGAACATCCTCCCGATCTAAATAATGTACTAAATCAAATGCGAAAATTAAAAGCAGAAAATAAAATTCAAAAAATTTGTTTAATCCCTGGCGGAGGCACTCTCGCTAATTTCGTAAGATATCTTGATAAGGAATTGGGATTAAATAAACATGACTCTCATTGGATGGCAATCCATGCCATGGAGTATAATGGAATACAGTTATGTAACAACCATGAAGATATTACGCCCGTTAAAAATATTCAAGAAATATTAACCTCTTCTTCTATATTTCTTCACGTTTTCTTACCTCTTAACTTTCTCAAAAAAAATGACGTGCTTCCTCATGACTGGAGCGTTACCTCAGATTCAATTTCTATTTATTTAGCCTCTGTTTTTAACCTGACTCAATGCTTTTTAATTAAAGATGTAGATGGGATTCTGGATTCTAACGGCAAATTAATGAAAGAAATAACCGCATCACGTTTTAATGAAATGAAAGCATTAAGGGAATTGGCTTCAATACCTTCTAATGATACTATAATTAAAACATCTCGACCGATTGATTCATATAGCAGTTCATTGATCAATATCCATGGAATTAATTGTATTCTCTTAAATGGAAAAACCCCTAAGAAATGCATATATGATTATTTTAATGAAAACATTCCCGATTCTGAGAAAGTTTACACGCGTCTCATGCCCGATCGAAAAAATTCTCACTCCAATAAATAAGTCTTCTTTTCTTTTAATGTAAATTTCCGTGCTTTAAAATTTTCAAAAGAAAAAATTAATATAACTGCTGTAAATTTAATTAATGTATTAAAATAAATTTCGTGAAGCAAATGGAACCAGAAGAAATAAAAAAAAATGCCGAATTTCTCATAAATAATCTTTCCGGAATGGAAATACCTGGCAAAGTAAATATAAAAGTACGCTATAAAAATCTAGTGAATTTCGCTAAAATTTATGGAATTACCGACCCAAAATACGTAGGTCCCGAAGAAGAGGGAATTGTAGCGTGCCACGCGTTTGCTAACCATTTTACGGTTAAAGCCCTCTATAAATTGCTTTTGGGTATGAAACTCGTTCAAGATGGAAAAGAAAGACCATTTCTCATTAATCCCGGAAAACTCTTGCATGCGGGACAAAAATATAATTGGGAAGGATGCGTGGATGTAAAACCCGGTGATGTCCTAACTATTACTGCTAAATGGGGTAAGGTATGGTTAGTTGAGAAGAACATGATCTTATTTGCAGAATTGCTCGTGACCGTTAAAAATCAAAATGACGAAATGGTATGTAAGCCTACCGTAACGGCCGCCGTGAGGCCAGGGGGTTATTAGAAATTTTGGAGGGATGAAAAAATGGTTACAATTTCAGAAATAAAAGTTGGACAAGAAATTAAAAATGAATTTGATGGCATTACTCGTGAATTATTAAGACAATATGCTAAGGTTAGCGGTGATACTAATCCGATTCATACAAATGATGCGGTAGCGATAAAAGCGGGACTCAAGGGAGTTATAGCACATGGACTCTTTAGCTTCGGCTTTATAACCAAATTATTTGAAGATTATCTCAATCAAGAACGAGACGGGAAGATCATTGAAATTAGTGTAGAAATGCGAGGCATGATTCGTGTTGGAGACCTTTTAATCACTAAAGCAGTCGTTTCCAAAATTGAAGGAAAACGAGTGTTTTTTGATGTGACACAAACATCCATTACTTACGTGGATATTAAAGATAAAGAGGGAAATATAGTCAAGCAATTCGAAGCGGGAGAAAGAGGCTACATCACGGAGAAAGACATCCAACAAGGATTGGTAAAGACAAAAGAAATACCCGAAGGAATCTTGACTTATAGGGAAATGATTGCCACGCCGGGTACGGCTGTTATCGAGCTGTTTCAATAAAGAGTGATATAATGGTTAAATAATTTTTTTTTTACTTTACCTTTTTCTATTTCCTAAATTACGAGTTCATGTTATTATAAAAAATATTAGCTGTTAGTACAAAGCTAATAACTAACTCTCTTTCTATTTTAAGATTAATAGGTTCTTGATACTTTTTTTCAGAAAAGAAGAAAGGTGTTTTGAAACATGAAACTCATGAAATCCCTACGAGTTGGATTCTAAATAAGGAAAAATTAGGAAAGGAAGTATAAAGTTTTTCTTTAATGGGCGTTTTCATTGAATTTTTGTCTAAATATATCTTATTTTTCGCTGAATAAATCTTCAAACTAACGTTCCAAACCATGGCACACATTCTAACGCCGCCTTTGCTTACGCCCTCGAATCTGAGATTCTTAAAACCAAACTTTTTCTTCACTTTAGAGAGAATTCCCATCATGACTTGTGGAAACATGTATGCGGGACTTCCATTGTCATGGTACCTAAAATAAGTATTAGCGAAACACGTTTTACAACTATCTTGTTTTGCGATCACTTTCATGATACGTCCTTTTTCATTTTTGATAAAATCTACTTTAGCATTATCCGTAATTGCCCAATCTTCTTCTAAAAAACGTTTTATCTCATATAATAAGTCATCAGTTGTTTCAATTCCTGTCTCATCAAATTCTTTTCCAATAGTTCGCCCTATTTTGGTTAAAATCTCATTTTTTTCATTAGGAGGGAGAGCTTTTTGAAGGGCATACCATAATTTGGAAAAAGTACTATAATGCATTCATCTTATAATCACGAGTTTTTTGAGTAATAATAAAACTCAAGAAAAATAATCTTTAACTTAATGATCATTAAAATTAATGAATATTAGATTTTTTTTTATGAGGTAGCAAATTAATCTCACCTCCGACTAAATTGCGCCCCCGCCTTTTTTTGCTTTTTGTCGAACATGCTTATTCACATCCACGTCAAATTCCCTGTATTGCTTGCTTCT
>JALGVJ010000051.1 GCA_029838195.1 Promethearchaeota archaeon
AGGAATTAATATTATAAATCCTTTAACCATGTTTTTAACGGCTCCCATTAATTTCACCTAAAATATTAATTGCGTTTGAATTTGAAGAGACATTAAATTTAAGGAAAAACGTCCGCCCATGATAATGTCCATTTGATATTGGATGGGTCCTGGATTTCGAAAAGTCTCATGAATGAGGGCTATAATATTGGCTTGCAAGAAATCATTTGGGCCAACCTTATATTCATCTTTCAGTATTTGACCTGCACTGATATTTCCAAAGCTTTTTAGCTTGCTGAAAATCAATTTTGTGTTGTTCTGCTCGCCATAAATTGCCGTGAGATTGATATAAATGAAAATATCTTGGATATCATAATAGCCGGCATTTGTGATGGAAAAAGGCACCGTGAAATGCATCTCATCCCATTCAAGAACATTAAAATTGTAAGTCACCTCTCCATCGGGTACTTTTAAATTAACTTCGGGATTGGAAACAATTAAATAAACGGAATAAACATTCAATATCATGAAAAGCACTAAGGAGATGAGGATCCATTTTAATAATTTAAAAATATTCATGTGATCACTTTTTCTTTTTTTTTAAATGAAAGCTAGAGAAAGTAAATAAATTCTTATATATATTTCTTTACACAAAAAATTCTCACTTCTCACATTAATTCTAATGTCATGCTATTTTTATTTGGAATGTTTGCCTAACCATGAAAAATTCGACACGAGATATGATATCTAACCTTGTTAAATTATTAATGCGGGGATGGGTATTTCACGATTACTAAAAAATGAAACATTTTCCTCCCATGCCGGTGATAAAATAAAGGAGATTCACGTTCCTCGTGAAATTCCGTTCTTTAATAGTTTATTAAAAAAGTTCTGATTTCTTGGCTCGCTGTTTTGCTAGAGACATTAATTTCATCTGATTTTTCTTTCGGCGTACCATTTCAACAAAAGATTGGATTCTGGTTAATAAGCCCGCTTCTCCTGAATGTTCATCCATTATTATTTCTAAGAAGGGAAGTCCAACGACTTTCATGTCTCGCATGATTAATTCTGAGATAAGGCTATCCGGGCCACATGCAAAGCTTATTAAGAAAATAACGCCATCAATTTCTTTACGGCCTTTCGTGAGATAATAGCGAATCGCCTGCATTATTTCCTCCTCGTGCACCCAATAGTTTCTGAGCTTTTTATTGACGATAACCGGCACTTTAAAGATGGATTCCGGTAAATTTTCTATTGTAAGACTATCTGCGCCCTCATCGCGTAATTTTCTCTGAAAGTTTAAATTAATATACGTGTCAAACAAATTATAGGCGTGTCCCAATAATAGAAATTTTATATCATGTTCTTTTTTCTTCTTCGGAAGGGTGAAAGGAAGATTTCTTTCTACTAATCGCAAGGCATGAAGGACGGGAGCTCCAGCTCTTAGAAACGAGTGATATTCATCGAAATATGCTTTTGCTTCTCTATAAGCTTCTAATGCGCGGGCCTGGCTCTTTCCCAATTGTCTTGCTAAGCTAATGACGGAGGTTGCAATTGGAAATTCTTTAACATTCACTTCAAAATTAAGGAGTTTTGGAACATTTGGAAGGATTTTAATTACATCCGGCAAGGAGAGAAATTTAGGGCAAAAATACGATTCTTTTTTCTCTGAAACGTATCGAGGCACGAATAGATAGTCCAATTCCGGATGTTCCCGAATTAATTTCATGACATGACCATAATATATCTTGACAGGAATGCAAAGTTCTCCAAAACCGTGTTGAACGCCCTCTTCCACGATTCTTTTATTTGTTGGGGGGCTAAGCACGATCTCTGCCCCTAATTCTTCAAGGAGCTTTTTCCAAAAGGGAAAATATCTATAAAAATGAAGTGCACGAGGTATGCCCACTTTTGGTTTTCCATTTGACATGCAAGACGTCACGTATTTAGGGTTATTTTTTCATTAATAAGTAAATATAAGGATTTCTCGATTATCAATCTTTTCTATTAGTATCTTTATCATTACGAGTTCTTTAAAACATCATGAGAAAAGAATTGAGAAAACTTTATATTTTACTAAAGAAAATAATAAAACAATTAATATCAGTGAAAGATTTATACAAAATTGGAAAAGAAACCAAGAGGAAGTAAAATGACCAAAAATGAAAAAAATTCAGAGTACAAGTATTCCACATTAACACACGTTCTTTTTGGATTCGGCTATTTCTCCGATAATTTCTTAACCGGTGCCGTGGGAGTTCGATTATTCGCATTTTACGAAAATGAGTTATTACTCCCCGTAGTATTGGGATTAATTGCCTATATAATTTATGCCGCATGGAACATGGTCAATGACCCGCTTATTGGATATTTCTCTGATAAACCCAATAGGTTTTGGAAGAAGTGGGGTCGTAGATTTCCTTGGATTGTTGCTGCTACGCTTCCTTGGCCCATTACCTACATTCTCATTTTTGTCTGCCCTCCTGTTTCAGAGGTTGGTGCCTTATTTGTCTTTTTATGGCTCGTTATCATCATGTGCTTGTTTGATTTTCTATATTCAGCGTGGAATACCAATTTCTACTCTCTTTATCCCGATAAATTCCGCTCGCATAAAGAACGAACACGGGTTGCGGGAATTAGCACGGCGATTGGACAATTAGGAATTGCTCTTGGCTTTATCATCCCGCCATTATTCATTGATTACGGAGATCAATCCACCTACATAACGGGTTCCATTGCTATTGCTTTAATAGCATATGCCGGAATTTTTTTAATGTATCCGGGCGTGAAAGAAGATGAAGTCATGAGGAAACGCTTATTTATCATTAAGCCTGAAGAAAAAAAAGAATCTTTTTTTGAAACGTTAAAATTTGCCATTAAGCAAAAAAATTTTTTCGTTTATCTAATGGCTTATCTTTGCTTTCAATCATTCGTTTTCATCATTTTGGGCTCCTTGCCATATTTTACTCCTTTTATTCTGCAATCGGAAGCTGAAGTGGAATCTCTCCTTTCAATTGGATTTCTCGTGGGATCTTTAGCCTCCATCGCCGGTTGGACATATTTAGTTGCCAAATATGGAAATAAAAAAATCTTCATTATTGGCTTTATTTTTACGGGCTTGGCACTGTTTCCGCTCCTCTTTACAAGTTCCGTGCCCTTGTCTTTCATCATCATGATCTTCGTGGGAGTGGGTGTCGGGGCCATATGGATAGCAGTATATCCCATATATGGGGAAGCAATTGATGAAATAGTCCTTAAAACGAAAAAGCGAGAAGAGGCCATCTTTTTCGGCATTCGTATTTTTTTTGCACGGTTTGCCTTAATCGTGCAGGCGATAGTTTTTGCCTTGATTCACATGGCAACGGGATTTGACCCCGAACAAGCAATTCAGACGCCTTTAGCTCTCATGGGCATTCGGATCCAGACAGCATTGATTCCCATGTTGCTGTTATTTTTAGGTGCTTTCATTTTCTGGAAATGGTATGATTTAACACCCTTGAAAGTAGAAGATATTAAACTTCGACTAAAGGAGCTGCAAATTTGAACAATTAAAAAAGATGAAAACAAGGATCGAGGAAAGTTGAATTGAGATAAAAATGTTCTATTTTTCTTTTTTTTTAATCATTTTCCTTTTAACAATTGGACTATACAGATTTGTTTAACGAATTAACTAAAAATTAGTAAAAATAAGTAACAAAAAGCTGGATTTTTAAAATATACTTTTTTATTAAAAAAAATGATTATAAACTTTATTATTGAGAAGAAAATTAAAATAAAAACAAGATATTTGATTAATTTTAAGCATTAGGTACATCATACACGAGCAAATCTCTGATTCTATCCATCATATTAGCAGTTAATCGTTTTAATTCATCATAGGAAGGTATGGGTTTATCCCAGTATTTTTTATGTTCCATGAAGGGTGGACCCGCTTTTAAAATAACACCTCTTCCGAAATTCAACATTTTTGCATGTTTAGGATAAACATCCTCCGTTCCCGTGATCCCTACCAAATAAATCGGCACTTTTGCCTCAATTGCTAGCCGAATTGGTCCCGTGTGGCCTTCTAATAAATCTCCCCCGCCAGTGTTAGTGGTACCTTCCGGATAAATGATGATCCACTTGTTTTTGCGCAAGAGTTCTAAAGCATAATTATAAGAACCCACATCATGGCCACCCCTCTTTAATGGAAATGCCCAACAAGACCTTACCCATCCATTAACGACAGGGATGCGGAAAAGAGAATCTTTTGACTGTTGATAGACGATTTGGCCTCGCTGCTGAAAAGAAGTAGCTAGAATAATCACATCCCATTCTGAGTTGTGGTTTGAGCATATAATAGCTCCTGAATCTTGAGTAGGAGGAATATATTTATCATAATCAATGGTTCTGTAGGGACTCATTACGTTGCAGAAAGCATCCACGATATTTCCCGATAAATGATATACAAACCTTTGAAAATGTTCGTTCACATTGAATACTTCTAACGATTTAAGGATCGAATACCAAGAATCATCCCAGAGCCACAGGAAATCATTTACAATTTTTTTTAAGATCCCCTTTGGACTCCTTAAGTTCGATTTTTTTTGGAGTTCTTGTGGACTTCCGATGGATAATTCTTGCGCTTTCTCTCTATCAACATCCGTGTTGTATTCAATTAAGTCCAACACCGTTTGCCTTAATTCATTTGTTAATTCCAAGATTTCTTGAGGAGTTACCGAATTAATATCATAGTCATTATAGTAAATGGGTTTTCCCACGCGAACCGTGACGTCAGCTGGTTTCATGAGGAGTTTTCCTTTAGGAAGCGCATTTTCAGATCCGAGCACTGCCATGGGAACAATTGGACATTGAGTTTCAATGGCTAATCGCACAGCTCCCGTTTTGAATTCTCCTAATGTTCCATCTTTGGAGCGCGTTCCTTCCGGAAAAATTCCTACCCATCCACCATTGTTAATAATGCTTTTTGCCTCCTCCCAAGCTCGCTTTACATGCTCTTTATTTCCTCTTTCTCCCAAAGAAAAGGCTCCTAAGTTTCTAAACAAGGTGCGGACGAGAGGTGTTTTAAAATTTTCATCCTTGCTCATGAATCGAATGCGTCTTTGACAAGCACCCCCAAAGAAAAAAGGATCTAAATGCGAACGGTGATTTCCTACAAGAATTCCCCCTCCATATTCCGGAAACAGCGTTTTATAAACATTATCTACTTTAAAATTCCACAATGTTCTTGTAACAAATTTTACATAAATATAAGCTGCCCACCATTGCAATTCGCCCTCTTCTTTGCTGAAATGCATCTTATCAACGATCCAATGATAAAGATCGTTTAAGGGATCGATTGGATTGTATTTTAAAATTTTATATGCGAGAGATTGATGTCTTTTCGTGTAAACTAATTCTCCTTTTTCATCAAGGAGGACTCCTTCATATTTTGGTTTCACGATATCCATGGCACTTTCTTCTATCTTTTCTTCTTCTTTTTGCTCTGAATATTCCATTTTTCTCACTCCTTTTTTTTTAATTAAATTAAATTAGCTTATTCGATCTACTTTATTTTTTTATTATTAATTAATTCTAATAATTCTTCAAGCGAATGAATAATAATATCGGGATTATATTGAGCTAAAACCTCCTCATTACTCACTCCACTCGTGAGTGCGATGGTCCAAAATCCCGCTTCTTGCCCTGCTTCTATATCGGACGGCATGTCGCCAATCATGACAAATTCTCTTGCTTTAAAAGAGTCGTGTAATTCAAATATGGGTTGAAATGCTTTTATGCTGGGTTTCATCTCGATTAATTTATCAGCTCCAAAGATTCCTTTAAAGTATTTTGTCAAACCTTCTTTTTCCAAGTGATCTAAAATGGATTTCGTCTGGTTATGAGAAACGATATATAAATCATGCTGTTTTGATAAATGTTCCAATAATTCCTTGGTACCCGGAAAAATGGTAGCCTCTTCTTTCGAATAATCCAAATAACGCGTGAATAATTTAACAGCAATCCGTAATTTTTTTAAAAAGGAAAATTTTTGAAGAGATGAGATATTTTTAAAAAGATCATACGATTGAAGTAAGATTTTTGGAATGGGATGACCCTGAATGGATTCTAACACGGTACCAATCTCTTGGATGGTGTGGTCAATATCTGCAATAATTTTATAATAGTCAAATACTTCTATGACCGCATCTTTTAAAGCTTTTTTAACATCCAAGAGCGTGCCATCAAAATCAAAAATGATGCAGCGAATGGATTTCTTCTTAAATTGCTCGACTAATTGATTAGCGACAGTCATGGTCATTTAATCGTGAACTCTATTGGTTTTACTTATTAAGAATTATTAAATTCTTTATAAATTATGATTTTACACTTGTAATACTTTTTTCAAACAGATGTTTATATAAAAATCTATCGAAATTTAGAATATTTTTAATCGTATGATCTCTAAGAATAAAAATCTTCATGAAAATTAGAAAAGGGAATATTTACGGGAAAACATGAATTAGTTGAAGGATGTTGTGCGATAGATTTTAACTTAATGCGGTAAATGTTATCTATTTTGAATTTTGAGATATGAGGCTTGTTCATGATTAAATACACGATAATGGAATTTATTAAAAAATCAAAGTTTTAGAAATAAAAATGAAGTTTATAAAGAAAAGACTTCCATTTTAATTCCTTGAACATTTCATTCCACATTAAAGCAAGTAGAAATATACTCATGATTTCTGGGCCCATGCATCGCTTTTCATGAACAATTAAGTTGTAAACTTCATTTATTGAGTAAATTAAGAAAATAATTCTATGGATCCTAAATTCACAATGTGTAGAATAAAACCTCATCTTAAAACAATGGAAAAATAATATGGGTGGGGTTAAATCTATGGCTCAGCTCATTCTCTTGTGTTTTTTTAATCGCGTTGAACTTTCATAAATAGAGCCTTTTATTTTTTAGGGCGTTTATTTCTTTTAGTATATTTCATTTATTTATTCATTCTTTCTTACTTCGTGGAATTAAAATCGAGAAGGGTGAGATTTAAAGTAACATTACTCGAATGTAGCATTAACACTAATTTTTTGAATACACTCATTCTTTTATTAAAAATTTAATCATTTTTCTACGCTTTCCTTGTTAGATTTACTCTATTTGACAAAATTTAATTTTCATGGTATTTTTTAATTCTTATCTCAGTTATTTTTTATAAATTTAATCATGAAAGGGTTAACATATAGAATCCATCCTATTTTCATCTTAGCTTTCTTTAGGGTTTCTATTGCCACGGCTATTGGATTGGCAATTCCTCTCTATTATTCTTCCATTAATATAAGACCAGAAATCATTGGATTGATCATATCTGCTCGCTCACTCGCTTATTTATTTTCTCCTTTTCTTTTAAAAAATGTACCGAACAAAATAGGATTCAAAAAGAGCCTGCAAATTTCTATTGGGGGATTTTTTATTATATATATTCTATTAAGAGTACTATTGACACCTTTTTGGAGCTTTCTATTATTACTTCTGGATGGCATTCTTTTAGGCTTATTCTGGCCAGTTTTAATCAGTTCGGTTTCAGTAATTTCTAATTTTCAGGAAATACGGGAGAAAGAATCCATTAAAGATAAATTACTAAAGAATTATGGTTTATCGTGGAATATGGGAGGTATTTTTTCATTTTTGTTAGGTTCTTTATTATTATTTATTATATCCAATATTATTTTGGTTTTTCAAGCGTGTATTATCTTTTGTTTGATTAATTTAATTGTCGTGTTCTTATTTCAAGACCCCAAACGAAATAAAGAAATTACCGAATTGGAAGGAATACACCCCTTGGGAATTGATTTATCTCCGCCTCCAGTGAAATTAAGTTTTCCCTCCTACATTCCTTTATTCTTAATCACCCTATATGCGTTTTCGATTAGTTCTTTAGGGTTAATTTTTCCCTTGAAATCTGATTCTTTGCTCTATGATTATTCCATTACTTACTTTTTATCCTTTATTAGATTGTCTGCTCAAACTTTATCCATTTCTCTTACTATGTCCTTACCAATAAAGATCCTCAAAAAACTCATTCCCTTCCTTGCCCTAATAGTTAGCTGTTGTTTTCTCTTAATGGGTTTCAATGAAGATATTGTTGTATTTGGTATCCTTTTTTTAATATTTGGAATTACTATTTCCGTATTTTATTCCTTTTCTTTTAAACTAATCGTCCATCTAAATACCGTGAAAAACACCTCCAAATATAGCGTATATTACGAGACAATGGTGGGATTTAACTTTTGGCTCTCACCTCTGATTTGCGGATTTTTAGCAGCTATCGATATAAATGTTGCTTTTTATTTCATGGCCCTCCTCATGTTAATTGGTCTAGGTATTTATCTCATTTTATATCGTGAATTGAAAATTCTTTAAATCCACTTTTTTAATATAAAATCTTTCTTTTCAAGTCTCATGATCATTTCTTGTCATGATTTTATAACGCCGGGCTAAAATCAACAATAAGATTATTTTTTAGTTGAAATGCTATAAATTTTTAGTAGAATTATTTTCAATCCGTAAAAGAGGTTTATGCTAAGAAAAGAAAATTGATGTTATTTTTTAAAAGCTTGTAAATCATTTGCTATAGAAAAAAAAACGTTTAAAAGTAAGAAAAACTTCATTTTTTTAAAAAAAATTAATTAATTTAACAGAAAAAAGGAATTAAAAATGACAAGTGAAACGAATACTATTGTCAGGGAAAAAAGCACAACTCGTAAATTCATTCTTTTCGCTCTACCTAAATATTCCAACTCCATTGTAATGGGATTTGCAGATCTTGCGTTAGCGACACTCTATATCTTAGCATACCAACTCCCTCCTTTTTTAGTGGGCTTAGCACTAGGATTGGGCAAAATCACCATTGCTATTTCTCAATTCTTTTTTGGATGGATAAGTGATGCAAAATATACTCGACTGGGTCGAAGAAAACCCTATATAATCTTATTAGCACCAATATTGGGAATTTCTTTCATTTTACTTTTACTGCCGAGCATGTTAATAGATATTACCAATATTGAGGCACTTTTCATTTGGTTATTGGTGATCTATCAATTCTTTAACATGAGTTATGCAATCACGACGCCCTTTAATGCATGGATGGTGGAACAATTTTCAGTAGAAGAACGCCCGAAAGCAGCTCAAATCCAAACTGCTTTTGATATTTTAGGGGTGGCAACAATTTCAGTTTTCTCATTAATCATCATGACGGATTTTATTTCCAAAGTAAGAGAAAACCCGGAAATTCTTCCGCCGAGTTTCTTTTACAGCGTGATAGCATTTGGGATAATGGTAATTGTGGTATTTTATTTGGTGTGCTTTTTAATGCCAACAGAACCCCATTTTAAAATTGAATCTACCATATTTCAGTATTTAAAGGTAGTGCTTAAAAATAAGAAATTTATTGCCGTCATTGGTATGATTGGGATTGCATCGCTTGGCTGGGTTCAAGTCTCTTCCTTAGTTCTATTATTCATTGAAGTTGTATTAAAATTTGAATTCACGACTTATATTATGGCATCGGTTGTTTTTATTTTAGGAATTATTCTTTTTTTATACATGTGGAGAACGTTTATAAAAAAATTTGGGAAAAAACGCACGCTCATGTATGATCTAATAGCAGCGGTTATTTTTCTGCCTTTCACATTAATAGGATTAATTCCCATGCAATCCACTCTTATTTATGGGATCATATTTGTTCTTGGAATTGCTGCTATTTATTCGGGATGGCAAATTCTTCAATACATAATGATTCCGGACATTTCCGAAGATGACGAAAAAGCTACTGGCGAATTAAAAGCAGGGACCTATAAAGGTATTCCTAGTATTCCTCTTAATTTCTTTCAAGCCATTGGACTCATTATAATGGGTAGCATTTTAGAATTGCCAGAAATATCAGTTGGTTCTTCGAGTTTTTCAATAGGATACGTGTTATGGGGCCCGATTTGTTCTGCTATTTTATTGATAACACTTTTTTACGCTAAAAAATACATTACATTAGATTTTGAATGGGAGAAAAAAGATTAAAAAAGAATCTTAAATTTTTTTTTTTTAATTATTGCCGGTTTTGGCATTAAAATGTCAAGATAATTAAATTTTTTATGAAATTTCTTTAAAGGGAAAAGAACAAAATGAATCCCCGAAAAATTCCAAGAATTATTTTTAAAGAATCGAAGGTACCAATATATAGCTTGCCTGACCCGCTGATTAATTCTGATAATACTCCTGTATCGAATGAAAAAGAATGGTGGACCAAGCGTCGTCCTGAAATAATGAAATTATTTGAGGAAAATGTATACGGTAAAATGCCGGGAAAACCTTCTAAATTTGGTTTTGAAATAAAAAAATTGAAAAGGAATGCTCTAAAGGGGAAATCAACTCTCAAAGAAATAAGTATTCAAATAGAAAATAATAATAAAGAAATTACCTTAAATCTGCTCATTTTTCAACCTAACAATGGAGAAAAACCTTATAAAACTTTCTTAGGTTTAAATTTTTATGGAAATCACACCATTCATCCCAGTCCCGATATAACTATTACTGATCAATGGATTCCTAATGATAAGGAACAGGGTATAACCGAAAACAAAGCTACGGAATCTACAAGAGGCATGCGTGCCGAAAGATGGTCCGTTGAGCACGTAATAGATAGGGGATATGCTATTGCAACAGTTTATAATGGAGATATTGATCCCGATTTCGATGATGGATTTCAAAATGGTGTACATCCTTTATTTTATCGTGAAGGGCAGAACAAACCGGCAGACGATGAATGGGGTACAATTGGAGCTTGGGCGTGGGGCTTGAGTCGCATATTGGATTATTTTGAACATGATGAGGATATTGATCATCATCGGGTTATTGTTTTTGGCCATTCTCGTCTTGGTAAAACAGCATTATGGGCAGGAGCAACGGATCAACGCTTTGCCATCGTCATATCGAATAATTCTGGTGCTGGAGGTGCTGCTTTATTTCGCAGGAAATTTGGAGAAACCATTTATTATTTAAACAAAACTTTTCCCCATTGGTTTTGCCAAAATTTCAAAAAATATGATGAAAAAGAGAATGAATTACCCGTTGATCAACACATGCTAATTTCCCTCATCGCACCAAGACCGGTATACGTGGCAAGTGCGCAAGAAGATTTCTGGTCAGATCCAAGAGGCGAATTTTTAAGCGCTAAACATGCTGATCCGGTCTATAAATTATTAGGGACGAATGGATTAAATGCTAACGAAATGCCTGATATCCATCATCCTATTTATTCAACAATCGGATATCACATTAGATCTGGGGATCATGATTTAACTCGCTATGATTTAGATAGATTCCTTGATTTTGCCGATAAGCATCTTTAAATTAACTTTCTTGTTAAAAAAACATGAACACGTGATTATCCGGCAAATCTAATTTAATCTTCAAGGAAAATTTGGATTATCTAGCCGTATATAATTTAAGTACCTTCTAATGAATTCAAAAAGGGCATCAATATTAGGAGAAAATCCTGTACGCACGAAGATTGCCGTTAAAGCATTTCCCATTAATAAAGATTCCGCTTCATCTAAACCACATGCTAAACCTGCTATTAAACCAGCATTAAAATGATCTCCTGCCCCCGTCATAAATCTTGGAGCAGAAGTAAAGCCTTCCGTGACCCAATAAAGTTCTTGATAACATGCCATGACCGCAAAATGAGGCGTATGAGTCACGAGATAAGATAAGTTGAGTTTATTATTAATTTCTTTTGTAATAATAGGGAGATCACCCCCACTCTCTTTGTTAATTTGCCCCGTCCTTTCTATCTTTAATGCTCTATATATATCTAAACATTCTTGATCATTTAATGATAATACTACGGGAACATCTTCATTTATTTTTTTTAAAATTGTCAACATCTCTAAAATATCCTCTCTCGTTCGCTTTTTAATATCTGCTAAATCAACAAAAAAAAGTTTCTTTCTTAATTGAGAGAGTGTAGGAAATACCTCTTCTTGCACGTGCTTCCAAATATTACTTAATTCGGGAATTAAAGACCAATGTCCAAAACCCATGATATTTACCTTCTCTAAAATTTCAGCCAGTCGTTCTATAGATACTCGTTCTTTTATTAAATTCCAACTAATTTTGAAAATGTTAGTAAAATCTTGCATCATGATTTTCCCATCATTAAACTCTAAAGCGATTGTATCCCCAGGATCTACATAGGAGATTATTTCGGTGTTTTTATTCGAGCCTAACGGTAAAAATATATTATGTACTTGGGGATATCCACATGCCGCAACTAAATACACCCTTACACCCAATGCATTTAATGCTCCACAAGTATTAGGAGCAAACCCGCCATGTGTTCTACTTTTTAATACCCGCTCTATACTCGTAGAACTTCCCGCAGCACTTAACACCCGCTCACCGTACTCTCTCATGGATTCCATTCTAACCCAATCAGATTTGCTTTTTCTAATTTTAACCATCGAGTAGAGGGAATCAATATATCCATCTAATCCAAGGAAACATTCTATTTTAGAAATCTCACGTATTATCTCATCTTTTTTCTTGTTTAAAGAAGTGTGGGCTTCAAACGTGAAATCATATTTATTTTTCTTTTCCAGCATGGTCCCAATAAAATTTAATTCTTGCTATTGTTAATAAACTTAAATATTTTAAAATTTTTAAGTAGTAAAAAACAAGTCATTTTCCGTATCATCATTCCCCATTGTCTCTCGCAAAAAAACAATAAAACAATAAAAAAAAAGAAATATTAATTTTATCTATTTTTCCTTTATTAATATTTTCTTCAAGCGGTCAGGCAAGATCCACCCGAAATAAAAGAAAATCGCAGAAGACATTAAAAAAATACGATTCATCACGATTAAAAATGGCTGTGTTAAAAAGATTGCAATAGAATCAAGAACCGCACTAACCGTGAAAAGAATAAATGCTATGATTAAAAATCGTCCTTTCCATTGGATTTCTTTTTCAGTTGACTTCAAGGACTTCGAAGCAAACATTAAGAAAGTGATAAACGCAATTCCCAAGAAAAACATGAAGGTTATTCGCATGAATGGAGAATAGATTGCTAAAAATGGAGCGCCAAAATATCCAATCAAGTTCTCTCTATCAATTATCAGAAACGTGAAAAAAAGCACTTCACAAGTTAAACTTATTATCGCAATTATTGAAACAATGAGTTTTTGCTTATTTTTATAAAGAAAATCCGTAAAAACAATGAACCATAAAAGGACGATTATGGGAATAGAAGTATAAGCTATGATAAACCGCATTGTTATGAAGGATTCACTCTCGATGACTAAAGGATTAAAAAAATAAACGATAATCGTTATAGCGCCATGCAGCCAGGGCGTACAAATGCCCATCCACGTCAATCCTATTAAAATATAGTCCCTTTTCTTGTAAATTCTATATTTTGAAAGAATGGTAAGCCCAACAATAAAAGAAATGATTACAAATACTAAATTCAAGCTTCCTTGAAGGATTTCAGCAATTGTAAGAGCCATTTTAGATCTTTAATAAAGTTGATTTCAAATTGCTTTTTGAAAAATGCATCATGGTTAATAAATATTGATAATTTTCTGGGAAATGCGATTATTTTAAAAATTTTTTTAGGCTTGATAATATCATTGTTTTTCTAAAAAGGGTTAAAGTAATTCATGAACTAACCTTTAAAATTTAATTTACACCAATTCTTTTTTTATTAATAACATGTCTAAATTTTTTGAAGAAATTAAAGATCAACCTCGTGCCTTATCCCGTACTCTTAAAAAAATTAAGCAAGATTACATCCCTCAATTAAAAGAGCTTCAAAATGTAATAAATAATAGAAAGATTAACCACCTAATCTTTTCTGGCATGGGGTCAAGTTATTTTGCTACTTTCTTGCCTTATTATTTATTGAATCAACATGGTATCCATGCGGAAATCCGGGAAACAGGAGAATTTACCTCACATGGTTTTCCTAAAACAAGCAATTCATTTCTAGAGGATTCTATCCTTTTTTTAGTTTCTCAATCCGGAGAATCGGGTGAAATCATTGAACTTTTAGAAAAGGTAAAACTTCTTGAAAGAAAACCAATAATCATGGCAATTACTAACAACCCCAAGAGTACGTTAGCTAAGAATTCAAACGCGTCGTTCATTTTTAACGCCGGAGAAGAATTATCTGTAACGTCAAAAAGTTATACTTGTACACTATTGATGTTATACTTGATTAGTAAGAGCATTATAGGACTCGAACCTTTTAATGAGAAAGACATGAACGATATAACGTTCCTTTTAGAAGTCATTAATAAGTTTTTTCCGGTAAATGATGCAATGGAAAAAAAATTCGATGAAATTTTATCTTTATTTGGATTAAACATTCCCTGCCTGGAAATCTTGGCACAAGGTCCTTCTTTAGCGACAGCCCATCAAGGAGCTTTAATTTATAAAGAAATCGTAAAATCTCCCTCCGAAGCCAATTCAATTTCGATGTATCATCACGGAGGAATTGAAAGTCTCAATCAACGTTCAAAAATAATTCTAATTTCTTCCGGAAAAAAATGCAATATTATATCTGAAAGATTTATTAAAAATTTAAATGAAAAATGGGAATATGGGGCACTTTTATACATTTCCAATGAAAATCTAAAGGATAAATCCATTTTAACACATCCTCACTCTAAAATCCAAATATTTTCTCATGATATATCTAATGTATTTTTATCTCCCATAATAGAAATAGCGATTTTGCAAGTATTATTTTATAAAATGGCAGTAAAAAAAGGATTAGAACCGGGGAAATTTAGGTTCTCTCAAAAAATTACTCCCGTTCTATAATAGTAAAGTAATTTTAAAATATCAAGTGGTCCGTGCATTTAAAATTGAATTATTTCATCCTATGAAATTATAAAGATTACCTTACACGATGAAAAATTCTTAAGATCCCAAGTATTTCATAATTTTTATATTTCTTCAACAATTTCGAAATTTTGATTACCTCATGACCGATTCAAATTTAGATATTTCCATGCCAACCATGTTCAAGTCCTATTTTCCCGTATATTTATTATCTGGATTGTTTTCTTTAGCATTTAGTGGCATATACATAATGGTGGTTCCTTTATCTTCTTTATTTTGGCCAGATGAGCCTTATCATGCCTTGGAAATGGGCTTTCTCATTACTTCAATGTTTTGGGTGATATCTATCGCGGGTCTTTTCTTTGGACGTCTCATTGATAAGTATAGCAGGACTAATATTTTATTTCTCATCTCCCTACTTCGAGGAATTAGCATGATAATGTTAAGTTTTACTACAATTGGACTTGGACTTCGCTCGTGGCTCTATTTTTATGTTTTCACCTTTATAATTGGGTTCTCAGCCGGAGGAAATTTTCCTACAATAGTATCTCTTTCTCATGATTTAGTTCCCGTTAATCACCGTTCTCGCTTTTTCGGGATTCATAAAATCACTCGTAATTCATTTCAATTAATGGGGTTTCTTTTGACGGGCATGTTAATTTATTTTAATGCGTGGAGATTTTTTTTTAGCGGAATAGGGATTGCTATTCTAATCTCCGGAATTTTGATGAAATTAAAAATTAAGGAACCAAAAAGAGGAATACAAAGATCTGAACTAACTCACATTTTACAAGAGGAATCCATTATCTATAAATATCAACTAGATAGACAAATGATGATGGAAACCATATTTAGCAAGACGAATATAGTAGCTTTAATCGAAGGAATTTTCACGAGCATGTACATGGGAAGTTTAACCATTCTTTTCCTCCCATATATTCAAACAGAACCTCATAATATTTCACCTCTTGCTACGGGTATTTTTCTAGCATTGTTTGGCTTAACAGGAGGGTTAATTATTAATTTGCTGTTAGCACGATTATCCGATAACATGTCAAAAGAAAAATCTGAAAATCGACTATATTTAATCATTTTCTCAGTTGGCGGAGGTGCACTCACATTCGTCTTGCTATTCTTTATTCCGCTTCCTGAATTAACTGTTGAGCAAGGCAATGATATTCTTTTCATATTTTCTCATCCAATTATTTGGCTCATGGGGTTAATATATGTTACTACTTCATCAATTTCAGCATTATATGACATAAACCAACCTCCCATTCTACAAGAAATTAATTTGCCTGAAGCTCAAGGACAAATCATGGCAATAAATCGCCTCTTGGAAAGTATTGGATTTGGGTCGGGACCGTTAATCGCAGGAATTTTGATCTACTTTACGAACCAAAATTATCAAATAGTGGCATTATTAATCGGTCTTTTTTCCATCCCGGGAATGATTTTATGGATCTTTGGAATCCACTGGTATCAAGAAGATAGTAAAAAAATAAGAAAAATACTTTTAGAAAGAGCTCAAGAATTAAAAAATGAAAATTCATGACATGCTCGGAATGTTCTTATCTCATGATCGGTTAAAAAAGAATTAATTTAATATACAAGGGGTTTTTAATTTTATTTTAATCCATACTCTTGTACAATTTTTGATATTTGCTCAAGTTTTTTTATATCTCCATTGGGGGGAAATTCATCAGAAACTCCAAGGATCAACCGGGGAGAAAAAAGATCTAAAACCTTTAAAGTAAATTTTTGAACCTGTTCGCAAGAATATTCCGAGAGAAAAAGAATAGAAGGGATTCCATCTAATAATATCTTTTCTCCTATTGCTTTTTTAATTTCTTCTAATGAAACATCACCTTGAGGGAAGGGGGTTAAAGCTTCATATCCATCAAAAGGTAATTCAGAAAGAAATGGAAGTAAATTCTTGATTGAACCATCCATGTGAATGTGGCAAAATTTACCTGCCTTTTTTAATTGATTTACACGTTGTTCATAATACGGAACTAAATATTTTTTAAAATAAGGAGGGCTGCTCAAGTTAGCATCGATATTTTCGCCAAAATTAACAATTTGCAGCGGAGAGCGTGCAATTTCATCGAACATTTTATTATCCCAAAGACTTAAAAAATGGATGAAATCCAATATCTCTTGAGGATATCGCTTTAAAAATAAAATCGTGCGAGAAAAACCCATATATTCAAGAATCAATTTTTGATAAGGACTACGACCCAAATAAGTGCTAACAACCCCACTTTCTCCAAATAATTTTTCAGCTTTAAGAAAATTTTCGTTTGAAAAATGAATTTCGGAATTTTCTAAAATATATCGCATTATTTTAATGTCTTCAATGGTTTTAATGGGATATTCCGTAAGATGGCCTCCCAAGCCTCCTCCAATTGAACTCACTTCTCGTAAATTTCCTAAGGGCGTGAAATAATACTTGATAAATTCATCTTTTTTTCCTCCACGTTTAGTTTTGATTCTAATTTCCGCTTCTGGTTTAAATCGGGTTTCTAACAAATTTAAATAAAGAGTCTCTTCACAATACCGTGGACTGCTCTTTAACATTTCATGAATTTCTAATTGAGACTTCTTGAAATATTTTTTAGGAATAGCATGGCTTTTAGATGGATTAAATCTTTTATACAACTTGTTTACCATGTACCAATAATAGATTCTGGGACTAAAAACCATGTTATCAACGGGCTTGCCCATAAAAATATTAATTACACGCTCCTTTAAATTCATGAAAATCCCTCGTTTCGAAATCTCATTTTTTATTACTTAAAATTAAGAAAGCAATATATTAATTTAGAAAAGATTTCATGTTAAGTCATTAAAACTTAGAAGAATAGGTTATAAATCGTACCTTTTTCGTGTTGAATGAACGTTATTAAAATTTTAACTTTCATGGATATATTTCAAGTCAATGGAAAATTTAATTCTAACTATTTAAGCAGCCTTAATGCTACTCTTTTTATTTTTGTCCTGCGACTTTTACCTCATCTTTCCTTATTAATTAAATCGGTTTAAGTCTATTAAATATCTTTATTTGTTAAATAAATTATACAATTATTAATGTCAATTTAATACTAGTATATCTATATAGATTCTTATGATTAAATGATTAAAATTAAATAAAAGTGAAAAAATTGAGTGTAAAAGTATATTTTGAAGAAGAGGGAAATTTCTCTCTTGTAAAAAATAAAACCATAGCTATTATAGGGTATGGCAACCAAGCAAGAGCACAAGCCTTAAACATGCGCGATTCAGGATTAAACATTATAATCGGAACCATAACTCGTGAACATGAGCAAAGGGCCAAGGAAGATAATTTCACTTGTTATCCCCTTTCTGATGCACTGAAAAAGGCCAGCATTTATTTCTTATTAATCTCAGATGATTTAATGGAAAAGCTCTACCCGAATGACATCGAGCCGTTTCTCGAAAAAAATGATACGATCGTGTTATATAGCGGCTATAATGTTGCTTTTGGAAAAATAATCTTTCCAAAACATGTCAATATCTTATTAATTTCCCCAAGAGTACCCGGAGAAGGTTTGCGAGAAAATTTTTTAACTAATAAGGGAGTGTTTAGCTTCATTCACGCGCATCAAGATTTCACCGGTAATGCCTTAAACATGTTGCTTGCTCTAAGTAAAGCGGTTGGTGCTTTATCCAGAGGAGCCATCGATATCACGCTACGGCAGCAAGCCATTTTAAATCTTTTTTTCGAGCAAACTCTCATTCAAGGATTTTTACAGATCATGATGAGGTCCATATTAACCTTAATCGAGAAAGGATATTCCCCGGAAGCAATTTTCGTCGAGTTATTTTTATCAGGAGAAGGAGGATATACTCTAGATAAAGTAATAGATGTAGGAATGATAAAACAAATGAATTTTCACTCACAAACTTCTCAATATGGCCAAATGAGTCGGGGAACTAAGTTTAGAACGGTTGCCGGAGATATAGGGGCCATTCAAAAAAAAATATTCCAAGAAATAAATAATGGAGATTTCGCTTCCGAATGGGCTCGAGAGGAAAGTAAAATAAGACTTGCTCTCCTGAAATACCATGCAAGTAATATTAAATTTGCTGAAATTGAGAAGAAAGTAAGAGAAAATCTGGGCTTTCGAACACGAGATCTATCGCATGAAATCCAATATCCTTCTGAAGATCTCTTAGTCAAATATCCTCAGATCAAAAAAGAAATTGAAATCATCAAATCATTTTATCGGAAATTATAATCAAGAGGGATAACAGCATGACAAATATTTATAAAGAAAAGGATGCGGATTTGTCCATTTTGGAAGGAGTTACCATAGGAATGATTGGTTATGGAAATCAATCTCGCAGTCAAGCTTTAAATTTGCGCGATCATGGTTTAACGGTTATCGTTGGGAATAGAAATGATGAATATAAAAAAAGAGCTCAAGCAGATGGCTTTCCTACGTATTCAATTCCGGATACGGTCAAAAAAGCACGCGTTCTTTTTTTCTTAATTCCTGACGAAATAATGAGTAAGGTTTTCAAAAAACAAATAAAACCTTATCTTAAAAAGCATGATGCATTGATTTTCGCAAGTGGATATAATATAGCCTTTGGCTTGATCACCCCTCCCGAATTCATTGACGTGTTATTAATTGCTCCACGAATGATTGGAATTGGCGTGCGGGAAACTTTCCTTAACAAAGAAGGATATTTTTCTTTTATTGGAGTACATCAAGATGCTTCAGGAGAAGCAAAACAAAAACTATTAGCTCTAAGTAAAGGAGTGGGAGGATTAACGAGAGCGGGGATTGAAGTTACTTTTAAAGAAGAAGCAGTGTTAGATCTATACTCTGAGCAAGGATTTAGTCCGGCGTTTAGCCAAATAATGATGAGACCCATCAGTATATTAAAAGAAGCGGGATATCCAGATGAAGCCATTCTAATGGAAATCGTACTCTCCGGTAAAATGAAATACATCTTTAAAAGTATCATTGATAATGGAATTATCAATCAAATATTTTATTTGCCGGAAAGAGCTCAGTATGGTGCATTGAGTAGATGCTTGCGATTAAGGCACCCCATTGAAAAAATCGCTGAAATCCAACGAGAAATCGTTGATCACATTGAAAATGGAGGCTTTGCTAAGGAATGGGAAGCGTTTACTGCTAAATTAAAATTTAAATTCATTAAATTTATGGCTTCAAGAGTAGGATTTGCTAAACTGGAGAAACGGGTTCGCGAAAGTCTTAAAATGCCTGAGGTAGACTTGTGGGAAGAGGTGCCTTATCCCACTGAAGGTGATATTAAAAAGAAAAAAGAGATTTTAGAAGAACTTAGAAAATTTCAAGGATTTAAGGAATTCTAATTTTTATAGCAAATTTTTTTAGATAATATTCGAATATACCGGGAGAAAAAGAATTCTCACCAAAAAAATTGCGGTTCTCAATCATTGAGGTGATTTTTACGATCTTCTCAATCCTCTTTTTAGGGTTTTTTCTCATCAATGCGCTTTTAGCATTCATGTGAATAAATTTATAAAACCCCTTTTCATTTCTTTTTTTAATTATTCATCATTCCTTTTTTTTCAATAACACGATTAAAAAAATCCCGAAAAGGTTTAAACCAATTACAACATAAAAGATTAAGGGAATTCCAATTAATACGTAAATAATTCCTACAGAAGCATACCCTAAAAAGCTAGCAGAATTAATAATAGCAGAGTTTGTTCCACTTGCTTCACGGTTTAAATCCATGGCTTGCTTGAATAATGCGGGCCAAATCATAGCAGATCCCACGTAAATCATGCCTGAAATCAAGATATAATGGAGAAAAGATTTTCCGTGAGGAAGAAAAATTGTTGATAACATCAATATAAATCCCGATAGCATCATTTTTAAGGGTGAAATCTTTTTTAAGAGATCTCCCGTAATAGGGGAGAGAATAATAGAAATAAAACCATTCACCGTTAGGATCGTACTCACTATTGAAATGATCTCTTGATCTGAAATATTTTCAATTGACTTTCCTATTTGTTCCATCAGCGTGTTCGTGAGGGTAATGACGCAGAAAAACGTGAAAAATCCGATGAGCCCTAAAATAATTATTTTTGAAGTTAAATTGTCCTTTAATTGAAGATATGCAGCTCTAAATTTTGAATTCTGCTCATGCCGTACATTATTGGTTATAATATTAAATTCATGAGTCTTGGATCCCCCTAATTCACAATTTTTTGTAGCAAGCATGAAAAAAGTAAAAGCAAATATTGTTAAAATGGGATTTAAAAAAAAGATGAATCTCCATTCTCCAAGGATATTTGCAAAAACACCTGAAATAATGGCTCCTAAACTAACACCTATAGCTGCTGAGGAATTATAAAGCCCCATCATTAATCCCTTTTTCCGTGTGGGGGTAATTAAATTAAGAATCGCCAAAATCGTGGGATTAATCATCGAAAAACCAAGACCAAGAAGCAAGAAGGAAGTTAAAAACAAGAAATAATTTTTAATTAAAACTGAAACCAATACAAGCACTAAACTGAATAAAAAGATAATAAACCCCAAAGAAACTACACTCCTTTTATCTACAATATCGGAAAAGGTTCCAGCAAATAATTGTAGGATAGAAAATGGAAAGATATAAAACGATATAGCGAGAGAAATCAAAGAAACTTCTTCCAAAAGAAAATTTTCCTTGAGAAGATTAAAAATAGGAATTATAGCATTCGTGCTAAGTGGACCTAACATGGAAGAAAAAAGTATTAGGTAATATTTTTTCTCAAAATGCTCTTCCATGAATTATAAGAAGAATAATATCAATTAATTTTTATTTTTTGAACAAGAAATAAAAGGAGTTATGGAATATTTTTTATAATGTATCTCGAAACTCTCATGCATTTAATATTAATGAATGATTTAAGGTTAAAATATTTCTTATTCGTATGGTGATTTTAGATGACCATAAATTTCCGATTTTTTCTTTATTTTTAAATCTAAAGAGAAAGATTTCTTTTTTATTCGGGGAATCAATCTTATCTTGTAAATTAGAGAAGCAGTATTTTTATTTTTTCAATATTTTTAGCATATATGAAGAAAAAAAAAAAACATTTATTTAAGAAATCCGCTCAATTTAAGCCCTTCTACTAACCATTCTATTACTAATTCTAATCCCTTTATGTTTTCTTTTGTATGTATCGTAGAATTAGGAATAAATGTTTCATGATATTTTTCCGCAATATATTTTAAGGAAGGATTTTCAGCATGCCATTTAATGATAGCTTCTTTTGTTTCATGATACACGGGTTCCATTTCATTCAAAATAAGCTCACAATCCTCATCCGTCCATACGCCAAAATGGTTTAAAGAGATGGCCCTTAAATCATCTTTTAAATTTCTTAATTTTTCGAAGGATTTCAAAAGTTCTTTTTCATCAAAATCGGGTGGCATGAACACGCTATTCACCGTTTCGTGATCATATCGGTCTAGAATCGCATCGCCCGAAAATATGTTTTGGTTCTTTCTATCCAAGATTCCTATGGAATCACGGGTATGTCCGTATAAATTAATTATTTCCAACTCTAAACCATTAAGATCTATGATTTCTCCTTCTTTAACAGGAGTTACTCCCTCAATGGGCTCCACGTTATATCCAAATATTTCGTTTAATTTTTCAGGATATTTTAAATTGTCAATTGCATTTTCCGAAGCTAATACTTCAAAATCTCCCATAGCTTTTCTTAATTTACTGAATCCTTGGACATGATCCCAGTGCGAGTGAGTTAAAATAAGCTTATCAATGGGAAACAGCCCAAATTCCTTGAGCTTGGCAATGATTTTCCTTGCGGCTAATTGAACACCTGTATCTATCATTAATCTCATTCCTTTATTTTCAATCACGTAAACGGCGAGTTGTTTTGGGAGGCGAAAGATAAGACCATCAATTAAATAAGAATTTTCATTAAACTTTCCTTCTGAATTAATAAATGTCATGATTTACACGCTTATTGTAGTGATAACATTTGAATTACTTCAAAATATACATTAGATGAATTATAATTTAAACTTTGGTTTAAAAAAAGAGTATGTTTCATAAATGTTAGTTTCTTATTGTAGTTTTTCCAACAAGGCGGGCGAGACTATCACGGGACATCCAAGACGATGCGATATTCTCATGCGAATATTTTCAAGAGTGCGCATCCCACACTGAGTTTGATACAAGTTATTCATCAATTTATTGCTCGACTCGTTAACCACCTTAATGGAGGGTGAAAAGGTACGCCGAGGGAAAAGTTCATGAAAATGTTGGAACCGAAACACGTTCTCCTCATTGTTT
>JALGVJ010000072.1 GCA_029838195.1 Promethearchaeota archaeon
GTTGAGACTACTCGATTATTATTGGAAAATCAATTGAATTGCCCAATTTTTGTTAGTCCGCTCTAGAAAAATTCTTAAATTGGAAAAGCGAAATTAATTTACCTTACTCCAAGAAAATTGGTTTTTTAAAAGTGTTAAAGATGAGTCTTCTTGAATTAATACATATTACATCAAAGGATATAATTAGATTAGATCAGTTACGCTCACTAAAATTTTTCGAATTTCTTTTTCGGAATGTATTCAATGAATATTCTTTGCCATTATCTGCGCTAACCCTTCAATCCGACCCATATATTAGGGACCAAGGGATCGATGCATCTATTTTAAAAGATATTCCAGAAAATTACGATTTTATTCCACGTGGTACTTCGATTTTTCAATTTAAAGCATCTACTTCGGATTTCAATCTGAAAAAAAACTTTTTGCAAACTAGTAAAAAGGGGACAAATGCAGAATTAAAACCATTATTGAAAGAATTTATTGAAAATGGTGCAACCTATGTCTATATCGATACTAAAAAGATTCTAACCACCGATCAAAAGAGAGCTGAAGAAGCAAAAATAATTAAATTTGTTAAATCCTACTCGGATATAGCAAATGTTAAAGTAAAAGTCTATTCCGCAGATGATGTTGCCCGTTGGGCAGATAAATATCCTGAACTTAGGTTGAAATTTAATAAAATAAGAAATGCAATCGATTTTGAACAGTGGAAGAATAGAGTTAAAGAAAAATTAAGAACAGATTATTTATTAACAGATAATTTCAAATCGTTGAGCCTTGAATTATTAAACAATTTAAGATTTGATGATTCGGAATTAAAATATTTTCAGGTAAAAGGTCCTCCTGGAGTAGGAAAAAAAACTTTCATCGCAAATACTTTAGAGTTACTCGATAACTTCACTAAACAAAACATTATTGTCATTCATTCTCTGGAAGATGAAATTCTAAATACGCTTACGAAAATCATCTATTCTGGTCTTAAACACGGTATCTTGATCTTTGAGGGGGTTACCTCGAATATTTTTGAGCGGATCTACAGTAAATTGGAGTGGATAAATCAAAATGCTTTCAAAGTAATAGCAATCTATAAAAACTACATTTATACTCAAAAAAAGTACGAAAAAACAAAAGTAGTTGATATTAAACCACTTGATGAGGAAAATGCTGAAAAAATTATCTTAAAATTAGACCCCCGTATTCCCTTAGTCATAAAAAAACATATCTTAGACTTATCAAGTGGAATTCCTAGCTTGATTCTTCAATTAACCTCCCTATTAAAGGATAAAAAATTCCGTATCTATGATGAAACTTCAATAGAATCATTTTGTGAAGAGATTCTTGAATTATTAGCAAAAGAATCAGGATATGAAAAACCTCTCTTAATCCAAACTCTAATTGCTTTTTCTCTATTTTCGGAACTTGGTTGGGAGACTGCAACTTATCAAGAATTGTCTCCTGATGGATTTGTGACAAGATTTCAAGGAAATAAAGAGACACTCTATGAGTTAATTGGGATTACTCACGAACGGTATAAAGTAGATCTTATTGTTAAGTATCTTCTTGATAAAGGCATATTAGGTATGCGAGGTCGATATATTTTAGTTACTATAAGACCTTTGGCGAATTATATACTAGAAAAATATGTACAAGAGAATGATATAATCAATTACCTTAAAAAAATATGGGAATTAAATATTCCACATTTTATGGTTAAATTTTTAGAGCGAATGAAAGATTTAGCATATAATCTTGGGAATAAGATTGTACGCCAAATCCTAGATAGTGATTTTATTTCTCACTGGAAGGACTTTCAAGATCCAAAATCACATATGCGAGATGATGAATTATCCAAGTCACAAGTTTTCCTTGAATTAACAAGACTGGATCACAAACTCGCAATGGAGAAACTAAAAAAATTATTCAAGAACGTCGAACCTATACAATTAAAGCAAAAATTAACCAATAGGAGAAATTTAATTTATGCTCTGGAGCATATTGTTTGGTATCAGGATACTTTTAAGGAAGGTATGAATTTATTACTAAAGCTTGCTATTGGGGAAAATGAAGATTATGCGAATAATGCGAGTGGCGTGTTTAAAGATAAGTTCTCTGTATATTTACCTGGAACCTCTGCATCTCTGAATAGAAGAATGGAATATCTTACTAGCCTAAAAAATGTAGAAAATAGTACAATTAGTAGTAAAATATTAGAAGTTATTTCTCAGATATTCAATTTACACCATAGATTCAGAATTATTTCTGCGGAAATTCAAAGTATTAGACCAATTCCCGAAGAATATCGTAAATTCACAAATGAAGAATATTTGAGTTATCTTTCGTCTGCTTTCTCCCTGTTAAAAGCATATATGAACTCATCTAAACCATTAATTGTCGAGCGTTCATATGAGATCTTATTTGAGATATTGCCGACTTTAATAGGGAGTGATCTCTGGAATGATATTCTTCAAATATTAAGAAATTATGGGAAGAAAAATACAGAAAATGCTGTAAAATTAATCAATCGCATTTCTTCGTTAAAACGAAGAGAAGAGCGATTTGAGATCCCAAAAAAGGTTGATGCTTTTTATAATCTCATCTTAGACCCATCTAGTATCCCAGATTCAAACCAGTTTGCCAAAGATTTATTAGAAATCATTGAAAATGAACGAAGTAAAGCAAGTTATAAGTCCTTAAATGAGGAGGAAAAGGAATTATATTTAAAAGAAGTGATAAAAAAGAAGATCCAAGAGGCTCGCCATTTTCACGACTGGGATGAATTAATCCAAGAAATCGAAGCTGACCTCTCAACTATTGATAAAATCAAAATATCCCTTACTGACAGAGAATGGTTTTTAGAAGAGAGAGGCGGTATGAGCTTTGAGAAATTACAGGAGCATAAAGCTGAGGAAATTACTTCCACAATATTAAAAAAAGAAGATGAATTTTGGGATATAATTAGATTTTTAATTAATTCAGATGAATTACTGGTCTCTTATATTGGTAAAGTTCTGGCAAAAAAAGATCCCACTTATTCAAAGTGGGATAGAATTAAACAAATATTCATTGAAGAGAAAAAAAATAGACGAATATCATTCCTCACCGGATACTTCACAGATTTAAGAATCAATAGATTGGATGAATGGATCGCAAAATTAAAAGAGTTAAAGGAGGCGGAAGGTCCATCAAGAGATCTATTTTTATTAGGAATCGCTACAAAAAAACTTGATAATTGGGTTATAGATCTCACTGAGGAATTAATTCAGAAAGGATTATTAACAAAATCTGATTTAATGAGATTAGTCTATAGAACCGATGAATTAGATGAGAAATCCTTTGTTAGATTGGCACAAATTTTTTTCAAATTCTTTGATAATCCTTTGGAGGGTTTTCGAAGTGGGCGATTTGACCCCGAGGAGTTCAGCGATCCATTAATGTTTCTCCATCATTATTTAACTAAGCATAAAAGTGTAATTCCCCAATTGAAGGGTCTTCTCTTAGAAATTTTAACCCATTTTGAAAAAATAAATGGAAGATTAAAGACACTCTCCAGATATTGGAAAGATCTTGTTGTAATGTTCGTAAAAGAATGCCCAGATCTGCTAGAGCTGATTTTAAATAATATATTGGATAATTTGGAGCGATTTCCTTTGCAATTTCCTGACTATGATATTGAATTTGTAGTACTAAAGTTTTTAGAGATTTCCCAAAAAACCGTGTTGATGGCACTTGACCATTTATTTGAAAAAGAATATAACGAATATTCTCTTATAGAATTTACTTTCACGCATCGATTAATTTTAAGATTGCCAGAAGATTTCATAATAAAAATTTGTAGAAAAGATCCTGAAAAGATTCCTCCTTTATTTGTAAAATTGTTACAAGAATTGATTCGAGATTCAGAAACTCTCCCAAGATATGCGAAATTGTTACTCAGTAATTTTCCAGATAATGAATATCTTCATTCTGAGTTAATATTCGCACTTGCATCTGGTATTAAAGTTTTTCTCCCAGGAACTGAGGCCTCATATGAGGCTCAAGTCCTTAACAAATTGCAAAAATGGAAAAAAGAAGAGGATGAGGATGTAATTCATAAATGGATCGACAAAGCAATTGATTATATGAAACAAAGATTCGATGAATCAAAAATGCGTGATGAAGAAGCCCTGCGAAGATCAGTTTTGGAAACTCAAGAAAGAGACATTGTATTTTATGAAATGCAATCTTGGTTAAACAAGATGAGGGGAGAATATCCTGATGAAACAATTGCATTCGCTAAGATTGGAGACGAATGGATGGTTTTATCTCATTCAAAAGACGAAAATCAAGTATATCAAGAGATTAATGAAAAATATAAGAATGGACAGTTAGATAAAGAATTAAATGTGCGTTTTAAATCATTTAGGGATGAAAAATGATAGATATTAAATCCTTTAGAAATATTAAATTTGATTCTACTCTAAGATTCCGAATTAAATACCTTGAAATAAAAATGGAAAATTATTTTTTTCCATTTCCTCAACTTGAGTTCCAACACCCTAATTATCCAAAAATAACCTTCAGACTTGAAGAGATATTGTTTGATACTGGAAATGAAGCGGACTATAATCTATTAGTGTTAGGTCATTTTGAACAATTCAAACGTGTTTTCAATTTGACTAATTCTGACTTTACTCCTAGATCACAAGCATATGTAAGTAAAAGACTTTTCTCATTTAGATTTGATAAAACAATAGAATTTAAATCAAGAATTGGATTTCTTAGTGAATGCCCTGAAAATTGGTGTAATACGATAAATATCGGAATGAACTCGTTTATCCAATTCAAATCTTTAATTTATCCTTCAAATTCAAGAACTGATAAGCACACTTTTTATTTTATGCCAAATGAATTCTTAGCCTGAGTCAAAATTCGGAAATGCATGAGCTTCTCCGACAAATATACTCAGGGCGGCTTTTTCTTGTTGTTCTCCTTTTATGGGAAGCAAATTTTCTTTCCTTCCTTGGGTCTTTCGACAATAAAGCGAAAGATTAAAGAGTAGGAACCCTCAAAGGTTTACACATGTCAGCAGCAAGCATAAGCCAGAATGTCTCGGGAACTTCCCCAGACATATACGAAGGTTCCTACAAAGATATATTCACTCA
>JALGVJ010000020.1 GCA_029838195.1 Promethearchaeota archaeon
AATTTTTAACCCCATTTTTAAATAAGATAAATTAGATAATGAAGGGATATGAAAAAAAAGAAGTTTTTAAAAGCTTGGAGGGATTAATCCTTCTCGTGCTGATCTAGATATCCCTTTTTTTTCCAGAATAAAACTTTTTTTAACTTCTCATCTTTTTATCTTTAAAATAGAAAAAAAAATTTATTCCCAAAATGTCTCAATCTTCTTGGAAAGATCAAATAAAAAAACAATGGGGCCCACATAAGCACTGTCCTATTTGTGGGAAGGCCATGGCTCCAAGTAAAACGTTCTGTAGTCAAACATGCAAGGACAACTATTTGAATAAAGAAAAAAAACAAAAACGAATGGGGAGAATTCAATTAATTTTCCTCTTTAGTATGATGATCGTTATGTTTTTCCTGTTATTCGTTTTTAGTTGAATTTTTTTAATTTTAAACTCTTTTTTACGCCCCATTAACCATCTTTCTCTTTCTCTTAAAAATTTTAATTCTCTTACGAGAATTATTAAATAGCAAGCTCTTTTTTAAGTCCTTAAAATTGTTAATAATCTCATCAGCTTAATCTGAAAAAAAATTTTTTTTAGTTTGAAAATAAATCTAAACTTCAGCCAGAAAATATAAATATTCCGTTGTTTAATGATTTCTCTTAATTTTTAAAAAAAAAGTGCAGGGAGTGGGATTTTCAAGGGATGCCGAATAGACTTATCTCTTTTGAACCCACGTACTCCTACGAGACCGGATGTCTCATCGTGGATTGCTCCAATCAACGGCTTGTTATTTGATTTGATCTTGAGTCCGGTTTATTTTTTAATTAAATGTCCGGCACCGTTGACCAGGCTTGGTTATCCCTGCATGGTTGAAACCGTGTTTGCTTGTTTAATATGGAAGTTTTCTGCATATTCTCTTATTTTTATACACGTTCCAATAGAGTGGAATTAAGTTCAAGCAACCACGTGATTAAATAAAATGTTTTTTTTTTTAAAACTTTTTCGTAGCATTAAGGGTGGAGAGGGGTTAGATTTTAAAGAGATGGGCATGATACCACGTTCATGAAGGTTGATTTACTTATCGGGATCATTTTCAATAGTTTTTAACATGTCATTTAGAGCGTTCACGAGAGGTTTTACTATTTTTTCATCTTTTAATTTAGTTTTTAAGAATAAGAGGAGCAATGTAGGGGCTTTTAAAAAGGAAGAGCATTGTTCGCTAATAACTTTTCCCAATAGATCTCGACCCATTCCAAATAAGCCATAATTGGCGCTGGATGGCGGGAGCCCTTGGATGGTAGAAGGAAGGCTCATATAGACGCTTCCGATACCCATATCTCTTTCATTTGAAATTAATAGAAGATAGCTCTCGTGTAATTTAAAGAGCTTGAAATAATAAGGCTCCGTAAAAATTTCTCGTTTTTCATCGATTAATAATCTCATTTTAAAATAAAAGGAGTAAGATTTTTTAATGAAATAAATAGATGAGTTAAAGTAATGCGGTTAATCCCGATTCTTTAATGGCTTCTTCCGTATCATAATTTTTATGGACAATCAAGTACAAAGCTCTCACGAATTTAGTTGGATCTTTTGATTGAAACACGTTTCTCCCATAGGCAACCCCCGCTCCTCCAACTTCAATGGATTGTCTCGTGATTTCCAGCACGTCCCTAATTCCCGCTTTTTCTCCTCCTGCGATGATAACGGGCGCCATGCAACCTTTAACGACCTCCTTGAAGGAATCGGGATCTCCCGTCCAATTTGTTTTCACGATATCAGCTCCTAATTCTGCAGCCACACGAGCTGCAATCTTAACCACCTCCACATCGTGCTCATCTTCAATGTTTTCTCCTCTTGGATACATCATAGCGATCAAGGGCATTCCAAATTCCCTGCATTCTCTTGAAACGCGTCCTAAGATTTCCAGCATTTCCGGGTCTGATTTCGTGCCAATATTAATGTGAAGAGATACGCCATCAGCGCCTAACTTAACAGCTTCTAATACCGTGTTGATAAGAACTTTATAATTTGAGAGAGGGCTTAATGAGGTGGAACCAGAAAGATGGAGGATTAATCCGATATCCGGGCCATATCCTCTATGAGCATAGAGCGGGATTCCAATGTGTCCTAAGACGGCATTAGCTCCGCCAAGAGCTATTTTATTTACCATTTCGCCCAAATTATTTTCAATCCCTTTTATTGGACCAACCGTCAATCCATGATCCATCGGTACAATGATGGTTTTTTTAGTCTCGCGATTTACTATGCGTTCTAGGCGAATTTTTTTCCCTATATATCCACTTGTCATGATGCCAAAATATTAAAAATTATATATATTTTAGATCTATGCTTTATGCAAATTAAAATATCTCCTAAGAATTATATTTTATGATATTTTCCTTAGTGAATTGAGTTTAATGGCGCTAAAAAAAGGAAAGAGGAGAAGAAAAGAGGAGGAGAGAAATTTCTTTTATTGTTACAATTGCGACCTTCAAATCATTGATTCAACTCAGCAAACATGCCCCAATTGCCAAGTTCTATTGAATCCTAATGATGCAATGAAGTGGAGAAGAAGTTTTTATTGTTTCCTCTGTACCTTGTGTGTGATACCGATTCTCATTGCTGTCCTAATAACTTTTTTTTAATGTCAAAAAAAGAGCTTCTTAATTATTTATTATCTTTAGGCCTAATTTAAATGGGAAATAGCCCCGTAAAGGTTAAACCCGTATCTTCCGGGAAACCGCAAGCAAGGTTCATGCATTGAATGGCATTCCCCGCCGCGCCCTTTACTAAATTGTCTAAGGCACACAATACAACAATTCGATTCATATGATCATCTAATTGAAACCCAACATCCGCATAATTGGTACCTATGATGGTTTTAGGATCGGGTAAGCGGAAAATTCCCGTTTTTTGGGTGATCAAGCGGAGAAAAGGTTCATTTTTAAATGCCGTCCGGTAAACTTTGAATATTTGTTTTTCCTCAATGGGGTTTTTCTCATCAAAAAAGACATGAGACGTGGAAAGTATCCCTCTCACTAAATTTACACCATGAGCAGAAAATCCCACTTTAACGATTTGGTTTGAAGCCGAGCTTTCCTTTTTGACGGCCATTAATTCTTGTTCGATTTCTGCCGTATGCCGGTGTCCCGTCATGGCATAGGGGCGAATGCTATTTGCACGAATTGGATGGTGAGTAGCCTCATTGAAAGTGGCGCCTGAACCAGAGGATCCTGTTTTGGAATCTATAATTATCGGATCCATCTTAATGAGATGTTCCCGAACCAAAGGATAAAGCGCATAAATAGCACTTGCAGCATGGCATCCCGCTACTGCGATCAAATTCGCCTTTTTTATTTCCTTTCGATGCAATTCAGGCAAACCATATACCGCTTCTTGTAAGAGGTAAGGACATGCATGTTCTTTCTTATAATATTTTTTATATTGTTCCTTATCTTTAAGTCTAAAATCAGCACTCAAATCAATCACCTTTACTCCCACATCTAATAACTCCGGTACAAAATCTTGAGACACGCCATGGGGGACACCTAAAAAAACCAAGTCACACCTTTCTTTAATGGTCTTAACGGAAAACTCCTCAAATTTAATATCTAAAACATTCCTAAAATTAGGATATATTTGATGAAAATACTTCCCTATTAATTTTCGCGAGGTAATGTAATTCAAATTCACTTTCTCGTGTTGACTTAAAATTCTGACGAGCTCGCCTCCTGCATACCCAGAGGCTGCGATTATTCCTACATTTTTTTCCATTAATATATCTCCTATTAAACTCCAAAAAAGAATCCATTCAATTGAGGGTTACTTGTAAATAAATTTCTCAAGAATAAAAAATTAATTAGAATTAGAAATAAAATCGTTCAAAAATTCTTTATTTTTATCAATGAAAGGAGTAAAATAAAAAAGCACCTTCTATACTCCATTCACACACCAAAAATTTCTCTTAACTCATTATATATTTTTGCTAACTCTGAAATGATCTGTGGGTCAAAATTTTGAAGATAATACCGAATATATCCTGCTAATCCATCCTCTATCTTTATCCATTCTAAAAAAGATTCAATCTCCGCTCGCAACACAGGATCAACGCTAGGGCTAGAAGGACTCATGGCAGCGGTTCCTCCCTCCCCTGTCGTTCCTAATTGTACGCTATCATCCAAGTAAGGAGTTTTCGAACTTAAAGAAGCAAGGCAACGTGCAGTCTCCGGATAGGCAGTACGCATGTCACCATCAGGTTGAACATAGGCGATGACCTTTCTTTCATCATCCTTAGCAGCCACGATGTGACCCATTCCCCTAATAGAAGTGGCTGTTAACCGTTCATCCGTCATTTGAAGAATAGAATACTTGACATTATTGATCATGATGAATTGGGCGTTTTGACCCGTCCAACTTGAAATAACGCGATCGATGTCTTGGGAGATATCCCAATTATCAGTAGAATAAACGATATTGGATTTCCCTTCAATAACCGCTACAGCGATGATGGATGGTTCTGTTGCCATTAAATTTCGTACGGCAGTTTCATAATCGACCATAGAACTGATCTCCTTTTAGCAAATGGGTTATAAAATTAATAGAGAAAGTTTTATTATTATAAATATAATTATAATAAGAATATTTAAAATTTTTCGATACGATCTTTCTGAGAATTTTTTTTCTTAATATTAATTCTACCAAATTTTACCTTATATGAGAACGGTTTTTCTTTTTTGAATTCGTGAGGTTCGAGAATGGTTAATTCATTTTTAAAGAAAGCCCCATGAAACTCATCTTGATGTTCTAATTCATGAAGATGATTAAGAAGATCATGAAGATGTTTAAAATATTTTCCACAGATGGGGCAATTGAAGATTTCTTCTTCGAACAAGCGCAGGCGTTTAGGTCTTTTAACGATGACTTTATATTTTGTATTACTCGGCTTTTGGGGTGCGAATCTACAATGATGTTTGATTAATTTTCCATAGGGAGGATATTCAAAGAACACCTTGCTACCATGCGTGCATTCCCAATATAGAACATCTGCTCCGCACTGTCGGCAAGATGTTTTAAAAGAGCGGAGATAACAATGTTTTCCATGTGTTTTAGAATAATGTCGCATTATAGAAAAGTAAGAAAGGAACGTATTAATAATTTTTGATCTCTTATGGTATAAGAAAAAATTTTATTCATATTTTAATAATGGACAAATCTTCATGACGAAAACATTTAAAAGCGTGAAAATAATTATTGAAATTAAGAAACCATATTTTTGAAGGGTTGATGTTTGGATGTTTGATGAAGACTCAAATTCATGTCCCGAATGCGGTAATATCAGTCTAATCTTGGAGGAGAATCGGGGTGAATTGGTTTGTAATGGATGCGGATTAGTTATCAAGCAAAGACTCATTGATAATGGTCCCGAATGGCGAGCATTCTCTCCAGAAGAAACGAATTCAAGAACACGAGTAGGTGCTCCAACCACCTTGACCTTACATGATAAAGGACTCAGTACCATGATTGGATGGAAAAATAACGATTTAAAAAAGCTAACTCCTCAGATGAAAGCACAAATCTTTCGCCTTCGAAAGTGGAATATTCGAACTAAAATAAATAAATCGTTGGAAAGAAACCTTTCTCAAGCATTAAACGAATTGGATCGATTATCTTCTCAATTAGACTTACCTAAAGATATTAAAGAATCGGCAGCTCACATTTATAGAAAAATGGCTAATAAAAATTTAATTCGAGGACGTTCCATAGAAGCCATGCTGGTTGCGTCCATCTACCTCTCTTGCAGAATTAATAAAGTTCCAAAAACATTGGATGATCTTTCCTCGTTTGCTTCTGTTGACAAAAAGAAAATTGCCCGATGCTATAGATTAATTTTAACGGAATTAAAAATCAATTTACACGTGTCCTCTCCAATTAAATTTATTCCCCGCTTTTGTGCGGAATTAAAATTATCCGGTAAAACGCAAAATAGAGCTGCCAACATCTTGAATTTAGCAAAAAAGCACCAATTAATGACGGGAAAAGCTCCGATGGGTCTTGCGGGAGCAGCACTTTACGTAGCAGCCATTCAAGAAGGAGAAAGGAGAACGCAAAAGGAGATTTCATTGGCCGCCGGAGTAACAGAGGCTACTATTCGAAATCGGTATAAAGAATTAGTCAGTCATTTAGGATTTGAAATTAACACGTAAAAATAAGAAATTATCATTATCGAACTTTAATTCTCTTTATAATATCGGGTCGTTTCTTGTATAGAATTCGAAAACCACAATGGCTACACTTGATACCTGGAAGAGCATTAAGTTCTTTCTTTGTAACTTCTTTTCCACAGCTTTTTCTCGCGCAAACGTAATTCATATTATATGAAACGTCACATAATTTAAAAATTTTACCTTTCGGAAGGGTGCTTCTTTCTAATAAGATTTTTCTCGCTTATCAGAGTTCCAATTCCTTCATGAAATAGAAATAGCTCTCTCATGACCAATAAAAAGTTTGATTTTTCATGAATTTTAAAAGAAAAAAAGAAAAGAATTAAATATATAAAGATTTGCGTTTTTCTTCAGCAGTATCTATGAATTGAAAGGATTCAAGATCTTTTTCTAATTTATTTTTCTTACTTTCTAAATTTTTAGACATCTCATCAATATTTTCCATGGAATAATGTTTAATGGGAAGATTAAAAGATTGTTGAAGGATTTCCAATAAAGCCATGGAAGCTTTTAAATCCGTAATATCTTCATTAATCATGGCAATATTATCCGTTTCCGCTAATAGAACCAAGCCATCAATGTTAAATCGTGCTTTTGCTAAAGTAGGAATGAGCCCGTTCGCCCCGATGATCACTCCTTTTTGTAATTTTTCAAATTTATTTTTTTTTAGATATGATTCCAACAATTCTTTACTGGTGCTGGTGATATAAATTTTAGGTAAGCGGGTATTGAGTGCTTGTTTGTTGACGGGATATGCCCCTAATGCCACGACTAATTTTACACCAAACTGATGAAGACATTTGGCAAGGAAATTGGAAATCTTATAAATACCTTTTGGCGTTAGAGATTGAGCATCTGACGTGATCAAGATGAGATCACGTTTTTTCTCATTATCTTTCCATAACAATATTTCTGCTTTAGGAGCCGATAAGATACTATCATCGACAATCGCTCCGGCAGGATATTCATCAAAAATGATATCTATGTAATTCTTAGCTTCCAATTGTCCTATTAGAGAATCTATTGCAAACTTACCTACATCTGCTATGCCCGGGCACCCTAAAAAAGCAATTGGATAAACTAAGTCGTGTTGGGAACAATCTAAGTGTTTTATAATTTGTATTCCAGAATCATCCATGAACTAAACCAAAATTTTTAATTACTTATTAATGAAGATTAAAACATTTTTTTAGTTCTTATATTCGTGTATTATCCAAATAGAGTGAAGGTTTACTGGTTTATACATATCGTATTATTATTAAGATAATATAAAAAAAAACTCTGGTTTTAGATCAAAATGATTAGAATTTATTTGGATCGAGAGTTCTATTTACTTGTATCCTAATTAAAAAACTTTTCTTGCCTTCTATTCAGTTCGAACTTAAGGAGAATTAAGAAGAAAGCACAAGAGAACCATCATGTTAAAAAATAATCTAGATTTTTTAGCGCTCTTATCCGGAGGATTTGATAGCCCTATTGCTTCCTATCTCATGATAAGAAATGGATTTACCCCTAATTTCATCACGTTCCTTATTTCGGAAAGTAAACTAAATGAATTTAAGGAAAAAATTCTTGTTATCGTAAATACGTTGATGAAATATTCAAAACATGCCGGACGAGTTTTTTTCATCAAGCATGCGGAGCACTTGAGGGAAGTCCAGAAAAAATGCGATAGAAAGCTAACTTGCATTTTATGCAAGCGATTAATGCTCAGGAAAGCCATAAAATTAGCTCAAAAACGGAGCCTGGGAAATATCATTGTCACGGGAGACATTTTGGGAGAACAAGCAAGCCAAACACTGGATAATCTCTATAGTTATAATGATTTAATCCAGAATTTCATTCTATTAAGACCTTTAATTTCTTGGGATAAGTTAGATGTCATGACGTTAAGTCAAAAAATAGGCATTTATGAATATTGTGCTCAAAAAATCGGTTCTTGCGGTTTTAACCCCAAATATCCTGAAACTCATGCGAAACGGCACGATATAAATAATGCAGAAAAAAACTTGAATATACAAGATATCATTCATGACGCCTTGGATTCGATGGAAATAATAAAACTTTAGTCTAATATTAATTTGATATCTTCTAAAATTTTCGTGAAATCCTCATCCTCAAGCTCGCATGTATCGAATTTGTGTAAAGTTGAGGAAATTTTCTGAGCTAATAAATGTTTACAATAGACTTCTCCTTCATGATGGAGGACTCTATTAAAAAAATCATAACAACTACAATACAGGTCCGGATAAATCAAATAGAGATGCTTTTTACCCATGGCTATCCAGATTACTCTATTAGAGGGTTTGAATATATATTTTGTAATTCCTCGCTGGATGATTTCCATTATCCTCTCTGAAGTAATGGAAAAATGTTCTTCCAAGAAATCTAAAAAATCGGAATCTAGTTTTTGCTTTTCTTTTAAATCTCCAAATTTTTTTTCTAATAAATCCACATTTTTCGATGATTGGCCATCATGTTCCATGGAATAAATTTACCCCCTATAAGAAAATTATAGTATTAATAAAAGTTAAAATTAATCGTAAAAAACACGATAAAAAATTTAATTTTGTTTAATTGTATTATTTAATGAATGAATCCTTTTTAAATCCAACCGTGAATTCGATAAACCCTTCCTTTTCCATTTTACGGAAAAGATTAGAACTTTTCATTCCTTTTTTAAACAACGACCTTGTTGATATATATCATGAATAACAAAATGCTTGAAAATCATAGAATTTTGAAACACTTGTTATTTTTTCCAACCAGATACTTTCCTTCAATATCTGGTGCTGAATTTTACATGCAACGCATGGCAGAAATCTTTAAACAAGCTCATGCCCTTGAGGTGGACGTCTTAACTTCAAATGCCGTTGATTTCAAAGCTTTACGGGAACCCACCGGAAAGACCATAACGGAACAGAACAAGTATTTTTTCAAGGTAAATGGAGTTCCAATTACCCGATTTAAAATTGAATATAACAAGACATTTGAAGATAAAATAAAGGAACTTCGCCAATTCTCAAGTTATCGCTCTTTAGAGATAGAGGACCATCAAATAAGCAAATTTCTAAAGAATGGGCCTTATTTACCTTTTAATTCCCTTGTAGAACGGATAGGAGATGCTAAACCCGATCTCCTTCATGCTACCTTTTTTCCTTATTTCAATCTAATTCTCGCCCTCATGCTTGGAAATGAATTTGGTGTTCCAACCACATGCACTCCATTTTTTCATTTTTCTAATCCGAGATATTTAGATGAAGACTTGCTTACTTTACTCAAAAAATTTGATCTTTTAATTGCATGTACTCATCTTGAAAAAAAAAAGCTAATTTCCCTTCTTAGTATTCCTCAAATGAAAATCAAGGTAATTTCCATGGGCGTAGATCATCATTATTTTTCATCAAGTGATTCTAACTTGTCAACATTCCAATTTAAAAAAAAGTATATTAAAAATAAAAAAAAAGTAAAAAAATCGTTCATGGTCTTGTTTTGCGGGTATAAAAACCATGAGAAAGGTGCAATTTCCATTCTTCACGCCATTCCCTCTATTCTGAAACAAGAGAAAAACGTTTATTTCGTGTTTATCGGCCCCTCAACCACTGCTTTTAACCGAGAACTTGCGAAATTGAAAATAAATTCCGATGTAAAGGTGATTAATTTTACTCCTGATAATTTAACGGGCTATTATGATAAAAAAAAAATTGCCGCCTTCAAAGAATGCGATGTGTACGTGATGCCTAGTAGAAGTGATGCCTTCGGAATTGCATTTTTGGAAGCATGGGCTTCTAAAAAACCCGTTATTGGTGCTAATATAGGCGCAACTCCAGAAGTGATCAAGGAAAATGTTGATGGTCTCTTGGTTAGATTTGATGATCCTAAAGATATAGCAGAAAAAATCCTCTTTTTATTAAAAAAGAAACGATTACGGAAGAAAATGGGCATCAAAGGATTTGATAAAGTAAAAAAATATTATACATGGGACATTATAGCTAAAAAAACCCTTGATGCTTATAGGACACTAATTTCATAAATAAATTAAAGAACATCATGAAAACTCTTGCCGGGAATCCCTATCTCGTGGAAAAAGAAGGAAATGTGTTCATTGAGTCCGTATCAATTCATGAAATTTTAGAGGAATTTAAACCCCCCTTGTTCATTTTTCTTGAAAATAAAATTCGAGATAACGTTAAAATATTTAAAGAGGTTTTTACCTCCCATTTTGAGAATAGCGAATTTTTTTATTCCTTTAAAGCAAATTTTCTTCCTGAAATATGTACAATCATTCACTCGGAACACGTGGGAGCGGAAATAATTGGAGAATTAGAGCTCTCTCTTGCGTTAAAATTAGGCTTTTCCCCCAGCGATATCCTTTTAGGTGGGCCTTATTTGCCAGATTCTTTAATTTCAAGAGCAATTTCTCTTGGCGTGAAAGAAATTATCGTCCATGATCTTAAAGATTTGAAAAAGATTAATGCTATTGCTCAGCAACAAGGGCGCGTTCAAGATACATGTATAAGGGTCCATTCAACTAAATATGGGAGTAAATTAGGAATTGAATTAACTCAAAATGCATGTAAAGAGTTACAAGAAGTCAAGAATAAATTTCAAAACATTCAACTTAAAACCTTGTTATCTCATTTAACTACTCAGATGAATAATATAAATCAATATCGTCAAAACCTCGGAGCCTTAATTAGCAGTATAAGAAAATTGAATAAAATGGACGTAAAACTTAAAAACTTGAATTTTGGAGGGGGATTTCCCGAGGCTACCGTGATGAAGAGAAATCAATTGGAGAAAATTGCATCTTTCATGGAACATGCCCTCCATGAAATGGATCTTGAGGTAGAGCGCGTGTATTTCGAACCTGGAAGATATTTCGTAGGGGATGCCGGCATTCTTATCGCTGAAATCATAAAAGTAATGGATGATCGTACCATTTTTATAAATGTTGGAAATCACATCTGCCCTAAATTTGCTAAAGGATCCTATCGGTTCTATAATCTTTCTCGCATTAAAGCACCTCACAAGTTTAAAACCTCCATTAATGGTATCGTGCCTACAGATCAAGATATATTGGCAAAAGATTATTTTTTCACGAAAGAACTTAAGGAAGGAGATAAGGTTTTAATAACGAATGTAGGCGCGTATACTCTCACCTTCTCTAATCGCTTTCCTTATTCTTTACCTCTTATTCTCTCGCTTAATAAGACAAGGATCAAAAAGATTTTTGATCCTATAAATAACAAGGATTTCTCCTTACAACATTGGATCTAATTAAAATAAATAACATGCGGATATTATAAACGTTCTAATTTTTAAAAATTATATTTCAAGCAAGTATTAAACAAAGTTATGAGATTTTAGTTTAAAATGGAAAGAATTATCAACAACGCAAGAAACAGAGAGAAACCTCCGCATGTTAGACAAAACATGTATCAAGCAAATATTAAAATTATCGGATGTGGGGGTGCTGGCAATAATACGATAGATCGTCTCATGAAAATTGGAATTCGAGGAGCAAAGTGTATTGCTATAAATACGGATAATCAACACTTGCAACATGTAAAAGCGGATGAAAAACTATTAATTGGAGAGGGGTTGACCAGAGGATTAGGAGCTGGGGGTAATCCTGAAATTGGACGAGCAGCAGCGGAAGAATCACGTGAAAAATTGATGAAATTATTACGAGATTCTGATTTGGTTTTCATCACTTGCGGCGAGGGAGGAGGAACAGGCACCGGAAGTGCTCCCATCGTGGCAGAAATTGCGAAATATGAAGGAGCTATCGTGGTTGGAGTCGTGACTCTGCCTTTTGAAACAGAAATTGGACGCCAAAAAATTGCTCAGATTGGATTAAATGAATTGAAAAAATATGCTGACACGCTAGTCGTAATTGATAATAATCGATTATTGGAAATTGCCCCAGACCTGCCCATTTTAGAGGCGTTTAGCGTTGCCGATGAGGTGTTAGCTACGATGGTAAAAGGAATTACTGAAACCATTTCCTTACCATCTCTCATCAATTTAGACTTTGCTGATGTCAGGACTATTTTGAGCACGGGAGGTGTTGCCATCGTGGGACTCGGAGAATCAAGTTCTAGTGAAAATCGAGTGGAAGAGGCCATAAATGATGCGTTGAGCTCTCCTTTACTGGATGTGGAAATTGATGGTGCAAAAGGTGCATTAATTCATGTTTGTGGAGGAAATGATATGACCTTAACAGAGGCGAATTCTATTGCGAAAAAAATTTGCGAAAAAATGGCGGTTAATGATTCTATGGTAATATGGGGGGCTCGCGTTTCGGAAGAATTTAATGGATTTCTTCGAATCATGCTCTTAATTACCGGAATTAAATCTCCACAAGTATTTGGAAGAGAACGCACCAGTTCTGAATGTATTCAATTTCCTGATAAAAAAATCGAAAAACTTTCCCTATCAGATGAAATATTTGATATAAATGAAATTTCTCATGAATGAAGCCTTGCTATTATTTTAGCAATTCCCAGGGATTTATTAATTATAAGCCCCTATTTTAAACTAAAAAGAGAGAAACGTGCTGCTAGAATTTATTTTTTTAAAAAACCACGGTTTCAAAATTCGGGTTTGTATAATTTGCGAAATTCTTCTTTTTTCTTTTCGTTATATTTATTTTCTAAGAACTTATATACCACGTGGTGAGGCATTCCATTAATCAACATGCTAACCGCTTTTCTTGCGACTTGTAAGCTTTCATAATCTCCTATAATCGCAACTGTTTTGCCATACACGGAGACAAAGGAATCCGTAAACCGTTCTATTGCTTTACGCATTTCCCCATTTTTTCCAATAATTCGTCCTTTAATTCTCTTGATCTTTTTTTCTGATTTTCCCAATATGTTAACCAAATTAAAAATATCCAGATCATAATTTTCCTCCATTAATTTCATGGCTTTTTTCGGATTAAATCCCCTATTAATAGCAGTAATGATCTTTTGAGCAATCAAAACATTTAAAGGTTCATAATTCTCGTGTTCTAAGTCCGGAGAAATATTCACCTTTCCATCCTTGCTGGAAATATCAATTTTCACACCCAAAGCTTGCTCGATCTCCCTTTTAATCTCTCCATTCTTACCGATTACCACAGCAATGCGCGATTTTGAAACTTTCATGATTTCATAATTAATAATGTTTTATCCTTAAAGAAATTGTATTTGTCCTTTTCACGCCATCGTGATGACTTCTTGATAAAAGACGGCCGGATCTGGAGTTATGACGTCTATTTTTTTAAAATAATTAAAGATATTTTTAATATCCCTTACTAAAAAAACTTCAGCTTTCGGATGATGAATAGAAATTGCTTGAGAAATGTCAATGACATGAGGTTTTTGATTATGGTATAAAATATTAAATTCAGAAAGATCACCATGAACTAATCCCGCTTTTTGATATAATTTTTTAATAAAATACAATATTTCTTCAAATATTTCTTCTTTATTGACGGGATTTTCAATATCTTTTAATTTTGGAGCAGGTGTTTCTCCAAAACCGATATATTCCATAATCAAAATGTTGTTCTTCACGTGATAGGGTTCAGGTACTCTTAATTTCACTTTAAAGGCCCGCTTGAGGTTCTTATATTCTTTTTGTGCCCATAAAAAAATTATTTTGGAAACATTGCTCGGAACATGCTTAAATCTCGGATCTCCAATAATGTAATTTCGCATCCATTTTGAAGTATTACTATCGATTTTATAAATTTTTATTGCGGCAAGTTTTCCGCTCTCATGAGTTCCTAAATATACATTCGCCTCCTTACCGGCCGAGATTATTCCTTCAATATTTCTAAGCACGCCTTTTGAAAGAAGCTTGTTTAATTGAAAAATCGTGCGCTCATCAAACACTGATTCCACCGCCGCTCGCTTTCGCGACTGATCCGTCCTCTTCATTCGCCGCTTATCAATCCATTTTTTCTCTAAAAGATCAATTTTTTTTGTCAACTGCTTATTTATCTCCTGATTAAACTCCTCCTCGTCCTCGTGTCTCATGATGAGCTCTCCGCATGTCTAATAATGTTATATTTCAATTTGAAAAAATCTTCAAAATTTTTTACTAGTTTCATTCCTGCCTTGTTCCTTAAAACAATTATTTTTTTTGAGATATTAACTACTACATACTCGTCCGTTCTATCGATAATTACTATGTCTCCCTTTTGGATGGGGAGGAATTTAAGCAAACTCGTAAGGCGATATAAATTCTTCCCCTTTTGAATATCCCTTCCCACTAATTTTTTTGACCTCTTTAAAAGAAAATGATACTGATTCTTTAAAAAAGAGATAATGTGGTTCATCAATTCATTGGAACTTAAATATAGATTGACTCCTCGTTCCTTATCTTCCATTTTAACAATGTATTGACCATGATCTTGTTTAAATTGTTTCTCTACAAACTGTTGAACTTGATTAATGACCTTGCTCAAAAAAGGAAAATAAGAGGCATCATCCACCCGTAGTTGAAGTATTGATTTATAATACATGCCACTTCTTAATTTTGTACAATTCTCACACAGATCGTGATGGATTCTCACTCTTAATCGCTCCACGTGTCTCATCATTTTATTCGTTTTCAAAGATCCTGCGATTTCAAATTCCAATGAATCAATTCTCTTTTTTGAATTATATTTTATACTATTTTCATCCAAAATAATGTTAAATTCAAGTCCTTGCTTTTTTACTAGTGATTTTAAAAGATAATCAAATATAGCCTCCTTAATGATGGAGATGAGATCATTTTCAGAGGACGGGTTCCATTCTTCATGCCTCGCATGATTACCACAGTCCATACAAACCTTTAAATTAAAATTACTGGGAAGCGTGAATAGGGGATGTTCTTTTAAATAGCACTCTAAACACGTACTAAAATGGGGTGAAGTATCATCCAAATCCGCACCGCAAATTGAGCAAAATCTTCTCCTTGGCATGTTCCCTCGTTTTAAAAAATCATTTTCATTGCCATGGGAACTCCATTTATTACTCGAACACCTTCTCTTGAAATTATTTTATGTTCAATAGCTTGTTGTATGACATTTTCTCCCACGATGTTAAAAAATGAAGCATTTTTAAGAATTTCAATGGCTTCTTTCATGGTCATCAACTCGCCCCCAAAAAATGAAGAAGAAATTTCTATTTTCAAGGTGCCTTCAATGAAAATTTGATCCAATAAATTTTCATCACAGCACGCTACGGTTTCAATCTCATTCCTATAATGGATTTTAATGTAAACTTTCATGAAAAGTGTTTTACTTTTTACCAATATATATTAGGATCGATCATTAACTCTCAGTAATTTCCGCTCGATTTCCGCATGCCGTGCAGGTTAAATATTGTTTCTTTCCTTCTTTTGAAAGGAGCGTATCGGGCCGGTTGCAAATCTTGCAAAGAACATAAGTTTTCGTGTAATCTTCTAATAATCTATTTAACACCTCAGGCTTGTATTTCCCCTTCATGAACAGCATTTGCCCTCGAATTTCTCCCATAGTCCCTACCTTTTTTAAAAAAACACCTAAAAAATGTCTCTCATTTCTGTTTAACACGTTAATTATCTTGCTAAAATTCGTAATAAACGTGTTTTTCCCTTCATATCGCAATTCCACCTTGGGAATCTCAAATCTATCCATCCTCTTCACGTTTTCAGGCACTTCATCATACGCTTTCTCTAAAAGCTTCTCATAATCGTATATATCCATGGTCATTCCCGTAAATTTATACTTTCCTTGATTGTATAAAGTATTATAATGAAAAAAGATTTTCGTATTAAAATATAAAAATTCCACGGTTTTTCCTAATCTCCAAATCACCTAACTCTCCATTAACAAGGATTCCACAACACCAAACTTCAAGAAGGAAAGGATTCGCCTACCATTCAAAATCATCCAAGTGTTAAATTTTAAAATGATTCAAAAAGATCCTTTTTTGTTTGATAAATAACGCCCTTGATCTCTAAATCTTGAACGTGTTTTCTTAATTCATTTTCTGGTATATCAAAAATCTCCAATAGCTCATCAAAATGGATACCCTCTCCCTCTTCCGTCGATTTCTTAATAATTTTGATAAGTCCATGTTGTATATCTTCTTCCTCCTTATCGCCCTCGCTCTCTTCCCCTCCCTCTTCGAATAACTCATCCATGTTTAATTCGCTTGTCTTTCCCTCTTCCTCTCCGGCAAATACTTCTTCCAGCTCCTCAGCCTTGGGAATCTCAAAAACCTCTCCTGTTTTCAACCTCTTCACGATCTCCGCATCTCTTAACAAGACTTTATTCGGATTCTCCACCTTTCTAATGAAATCGGGACGAATGGAGATAAACCCCTGATAATTTTGAATAATCCCGACAACATCCACAATATTGCCAATTTGAAACTCGTCATACTCCTCTGGATTCACCCGCCATGCATTCGCTCGAATCCTCCCCGTTCCATCTTCTAATTCAAACACGATATTGTGCGTACCCATTGTCATGCCCTCTCCAACCTCATCTTCCGTCTCCTTCCGAAGAATTTCCCTCTTATCATGTATTGTAGCCATAATACGGACCCTTTTCACCAAACCAAAAATGGTATATAACGCATTTTTTTCTGCACTGAATGTCCCCTCCAAGAGATGCTGTATCCAACACGTTACCGCCGGAAATCTTTTAAACACTTGCGATTCATTCATCATATCTCTAAAATCTATCACGTGTAAATAATTTTAACTCCCTTTCTATTAATCAGTAATTAAACATAAATAGATTTTTTTAAAAAAATAGCGCCGCTCGGACTTAATATCGTCACATATTAATTAAAAAATAAGAATGGTAGCGGGGCGTCGATTTGAACGACGGATCTCAGGGTTATGAGCCCTGCGGCATAAACCAGGCTAGCCCACCCCGCTATGACTCGAAACGTGCGGATGAGATAAGAAACAATTGATGTTTTTATAATTTCACTCCGCTTGATTATTATTACTAGATAAATTATGATCCTATAAAATTAATCTTGGAAAATAAATTTTTTGGGAACGAGTAAAACAAAAGGGGTATTAGATTAAAGGGAAAAACTTTATAGATAATAGAAGTTTTTTTCCAATATTAAGATGATTTTTAGCGACTTTTTAACTGGATTTATATTAAATCCTTGGTTCGTATTATCGTTAATATTTTGGTTAATCATGGGGATATTGGCGTATTCTTTGAGGAAGAAAAAAGACGTCATGTATGTTTTTTTCCCTTTATTAGCCATGATTAAGACAAGAAAGTTAAATAAGTTCATTAAACGGCTTTCAAGGAGGTTTCCGAGATTCTGGCGCGTGTTTTGGACGGTTGGGATATTCGTGAGTTTTGGTTTCATGATATTTGCGTATTATTTTTTTATCGTGAATTTAATCAATTTAATTTTGAATCCTTCGATTGAGAATGTGGTCACGCCTTTAATTCCTGGCGTGACAATTGGATTACCAGTTTTTGCCTATTTAATAATTCCTTTATTATTCATCATGACGACTCATGAGCTTGCGCATGGAATCGCTGCGAGTTCTGATGGTGTGGAGATTAAATCGACGGGGATATTAGGGGCAGGGCTTTTTTATTTAATTGGTTTTGGTGCTTTTGTAGAAGTGGACGAGCGAGAATTGAATTCGACCAAATATTCAAGAGGCACGCGCTTGCGGATTGCGAGTGCGGGAGCGTTCATCAATGCATTGACCATCTTATTAGCGATAATATTGATGACGTCCTTTCCATTAATGATCGATCCCTTTTACGGCAAGCAAGTGACACAAGTAGAACATGTATTAACGCCTGAAGAGGGGGGTTATAATTACGGTAATATTTCCGTGGGCGATGTTATCGTGGCATTAAAAAAGAAAGGCTCTGCTGGTGATTTTGTGTATTTGGATGGGGAAAATGGCATTACACTTAATTATATTCTTGGAAATAATCATGAGGCAATTAAATTTTCGGTTGGCGATGAGGTAATCTTAAAGATTTACATTCCGAGTGAAGATCTATTTTGTGAAAAGGAGATCATCTTGGGACCGTTATATGACGAAAATAATAAGATCGTTGGGGTGTTTATAGGGATTCAAACGAGTCCATATTACATGCCTTTAAATTTCTTGGCAAAAATATTCACGGGAAAGTGGCCTATTTTTTTGTTCACGGAATTCGTATGGTTATGGGTAATTGCATTTAGCGTGACCATTTTTAATTTAGTAGGGCTTCCCGTTTTTGATGGTGATCGCATGATAAAAGAGATTATGAAATGGTTCATTGGAAGCAAATATGAGGGGATAAAAAAGAAAAAAGATCAATTATCATATAGTAAGGACTCAAAATTTTATTATCTATCTGAAACACGCGTATCGGAAATTGAGTACGTGAAGATTTTCCTTTCTTCGAAGGGGCTGAAAAAAAACCAATATTCAGATGCCTTGATCTTGAATGAAAATTATTACCGGTTGGTTGATATAATCGGAGATGGATTTAAGAGTGCCTTGGAATTGACCTTGCCGGAAACGGCTTCCATAGAGGAAAATGCTCTAATGGAAGTGGGATATACATATTGGCACGATGAGAATAAAGGAAAGCGGCAAATTATCCTAAATGCGATTAGATTTATCACGTTATTTCTTATAATAGGAAATTTTCTTCTCTCTTATCTTAAATTCGGTATGATTACCTTTTGGATTTGAGTTAAATTTAATAATCCTTTTAATTTTAATTTAAATACCACCACGCTTGCGTGATCATCATCGCTTTTAATCAACCCTTTTTTATTGATGGAACGTGTATTCGTTGTAGTAAAAACACTAAAGTCGTGAATATAAGATACGCTGGAATCTCCTTATGCGACCGATGTTTTGAAGAATACATTGAACGGAAAATATACAAGACTATTTCCAAGTATAAACTAATTTCTGTAAAAGATCGCGTGGTCGTGGCTCTTTCCGGAGGAAAAGATTCCCTTTCCTTGTTGTATAACTTGATTAAATATCAAGAAAGACGATATCGACCGGAACCCTTGATTGCTCTCACGATTAACGAAGGAATTGGGAATTATAGAGAAAAGGGCATTAAATTCGCCGAAAAAATGTGTAAGGCCCATGGAATCGAGCACGTGATTGTTAGTTTTAAAGAAAAAGTGGGAATGAGTTTAGATGAAATCGTTCATCTTAAGAAACAATCGGCCCGTTATAAATATGCGTGTAACTACTGTGCTCTCCTCAAGCGAAGAATATTGAATGAAGAGGCGAAACGCTTAAATGCGGACGTGATCGCTAAAGGACATAATCTCACGGATATTGCCGAAACTTTTCTAATGAATATCTTGTTCAAACGAATACACCTCATCGGAAGCCAGTATCCTTTTAAAATGACAGAAAATCGCATGCAAGCATATTTCGTTAAAAAAATTTGGCCTTTAATGGAAATTCCCGAAGATGAGATTTATGTTTATGCTCTCATTAAAAAATTTCCCTTTTTGGACGAATTATGTCCTAACCGAGTAAAAGAACCCATCGTGAGAAAAAGGGTATTTCATTTCATTCAAGATTTTAAAAAATTTAGCCCTGAAATAGAATTTAACTTGTACCAAGGATTTCTTCAATTATCAAAATTGCTCCATAAAACGACACCTTTAATGCCATATTCCCATTGTAGTCAATGTGGATATCCCGTTAAAAAGGAAAAATTATGTAGTTATTGTAATTTTTTAAAGGAATTGGAGGAATCGTCTCAAGAACGAGAAAAACCTTAAGAAAGAAGATATTTACTAAATTCCCTTAATTGCTCTGGCGTCCGTATCTCCTCTTTAAAGAGAGGAACCTCAATGATCTTCCTTCCTAATTTCTCATGAAATATTTCCCTAATTTTTTTCAAATTTTTTTGCTGCATGGCTCTTCGAGATCGGCAGAAATCGCACAAATCCTCCGTGTTTTCGTACACTTGATTCACCACGATACAAGAGGAAGGAATCCTATATTTTAACAATTCATTAATTAATCGACCGGTCTCTGCGATGGCCATCTCCTCGGGAATCATGACAATCACGAAATTATTGATAGTAGGATCCATTAAATCTTCACGGGCATTTAAAATGATGCGGTTCATTTTTTCTAAAAATTCCAAGGTGTTGTCTTTTTTCTTTTCCTCTTTAGAAAAAATGTTCTTAAACACACCAAAAATATTCCCAACTTTCACCCTCCATCGTAGTAATTTACCTATCCATCCTGAAAGTGTTTCCGGTAAACTGAGAAATCGCAAGGTATGCCCCGTTGGAGCCGTATCAAAAATCACTAAATCATAATCATGCTCAGTTTCTATAAATTCTAATACTTTTGCGAACGCTAATGCCTCATCGATCCCCGGCGGGCTCATATTGGCTAAATCCTGAAGATCCCCCATATCTCCCATTAAGGAATTATCTTGCATGAAGTCCGGCAACCCAATTTCCTTTAAAGGGTTGAATTGAGTAAACTTTTGGAAATCAGCAATTTTCTCTCGTGGGTTAATCTCTAACGCAGTTAAATTCGGAATGCCTTCTATTTTAGTTGGAACTCCCGGAGCAAGCTCTACTCCCAATGAATCTCCAAGAGAATGGGCAGGGTCCGTACTAATGATTAATGTCTTTCTCCCGTGTTCTGCAGCCCATATAGCAGAAGAAGCCGAGCAGGTGGTTTTTCCAACACCTCCTTTGCCCCCAAACATTATCATTCTTAAATTTAATAATAAATCTTTTAATTCCATCTTTTTACCTTTTTATCAAGGGTTGTATTTAATGCTTAAAAACTCAAATTTTTTCTAGTGCTTCAAGGTGATTAAAATTCTAAGAATAAAAAATAAAACGTGGCAATATTTCTTAAAAGTCAATTTTAAAACGAAGGATGGCAACAATTCCTCCAAAAGTCCGAATTAATGTTTCGCCTTCTTCGGTTTCCGAAGAAATTATCTCGACGGTAGTTCCTAAGGATTCAGCTATTTCTCCTAAATGCTCGATAAGGGTTTTTTTATCCATAATTCCAAAAGAATTTGAACTACATTTTGGACAAATAGTATCTTGAGTTTCTGATTCAAATGCAGGTAAGTCTTTTTCCTTTATTATTTTAGTTACCTTATATCCGCAATTTCCGCATTCTAAATCGTAAATATACTCATTTAAATGTTCCGAAAGAATGAGCGTATCCACGGCACCCATTTCAAGCGCTTTTTTAACTTCCTTGATGCCATAAGCCACTAAGCCGGTATCATTGGAAAGCTCTTTTAAGAATCGTTGCATTACTTGCTTTTCTTGGATATATTTTACATCTTCCATTTTATCTTTTACTTTTTCGATTAAAGCACGAATACCTTCAGCACCACCATATCCAATATCTACTACATCTAAAATCTTATCTTTTAACCTGTAATCCAAGGAATCATCAGCTACAAATTTCTCTTTAGAAGGTCCAGGCCCACCAATGAAAATGCCTTTTAAATTTTCCATGTTTAGAAAAATTTCATTTATTGAATGGGAAATCCTGCGATAAAATCGTTTTTCTCCCTCTTCCATTAAGCGCTCAAATCGTCTTTGAGATTGCCCTCCTGCGCGATGTTTACTATGAATTCCTGAGGTGAATTCCCGAACTACTTCTATTTTGTTTCCTGAAATATATCCGACTGCGGCTTCCTGCCTTCCAATTACCACTAAGCCATAAGTTTCCTTAGGAGCAAGCATTTCCTCTAAAGGCCATAATAAAAATTCGCTGGCACAGTGATACCGAAAGGTGGTAACTTTATCGGGAGGATCAATAATGTATAATTCATTTCTTTCCGTTCCTGGTGTATTATTTTGAGGGATTGCCCCCGAAAACATGACTAATCCATTTTCCGGAAGTTCTTTTATGTTTCTTAATTGGCCTAAAAGAGTACTGATGCTATCTAATACATTTTTCCTCGTTAATTTGGATTTTATATTGGAGGATTCAGAAATCTCATTCTTCAAATAATTCGTGACATCGGAAATTTTTCTCTCAGGAGGAATGTATAAAGAAATAAGCTCCGTATGAAATCCTTTCTTATCCTTCAAATATTCAAGTAATTTCTTGGTCTTGTAAATCTTTAATTTATTTTGTTTCGCTTTTTCCGTTATACTCATTTCCATCTACAAGTTCAAAAAAAATCCAAAAGATTAATAGTTTTTCATTATTTTTTCTAAATAATCATTTACAACCGGTTTGGGATAGCATCTCATGTCTCAAGAAAACGGAAATAACAGTACCATTCCGCGCTCTCATCCACGCTATCTTAGCCTTAAATATCGACATAAAATCATTGAAGGGATGAAAAATCTCGTGGTTGCCGAAGCCGGACTCATCGCTCATGGCCGGGGGGAGGCATTTGATTATATTCTGGGCGAGAGGACCAACGAAATTGCCAGGGAAGCCATTAAAGCCGCCTCAGCATTATTGCTATTGGCCAAAAAGCCCGTTATTAGCGTGAATGGAAATACTGCCGCACTTGTTCCTAAAGAAATTGTTGAGCTTTCCAAGATTTTGAAAGCACCCTTGGAAATTAACTTATTTTACAAGAAAAAAGGTAGGATAGAAGCCATTAAAAAAGTCTTAGAAGAGGCAGGAGCCCTTGACATTCGCGGAATCCACGAGGAAAAACTCGTGGAAATTGAAGGATTAGACAGCAACAGGAGATTAGTAGAATCCATCAAGGATGCGGATGTTGTCATGGTCCCCTTAGAAGACGGTGATAGAACGGAAGCGTTAAAAAAATTAGGGAAAAAAATCATAGCCATCGATTTAAATCCCTTGAGCAGAACCGCTTTATGGGCAGATATTACCATCGTGGATAATATTGTAAGAGCCATTCCACTCATGAATACTCTGATTCAAAAGTTAAAAAATAGCACTAAAAGCGAATTGGAAGAAATTGTTCGCCGGTTTGACAACAAAAAATGCATTCAAGCCTCCTTAGAACTCATTAAGAACTACTTGGATGTCCAAAAAGAAAAAGCTTTTAAAAACGTGAAAATTTAAATCACTTTGTATTTAAAAAACCTTAAAAGGTCTATCTTTATATCTTATATATTCAAGACGAGTAAAAAACACCTTTTAATGAATAAAAAAATAGGAATTGATAAAAACGTGGTAAACAATTCTCAGCCCCTTGCCCATCTCAATAACCTCTATTCCATAAGAAGATGCACGGTTCATGATTTGGAGGGGGTCATTGCTGTCAATGAAAGGGAACTGCCCGAAGATTATCCCTATTTCTTTTATAAGAACATCTTGGATAACTTCGGCGATGCCTTCCTTGTCGCCGTTTCACCCTCTAATGAAATAATTGGTTATATCATGTGGCGAGTGGAAAAAACGCCTTCTTTAAATAGCTTGCGCCTAATTCACAAGGGACACTTGGTCTCCATCGCCGTAGATTCCCATCATAGAAGAAAAGGAATCGCCACGGCTTTATTGACTTATTCCATGCCCATCATTAAAAAATATAATATATGCGAGTATGTTCTGGAAGTGCGCGTTTCTAATCAACCCGCCATAAATCTCTATAAAAAATTTAATTTCCAAGTACACTCCATAAAAAAGTGTTATTATCGCGATGGAGAAAACGCCTATTACATGATCAAAAAGGTCAGTTGAGCCTACACGCTCATAGAACGCTCTAAACCTTTAATTAATGCCGTTAACATCGCATTTATCGGGGCATTCATTCCCAACTTTTCTGCAATCTCCACGATTTTCCCATTAATGAAATCGATCTCAGTTTTCTTCCCCTTTAACACGTCTTGTAACATGGAATTTTGATTTCTTGCCGTTTTTCTTGCCACTTCTATCATGGCTGCCACGTGATCTTTATCTTCCACGGAAAATCCTCCCTTTTTCGCCATCATCACGGCTTCTTTCACGCTTTCTTCCATTAAACGCCTCACGGGAATCACCTCCAACATCTCTCCATTTCGCAACCGCGTTAATGCCCCAATCGCATTAATCCCAATATTCACGAATATCTTTTCCCAGCACTCTTTTTGAATATCCTCCACTATAATGGTCTCAAATTCCGCCGATTCAAAAATCTCTTTTAACGTCCTCAATTGTTCCCTCTCTTTATTGCCACGGCTCTGAAAAGGAAATCCAATTTTCGTGATCCCCCTGCCAGTATGGACTACGGTCCCCCATTTTATCAAATTTGCACCCTCCGTCGTTAGAGCTCTAATTATTTTACCCTCATCACAATACGTTTTCACCCGCTCCTCATTCCCAACTCCATTCTGCAAGATGACCAAAGCTTCACATGATTTAACCAATTCCTTGTATTCCCTCATGGCTGCATCTATCGCATGAGCTTTCGTCGTGAGAAAAAGAAAATCAAAAGTACTTGGAATTTCCCCGCTCCTCGCTTTCTCAAAATATTCCATTGACGTGAATGCTTTTACCTCAGGACAAATTAATCTCTCATCCCCTTTTACCACGATTAATCCCTCTCGTGAAATCGCCTCCACGTGCCCCTCTCGACCAAATAACACCACACGTGTCCGATATTTCTCCGAAGAAATCAAGGACAGGCAACCCCCAAATAAGCTTCCAATGCTCCCGGCACCAATGAATCCAAATGTAAGTGCTCGCACCATTTAATTGCCTTCCATTCTTCTTTTCTTACTTTTTTTCAATAATTTTTAAATGAATATTAATTCCTTAAAAAAATTTATCTAAGGTTGTTTGCCCTTGAGCTACCTCTCCCGACTTTTTCCTCAAATCCAAAATTGAAACCTTTTCCGGCTCCTTTCTCGGCTGAATATTTAGCTCCCTCATCATCATAAGGGCATTTTTCGCCGCATATCCAGAAAAATGGTTGTTAAAATATATTCCCACGTTCTCCACCTTTTCAATAACATTCTTCAATTCCCCCGCCCAATGTTTTATCTCTTCTTCCTTAAATAAGTAATCAAACCAAATCCGCTTCCCATAGCCGTGAAATCGAATGTAAAAAAATTCAGGCGTGGTAACGTCCATGCATGGAGGCAATAACGGCTCTACCACGTTACAATATGTCACCTCCACATCTCTTAGATAATTGAATACTTCCTCTTCCATCCATGACTCATGCCGAAATTCCACCACCAAATGATACCCTTTCTCCTTCCACTCTTCCGGCCATGCCTCTATAAACTCCTTTAAATTCGAAAAATGCTCTTCCCTCTTAAAAGAAGGCGGCAACTGTATTAAAAAAGCCCAAATCTTCCTCGCCTCGATCATGGGCGACATCACCTCCAAAAACCGATCTAATTCAAATTGACACCCCGCATGCTCCAATTTCTGCTCGTGCGTGATGACACGAGGAAGCTTCGCAGAAAACATGAAATCCAGCGGCGTCTTTCTCACCCAATTCTCCACGACACGACGCAAGGGCACGTGATAAAACGTGGTATTGATCTCGCTCGTATGAAAAATCTCGGAATAATACAACAAAAATTGCTCCTTTTTTATCACGCGCGGATAAAATGGCCCCACCCACTCATCATACCCCCATCCCGATGTACCTATAAGTATCCTTCTCGCCATTTTCCTCACCTTCTCACACCCCTTAATGCTTCTTCCCTTAAAAAACTTTGATTAAAAAACTAAAATTTTGAGAAATAAAACCATCCCTCTAAAAAAAATAAAAAATATTTATTCCTTCCCAGTCTCCTCCATGACCCCCCCTTTTTCCTTTTTCCGCCTTCACCCCTCCCTTTCATGTCACCGAAAAATATTTATTTCTCTAATGATTTATTTGTCTTGTCGATGATATTTAATTCATTCCTAAAAATGACTTTTATATCATCGCAAATTATTGGTAAGAAAAATGCCTCATCCCACGGATGATGCAGTGCCAATAATTGGTACGGGCCTCGTGGAAGTACATCGGACCGGAACCTATAAAATACCTCCGCCCGATGCTACGGGAAACGAGTGCTTGAAACGACTGCCGTACCGCTCCTCATTAGTCGCTTCAAGAACTCCCGTGCCAAGCACGACCACCGTGCTCATAGGAACTCCTTCCCCACGCAAGCGTGATTCTCAATCATATCACCACGTTGCAACCCCTTGCAACTCAACACGATACCCTTACACGTAATGCGCCCTCAAACGAGCACTCTGAACCTTTCCCTGAGTAGACGCCATACGCCTACGCTATTTGGTGGATATCTCGGCTTGGGCACCGATGAAGAGCGTGACAAGCTGCGATAAGCTCGGGTTAGTCGCATGTAGACGCAGACCCCGAGATTCTCGAATAGGACATCCGCTTGCGGTCCAATAAACCGCAAGATTCCCATTAGGGAAGGGGAACGCTGGGAAGTAAAACATTTTAGTACCAGCAGGAAAAGAAAACAACCCGTGATTCCGTGAGTAACGGCGAGCGAAAACGGAATAGGTCAAACCGAATTCCTTGAAGAAATTCAAGGGAAATGTGGCGTGCGGGCCTCATGCGGCCACCCCAAAAAAGGTGAATACCCCTGGAAAGGGGAGCCATAGAGCGTGATAGCCGCGTAACCGTAATTTGGACGGCCGCCGTGAGCGTCCCCGAGTAGTGCGGGATGGTTTTCCCGTATGAACGTGCCAGATACACGCTGGCAAACCTAAACATGTCCCAAGACCGATAGCGAAGTAGTAGCGTGAGCAAAAGATGAAAAGCAACCCGGAAGGGCCGTGAAAAGTGCTTGAAACCAAATAGCTTGTTAGGGATGCCGCCTGAAAAGGTAGATCCAGCACCAAGGTGTTCTGGTGACGGAACAACCCAGTGCTGAGGACTAGGGTGGCATCATCAGTCTGGAATCATTGGCCAGGGAGTTCATGGTAGAGGCGAGCTTAAGCAGTTTGCGCTGCGTAGGCACAGGGAAACCGATATTCTCGCAACCTAGCCATCACATCGAGACGACCCAACTCCCGAAGATTGGTTCTGCCAATCCGACGGTGTTGGCGAGCCTCCCTAAGGAGCTAGGCCAGGAGAATGGTCTAAAAGGGCCTAAAGTCTCTGCCATGAGACCCGAAGCCGGTCGATCTATTCCTGACCAAGATGAAGTCGTTCGAAAGGACGATGGAGGTCTGCAGTATTGCTGACGTGCAATTCGCTTACATGAGTTGGGAATAGGAGCAAAAGGCTAATCTAGACCGGTAATAGCTGGTTCTCCCCGAAGTTGGTCTCAGCCAAGTCTCAAGCGAGGTAGCCGGTGGCGTAGAGCACTAATTGTGAAGTATGGGGGAGAGATCCCTCGCTTCGCTCTTAAACTCCGAAACTGCCGGCGCCGTAGACCTTGGGAAACGGGTTGGTGGGCGTAAAGTCCATCGCCGAGAAGGGAACAACCTAGACTTGGGTTAAGGTCCCTAAGTGCAGGTTAAGTGTTAAACCAAAGGACGTCATGTTTCTAAGACAGCAAAAGGATAGGTATAGAAGTAGCCATTCCCTAACGAGTGTGTAACAACTCATTTGCCGAGAAACATGGCTCCGAAAATGGACGGGGCTCAAACCTGCCACCGAGACCCAAGGGCACGGGCAGAATAACCCCGTGATCCGGTAGGGGAGCGTCCGGGTTGGACAGAAGCAGGGGCGTGAGCTCCTGTGGACCGGCCCGGAGCGCAGATCCTGGCGAGAGTAAAAGCATAGATGGGTGAGAATCCCATCCGCCGAAAGGGCAAGGGTTTCTTCGCAATGCGTCGTCAGCGAAGAGTTAGTCGATCCTAAGCGCACCCTTACCTGGCATGCGCGAAAGGGAAACAGGTTTATATTCCTGTACCACGGCACTACGCCTGCGGTGACGCATGGCTCCGTGCTAACAGTTCCGGGTAGGTGGAGTAGGGCCATCGAATATCTCCCTACTTAAATGTATAAGGCTGGTGAATAGAGTAAATCTTAGACCCAGCCGAAAGCATGAATAGCCACCCAATTGTGGGAGGTTCCGCCGAGCCCAGGACTTAGTAAAAAGGCACGAGCAAGGAATGCCGTGATCGTACCCAGAACCGACACAGGTGCCCCTAGGTGAGCAGCCTAAGGCGTGTTCGTGTAAAGGAGGCTAGGGAAATCGGCAAATTAGAGCCGTAACTTCGGGATAAGGCTTGCTTGCGAACTTCCGCACGCCTCACAGTGTGCGGGGGCTCTCAAGTCGCAGTGACTCAGGGGGGACGACTGTTTAATAAAAACATAGGTCCCTGATAGAGCGAAAGCTTGTTTACAGGGGCTGAAACCTGGCCAGTGGCAGTCTGATAAATCCCCGTTACAACGGGAGTAAGTCCTGCTAAACGCCGGGAGTAACTATAACTCTCTTAAGGTAGCCAAATGCCTTGTCTGGTAAGTTCAGACGTGCATGAATGGTCCAACGTTCTCCCCACTGTCCCAGCCTCCTGACGATTGAAATCACACTCCGGCGAACGGTCCGGAGAAGCCCAGTGGGACGAGAAGACCCCGTGGAGTTTTACTGCAGCTTGTTGCTGCGAATTGGAACTGGATACAGAGTGTAGTCGGGAGCGAAGAACCCCTGATTTCGGTCAGGGGGGAGCGCCATTGGAACACCGGCTTTCCATTTCTGGTTCGCTAACGGTGCTGGAAAGCGCCGGACACCAGCAGGTGGGCAGTTTGGCTGGGGCGGCTCACTCCAGAAAAGATATCTGGAGTAACCTAAGGTCAGCTCAGGCGGGTCAGGAATCCGCTGTAGAGTTTAAGAGCAAAAGCTGGCCTGACTGGATTCTGATCACCAAGGAATCCTGAGGCTAACGCCTGGTCTAGCGATCCTTAGTTTGCCTCGTGTGGGCGACTGAGGTGATAGAAAAATTACCCCGGGGGTAACAGAGTTGTCATGGGCAAGAGTTCATAGACTGGTTAAGTAAAGATTTTAACAGGTCGAACAAATCGACCCCATGGCTTGCTTCCTCGATGTCGGCTCTTCCTATCCTGGCGGCGCACATAACCGCCAAGGGTGGGGCTGTACGCCCATTAAAAGGGAACGTGAGCTGGGTTTAGACCGTCGTGAGACAGGTCGGATTCTATCTACTGGGCTTGTTGGGCGACTGAGGGTAGCGGAAAATCAGTACGAGAGGAACATTTTGCGGGCGCCTCTAGTTTACCGGTTGTCTGATAAGGCATTGCCGGGCAGCCACGCGCCAACGGATAAGTGCTGAAAGCATCTAAGCACGAAGCCGGACCCGAAAATAGTCGCCCGATCTCGTTCCGTTAGATTCTCTGGGTTGATTTACATTCATGCGGGTGCGGTTGATAAGACTTTGCCTGTGAAAGTTAGGAATCAACCAGAGTGCGTTTTAGCGCATCATCTATAGCGTGAATGCGGAATCGAGCCGGAGTATCTAGGCGGGGTGCGGTGACGTGCACCGTTTGGGACGAGACGAGTGCACCCGTAAAAGACGGGGTAGGTGAGGTGGGGGTGTACGTCGGGAGCTTTCGGGCGACCGGTTTAGCCCGCCACTCTCAATAGCACGAGTGTTTGGTGTTGAAACGGGCTTGTTGGTTCAGGCTTAGGGTTTGAGGGATTAGAGAGGCAAGAAGAGGCGTGTAAGGAAAAAGCATGAGGTGTAAGAAGAGTGAGGTGTGAGGTGGTTAGAGGGGTTGAGAATGGGAGCGGAGGCGTGTGGTGTATAAGGAGGAGTTCCGATGGGCATGATGGAGTTTTATTTTTTTCATTTATTGTTATTTTTAAGATATTGAGAGATAAGGCGATTCGGGGAAGGCAAATTCAAATTTATTTTAAATGGATTGAAATGACCAGATTCATGACGTTAGAGGAGAATATAGTTTAGTTGTTCTTTCTATTATTGGAGAGGAGAATAAGGGAAATTGTTAAGAGTAGAAGATAAAAAAAAAAAAAGGAAGATTGTATCATGCGATGAGCTTGAAGTCTAACAAGAGATTGGTGAGAAAATTAGCCAAATTTCTGTTAATCTTCCAGTAATCCGAATTGTACAAATATATCATTTTTTGCTTTATCTATTGATGCGATTGTTTTTCTAATGTTATTAAGTGAATCTGTATTTTGTTTTTCAGCTTTTCTCAGGAGTTGGATAATGGCATTAAAATTATTTTCTACGGTATTTTTGATATCTTCCAGCTGGTCAACGACTTTACTAATCTTGACGGAGGCGTGTTGTCGTTCTATCAAGAATAAAGTGCTCAAGAGACCGCTGGTATTGACAGGGATGACCTTGCTTGTTTGAAGGGATTTAATGATCTCATTGTTCAGGGAAAGATAAATATAGTCGGGTATGAACATCAAGGCAAAATTCATTGTTCCCGCGCTAGGATTGATATATCGGGCAACTTCAGGGATTCTATTGAGAACGCGTTGGTTAATTTTCTTTCTTTCTTCTTTGGATAAAAACAATAATTCTCCTTCCTCCACATTTTTTTCAGGTAATAGTTCTTCACTGATTGAAAATTTTGAATCTAAAGGAAGAATCAAGTTATCTGGGGGCATGAAAATAGCGAAATCGACTCTTCCCATGCCTCCCGGAAGGGGATATTGTTCTTTCCATAATTCTTCTGGAAAATTAGTGAGGATTGTTCTTACGATTCCTTCACCTAGCGTTCCTTTTGCGCTGGGTTTCATTAATAAGGTATCATAGAATTTTTGAAACCCTTCTCTTAAATTTTCACCAATGGACCTAATAGAATCGATTTGATTAAACAAGCTATTACTTAAGGTTTGGATGGTGGAAACAGTTCCATCGAGGCGATTAGAGGTGTCTGAGATTTTATTAACGTGTTGGAATTTCTTTTGTAAAAGAATATAAATGATAAAAGCGAGTACTATGATTATCACGATGGAACTCAGAAAAAATCCTGCAATCAATTCTCCCATTTTAAATTCACTCATTAACTTGATTTTTTGAATAAAGAATTTTATCTCTTTTTTTAAAATAAAAGGATCTAATTAATGATTACATTTTTATTCTTTTTAAATTTTAATTTTTAAATCATACTAAAGGAACTATTATTTATATAAGCAAGGAATCTAATAAATCCCCGAGATGTGATCATCATTCCCACGGGGTTGAGGCCATGATCGCATTAGATCTCCCATAATCAAGAACTTTTTTAAAAAATCACTCTTCTCAGATCATTTATTCCAATTTAAGGGGAAAAATTGAAACCTTTCTCAAAAAACAATAATTACCCCAAAATATTTGCAATCATTAAATTATTACTCATCGGTTTTTATTATTATTTTCATTGTAAGGCGAGTGCACGTACATTTCCTCTTTAGTGATACCAAAATAGACTGCACCCCTTGTTCTCTTTCCCAAAACGTGAAAAAAGAGTTATTTTTGTCCATTATATATATTAAAACCTTTATCATAATTAAATGATGTAAACAATAAACCCACATGATAGTGTAATGATAAAGGCGTGTAATCCTTTTTTTACTTATTACATTCCCGTCTCTACCCCTCCTTGAAAAATAAAGTTCGATATTAATATAAAAGGAAAAACCTTTAGTTTTTATGAATTTCAAAACTCATCAAAAGAAGATTTTGAGAATTTGTGTAGGAAACTGAAAATGTGGATAGGAAAAAAAATATGATACAGAACTTTTTCCTATTTCCGTCAGTTTCCCAATGCTAAAAAGCCTTTACGAGGTGGAAGAACTCCTCGCAAAGGAAGTTTTTAAGAAAAAAATCGTGAGAAGATTCTTAAGCTGCGATTCCGCCTCTATTAATTATATCCTCTCCAGGGAATACATGAGGTACTTAGAGGAGGAAAATTTAGCTCCTCTCTATGATAAAAACGCTTTGGAAACCATTCCTTGGGAAGAAATTAACTTCAATTTTATCGTACAATCATTTTCGGATGATTCAAGAAGAATACCAATTTATAAAGAATAAAAAAATTTTAATCTTGTTTAAAAAACCCCCCAAGCATTTCATTTTAAAGTTCTTGAAAATGCTGGGGATTTAAGAGTGAAAAACTCATGATTCACGTTCCAATTTCATTCAAGATTTGACGTAGCACGAGATTAAAATTAAGGGTTTCGGGGAGACCTTGATAAAATTCGCTTACTTTCACGATATTCAAGATGGCAATATTTCCTCCATTGAAATAGACTTTCCTAACGTCGCTGGCTTGTAATCCCCCCGCAACGCCGATGAGCGTGTCGAATTTGGAGCGGATTTTATTAATATCCTTGTAACGGATGATGATGCGTGGATTAGCTTCTTCATCTCGTCCTTTATGAATGATGACGACGTTAGGGGGTTGTTTTAAACGCATTAATTTCTTGAGGGGATTATCGACGCCCAGCATATCAATCATGGAATACAACCCGTACCGCATGCAAGAGGAAATGAATTGGTCTAAGGTTTCCGTGGGGGCGGTCCCGAGAGCTGTTACTCCATTTGCCCTTGCGTGATATGCAAAAGAAACTTCTTCTTTAGCTCCATCCATTATCTTGAGGTCTGCTACGAGGAATCCACTCCAATAACGCCGTAAATAGTGTAAGCCTTGAATGCCTTCTCTTTTTATGAAAGGGGTGCCTGCTTCTATAATGATGCGAACATCCCTCGGCAACTGAGGAAGGATTCGTGAGGCTTCCATGAGGGTGTGATTAAAGGCTAATTGAACATATCGTCGCGAGAAGGTTAACGTGCTAGGCATCATCATCACTCAATTTATCGTTTTTCAAAAATCTTTTCCAAGTTAGAGGGCAATAGAATGACGATTTTTTCGGAAGGATCTTGGGAAATATCTCGTATGGTCTGGAGAGTTCGAAGCAATAACGCCCCCGGGTCTTTCGAGAGCGTTGCTGCTGCATTGTAGAGATTTTCTGCTGCGTTCAATTCTCCTTCGGAAGCAATGATTGCAGCCCTCTTTTCTCGCTCTGCTTCAGCCTGTTTAGCCATGGCTCGTTTCATTTCTGCTGGTAATTCTATCTCTTGTATCTTTATGCTGATAATGTCAATTCCCCATTCATTGGTTTCCGAATCCACGATTTCTCGAATGGAAGAGGCAATACGTTCTCGTTCGGTCAAAACACTATCTAATTCCATGTTTCCGATGACATCTCGCAAGGCCGCTTGAGTATATTGTCTCACGGCGTAGGTATAATTTTCAATTTTTATGACAGCATCTTCCGGTCTTACGACTTTAAAATATACCACGGTATTGGCGATTACAGGAATATTATCTTTTGTAATGACCTCTTGGCGCGGAATATCTTCCGTCATGATTCTTAAATCTACTTTTTTAGCGGATTCGACCCAAGGAAGGATGAACACCACGCCGGGGCCAATAGTTCTATGATATTTTCCTAATCGAAAAATGATCAATCGTTCGTATTCCACTACGATTTTGAGACCCGATAAAATCCAAATGAGCAAAATAAAGCCCATGATTCCTCCAAAAATTAAACTAATAAACACTCCTATTTGATAGATCATCTTTTTATCCCATTTATTTTATTTTAATTATTTTAATTTATTTTTTGGATGCTCCAAAAAATTTTACGTGTTTAGAATTTATTATATAAAAGGAAAGATATATTCTTATTTTTAATTCTTCATTTCATCTCGATCGAGCAAAGACCCATGGAGCTCATTCCCGATAGTTTAGGCTCATGAATATTAGGAACTCTTCAATTAGGTTCCAAATTTTTTAAGTACAATTCATTACATCGCACCTTCTAAATAGCATCCTATTGGCATGCCCATTCATGGTACCCTAAGCTAGCGTGAAAGAAGGAAGGAATTACGTGGATTTTTTAATCTTTTTCTCGAATGCATTCATTGACCAAGCATTTTTAATGGTGATATAAAATGTTAGAATCTTCCTCGTTAAACAAAAAAAGGAAAAAAAGAATGATTAAAAATGCCCGATGGATTGAATATGATGATGATTATACGAAAGAGCTTTGTCCTAATTGCTTTCAAGCTCTACAAGAGAACCATAATGTTCTTTTTTCAAAAGGATGGTTGAACAAAAAGGAATTCATCCAATGCGAAAATTGCGGGTATGTCATGTGTAGAAAACCATGAAATTTTGCGTGGAACCGGCTATAAAGGTGCATCTAGTCCCTCATCTCCACATCATGGATCAAGATGCCATGATATTCATTTTCTATGAAAGTATTTAATTTCCGCATGAATGGTGGTACCAATCGTTAAAAGGGCGTAAGAAGTTGGCTCTCCAAACGTTCCCTCCTCCACGTATCCTTTTCCCGGATTTACTATTAAGATTCCATTTTTCGTTGTTATTTTAGCTTCATGAGTGTGTCCATAAAGGATTATATCAGGATTCATTTTCTTCAATTTGAACAATACTCTTTTTTCCGTAGATTTCAAATCTCCTCCCTCAACTGGATGCGTGAAGCAGATCTTTTTTCTACGGATGGTTAGTTCATTTATAGGAGGAAGACGCTCTCGAATGCTGAGCGGATCAGCATTTCCATGTACTCCTAAAAAATGATTTTTTTTCTCATTAGAAAGGAGAGAGACCAAGAACGGAGAGATATAATCTCCCACGTGAACCACCCAATCGGCCCTTTTTATTGCTCTCATCATTTCCAAGGGCAAGGGTTCACATGCTCGCAAGTGAGTATCTCCCATGACGATGATATTTATTTCAGGAGACATGACGTTAAAACGGCTCTTTGAGTTTAATACAATGTTGCTTGAATTGCAACAAAATTCTATAAGAATAAAATAACGTGAAAAAATTAAAATAAAGCGGTAAAAGTTTTTGGAATTGGAAAGTGGAGTTAAAAAAAAGCCTCATTATTCGACCTTAACCACCCAACCATATTTATCTTCTTTTTCTAATCTTTGGATGCCCGTGAGGAGATCATATAATTTCACCGTGATTTCTCCCGGTTCTCTGTTATTAAACACGCGTTTTTTCTCATTAAGCGTGATGGATGCAATAGGCGTGATGACCGCAGCAGTTCCCGTACAGAACGCCTCCGTACATCGATCCTCAAACACCTCTTCGTAAGAAATATCGCGCTCTTCGATGTCCATGCCAAGTTCTCTGGACGCCAATTCTAAAACAGATTTTCTCGTTATACCCGGCAGAATCGTGCCCGTTAACTTAGGTGTGGCTAACTTCCCATCAATCACGGCAAAAAAATTTGCCGTGCCCACTTCATCAATGTATCTTTTATGAACTGCATCTAAATAAATGATTTGAGCAAACCCTTTCTCCTTTGTCTCCTTGGCAGGCTTCATCGTGCCCGCATAATTACAACACGTTTTAGCATATCCCGTGCCACCGGGGGCAGCTCTCGTATATTTTAAAGAGATCTCTAAATCAATGCCTTTAAATCCTTCGGGAAAATAGGGTCCCACCGGAACTGTAAAAATAATTAATTTATACTCCTTAGCGGGTGCCACCCCCAAAATGGGACCATTTCCAATAATGATCGGACGGATGTATAATGCACCCCCACTATCAGCTGGCGGCACGTATTGCTTATTCGCTTTTACCACTTGTTTAACGGCCTCTATGAACGTCTCCTCATCATATGATGGAATTAACATTCGCTCTGCACTTTCATTTAATCTCTTCGCATTCTCTCCGGGTCGAAATAAAACAATTTCCCCATCCTTAGTTTTTAAGGCTTTCATGCCTTCAAAAATCCCTTGCCCATAATTTAATATGCAAGCCCCAGGAGAAATCTCAAAAGAACCAAAAGGAACTAATTTCCCTTCACTCCACGTCCCTTCTTTATAATCCACCACGTACATGGTCTCCGTTTCAATGAACTCAAACCCCAGATTATAAAAGTCAATATCTTCTGCTTTCATTTTTCATGCTTTCCTTTTCTTTTTTAAAATGAAAATGAAACGATTGTAAAAAAATTTTTTTTAATTCAGGGAATTATTCTTAGCTTCTCCCATTTCTGAAAACCAAATTCTCCCACGACTCGCCTCTTAAAATGTCCAAAAACACCCTTCAAATAAAGCGTGACTTTCATTTTCATAAAATCATAAACTTATTATGAAATAACATGTATAATTACCATGATTCTCATGATTCACCATGACCCCTCAATGCCCATTGATAATATCTGGCCTTTCGATAATACCCATCAATTCACCAGCACGAAAATGGAAAGGAACCAGAACTTTAAATATTGCACTGAATTGGCATTAAAAACCGAGCCAGAGTAGCTTAGCCTGGTTGAGCGTCAGCCTGCAGAGTTGATGACGGGAGTTCGAATCTCTCCTCTGGCTCCACTAATTATTCTATAAAAAATCTCACCCACCTCTAGATTATCTCACGGTAGATCAATTTTTAAGGCGATATAAATAGGATAGTGATTAATGATTTTTTTTACCGATTCTCCAAAAATGAATCTTCGATGCGATATAAATAAAATTAAATTACATAAATATTATTATAATATTAAAAACGTACCATGAAATGATTGAATGGTGCTTTTGGATATAAAAAATAATTAATTCGAGAACATATCATGGTTGAGGAATACGATTTTCTCTTTAAATGCATAGTCGTGGGCGATGGAGGCGTCGGAAAGACTGCACTAACAATAAGATTTTCCCAAGGATTTTTTGCTGAAGATTATAAAATGACTATTGGTGTTGATTTTAAGGTTAAAACAATTTCGGTATACGATCCAAATGGAAATCCGATTCGAGCTAAATTACAAATATGGGATACCGGCGGTCAAGAACGATTTGCGTCTATTCGTCCGATGTATTACCGAGGGGCATTAGGGGCCTTATTAATTTTTGATTTGACGTCCTATGAAAGTTTTGAGCACTTGCCAAGATGGATCGAAGAAATTCGGGCAAATACGAGTACTGAGATTCCTTTATTATTAGTAGGAAATAAAAGTGATTTGGAGGAATCAAGAGCGGTAAGTCCGGAAGAAATTAATGAATTTACCCAAAAATTTAACTTGTTTTACATGGAAACTTCTGCAAAAACAGGAGCTGGGGTTGGAGATTGTTTTTATATCTTAGCATGCCTCATGATTGGTCAAGGCGTTCCCGAAAAATTAATTGCAGATAATACCGTCTTCAAACCGGGAGAAATTACAACCGTAGCGGCACCAAGAATACCGGAAGCCGACCTTTCCTACGCAGAGCCTTCTTTTGAGGAAGAATTTCAAGAAGAATCTCTTGTTCCAACTCCCGAAAAATTTGATGAATCTCCCTCTCTTGAGAACGAATCATTAGTTCCAGAACCTTTTCAAGAAATACCTTCTGAACCCCCCCTTTCTAACATGGAGGCAGAACCAAGCAATTCCCCGCCTGCTCCTCCTTCTATGGACGAATCTACCCCGACTTTTACTAAAGCTCCTACTGAATCAATAATGCCTACTTCTTCACTTACACCTCCCCCTACCCTTCCATCTCCGGAATCAAAGATTGAACCCTATAAGGAAAGTCTTGCTCCAGCAGCATCTGGCTTAAAAGAAACAAGTGATTTTACACCCCTTCCTACTCTTCCAAAAACTTCAGAAGGAGAAAAATATAAACCAAAAGTCATTCCATTTTCCCCTAAAACACCTACTCCCGTACCACCTCCTAAAGATTTCGTGAGACCCGTGGTAGAAGAGTCTCCGATGGAGGAATCCAAAGAAAGGACTCCTTTTATTATACCTCCTTCTAAAAAAACAGAAGAAACACCTTCTTCCTCGTTGCCATTCATGAACAGGTCCGTACCTGTCGCAGAAGCTCCTTCTGAATCGAAAGAGAGAGAATCTCCCTTAGAATTCGCTTCATCAAAAGAAATTTCAAAAAAAGAAAAGAAAAAAAAGGCCAAGAAGAAAAAGAAAGAAGGAAAGGAGAAAAAAATGAAAGAAGAAATCCCAGAAAAGCCAGTGTTCTTTGATGCTATTGAAAGCACCATCAAACAAAAAGAAGTCCGAAAACCTGATCTTTCAAAACCAAAAAGCTCACTATTCGAAACCTTGACTCAAAAATCCGAAAGCCCCATTCCAGAAAAACCATCCTTCTTTCAGGAAATTTCACGACAAGCCACTACTCCGAAAAAAGAATTTAAATTAGAAGTCATACCTTCTCCGGAAGAACCGGGATTAACTCCTCCCCCAAGCCCGGCATCATCCTTTCCTTCCATGCAAGAAAGAAGAGAAAAACAACCGGAGGATATAGTAATTTGTAGCAATTGCGGTGCTATTCTATCAAGAGATTACATGTATTGCAATAAGTGTGGAAGTAAGTTAGGGTAATTTCTTCTTTAAAAGCATTAGTTTTTTCTAACTAAACCAAGTCTACCATTGTAATTATTAATATTTTCTTTTTTCAATAGCTTCTTTTCAATAGGAAGAAAAACATTCTTTTTTATTAAAATAAATTTATTTTTAGAACACGTGAATAAGGAGATCATGAATTAAAGTTTCTATTTAACAAAATTTCAAAAAGATTAGCCTTGTTTAAATCCGCAAATGGGGCATATGGACAACATTTTATTAATTTTTGAATTGCAATTCGGGCAGATTTTTAGCCCCAACTCTCCTTTTACTTTTGGTTTTGGAAATGATGAGTCCTCGCTCTCTGGTTTTTGAAAAAAAAGATCTCCTCGTAGAATGTCATTTTTGGCAAGTGTTGCCGGTGGTGATGCCGTAGTGGAGAATGGGGGAGATGGGGCTGATTTGCTGTCTGCTTCTCCTACCGTGTAGTAAAAATATTTATTATCGTTATTCTCGATTATTTTTTCTCCCGTTGATAGATGTACTTCAATGTAATAAATAATTACGGCTCCTAAGGGAACATCGGGTATCTCAGCGAGGTAATAATCTTCTTTGTTCAGCATGACTACTTGGTACCACGACTTTCCTTGATCCACGCTGAAAATTAATTGTACTTTTTCAATAGAGGGCTCAAACTCTTCTTCCGAAATTTTTGCGATGATTTTAATGTTCTTTTTAGGGATTTGTTTTTTCTTTTTCTCCTCTTCTAACAATGCCTCATCCCAAGGAGTATGGCAATAGGGGCAGCTAGTAAACCAATTAGGATATTCTTTTTGACACTTTGAACAGGTTTTGGTATAATAGCGAGCTGTTTTGATGCCCAAATCTCTCTTTTTCTTCTCTTTTACCATGAATGATTCGGTGGCTTTACGATAAATAGTTATAAAATATTTAAGAAACTTAACTCTTAAATATTTATTAGTCCATGAGAAATTAAAGTTTTTGGAACATCATGAAGGTCGATCGAGAACACGTGAAAGCGATTTTAGAAGCCATTCATCTATTATTGGAACTCAAGGTGCTCATCAGGAATAATGTACCCAATTATGAATTTGATGATAAAGAGGCAAGAACCTTTTCCAAATTAATTTCTTCTCTACAAGAACTTCTTGAACCGCTTTTTCTGGCATATGGACGATTTGAAAATATGGAAAAAGAAAGAGAGGAAGCAAAGAAGGAGATTATCTTGAATCTGGAGGATTTCAAAACCACCCCAAATCTCATTCTCATCTCTTCAAACGCCGTGAAAAAAAAATTGAAGAAAATGGGGGTGGATCCCCGAAAATTAATTGCAACCGGAGGACCTTTCTTTTTTGAGGATTATAAAAAGATTAATCCGTCACTCACTCCTCAAGCGATCAAGAGCATTGAAAAAAAATGTCAAAACTTGATTAATCAACTAAAAAGGGAAAAATGGAAAAATAAAGATTTGATTTTCATTCAAGAAGAAAACAATCCCACGGACGCCTTAATTTTGGAAAGAATTCACGATATTTCTACTCTCATTGGAAAGGAAGTAAAAGTAATCAAGATAAAATCTTGGTCCTTACTTGATCAATGAATAATAGAAAGATATCTTCTCATTCCTCTAAAAATTCTCTTTTATAAAATATTATTTAGATTCAAATGTTTTATTGATCCCTAATCTTTCCTAAAGTTATTATAAAAAATGGTATTTGTTGAAAAAGCCGTAGATTTCGTTCAAATGAATCGATTTTTGTCTCTTTTATCATATTTTTTAATCACGTTGTTTAAATATGCCGTTAAATCGATTTTATAATGGTTAGCAAGACATATAATGGAAAACATTAAATCCGCTAATTCCTCTCCCAAAGAAGATGGGACTTCCGAGGCTTTTTTTGGCTTGAAACCTTCTAGATGATTAATTTCCCGAGCAATCTCTCCTAGTTCCTCCATGATTGACACAACCATGGAGAGAGGCGGCCAATATCCTCCATGGGACGCGATCCACTCATCAATTTTCGCTTGAAATTCTTTTAGGGTTTTACAATTCATTACATGTTAGTAAAAGGGTAAAATAAAATTATACCTAATGATTTTTGCTCCTCAAGAGGAGAGAGCCACTCAAGGACACCAATCTCCATGAAATTATTAATTCTCGTTTAATCATGATGATATTCTCAATATATTTATTGTAAAAATGCCGACTTAAAAATGAAAAATCTTGGGAGAAATACATCGACTAAAGATTAAAATTGATACACGGCCACCGTAAAAATCGCGAAAAGGCAAAAAATAAATTCTCCTAGGATCCAATCTAAAAATAATTGACGGATAGCGAAAATATTGTTTTTCATTTTTGTTTCCAATCCAAAACATAAAGCACTGGACGTGCCCGTGAAAATGATGAATGAAAAAGAGATGGCATCCAATTTAAGTTCAATGAGCTCTAAAGCTGCATCAAAAAGCCCCCATGTGCCTAAAATGACTCCTACAATAATTAAAAAAAACCATCCTGCAATCCGGACAATTTTTATTAAAGGAGGCTCCTCTTCTTCCACGTGTTTTTTTCGTGGTCTAAGTTTTTTTTTCTTTACTTTTGACATTTTTACAGCAATCTCCCATGTGAGTAATTAGAATATAAAAATTGAGCAGAAAACCGCTTGAATTTTTAACTTTTAACGCGAATTAATGTTATAAAATATAACCTATAAATTTTTTTGATTTTACGAGTTTCTAATAAATAATGGGATACTTTTTATTTATATATCAGCGTGTTTATTAAATTTAAATATCTGAAAGTTTATTATATTATTAAAGAAGAATCTCAAAAAAAAGTTAGGAAAAGGTTAAACCTAGTTGACAACCATAAAAGATAAGAAAAAAAAAGAGGAAAGTAAAGACGAGGAATACTTGATCACCTATACTCGACACTTGGAAAAGCGATTAAGAAACTTGGAAACGGAAAAACAATTATTAGATGCTGAACGCCTACGATTAGAACAAGAATTGCATAGCTTGAGAAATGAAATAGATAGATTAAGAGAGCCCCCCTTAGTAACTGCCACGGTAATCGATGTTCTCGATGATGATGGAAGAGCCATCGTTAAAAGTTCCACCGGACCTAGTTTTGTGGTAAATACTAGCAGGAAAGTGAGAAATGAAAAACTTGACCCCGGCATGAGGGTGGCTTTAAATCAAAGAACCTTTGCCATCATGGAAGTGCTGCCCATGAAATTAGATCCCTTAGTAAAAGGAATGGAGCTCATCGATTCCGTACCAAATGTTTCTTACAATGATGTCGGAGGACTGGATGAACAATTACAAGAAGTCAGGGAAACTGTCGAACTACCCTTGAAACGACCTGATTTGTTTAAAAATATTGGAATTGAGCCTCCGAAAGGTGTTCTCTTACATGGTCCACCTGGTACGGGAAAAACCTTAGTCGCTAAAGCGGTTGCTCATGAAACCGATGCAACCTTCATTAGAATCATTGGCTCCGAATTAGTGCAAAAGTTCATCGGAGAAGGCGCACGTTTGGTTCGTGAAGTGTTTAATTTAGCAAAACAAAAAGCACCGACCATCCTTTTCATTGATGAATTGGATGCCATCGGTTCTCAGCGGTTGCAAATTGCAACTTCGGGAGATCGAGAGGTTCAAAGAACCCTCATGCAACTGCTAAGTGAATTAGACGGCTTTGAACAGCGGGGAGATGTAAAAATTATTGGCGCCACTAACCGAATTGATATTTTAGATCCTGCTTTATTAAGGCCTGGAAGATTTGACCGCATCATCGAATTTCCCATTCCTTCTGAAGAAGGACGAGAAGCGATCTTTAAAATTCATATGAGAAACTTGCGCATTGATGAGCGTGTAGATGTTAAAAAATTAGTAAGTCTTACGGAAGGGGCAACGGGAGCCGATATTAAAGCTATCTGCGTCGAAGCGGGAATGTTTGCGATTCGAAAAGAAGCACAAGTTATTACTTTTGAAGACTTTGTTGACGCAGTGAATAAAGTCATGAAAAAAGCACGAGAAACACCTTTAGATTCAAAATTATATTCCTAAATATTCTTTTTCTTGTTGGTTTTTTTCCAAATCTTTTATATTATCACTAACTACTCCATGTAAGAGGGTATATCATGGATTCCAATCATGTCCTTAATCTACGCAAGATTAAAGCAATTGCCGATTATCAATTTGGCCCCGTAATATCTAATCTCTTGTTGGATGATATGAAAAAGATTGAAATTGAACTATCAAAAAACACCAATAAAATTCGACATGTATTTTATGATGGAGAATTGTTTTTAAATTTACGCCCTCGAAATGGACTTTTTACCCTAACATTCCTTGCGGCCCAAAAAATAATCTATAATGTTCCTCCTCCTCGATTAAGAGTAGTCGTTCAAAACAATATCTCGAAATTCATTCAAAAAGGAAGAAACGTGTTTTGCAAGCATGTTGTCAATTTAGATACCACCTTGAGACCTCGTGATGAAACCATCGTGGTGAACGAAAATGATGAATTATTAGCTCTTGGAAGACTCAAACTGCCTATAACACACGTACTCTGGTTTAAACGAGGCATTGCCGTAGATGTAAGAAAAGGAATTCTTTCAAGCTAAAAAAATTATATTCTTTAATTACTTTTATTCATTCAAGAATAATTATAAAATGGTGTAGATAATGGTTAAATTACCAAAAGAAATGCAAAAAAAAGAAAAAGCCCGACCAAGAAGACCTCAAAAAGTAGTGAAAAGAGAGGGTACCTCACAATTTAGTTCCAGACAAATGAGGCGTAAAATGAAACAACAAGGCATCGATCTGGAACAAATTGAAGCAGAACGAGTGATTATTGAACAACCGCATCAAACCTTAGTAATTGAAGAACCCGAAATTGTATTGATGAAACAAGGGGGACAAGAAATTTATCAAATTATTGGGAATGCTGAACCAATGGAACCCGAGCAGGTCATTCCCTTACAAAAGGAAGAAGGGCTGGAAAGCAAGGGATCCCCAGAAGAAACCGAACTCAAACCCACCATTACAGAAGAAGATATCATGCTGGTAGCAGCTCAATCCAAGGTAGATAAAAAAGAAGCGGAAGCGGCTTTAATTGAAACGAATGGCGATATTGCAAAAGCGATTCTTCTTTTAAAAAATAGAATCTAACTATAATAATAATTTATAATAAGAATATCTTTATTTAGTTTAATTCAAAAAAATAATTCCGATATTAATATTAATGCCTTCAAAAAAATCATCTTACCATGAGGAATGTCCTGTCTGTGGTGGCTTGATTTGGGGAAAAGGTCAAAAAGTATTGGTAGAAGGAATAAAAATCACTATATGCCAAAATTGTGCTGAGAAAGCTAAGAAAATCATAAATACTCCCCGAACAGTGCCATCAAGACCTCCTGTCAAGCCCAAAACAATCGTTAAAACAAAACCTCGATCCCGTAGCAGTCCACCTCCTGATGAACCCTCTATTGAAATCGTTTCGGATTTTGCCAAGAAAATCCATCACGCTCGCATGAAAAAAAATCTCAGTCAAGACAAGCTCGCTCAACAAATTCAAGAAAAAGTTTCTTTAATCCGTAGAATCGAAGCAGGAAAAATAGAGCCACCTCTAAAGATCGCAGGAAAATTAGAAAAAGTCTTGGGTATCAAGTTAATGAGAGAAACCACGGAAACGCCCGTTGATTATCGAAAATTCTTGAAAAAATCTAAAGGCACTAGCTTGGGAGATATCGCATTTATTAAGAAAAAAAAATAAACTCATGACTCATTAATTTTTATTTCCGTTTTCTCACAGACTAGAATGCGTTTCTTTAAAAATTCTATGATATCTTTATTATCTTGCGCTTCTAAAATACCGCCGCATTCGGGACATCTAAAATTGAGCTCATATGCATCATCAAAATTATATTTGATGGTTTTATCTTCGCATTGATTGCAAATGAAAAAATAATTGTTTTCCTCAAAATAAAGCCTATCCCGTAATTTCATTTCCATTAATTTCTTTTTTTCTTCCAAAATTTCTTCTAATCGGTCAAATTCGTGCCACCAAAAATAGATAAACCACTCCGGAACTCACGCGAAACACGCAAGCTTTCCCGTAGATTTATCACGAATTCGCCGAAATTGAGCCAATTTTTCTCCGTATAAAGTATATAACGTTTTTCGAACGGTATTTAACTTAAGAATCTCATCTTCTTCTTCCGGTTCGAATTTCACTTCTTTCCCGCTTTTTAAAATTCGTTCCTTGATATTTTCCGTGATGTCCTCGTCGGTAATGTCTTTCCCTTCCGAATTAATCAATTCTAAACCCACTTCAATGGCCACATCTCCACCAATTATGTACAAAAAAGATTCTAAATATTTGTTTAATTGTTTAATTGCAATAAACCCCTTTTTTATCTTCTTTTATTAACCTAATATAAGGTAGCAAACAAAAATTAAGTTTACTTTTTCTAAAAAAAATAAAGCATGAGGCTAATTTTAAAAATAAAAATCTATACAATGATAGAATATTGTTTTTTCAAGGTGGTTCCATTTACCTCGAGAACTCTCTCCAATGTTCCTTTTCTTATAGCCCTAATCCGCAAGAATCTGGAATTTTTCACGTTTTTAGGAATCTCTATTTCGGTAATGGAATAATTATTGGAAAGAAGAATTGTTTTCCATTTTTCTGGTAAATCCGATGCAAAATCTGACAAGGCCAATTTAATGATTGTTGCCATGTTCTCCGTGGTATTGGCAAGAACTCCCGTGCAAAAATCTACCTTTGAATTCACGTCCTCCTCCATTGGTTGTTTTCTCGACGGTTGAGGAAGTCTTTTTTTCGTGATAACTCGATGATTTGAATCATGTTTAAAACTCAATAGTAAATAGCCATGCGTTCTTAATTGCTCAATGATTTCTAATAATTTTTGTTTCTCCAACTCATCGGAAATCTCTGCTTTATAATTTTCTGCTTTTCCCTTGGATTTCTTTAGAGCCCAATTTAACCCTAATTCTTTTAGCAAGGGATTGATATCTTGACCCGTGTATAATACCCCTGTTATCTTGATGGACCCCGCAGGAATGGAAGATACCACGATTTCTTGAATGAGATCTTCATAATCAAAACTCCCTTTCAAGGTTATCTTTGACCTCGTTTGAGTGATTTTCAACGCTGGACCTGAAAATTTACCCCGCGAATATCGATAAAAATGCCGATGAACATTCATGTGGTTCTTTGCTGGCTCCTCCAACTGAGGTGTTCTAATTATTTGTTCTAAAAAATGCATCTTTTTCCAGCCTCAAAGTCTATTATGTTGGTAAGATCATGGATTCAATAAGGAATCATTTCTAATAATATTAATGAAAAAATTAAATATGAGTTCTTAATTTTTATTATTCAGTGAATATGGAAAGTATAACGTCCCTTTTTTACGTAGATTTGCTCCTAAGCCTTATGCAACAAGAACACAAATTCAAGAAATTAGCAGAATTACCCTCTCTCGTCTTATGGATATTAGCGTGGATTTTTCTCGCCTTAGGCGTTTTTTTCTTCATCATATTAGCATTATATACTAAATACGGCAGAGAAACCTCAATAAAATTATCTATCATTACCATCTCAATTGGCTCAATTTTTCTAGGCTTTTCCTTGCATTTCTTGTTATTGAATTTTGGCATTTAAAGCAAAAATTATTAAGCTCTTGACAAGGATTAATCATTAGGACATTGGTATCCTTTCGCTCTTGTTTATTGGATGGATTTTACGTTTCCTTTTATCGTTGACGTATTATTATCTCCGCGTTATAATTCATGAAAACAAACGAGTAATAAATTATTTAGTAAAATTTTTAATATTTATCTTTCATGATCTATAACATTACACTCTAATAAAGTGAAACCATCTCATGTTATTTCAAGTATTTTCTACTGTAATTACCATCTTAGCCATCATTATTGCCATCGTAATCTTGACATTGGTCATCTATGCAATTGTCACTGTATTAGAATCGAAAGCAAAAGCTCACGATAAACGTTTAATGATCTTCCTTTTGGCCGTTATCACCGTTTTGCTTTTACCCATCATCCTAGCGGCTATCGGATTAATTCTAGGCGCCATTGGAAATCTCTTTGCCGGTATAAGAAACCTAATCGATGGAGGCGGTGTTAATTTCGTCGTTAGGCTCGTCCCCATCTTGGGATTCCTCATCCTTCTAGTGTTCACGAAATATTTGATCGACCTGCCGTGGGATAGTGCAACGTGGATTTCGCTTCTCCTATTGTTTATCATGTACATCCTCTTTTCCATAGTCCCCGAAACTTATACAATTCTTGGTTTTGGGTTATGATCTTAAATAAACTTTTTTTTTTAATTTATTTTTAATTTATTAAAATCTAAAGATAATTCTGAGAACCCTATTAACTCTAAATGAGTTCAAAAAAAATTAAAAAGCGAGAAAAAATTAAGAAAATGATTATTTTAATCTTACTCTAAATTACTTCCTTCAGTTGAAGCCGGGGAGCCAATCCCAAGCTCATCATTTCTTGAAGCAATAATTTGAATGCATAAGAGCACACAACTTTCGAAATGACCGTTCCTTCTCCACAGATCGGACAATATCGTTTATCTCTGTTTCGGTCATATACGGCTAATAATCCACATTTTTCACACACCAATATAACCGAACTATCTGATTCATCTAACAAGCGTTCCTTCAATAATAAAGCAGATCCATGTCCTACCAAGCAATCTCGTTCCATTTCTCCAAACCTGAGACCACCTTCTCTTGCACGACCCTCCGTGGGTTGTCTGGTAAGTATCTGAACGGGCCCTCTTGCTCTCGCGTGCACCTTGTCCGCAACCAAGTGATACAGTTTTTGATAATAAATAGGAGCACAATAAATACCCACTTCATACTTTTCTCCCGTAATACCATTATACATGACTTCTCTTCCATTAAATTCGAATCCCGCATTTAACAATTCTTCTTGTAATTTTGTAATATCCTTCCACTCAAAGGCAGTAGCATTTCCTAATTCTCCCGTGGTACAAGCAATTTTTCCGCTTATACCTTCAAATAATTGACCCAGAGTCATGCGGGATGGCATGGCATGCGGATTCACAATAATGTCCGGAATCACTCCTGAGGCGGTAAACGGCATGTCAATTTCGGGCTGAATTAAACCCAGAACTCCCTTTTGTCCGTGACGGGAAGAAAATTTATCTCCTAATTCGGGAATTCTCAAATCGCGAACTTTAATTTTTACTAATTTATTTCCATCGACCGTTTCTGAAATGATAATCGTATCCACGATGCCTTTCTCATTATGACGCATGATTTTCGAGGTTTCTCGACGATTCGGCTGCATTAATTCAAATTCTTCGTAAGATTTTATGAAACGAGGGGGAGAAGTTCTTCCTATGAGCACGTCTCCTCCATCTACTTTAGTCTCCGGTTCAATTATTCCATCTTCTTCAGATAATAATCTATAAGACTCGGCAGATTTGAAGCCACGCACGCCTCGCTCGGGAATCTCAAATTTATCTACCTCGCCTCCCGGATATTTTCTCTCTTCAGCATCATACGTCCTGAAAAAATGGGAGCGTGCAAGCCCTCGCTCAATAGAGGCCTTATTAATCACGATGGCATCTTCAATATTAAATCCTTCAAAACTCATCATTGCAACGATAAAATTTTGCCCTGCTGGACGCTTATTTAAGCCAATTATTTCCATGGGACTGGTAATTACTAAGGGTTGCTGAGGATAATGCAAAGTATGCCCCCGCGTGTCTAATCGCAAGTGCATGTTAGCGGAAAATAATCCTAAGGCCTGCTTTACCATTCCTGCTTCGTATGTATTTCGAGGAGATTGATTATGCTCGGGAAATGGAATGATCGAAGCACAGATTCCCAAAATAGCTGCTGGCGAGATTTCCATGTGCGTGTGCTCGCTAGTGATATCTTCTTCAAACATGGCAATAAAAGCATTTTCTTCTTCTTCTGCATCTAAATATTCAATGATTCCTTTTCGAATTAAATCGGACCACACATATTTTCCTTGTGCTAGCTTTTCGATATCTTCTTTCGTAATCTGCAGTTGTTTATTCTTCACGATAAAGAGCGGTCTCGTAGCCCTGCCCTCATCACAGTTTATTTGAATCTCTTTTGAATCGTTATAAAACCCAATATTCACGTATTGACCAATCTCTCCCTTCCGACGCTTTTCTCTCAGTTGACGAATTAATTGATTGTGTTGTAAATGCACGCCAACCAATTTTCCATTCAAAAAGACTTTAACTTTTTCCCCTTGAATGTTTTTCACTTCATTAATTGGAATGACACCTAAGTCGAATAAAATATTTTCAATGATCCGCTCATCTTCGCCTACCGAAATGATGGCTGTTAATCCCAAATTCTTAACAAGCCCACAATTCGGCCCTTCTGGCGTTTCGGCCGGGCATATTTTTCCCCATTGAGTGGGATGTAGGTCGCGCGCTTCAAAATGAGGTTGACTTCGACTTAATGGAGAAATCACCCTCCTTAAGTGACTTAACGCTCCTACATGATTGGTTCTATTTAATAATTGAGATACACCCGCTTTTCCTCCAACCCAATTTCCTGTTGCCAAGGCATGGCGGATCCTCTCGGTAATAACGTCTGCCCGAACTGCGGTCTTGATGTTAGGGGCTCTTCCTCGAACTGCCGTTCTTTCTAATTGATATTTAATATCTTTTACCAAATTCAAAAAAGCAACTCTAAATAGAGAAGTAAAGAGCTCACCCGCCAATTTTAATCTTTTATTCGCATAATGGTCTTTATCATCCGGTTCTCTCAGCCCCAACGCAAGTTCCATTACCTTCTGAGCCATTTGGCCTAAATAATAGGCTTTTTTAATTCGGTCTTCTTCGGAATTTCCAATGTGCGGTAATAAATACCTGTCTAATACTTGTAAAGCCCGTCTGATACGATAATCCTTGGTCTGCCCTATCGCAACGCGCTTTCCGATATAATCTAAAGCATTTTGCTGTGATTTTTCAGGATCTCGAAGAACTTGAATCTCAGAGGCTACATCCACCACCGGGATTAATTCCCTTTGAATTTCTTCATTTTCTGAAATAGCTTCAAAAATTTCACGATCGGAATGCAAGCCTAAGGCTCGCATGAGGATCGCCAAGGGAACTTTTCCGGGAACCGAAGGAAAAGAGACGCGTAAATTTCCATCCTTTTTCCTCTCAATCGTGACGGGTGCTCTAAATCCGCTTCTTGTGGAAAAGACCTTCGCTTGGTGCGTTGCACTGGAACTCCTGCTTGCCTCCTCTGCCAAAATCCTGTTGGGTGCTAAATCCTCCTGAGTTACTAAAACTCGCTCCGTACCATTAATGATAAAATATCCCCCGGGATCCAGCGGATCCTCTCCCCGATTAATCAATTCTTGTTCAGATAATTTCTCTAAAGGACATCGACAGCTTTTCAACATGATAGGAAGCTTACCAATATAAATCTCTAAAGTTTCCTCATGCTCTTCCCTCTGCGTTCTCTCATCAATAACTACAGGCGTCATTTCTAAGGTGATATCCGCTGCATATGATAATTCCCGAATTCGCGCTTCAATGGGCGTGATCTCCATGGTCGCACCGTCTGCTTCGCGTACCTTTGGCGTGCCCACCTTGATTTTTCCAAATTTTATCTTGAAACCAGGAATGTCAGGAACCACTTCTCCGGATTCATCGACAATTTTTTGCATTTCATGTTCAATGAAATGGTTATAACTATCTAAATGTTGCCTGACAAGTCCTTTTTCATCAAAAAGAGCTTTAATTATTGTCCATTTATCTTCATTCGATAAAATCATGGGGAATAAGAGTTATAGAATTAGAATCAATATTAAGTATAATAACATGACCTCTCTAAAATATTTTACTCTTTTAAAGAAAACGGGGATAATAAGAATGCGCTTAAGTCTAATCTTAAAATATAGGTCATGTAAGAATTGAGGAAGTTTTTCCGCTTTATTGATAAGGATGAATTAATTATTAAAACTACGAGTTTTATCCCCTTTCTCTCTTCACGTATCTATAGTAATACACTTGGGATACCGTGGTAGAAGAGGGACGTATTATTTTTACCACATCTTTTTCTTTTGCTCCAATCGCTATGGCCACCGGATCTTTTTCATACATCTGCGGTAAATCCTTGAGTTGAATCTTGTATTTATCTAATAGTTCTTGAGTCTCTTCCTTGGTCAAGATCACGTGATGAGGTACGAGAAAATGCCGTAAAACATCAATTTTTTTTTTCTTTGTCACAGAAAACTCCTCTCTCTTCGCGAGTTAAAGAAGTAAAAGTTTCCTCGTAAAAAAATTTTACTTCTATGGTTTTGAACGAGTCGTATTCTTTTATGGTCTCATCTAAAAATGCATTTAAACACCCAATATCCACTCCTCTTGCACAATATTTCAACCTCACCCTCTTTATAGAACTCTCGTAAATATTTATGAATATAAGGAGCTCCCATTTTCTTCCTCATTATAAATTGAAAGATTCCCTCATGCCTTAAATAATGAGGAACGCGCTCACATAAGCTCAAAAATTCTTTCCTCCCTTTCCGCTGGGGTGGATTCATGTAAATTCCATCAAATTTAATGGATTTATCTTTAAGACCATCAAAATAATTTCCCTCTAACACGATCAATCGCTTTCGATCGTCAGGAAAATTCAGCTTGATGTTTTCTTTCACGCACCAAATGGCTCGCTTATTTATATCCACGAAATAAATCGTACTTTCCGGGGATTCACGTGCCAGCACCATGCCAATAGGACCATATCCACATCCTAAATCCAATAAAATAGATGGTTCTTGAGGTATGTCCGCATGTTCTATCAAAACTTTTGTTCCTAAATCCAGCTTTTTATATGAAAAAACGCCGGGCAAGGTTTTAAATGCATACAAGTGTTTCCGTAAGCTCACGGAAAAAAGATGAACTTTTATCTTCCCACCAGGCTCCCTTGAAAAATAGTGCGAATTTTCCTCTTTCATGACAAGCCATCAACCTTTCTTGCTCCAAGAGGGATATATATTGCGTTCCATGAATACTCTATCCGTTTCCGCCATGAGGCCCGATTTTGCCTTCAACATTTTAAACGCATCCTGTTTAGCAACAGCAAATCCAATTAATTCTTTTTTTAATGTCATGAGAGCCACCCGCATGTTTGGCTTAATCCGCGCATCAATATAACAAATGCCCGCCGCAGCAAGATCTGCTCCGTGACAAATAGCATCCACTGCAGTATCCCTCACGTAAATCTTTGGAACATGCTCTACCATCTTTTCCATGGGCATGATAAATCTCTTGAGATAATAATCATCTTCCTCCTCCTCATGAATTGTCCACGCATCCTTTAAATCCTGTAATGTAATTAAATTCTCCTCCTCTTTAAACGGGCCTACTCGCGTTCTTCTCAATTCTAACATGTGCGCTCCTGAACATGACGCCTCTCCGATATCATGACATAACTTCCGCATGTACGTCCCTGCTTCACATCCCACACGAAATAAAGCCCGATGGCCTTCCACTTCCATCACCTCTGCATAATAAATCTCTCGAATTCTCAATCTCCTAGAAACTGATGACTTCAAGGGGGGACGTTGATAAATCTTTCCCGTAAAAACTTGAAATAACTTCTCTATTCTTTTTCTTGATTGCGGTATATGAAAATGTATTACTCCTACATATTCCTTGCCCGCTGTCAACAACGCCGACACCGCACGCGTGGCCTTTCCCAACGCACAAGGAAGTACCCCCGTGACTCGAGGATCTAACGTCCCACCATGCCCAGCACGCGAAATATTCAAGATTTTCTTCACCCACGAGACCACTTCATGACTCGTCGGACCACTCGGCTTATCTAAATTTATAACCCCCCGTTCCAATAACACCTCCACGGATCTATCTTCCGGATGACACCCGTACTCGGGACTCGTAGTATCTTGAGATTTCACCAAGAGCTCCTCGGGCTCATCTGCCGGTAATTTATAAACGGTACGTCCCCTAGACATGAATTTAACACGCAACCTACTTTAATTAATTAGCAATCGATTACGCTCCTCGCTCAACAAGAAAAATCTTAAAATAATAACGGGCTATGGGGGAATCCCATCAAATTCCGTAGTGGAATCTGAAATTGAACCCCCGACCGTCAGGTTAAAAGCCTGCTGCGCTACCTGCCTGCGCCAATAGCCCTTGTTAACCAATTCAATAGCCTTAAGAAATATTTCACTTTTAAATTTATGATAAATTAAATCATTACTAATATAAAACTTTTACCATGCGCATTAACGCGGTGCTCTATTGAGCATCATGGCTTTCTTTCTTGGACAAGTGTAAAAAACCCCGATATTTCAACTCTTCCCGGCGCTGTTCTTTTAGGATGTATATTTTTTCCTCAGATATGACTTTTCCGATCTCGTACAATGTTCCTCCTTGGAGCTGAATTTCATAACGTGCTTGTTCAAGCTTCTGGGGTGGAATAGTAAAAATATGGACGAATTCTTCTCCCGCATTAAAGATTAACTCCATTAAAGAACTCTGAAATTCCGTGGAATAACGTAGCGCTTCTTCATGAATTAAGTTCTCATCAAAATAAAGTTCAAAACCCGTGCTGGGATTAGATTTCATTAAATCAAGGAGCGATTTAGCAAGACCATCGGAGGAGTCAATGCTCGCGGAAACTAATCCCTTATTTCCCAAGATCAAAGCTTCCCGTCCCAAAATTTTGGGTTCCAATACCGCTCGAACTGAATTCTCATATTCTTCATGCTCATCAATATTAAAATTTCTCTTTAATAGAATATCAAATCCAACACCAGTTAACCCAAATTTGCCGTTGGCAACCACGACATCATCCACCGCCATTCCCTTACGATAAATGATGGATTTTTTCGATTGGATGCCGTATACGGTAGGATTGATGATGGTATCTTCCGTTTCGTTAACGTCCCCCCCTATATATGTGATATTCCAAGCCCTGCAAGCTTCCAAAATGCCTTCAAATAATTGCCTGAATTCCTCTAACCGCATGGAAGGCCTCATACCCAAAGAAATGAGAATGGCTCGTGGAAATACGCCCTTAACAACGAGATCGCTAATGTTCATGATGACTGCTTTCCATCCCATTTGATACCAAGTCATTTGAGGAGGAGCGTCCGTCTTGGATACAAACATATCTGAATTTAACACCAACTGAGGCTCTTCAATCTCTTCTTTTCCTAAAAGCTCATCTAACGCCTGATAAAAACAGTCATCTCGCACGAGCCCTTGGCCTAATTTTTTTAACATCATGCGCTCGATGAGGTCAATAAGCCCATTTTCCCCTACATCCTCCACCAACCCATCTCCTCCTTCCATTTTTTCGCTTCTCCTTCTCTTTTTAATTCAATCCTTTTAATATGAATGCAATAATAAGCTTTAATTTTTATAAATCAAAAAAAGGAGTTCATGTGTCTAAAAGTTTTAATGATCGCCCTTGATACCCGAAAAACCAAAAAAATAAAGCCCTTGGGGGGATTTGAACCCCCGGCTATTTGATTACGAGTCAAACACTCTACCAGCTGAGTTACAAGGGCATGGAATATATTGATTTCTCTTATTCACCAAATAATCTTTTATTTCTTTTTATTATATTCTTGAGTTCAAACCGCATTTTCAATGATGATAATATAAATATAAATAATATTAAAAAAATTAAAAATTTTACAGCCATAAAATTTACTTCAAGTGATTTTGATAATGCTGGAAAGAAACATCAAAACGAGGACAATATACTACAAGCGGTTCCCATAAAAAGTAAGGTCAGAACGACTAATATTACAGGGATATCGTGACTTGTAATTAATTCGTTCTCTAAATTTCTTCTGCGATCACGTATTTTTTTATTATCTGTAGCGCTAGCATTTTAAACGCATCATTAATATTTGCTCCTGTTAAGGCTGACGTCTCAATATAGGATATGCCCAGTTTTTTTGCCAAATCCTCTCCTTGTTCTTGGGAAACTTCTCTTTGATCTTCCAGATCGATTTTATTGCCCACTAGAATTAAGGAAATGGATTCAGAAGCAGGTTTGATCTCGCCGTACCATTGTTCGATCTCGTCGAAGGTTTCTTTTCGAGTCACATCGAATACTAAAATGCCCGCCTCAGCGTTCGCAAGGTATTTCTGACGCACGCGAGCGAATTGAGCTTGGCCCGCGAGGTCCCAAATTACAAAGCGTACCTTAGAATCGAGCCCTTCAAATTCACATTCTTTTTTCATGATGGAGGTTCCTATAGTACTCTTATATTCGCTCTGAAACGTATTTTCGACAAATCTATGGACTATAGAAGTCTTTCCCACCCCTCCGGCGCCGCCTAAAATCAATTTATATGCATATTCTCCCGATTTGATTTTTAATTTTTGCAGTGTATCCATTTTTCTGTCTATGCGCGCTTGTTCTTCTGTTGTAATGATCTTAGGAATGACTGGAGAGACAGGCCTTCCATCTAATATGCGAACGATTTTTTCCGCAGCAATATACGCATAAGGAAACACGGGATCCACACCCGCAATCGATTTTAAGACCGTGATGAAAATAGCGTCGGGTCCCGCTTCGCAAAATATTAAGCGATAATTTTCCGTATCAAACGTGCCTGTACCAAAAGCCCCAGAAGAAAATTCAGCATTAATTCGTTTTAAAACGGGTTCAACTATAGAACTCACACCTCCGATTACCTCTTCATCGATTTTTACTTGCTCGGAGGAAGTAGAGCTCGTTAGCGCATCCATGACGAGCCCATCTCTATTGACCACAATGGCGGCGATTAAATCATCACCTATGGAGTGAGCATACCATTTTAATAACGCTTGAAGCTTTTTTCTATCAATGGGCATTTCTAATATCATGCCTCGATATTCATTATTCTTAAATTCTTCATATCTTAAATTACATCATGCAATTTCAAAAATAAAAATTTATTTAATTCTTGAAGAGAGAATTTTAAAAAAAAAAGAGGTAACACGTGAGATCTTGAGGGTGATTTGTAAAATTTTTTTCTAAAAAATCAAGGAAAAACACATTTTTAATATTTTCCTCTTTTAAGACATTTTTTTTCTCTAAAATTGTATCTATGAATAATAATAATAATGATGTTCGAAAGTAAGATATAAATAATCCGAGAAGGCTAAGGGGGGAATGCAGGAGGTGGGATGTTCATTGAGCATCTCTTTGATAGCTCAAATTTGAACCCACGAAGACCTATGTCACTAGAGCCTCAGTCTAGCGCCGTAGACCAGGCTTGGCAACTCCTGCGAAGTTTTCCTCAGCCATATTGTTTTTTATGATGAGAATTTAACACTAATCACTTTTCATGCAATCAATTCAAGGCACTCATGCATGAATTGGCATGAAACTGCTACACCATTTATTATAATGGTTGAAATTTTATATACCTTAAATTTTTTATTTTAGAAGGTAGTAAAAAATTTAGAGGGGAGGGGACTAATTAGGTTAGAAGAAGTCCGATAATTTTTGTTGTTTTAATTTAGGATTATTTGTCAAGCTTTTCACGTATTCTTCGATCAATTCCATGCGTTGGAGGGTATATTTATCGAGGTGAAAGGTTTCGCACAGTTTTTTAGCTCTTGGAATGTATTTTTCGATCCCTCCCCGATTAACGGTTAAGATGATACGTCCATTGCATTTCAAGCATTTCCCTCCATTGGAAAGAGGAGGTCTGCGATAAGAGGTATTGCATTTAACGCAACGAAATCCTTGAACAGCAAATTTTCTTAAATTTCCGAGGATATCCGGGGTAAAATGAGATGCAAGAATTTTTTCGGCAACATTTTTTTCATCCACGGCGCGAATGATTTTTGCGAGGTGCATTTGAGCTTCAATTTTTTCTTCCATGCTTTCGTGAGTTTTATAGGAGGAAACAAGGGCACCAGCATTGATATTCGAAGTCGGGATGTTGTATCTTATATTTTCATATTGATCGGGCGTGCCCAAGCGGCTTTTTACAAGGTTCATCATGTTTTCAACCTCCGACGGGGAGGGATAATGGAGGGTAGCTTCATAAAATTCTAAGGGATATCTGGTAAGCGTGTCAATGTTATGAGCTTCCACGTCGATTTCGTTAGGATCAAGAAGAGACGAAATGACTAAGGTTGCATCCATTCTGCCCCCAATCTTGCTGGGCAAATAATAACGAGAAAAGTTCAAGAGGGGATCGAGCAAGAGCATCACGCCATCTTCGTCGCCGTCGCAATTTTTAGTAATGATATTTTCATTAATTAAAACCGTGTGAAACTTATCGGCATTTAAGGAATAGACAAAATAGTTATTTGATTTAACTTGTTCAATCTTTTTAATTCGTAATATTTTATGATTTTGAAAAATCCTTTCAGGAATTGTTTTTTTAGTTTTAAGAATCATTTCTAAGGCTTTAGTTTTTCTCAAGGAGATAAAGCCGATTTGTTCTTTAAATTTTAACACGTTTTTGCCACTAATTTTTAACTTATATTCAATAATATCAAGTTTTTTTTCTTGACTTGAAAGTCCTCCAAAAATCCCATATCTCAAGAGCAAGGTGTCCAAATCATGGATTAATTTCCTACTAAATGTGGAGCAAACAACGGTCTTGCGGCAAATATCTATGGCTCCACCTCCGCTGAAATAAGCAGCTAATAAATATTTAATTTTCTCTTTTGGAATTTTAAAAAGAAAGGGAGGAAAATGTTTTTCTCGAGCATTATTTTTTAATTTTAAGATATCTTTGAAAAAATGATAAATGACTCGATTTGAAATAGTGATCTTATTATCATTCACGTAGAGATTAAATCCTTTACCAAACGAAGAAAAAGCGGATTTTAAGATATCTTGCTTTAAATCTTCCTCGCTCACAATAAAGTCAACTTGATACCCCTTTGGTGTTTTTCTGACATATCCCTCAGCGATATAGTACCCGATAAGTTTCATTAACGAGTCATCATCCGGAACATATCTATTAACCATCGCATGGTCACGTTTAAATCCCAGTTTACAATTCGGAACATTATCAACAGATAAATCGTGCATTTCTAATAATCTTAATAAAATATTAAAAGGAATAGAATCTTTCTTTGAGTAATATTTATTCAAAGTTTTCTTGTTTAAATTTAGTCTTTCTGCCGTTTCCTTGAGGCCTAATTTATCAATGAGAGATTTTGTAAAATCTTTAATTTCACTAACCATTAAATCTTTCCAGATGTCTTTGAATTCATTCCGATTAAATTCTTTAATAAGATCATGAAACTCAACATCTATAATTTCAAATTCCAAGGTAGGCAATAAGAAAGCATCGGATTTCTCGACTTGAAATGCTTTTTTTTCTACTAATTTTCCATTAGAGTAGACGAGAACCGGATGATCCAGGGTTGTTTCAAATTCGCGTCCTGTTTCTAATTTAAAATGGATTAATTGATTTGAGTACGGAATTTTCATGACCTCATTGATGGATGTCTTCTGAATTTTCCCCGAATTAGCATCATATGAATACACTTGGATGTTTTTAATGGGTGTTTTTTTGATGATTGCTTGTTTCTCATAAATTTCATCCTCAAAAAAATCCTCATATAGCTTTTTCAATTCTAGTTTTTTAACTGTTCCCTCGTCATCTATCAAAACGCTCGTGTTTCCTGGAAAACAATTTCTTCGCTTCGCACCGTGCCAAAACGGATGAGCATAAATGGAGCGGGCGGGAGTAAATCCAATAATCCTTCCGATGATGCCGGCACTCGTGTGAGGCGCCAAACCCACGACCAAATGCCCTATTAAATCTTGTCTTTTAGAAACGTTGTAATATCGTTTTATTTTGTAGAAATATTCTAATTCATCATCTAAAAAGTTAGCAACTTTGACCAAGTAATCAGCGCAATCTTCCGAGAGGATCACGTCTTGAACTTTAAGTTCCACGATTTGATTCTCATTTTCGAGGGGCATGCCATCTTGATCCACGTCGTATCCTAACTCTTTTAATTTTGCCACGGAAATACCTATTTCTTTCGGCTTAAAATGAGTCAAGGGAATATCGGTGGCATCGTATCGGATTTCAGCCGTTTTATATACCAATACATCATTTTTGGCTCTTAAAATTCCCTTTTCTAAGGGTTCAGGGATTTTAAATTTATTTGTTAATCCATATATTCCCTTTACGTTCGGAGGTAAGGACACATTTAGGTGCTTTAAGATGGATTGCACGTGATTTTTAATGTTAAATGCTGCCGGGCTTGAGAAACTCAAGATTCCTCCGCAAACGTCGCAAGTATCTTCATCTATCGGAAAATATTTCTTGCAGCGTTCGCAAATCTTTTGGAGCTCGGCATGCTGACCGCATTTCGGACAAGAATTAAAAATAGTAATAATATTACATTTCGGGCATTTTTTTCTGCAAACATCAATCTTTATTTTTTCAAATTCAAGAGCTTTTTCCAATTTTCTTGAATTTCCAACCTTATCACTTAAAGGAAAAAGAGCATGGACGCCTTTCATGCTCTTACGCTCAGATTTTTCTGGGCGGCCCATTCTCGTCCCCATGAAGTAAGGGGCTTTATTTCTTATTTTGATGGAGGATAATTGGTAAAAAAGATCAAATACATCTTTTGGATCATTTAATTGGATTTCTTCTTTCTTTTCTAAATTAAAGATTGTCGTATAAATGGTCGTCATGGCTTTGCTGAAAATGATTTTATCGTCTTTTAATCGATGAAGAATGAATGCTTTTTCTAATATTTTCTTAATGTGAGAAGTATTTTTAATTATTAACATGCCGTCAGAATATCCCTCCAACAATGTACTCCTTAGTAAAAGAACTTCTTCCACTGACACGTTTCCCCAAAAATCCAAATAAGCGGGGTGTAAGGGAATGTCTAATGTTTTTGACAAGGATATCGCTTCTTCTGAGGTGGGAATATTATTAAAGGGATCTTTAATGAACTTTTGAAAATTAGAATCTTCTATGTTTTTATCCTTTAGAGCTTTCTCCAAGTCCAACGCCCACCATTCTTCCACGTACCCCGATGGAATTAAAATATGATTGTTTTCGGCAAATTCTCCAAAGCCAAATAAAATATCACCTAAAAACAATATTTCTTCAATTTTAGGAAAGATTTTTTTAGCTTTTTCATGAGAAGTTATTTTAATTACATCTCCATTTTTCAATTTTACTATGGGGGGCTCAATGGAATCCACCGGGCAAATGCTCGTGCTCTTGCCTGGGCGTTCCGTTCTTAATTGCGTTCCGATGGCTATGAAATCATCCAATATCGCCATGGTCGCAGGATGAATGCCTCCTGCCGCCAATCCCGTGTTGCGGGAACGACCATATCGTATTCTATGTCCTCCCGTTACTGATGGATGAGCAAATACCGGACGCCCCGCAATGATATCTTTTATATATTTTGAATTAGGAGATATTTTCTCCTGATTGGTAGCGAATGTACTAGCATTATCCTCGTTCAAATCCTCTCGCTTGCTCTCTTCCGCAGCGATTTTTCTTAATTCCCCTAACCATTCCCATCCTTCTATATTCATTTCTCGTGCTATCTTCAATAATTTAGGAGCTTTTAACAAAATTCCATCATTCAGCACCAAGCATGCTCCTCCACGCACGTTGTTAGTTTCTATGCGTGGTAAATCCCTAAATGCAGATACTTCTTCCTTTTCAGTAGGATCTCCATTAATTTCCACGGGAAGCGATTTTACGGCAAATCGTATTTCTTTATTGGAAGAAGGATATTGTAAATGAACTAATCGGTCATAAAGTTTAATTTCTTCCACAAATCTTCCTATTTCCCCTTCCATAGCTTCATATCTGGGGATGCTTGATTTTTTACGTACATAATCTGCAATTAAAACGCATAGAGCAGCAGTAGTTCCACCAGCAGCCCTAATGGGCCCAGAAAAGTATAAGGATAAATATTTATTACCAAATTGGTCTGTTTTAATCAATATTTTGGAAATCCCTTCAAGCGGGGCGCTTACAACACCCATCGTTTTTATTGCTAATCCCGCACGGATGGCGCGCTCTACTCGTTCTTCTAATGATTCAATATTTCCAATTTTTTTTTCTAAAATATCAGATACCACTTGAAATACGATCTGATCTTCTGTATAATTTTGCTTTTTTAATTCCCGAATTACGTTCGCAACCCCGGCTGGACCCACTAATTTTTCTACTCTTCCAGCTAAATCTCTCGCTTGAGGAGATTCCACGAATAATTCCGGGTCTAATCCTTTCTTTCGAGCTCGCTCCGCTACTTGATAACAAGAATTAATTTCTTCTTGCAAGGCATTAAAATATTGCTCCATTCTTTTAGACATATCTTTCAAGACCGGGCAACTCCTTCCTTTTCTTAATCTTCGACTTTCTTTTCCATCTCATGTTATATCTTAATATGCTCGAGATTTAAATTAAATGAAATTATTAATCGAATAATCTCAATTAAATTATTTTAACAACGGGAGAATGATGATTTTTCTTAAAACTTAAAAAAACTATTGACCCCTTCTCATTTAAAGGAAGGAAGGACTTATTCTTACTTTAATAATAACAATTTAATTTTCTCCCTCAATAATTATCATTGTTCCGTATTGAAGGGTAAAAGATGAGCTCTAAACACGATAAAGTTAAAAAATTCATTATAAATACGTTTATAAATTCCGGGATTAATATTTCCCCGGAGGTTTTAGAAATTTTCCAAGATATGGAGAATATCGAAACACATATTACCAATATCATCCGAAACGTGAGTTTTTTACCTCAATTCAGGAGCCACTTGACGCCTGAGATATTGAAGAAACTTGAGATTCATGAGATTCAAACTATATTAAAAAGAAAATTTACCGAAAATGTCATCACTTCAGAATCCCATGAACTCGAATTAGAGGAGCAAAAAGCAGAACACGTTTCAACCGAATTAAAAGAAGATAAAAATGAGAATATAAAAGAAACTTCTCCCGCTACGACAATTAATTCATCATATCCGGGGATAAAACCAATAAATTTGGATGAAATCTCTTTCGATACACCCTCTTCAGCAAGAGAAGAATTAATATCCAAGAAAAAGATACTAAAACAAGCACCCCTTACGGGAAACAGCCTCTCTACTTTTGCGTTTAAACCCATTGCAAGAGACTATCCTCCCGTGTATGAGATCCTGAAAGATCCCACAGGAAAACTCCATACCAGCGGAGAATACAAAGATTTCTATGAACTTACCTTAGATAAATTTAATTCTCTTCGAAAGTTAATGAGAAAAAGACCTGATGTTTCTTCTACAATTAATATAAAAAATCTTGTTCGATCAAAAAATAAAGTTGAAGTTTCGATAATTGGTTTAATAAATGAAATTAGAACGACAAAAAATGGAAATTACTTAGTAACGCTCGAAGATTTATCGGGATCTATAAAAGTATTAATAAAAAAAGAGCAGGAAAACTTAGAAACAACTAAATTAGTAGAAAGGATGTTAGAAGATCAATTAATCTACGTGAAAGGCATGTATGCTCCTGATAAATCCAATAATAAGGGCTTGGTTTATGCAAATAACGTTTTAAAAATCGATGTCCCTTTAGATGCTCAACAACATCGCTCACAAGATCCCCTCTCGGTAGCATTAATCTCTGATACCCATATTGGAAGCAGGGAGTTCGAAGAAAAATTATGGAAAAGATTCGTGAAAATTCTAAATGGAAATGTCCCAAACAAAGGTTTAAGAGAAAAAATAGGGAAAATCAAATATTTAATTATTAATGGAGATTTAGTGGATGGAATTGGCGTTTATCCCGATCAAAAAGGTGATTTAATCATTTCTGACATTCATGAACAATATAAAGTAGCAGCAGAATTTCTCTCTCAAATCCCCTCCTACATTAAAATTTTTTATAGCTCGGGAAATCACGAACCCGTGAGAAATGCTATTCCAAGACCTGCAGTTCCTAAAAAATATTGCAAGGAATTATTAGATATTGGGGTTGAACCCCTTGGAAATCCTTCCTATATTCAAACCCATGGCGTGATTACCCTTATTTTTCATGGAGATAGCTTGCTTGATATGAGCTTATTAGTTCCCGGATTGGAAAATAATAATCCTATAGAATCCATGAAAGAATTACTCATTTGCAGGCATTTAGCACCCGTCTATGGAAAAAAAACGCAGATTGCGCCCGTCAAAAAGGATTGGTTAATAATCGATACCGTTCCGGATATCTTTCACACGGGACACTTACACATTAATGGATATGGTAAATATAGAAACGTATCATTAATTAATTCCGGATGCTTTCAATCCCAAACAGATTACATGAGAAGCATGGGCATCCATCCTACTGAAGGGAAAGTCCCTATCATGGAATTGGACACGTTTCAATACTTGGAATTAAATTTAAATGAAGAAAATTACTTCCTCTAAATAACCCCTCTCATGTTCAATTAATTTCGTATCTCATAAATTTCTTTAAATTTTCCCATCCTTTAATCCGCAAGAGTAAAATAAAATTTTAAGAAAAACGATAAATTTCATTTCTTGAAGTATAAAAAATTACACATGTTTTATATACTAATCATGGTAAATGAGTAGATGATAATCATGAATTTAGAAATTCCACGGAAGAGTGCCACTGACCTCTGGTTATATGTCTGGAAAATTATTGATGTACCCTCCATTTCGCCTTCGGATTTGATATTTACTCTTTCTTTTGAACTCTTTCTCTTTCCGCCGAAAGATGCTAAAACTTTTATAGATAAATCCTTGGAGAAAAAATTGCTAATCCGAAAAAATAATCAATTAAGCTTGTCTGCTTCTTTAAGAAAACAATTTGAGAGGTGGCAAATTGAAAATAAAAAGAAAATTGAAAATTATAAGGAATTAAAAAAAGAAGTAATTTTTAAGGGAGCAAAAGAAACGGCCGCAAGAAAGCCGGAATTCAATACTCTTTTAAAAGCGTTTCTGGAGCGGGGTACTATTAATAGGGCCGCGTCCATTTCCGCTGATTCATTTGAAATTTCCATGTTTGATAAAAATAAAGGTATAATTAAAGCATGGGTGGCAGGTTCAAAAGAAACACCTTATCTGATTGAGATTCATACAAATCAAAAAATTTTGAAGCATGACTGCCACGATTTCCAAACGCGTCGGGCTCTTAATAAAAAATTCTGCAAGCACCTTGCAAAATTATTCCTTATCTTAAAAGAAAAAAATGAAGAAGATTCGTTATATTTTTTAACTCAAATGAGCGATGGTATTGATGAATGGGATTTTACCGCTTAATATAATTTCTTGAATACGGCACCATTTATCTTTACCTTATCTTTTTGCAGGCTTAATGGGCGATAATTCAACAATTCCGCAATACTCTCTTCTTTAGATAAGATTCGCTCGAGCATGTCTAGTCCCATGGAAAGGGTTATAATTTTAGTCCTCCCATAGTATCCCCGTGATTTAATTCGAGCACATATTAATCCTGCTAAAGTCAATTCATTTATATAATCGCTAATCCTTCGCTCAGTTAATTTACGTTTTTTTGGCAGGAGATTACATAATTCAGAATGCACATCATACACATCGCCTGAGATAATGACATGGTTTGGAAAATATTTGGAAATTAAATAAATTGCGGTTAGAACCAATTTAGCTTGAAAAGGCAATCCTAAAATGAATTCCTCCACTTGATCCTTTTCTAATTCTAAACGCGCCTCATCCACGTGCCTCTCCAAGATTTTTTTACTATGCTTGCGTTGGGCAATCTCGGCTGCCTTTTTTAATAATTGCAGCGCTTTTCTCGCATCGCCATTTTCCTCGGCAGCTAAAGCTGCACAATATCGAATCACGCCTTCTTCATGAGTCCCGGGATAAAACGCGATGGCTGCTCGTTTCTTTAAAATATCCGCTAATTCATTCGCATTATATGGATGAAAAACGATCGGACATTCTCCTCCTAAACTCGATAATACTCGGGGATCTAAATATTTTTTAAAATTCAATTTGTTCGAAATTCCAATCAAACTGGTTTTACAATAATCGAGATTTTCATTTAACCTTGTTAAATCATAAAGGATCTCATTTCCTCCCTTTTTATCTGACAAGATATCAATCTCATCTAACACAAGAAAACAAACGGAATCACCTACTTTTTGATCAAGAAGACCTAATAATTGCTTGAATATCACATCCTTTGGAAGACCCGTAGGTGGGATTCGTTCCCTATTAGATATCGTGTTATAAATGTGTGCTAAAATGCGATAAGGCGTACTTACTACGTTACAATTTACATAAATCCACCACGGTTTCTTAGCTCGCGCATGCCGAGTTAATTTTTGACTAACATATCGAACGGTTGCAGTTTTCCCGGTACCCGTCATGCCATAGCATAAAAAACTCGAAGGCGCATCTCCAATTAAGGCGCAAGCAGTTAATTCCGCAATTTTTTTTATCTCCTTGTCCCTGTGAGGTAATTCTTCAGGCACGTAAGATGTTTCTAATGCTTCCCTTTTCTGAAAAATTTTTGGCCCCTTTAAATAGTGAGCATAAAAATCTTCTATGTTAAATTCATCTTTATTCGTCAACACTCATTATCACGTCTCGTAATTTTTCCAGTCGAGATAAAATAATTTCGATTGCATATATAAATCTTCTTATTAAGAAACGAATTGATTCTCAAGTATTTGAGGTTTAATACATTCAGTAAAATCTTTACTTTTCTTCAATAATGATTAGTAATATTGTCGGGTATTTAAAACATGGTTATTTACTAAATAATTATTTACCCTTTACTAATCATGTTTTAAAATCTTTTTTAAAAATGACTATGAATTAAACATGATAGCTTCCATTTAAAGCTATTTCAACCATGACGACTAAATTTGTGGAATGCTTCCCTTTCCTCTGGAAAGAATCTCCTCTATCTCTTACT
>JALGVJ010000052.1 GCA_029838195.1 Promethearchaeota archaeon
GGTTCTGCTTCTATTGATGGTATTAATATTCTAAAATACCCCCAAAAAGTAAAAAATAAAATTGGGTTAATTTTAGGAAGTGATATGATTTATTACAGGATGACGGGATATGCCAATTTAAAATTTTTTTGTAAAATTTATGAAATTAAAGATTATAAGAAAAAAATCTTGGAAGCAGCGAGAGAATTTGAATTAGAGAATTGGTTAAATGAATATGTAGAAAAATACTCGACGGGAATGAAGATTAAATTATCTTTATGTAGAATCTTTCTAACGAATCCTAAGATATTATTTTTAGATGAGCCTACTTTAGGATTAGATGTAAAAACTACGAATTACATTATTGAAAAATTAAAACGATTAAATCAGACTATTTTTATAACGAGCCATAATATGAATGTTATCGAAAAATTATGTGATAGAGTTGCGTTTATTGAAAAAGGTTGTATTAAAAAAGTTGGAAACAAAAAAGATTTGCAAAATTTGATTCAAAATGAAATTAAAATCTATATTGAACCCTTTAAAAATCATAAAGAGCTCAAGTTAGAATTATCAAAGCAAGAATATATTACTAAAATAGAAGAGAATAAGAAAGGACTGTTTATATACCTTAAAGAAAAAGAGAATTATAAGGATTTATTTTCTGTTTTACAACATCATTCAATTTCAAAATTCCAAGAAATTGATATGAACATCGAAGAGTTATTTTTAAAAATTATTGATTAATGAACTGTATTTTATAAATTAAAGAAAGAGCATGTAAAAAAAAAACATCTAAAATTCAGTTTGGCCGTGTATTTTTTTATTGTGAAATACATAAAAATTTATTTCATTTAATATAATAACCCCTAAATTTTCTTGAAAAAGCAACTTAGATCTATTTTAAAGAAAATAAGACCCTTATAATATTAATATCATTTTTTTCATTTACATTCATCATGAATATCGTTGTTATCACAGATGATTTTCCACCCAAAAAGGGAGGGATTGCTCATACTCTTTGGAATCTTTATATTTTTTTTGAATCAAAAAATATTGATTTATATATTTTAAATCCTTTTCAAGAAAATAAAAATATTTTTAGAAGAATTAACAATACTCAATTCAAGACCAAGGATTTAGCTTCTTTTTTATTAAAAAGAAGATTTTATTATTTATTTTTATCATTTTGTTTGCATGTTTCGAGAGATAGAAGAACTTCCTTTACTGATAAGCTCCACGTAATCTTATATTTTATTTTAAAACCAAAAATTCTCATGAGTCTCATTGTTAATATGAATAAATCCTGTTTTATATTAAGGAAACTTGAATATGATGCTTTTTTAAGTGCTCATGGGGGATGGTTATTGCCATTCACTTATATTTTATCAAGAATTTTTAACAAAAAATTAATTACCATGGCACATGGCAATGATTTTTTAGTTCAGAATCCATTATCCTTAAAATCCTATTTCTACAAAAACGCAGATAAAATAATTATTAACAGCCATATCATGAAGAATTTACTTAAAAAAATTCATCACTTGGATCCTCATAAAATAGAAGTTATCAATCGAGGAATTGATCTTAATAACTTAGAAATAGAAAAAACTAAAGAACAATTACGAAAAGAATTCAATATTCCGGAAAATCAATATGTACTTTTAAGCGTGGGAAGGCATATCACTCGTAAGGATTTTGCCTTAGTAATTAAAGCAATAAAACAAATCAATGAAAAATTTCCTGATTTAAACATCAAATATTACTTGATTGGAGAAGGAGAAGAGACAAATAACTTAAAGAATTTGGCAAGGACATTGAAAATTGAGGAAAAAATTTCATTCTTAGGTGCGTCTGATGAGTTTAAAAGAAATAAATTTTATAAATTAGCGGATGTATTTGTCATGCCCGTAAAACCTATAAAGTATGATTTAGAGGGATTTGGAATTGTATTTTTAGAAGCAAATTATTACAAGCTTCCCGTTATCGGAACCAAAACAGGAGGGGTTCCAGAAGCAATCGAGGATAAAAAAACAGGATTATTGGTTAAGCCGAATGATTTAAATGATTTAATAGAGAAAATATTGTTTTTATATAATAATCCTGAGATTCGACGAGAAATGGGAGAAATTGGCCATGAGCGAGTCATTGAGCAATTTACTTGGCAAAAAATTGGAAATGATTATTTAAAAGTTCTTGAAGAAATTCTAAAGAATTAATTTTTAATTTTTTGTAATAGAAGGTGTTTTATAAACGCAGAGAGAATTTCTAAAAATAGAGAAAGCTACTTATTCAATATGGAAAAAGATGATCTTCATGAAGGTGATCCAGAACATTAAGAAATAAACCCAACATTTTAGCACCTTACGTTTATAAAGTACTATTATTTGTTTTTCATTTTTTTACCCGTTTAAGCCTCTCTTCTACAAGATTATAAACATCAGCCGATAAATACATGAGGGAATTTAATTTTTTTAGATATTGAAGAGACCTTTCAAGGTTAATATATCCTTCCTTATATAAATCAATGAGAATTCCTAAAGTACCTTTCACTTTAAGATTCATTGTTCTTGCAAAAATTCGTGCTTCTTCATCATCCAATAAAATGATTTCAATTTTAGAATCAAGAGCAAGTCTAATAGCATCGAATTCTCCTTGGTGTAACTTAGAATAAAAATATTTATCTGAGTTCTTTTTAACTCGTTTAACTTCAATTTTCTTGTCCTTTATAGCTTTTTCAATAAGTAATGCATCGGGAAATTCCTGTTCTTTCCCCCTAATCACCGTTTCTTCATATACGGATTCGGGAATTAATATTACGTTATAGAGATAAAATAAAAAATCTAGTAGTCCTGTACTTGCAAGGTGGATTAAAGGACCTGAATTACTTATTGCAGCTTTCATTTAATTCACGTGTCAATTCTTCACTTGAAAGGGGAAAAGGAATGTTTTCTTCGCGCAAGATCCGTAAAAAAGAGCGATAAGATTCCTCACAATATTGAGCTGCTTTCCAAATAGTCCATTTTCTTAATCTTATATTTTCTAACGCTTCTATTCTTTTTAATTGTTTAATACCTAATTCAATAGCCTTGCGTGCAGCAGTAGACTTGTCTGTTTTCATCCTCTTTGCGATAGAATCTAGTTCTTTATCTTCCTCCTCATCAATTCGGACGGAAAGTATTTTCATGATTCATGTAGACAATATCTTATATTGTATATAAACTTATTTTAAAATTTAAATACAAGCATTTAAATTTATTTTTTGTTCTCATAACATGCTGATTGAATTTAAAAAAATTAGCATTAATATGGGTCGAAATCATTATATTTGAATAAAAGTTAGTACTTAACTTAACGGAGGGGCTCTAATTTCTAAAGAATTAAGAGATTTATACCTTTCCCCTTTTGAATCCCTATTTTTATACGGATAAAGAAAAAGTATTTATACATGAGAAATCATAAAACCGTTTTATTGAAAGAGTTATGATTTTCTATCGTCCATCTCATGAAAGAAAAATCTTTTTATTTAAAGGCATTGCTTTCAATCATACTTGTTCTTAAAAAGCCACCAGAAAGTCCGAACATTGTTTTTTCCTGCCAGAAAATTTATAGATTTTGTTTATAAATATATCATTAAGATACAGCTAAATTTAAGGACTTTAGAAATTTGAACGATTACTAAATTTGCTATAACTATGAAAAACAAGCCCTTAATCAAAGGGACGCTTATATCATCTCATTTTTCGAAATTGAACAAATTCATAAAGAATTTTTCATCAATAAAACCCGATGAGAAACCTATTTAAAGTAAATAGGAAGGAGGGTGTTTATGAAAGAAATTATTACCAAAAGACTAAAAGGATTTTATTTTCATATAATTTTAAAGTTTGACGAGAGAAGGGAAAATTTGACCATAAGTAAGTAATTAGAGAACTTATTTGAAAGATATTAGATACAATTTATATAAAAATTTTTGAAGATGTTTTAAAAAAATAAGTACTTATTATAATTAACATCATTTAAAATTAAATGGAATTATAGAAAATAAATGTGAATTTTATAGAAACATTTTTGAATAGTATTTTTTCGCTTAATTTTATATTTTTACTCTTGTTAATTACTATAATATATCATCTTTTGTTATTTATTTGCAGGGATTTTAAAAACGGGAAAAATTTAAAAAAGCAGAGAGAAACCCAAAAAATAGAAATAAAAGAATTAAAAAAATATCCATTAATAAATATTATAATACCTGCTTGGAATAAGGAGAAAACCCTTCTTTCATGTATACAATCGATCAAAACGTTAAAATATCCTCATATTCGAGTGATTATTAGCGCGGGAGGTTCTGATAAGACTATACAAATAGCAAATTCATTTAAAAGCGAAAAAAATTTTGTAATTTTGTATCAAAGATCTGGAGGAGGAAAGATTAAAGCGATAAATGAATGTCTTGAGCATGTTTCTGAGGGTTTAATCTCTATAATTGATGCGGATATTATTTTAACTGATAAAATATTGAACCTAATGATTCAAGCTATTAATATGCAAGATCAAAATATAGTAACTACAAATGTAAGACCTTATGATTCAATAAGACACATTGATCTGGTAAAATATATACATATCAATCGAACCGTGTCCTTGAAACCTAATTTTAAAAGAAATACTATTTTGATAGGACAAACTTCAATCTTAACGCAAGAAGTAATTAAGTCAATTAAAAGATTTCCTGAAGGTGTTTTTGCTGATGATGGATTATTAATGGGAGCTTGCTTAATTTCTAAGGGATATAAAATATTTAAACTTCACGAGATTTCTGTCGAAATGGAGTATCCTATTAAATTAAGGGATTATATCCGCCAAAATTTAAGATGGATTGAAAACACTTTATTTATGAAAAATTCTCATTATCTTTCCAAACGAATAAAATTTTTTTGTTTATTTTTAGTTTCACTCTACATTTTTATATCTTTTATTCTATTGCCGATAAATATTTATCTATTTTTAATAGGAGTAATTTTTTTTTTCAGTTTCTATTTAAAAAGATTTCGAAAAATTGTATTTTATAAATTATTTTTAGAGGAACATTCAATCAAATTTAGATATACTTTTTTCATCAAGATGATTGGTTTCATTTTAATCGATTTAATAATGAATTTAATTGTTGCTTTTGAGATAATGTTTTATAAAAAAGCTTATAAAAAGAGAAAAAATCTAATTAAAAATTAACAAATATTAATAGAATTTCATAAATCAAATATAATTATAATTTCTTGCAGACAAAAAAGGATATATGAGGATATTATTCCCATTAAGAATTTAATAGGAATTTAATAGAAACTCTCTCAAATTTCCTCATCACGCCAAAAAAAAGTTTTAACTTTAAGGAAAATTTTAATTTTACAACACTTAAGATATAATTTGATTTTTAATGTATGATGTTTATTTCCAAAAAAATATAAAAAAAATGTCTAAAAAAAAAATAACATTAGAATAATAATATAGATTTATTAAACCTCTTATTTTATAAATCATATCGAGCAGGATTATATTTAGAGAAAATAGCAATTTTCTTATGAAATTTGGGATAACTATATCTATTACAATCCTTACAAACTTCTGGTATATATCCTTGACTCCAATCTTTTAGAATTTTTTGTCCTTTCTTATTAGTTATAATATCATAAAGTGTGTTATTTAAAATGTTTCCTATTACTAATTCATCATATTCTGTTTTTTTAATTCTGCAACCACACAATCGTACATTGCCGTTTGGTAATATGCTTATCTCCCAAAGACTAGAGCAAGGATATTTCCTTAAGAGAGGTCCTGTTTTTAATTTCATAATTCCAATTAGATCTTCTTTTTTAATATTTCCACACCAATTGTCATATTCAGTATTATATTTTATATGAAATGCTTGTTTTTCGTAATAATATTTAAATTTTGAGCTCTTTAGGGAGTTCCATATATTCCTAAAGGATCTTTTTGCCCTGAGAACTAATGTAATATTTATTTTTGAATTCTTTTTTAATTTGTAGTCTAACAATGAGAGAATTCCAATAATTTTTTGGTAAGCTGATTCTTTAGAAATACCAAAAATTTCTCTTTCGTGATTTATTAAAATATCGCCAATGCTTATAAATAAATCATCTATTCCAGAATCAATAATTTTCTTAAAATTATTTTGTTTATTTAAAAGAATTCCATTAGTAAAAACATAGACAGAAAATCCTTTCTCTTTCGCATATTGAACTTTTTCAAAAAAGGTATTATCTAATAAAACTTCACCAATGGTAGGAGATAACATTATTTTTTTCCCTCCTAATTCTTTGTATTCATTAATAATTTTTACGAATATTTTTAAGGGCATTTTCTCTTTTTTATATTTTAGAAATTTATAGGCGCAAAAAACACATCGAGCATTACAAGCATTTATTGGAACAATTGTTAATAATTTAGGGGGCTTAGGAATTTTTAAATGAAGGTTAATTTTTTTCCGAAAAAAATAATAATTTATTAAAGTATTAAGATCTGCTTTAAATGATGAAATATATTTATAATAAATACTTATCAAAAAACTAAAATAACATAAAATAAATGGAAAAACCCTATATTCCAAAAATTTTTTCTTAAAAAACATCAAGGCTAAAAACTTAATTCTTTAAAAAATTAGTATTAAATTTAATAATCATTAATTGAGGGTATTTTAAAGTTTATAATTTTGCTTGCTTTTTAAATCTTTTAACTTTAGGAGCGACAAAAATCGAGATTATGGCAATCGCAAGTTTGTCGGCTCTCGCTTGTAGTCCGGTAAAAGAATCTGAAATCCATCCTTGACGGCAACCTCGGGAAAAACCGAATAAAAATCCATACCCTTCATCGTGGTAAAAATGCTCGTTTTGCCGATCAAGTCAGGCTTGCCCACTTTATAGGCCGTGAGGATCTTGAGAAGGTCCAAAATTAAAATTAAATAGCGGTGCTTGGATACCATTTCGAGACCGCGCACGTTTGCCCGTCTCGCATGGTATGCCACTATATCGTGTGAAAATTGCCGCTCGATTTCTGTCCTAATGTTCATCAGCTTGATTAAATCCTCCTTAGTCCATTCGGAAGGAATGAAATCCATGTTAAGACAAAAATTTTCCTTATTCGGACGGCATTTTGTTTTTTCACGGATTTTCGTGAATTGATCAAGGGAGCGATGGCCATTTCAAACAACCACACTAAAATATCATTATTGGTTTTATTAAGTTTTATTATTGTTATAAAATAATTCTTTTTCCTGAAAATAAAAAATATTCTATATTATACATAATTTCAGCTGTATTTCTTTTATATACGGATTATTTAGGTATTTTAGTTATCTTCATTCATACAATTTATACTTTTTTAAATCTCATCAAATTTAGGTTATTAAAAAATTCTAAAAATAATAAAAATTTGATGCTCATGAACTATGTGATTATCATTTTATTTTATTTACCTTGGATTCATAATCTTATTTTTACCTATCAAAAAGGAGGCGCAAGATGGATGGGATCGCCATCAGTTTTTGACGGTTATATTGTTATTTTAAAGTTTTTTGGTATTCTTAATTCAGAAATATTAGAGCTTCTAAATATACGATACATTGGAATTTTCAATTTTTTAAATGTACAAATCATGTTTTCATTAATTTTTCTTGGATTTATTTTTATTTTGATAATAATAATTATTAATAAGATTGAATAAAAGATTTATCCGCATATTTTATTATCAAATTTCCAAAATAAATTTATTTTGCTTTATTGAATGAATCAATTTATCATTTTAAAGTAAAGTTTTAGGAAATTTTTAATTATAAATAATTTAAACCTTAATAATATCTAAAGGTTTTCCCTTTAAATATGCAGGAATTGGTTCTGCAAATAATTTTAAAAGAGTTGGAGCAAGGTCTTCATAATTAATGAGGGGCAAGCATCCTTTTTTAATATTTTTACCCCAAGCTAAAAAAATACCTTTCTGAGAGTGGTTTATTGTGTTTCTTCCCCTAATTACAAAATATGACGGTTTATGATTAAACAGATACTTTTCATTTAAAATGACAATTATATCAGGAAAGCCTTCTTCATTTTTTAATTCTAATGCTTTTATCCGCTTTTCTTTCCTCATTTTTTCGATAATTAGGTTTGTTTTGTTTTTATCAGATTCATTTAAGAAGATACCTCCGGTATTACCTAAAAAGCTCATGACTCCGCTTCCCTTTATCTTATTTTCAAGTGAACTTGAATCGTCAATCATATTTTTGATAATATTTTTAATTTTAAAAAAGGTTTCATAATTTATTTTTATCTTATTCCGAAATAATCCATAATACAGTTTTCCAATTATATTATAAATCTTATATATTTGAGATTTATTGATGTATAATAGACCTTTTTTTTCCAACCATCTACGCATGCTAAATTCTTGATCGTAAAATTTTAGCCCATGATCACTTAAAATAAAAAGGTTAGTGATTTTTTTTGAGAGAATTTTACCTATAAAGTTATCAATTCTTTTATATCCTAAATCAAGATAATTTTCTAAAATATTTCGTGGTACATGAGAATGATGGGATAAGGAATCTGGTAAACGAATTACATATGTCATTAGGTTAAAATTTTCATTGAATTTTTTTAAAAATAATGTGGATTTCATTTCAAAAGCTTTAAAACTGTTTTGAATTGTTTTTCCATCAATAATCCAGTCTTTATTTAGAAAAAACTTTAATTCAGGGGGATAACAATTGATCGTGGGCGACAGCATCCCTGAGATCATTTCACCATTTATTTTCCAAGCGGGAAAAGTACCCGGTACATTTAATATGAACTGTTTTACTTTTAATATGGTAAAAATAGATTTATCCCTCCAAACAGAAGAATTAAATAATCCCTTAGTAGGATGTGTAAAAAAATAATACCCTAATTGTTCTGGCGTTAATCCTGAAAAAAGACATGGCCACGATGGAATGGTCACGGGGGGAATTGTCACTTGTAATGGGGCAAAAAACCCTTGTCTTAATATTTTTTCGAAATTTGGTAAATACCCTTTTTCGATTAAAGGCTGTATGAATTCAAAACAACCTCCATCAATACCTAAAATTATATTCTTCTCCATGAATAAAATTTCTCTTTCTGTGCGTTTTATTTTATTTAGAGGTGCTTTTTTTTATTGGTAAAAATTTCCTTTCAAAAAAATCACGAAATTGATTAATTTCATTTGTTAGGGAATAATTTGATAAAGCATGAACACGAGCATTTTCTTGTAATCGTTTAAATGTTTGAAAATCTTTTTTCCATAATTCATGTACTTCAGAGATTTTCTTTTTTATGGCCTCTGGGGTTAATTCTTTTAAGAAAAAGGCAAATTCTTTTCCTTTTAAAATTTCTATAGAACCAATTGTTTTGGTGCATATTATTATCATTTTTGATGCGAGTGCTTCAACTAATACCCTTCCAAAAGGTTCCTTTCGAGAAGAAAATAATAAAACATCATTTTTTTTATAAATAAAGGATAATTTTTTGGTATCGATAAAACCATGGATTTTGATGTGAGAAGGAAATTTATTTTTTAGGTTTATTAGCTCGGATTCTAACGGACCTTTTCCACAGAATTCAAAAAAGATATCGGTATATTCATGTTCTGATAAGAACTGCTCGATACCATTTAATAATACTTTAAATCCTTTATGTACATCATCAAAAGTTCCTACATAAAGAAAATTTAGAATATTATCTCTTTTTGTTTCTTCTTTTTCCTTAGAAAGAAAATTTGAAAGATCTAATCCTTCCCTTATCAGTATTATTTTGTTGGAATTATAAAAATTTTCTAAAAATTTTTTAGCGTGAAGAGAAAGGGCATGATGATAAATGTTATGATTAAATAATTTAAAGAAAAGAATCGTCATTCGATATTTTAGGTTATATAAGGAAACTCTTTTATCAGAATGAAGGGGTTTATGGTACCCTATAATGAACGTTTTATTAGGTAGCAAAAGGCTAAAAATCATAAATAGAAATTCCGTTTTAAACGTGCTAATGAGAATATAGATGATATCACGTTTCTTAACCTCTTTATATAATTTAATAAGCTCTTTAGGAAAAATGATATCAAAAGAAGCATTAAAAATTCGAAATGTAGCAAAATTAACTCTTTTTAAATTATTAATTTCAAGAATGCTTCTTTTTTTCATCAATCTAATATTTTTCTCTAGAACTCTATTCGTGTCAATTAAGGAAACATCATAAAATTTTTGTAATCCTTTAGTTAATTCGAGAGAAAAAAATTCTCCCCCTCTTTTATTCTCTAAAGCAAAGGGAGTAAATATTAAGACTTTATTCATGAGATGGAGCACTATAAAAATATTTCAATTTAATATATTTTAGCACTTTCAATTTATTTAACTTTTCATGATATATAATAATCAAGGAAAATAATGAAAGTAAAAGTAAAAAAATCCAACGAAGATTTACCAGTAATCCCATTAAAGAGTCTTCCGAAAATGGCAAATATTTAAAAATTGTAAAATGTGGAAACATCATGTAAATCCCAAATAGCGATAAAATTCCAATAAAAAAAAATAATTTTTTAAATAAATTTTCTTTTTCCGAATTTCTTATAAGAAATCCTGGTAAAAATAATAGATATGATAATGGAATAATAACGGTAAATGCTTTATGTGCCCAAGCTCCATAGAAAAGATAACCATAAGAAAAAATTGCGAGTTTATACTCAATTGAGAAATTTTTAGATAAAATTAAAATTATGGTTGTAATGCTTAGCATAATAACTGAAATGGCAAAATAAATTGAATTATTTTCTACATATAACCATTCTTTAGTATAGCAAAATGGGATGGTAGATGGTCTCTGAGTAGAATTATTTCTTTCGTAACTATTTAAAAAATCATAAATGTAATGAGGATGGACGAGAAACATGAAATTCTGTAGTAAAAAAGCTAAACTTGCCAAACCATATAGTTTAAAACTGTTTATATTTAATAATTCTTTCAAGGGAATGGAATAGAAGAGATATATAAAAATGATGAAAACGATTTGGGGGATATTTGCGATCGCTAACCATAAACAATTAAAATTAATAAAATAAAACTTTAGAGACTTAAATTTTTCATCAAGGGAATATTCAATTTCTCTCCGTAAAACTAATAAAATTAATAGAGAAGATACGAATTTAAAATTATTATGATAAAAATTGGCGAATACTACATATCCATTAGAAATTAAAAGTAAAAATGTTGTTCTATGAAAGTTATTTTTAATACCTTTTAAGTAGAGAATTTTATCATATTCCCATACGTTTAAGATTAACATCAAGACATTTATTCCGAAATAAAGATATTTTGCCGTTATCAGAGGCAAAAGAGAAAATGGAATTAATAAGAAAGTTGCAAAACTAGGTAAATAATAATATCTTATAGTATATAATCTAGAAGGTTCATGTAATAATAAATAACCTGCGAGATGACGATCATCGAAATCAACACCAGGAATGTTAAAATTATATTTTAGTAATAAAAATAACGCCCAGAATAATACACACGAGAAGGAACTAATAAAATGAAAATGGTTTTTAATATATTTAATAATTATCATAATTTATCATTTTTTTTTAATTTCATTAAGGGAATGTTAATATTATCATCATTTTCTAATCTTTTATAAATTCATCTTTATTTCTAAAGTTTTTCAAAAGATATATTTAAATTATTGAAAAAATCATGATCTTAGACATAACAAGCCTTAGTAGAATAATTCCTAATTTTATTTTTTTATTAATATTTTTATTTACTTATTAAAGAATGAGGTTATTTTTCTTATATTGATGATGAGTTACATCAAAAAAGGTAAAGAAAAAGCGAATTTAATTTTATCGCAAGAATGATCATTCTACATGATAAGAATCTCATTAAATTTTTGTCATTAAAAGCATGGCTAAAAGAAGTAATTTGAAAGTGAATGGAATAATGTAATGTTTTAAATATAATCCTCCTAAACCAGAAATTTATTTATTAAAATCAAATAAAATAATTAATAAATAACTTAAAAATTAATCTACGATTCATAAAATTAACATGAACGAACTCATTCCAATTGAACAGGTAATTGAACGGAATCCTCGAGTAGAAGAGCTGGAATTACAAGGATTTATCATTAAACCGGATAAAATAGATGAATATTTAAAAGATTTCAAGAACAAGACATCAGCTTTACCAAAAAAAGAATTTTGGCAAGAAAAAAGAGTGTTAATTACAGGTATTAGTGGATTTGCCGGGAGTCACTTGGCGGAACAATTATTAGATTTAGGTTGTGAGGTTCATGGTACCATTCGACGGCATGCAGTGCCCATGCATGAAAATATTGAACATTTAAGAGGCAAGATTCATCTCCATGAGGCAGATATTACTAGTGCTGAAAGGATCTTGAAAGTATTTGAAAAAGTGGAGCCGCATGCGGTTTTTCATTTAGCAGCAGAATCATTCGTGCCTACATCCTTTCGCGAACCAGCTCGAGTAGCATATAATAACATCATCGGGACGATTAAAATCTTTGAAGCGGCGAGAAGATCGGACAACACCTTGGAAAGCATTCAAGTAGCGTGCAGTAGTGAGCAATATGGTTTAGTTAATCCACAAGAAGTACCCGTGAGCGAAGATTTAAAAAAAAATCCTTTTCGTCCCAGAAGTATTTATGGCACGACTAAAGTAGCAACGGAACAAATTGCGTGGCTATATCACAATTCATATGGTGTACCCAGTATTATTACCCGTGGATTTAATCATGAAGGCCCGAGAAGAGGAATTCAATTTGTAACGAGTGTTGTACATAGGCAAATTGTTGAAATTTTAAAAGGGAAGAGGGATAAGATCGTTATTGGTAATCCTAATGCGATACGTGATTTTACTCACGTAAAGGATACTGTCAATGCTTACATTTTGGTTAGTGAAACCAAGAAATTTGGTGATCCTTATAATGTTTGTTCAGGAAAAGGTATTTCAATCGCAGATTATGTAGAATTAGCAAAACGATTACATGATATTTCTGTTAAGGTTTACGTGGACCCAAAAAGGTTGCGTCCTAGTGAAGTTCCATTGCTAATAGGAAAAAATGAAAAAATAATAAAAGATACCGGATGGCATCCAACGAGAACAATCTTAGATATCATTCGAGAAGGCGTTCAATATTTTCAAGAACATCCTGAACAATTAGGTATAGAAGCCCATTAAAAATAGAAATAAAGAAAGAGAGAGTTTACAAGTTCAATACTTTTTTTTGAATATCTATTAATTCTAAAATTCCTTTTTCTGCTAAATTAATTACTTGATTTAATTGATCCTTGCTAAAGACAGCACGCTCAGCGGTTCCTTGAATTTCGATTAAATTTAAGTTTTCATTCATGACAACATTGATATCCACATCCACGCTTGAATCTTCTTCATAGTCTAAATCTAAAAGAATTTGATCATCTTTTATTCCTAAAGAAACAGCTGCCGTAACAACATAATCAGGAAAAGAGCTTATGCGATGTTCATTGTAAAGATAATTGATGGCATCAAAAACGGCAACAAAAGCACCCGTGATGGAAGCACATCGGGTACCCCCGTCAGCTTGAATAACATCACAATCTATTTTTATTGTATGCTCTTCTAATTTCTCGTATTCAAAGGCAGCTCTCATGCTTCGCCCAATAAGGCGTTGAATTTCCATTGTTCGCCCTTTAATCTTACTTCTTTCCCTTTCTCTCGTATTTCGTGTTTGAGTTGCCCTGGGGATCATATTATATTCAGCAGTTATCCATCCCATTCCTGTATCTTCTAAAAATTTTGGCACGTTATTTAATACGGAAGCCGTCACGATTATTTTTGTATTTCCTTGTGTAATTAATACAGATCCTTCAGGATATTTTAAATAGTTTCGCTGAATCGTTGTTTTCCTAATTTCATTATATTTTCTATTGTTTGCTCTAATTATACTGCGCATATTTTTTATACCATATTAATAAAAAATTCAATGATTTTTATCTATGTAATAACGTAATTTAGTTTTAAATTTATTTTAAAAAACAATTTTGCATTCTTAATCTTATTTTATAAGTTAACAAGTAAAAGTTTTATCAAGCTCTTCTTGTAAAAATATAATTAAATTATCTAAATAATTTTTTAAAATTTCTCCTAATTTTTTTTACCTTAGAGTTACTGGAATAAAACTTCATGTGTAAAGCTCTCTCTTTTTATTTATGAGGATATGAGCCTAAAATTTTATACCATATAACATTATTTTCCATCTCTTTCAAAACTGCTTTAATTTTTTCACTTTCTCTTGAGCCTTCAAAATCCATTAAGAAAATATATTCCCATTTTCCTTTTCTTCTTGGTCTTGATTCAATTTTAAGTAAATTTATGTTAGCTTCTGCAAATAATTTAATAACACGAAATAAAGCTCCCGGCACGTGCTTTGTCACGAAAACAATGGATGTTTTAAATTTATCTCCCATGAGCCTTGATTCATTTTTTGATATGATTAAAAATCGCGTGTAATTCGAAGGTTCATCTTCAATATTGGAAGCTAAAATTTTCATGTCATATAATTGACTTGCTATCTGAGGACCTATGGCGGCATTAGAACAATCATCCAATTCTTTAACTTTTTGAACAGCTTCAGCTGTAGAATTTACATTAATTAATTGAGCATTGGGAAAATTAGCTTTTAACCATGAATTTGTCTGAGCGAACGCTTGGGGATGGGAATAAATCGTTTGAATATCGGCTAAATTAGTTTCTTTTAGAGAAATTAGATTTTGAATTATTCGAAGCTCTATTTCTCCATAAATCAAAAGTTCTTTTTGAATCAGTAAATCTAACGTTTCCCGAACAGTTCCGTGTAAGCTATTTTCAATGGGAACTACTCCATGGCTTAAAACATTCTTTTCAATATTTTCAAAAATTTCTGAAATCGTTTTAAATGAGAAAAATTCCGTATTAGTCATGGGGAAAAAATCTAAGGCTGCTTGGTGAGAAAAAGTACCTTTTGGTCCTAAGAATCCTACTTTATTTTTCATTTCTTGAACTGCTTTACACGCCCCCATGATTTCTTTCCAAATTGCCTCAACTTGGGAATCATTTATCCATTTGGATTTACGTTTTAAGCGATCTAAGATTTCAACTTCTCGAGAAGGTTGAAAAATTTCCAATTTTAATGCGTTTTTAATTTTCCCGATTTCTTTAGCTAATAAAACTCTTTTTTCAATTAAATTTAAAATTCGATCATCAATTTGATTGATTTCTTCTCTTAATTTTTCAATATCTTTCATGATACTTAATTTTCAATCATGTTTTTACGTGAATTTATTTAAAAATTTTTCAAGTTCAATCTCAAACGCTACTACCGGAAATTCTAGTTTAAAATTTAAAAGGATTTCGGGATGTATTTCACCTAATTCTCCAATTTCTTCTCCATTTACTTTAATTTTACCAATTCGTCCGGAGATGTATGTAGGATTTTCCCCCGCAATAATATCATAGTGATTGTGATACCCTAAAGAAGTCAAGAGGAAATCGACGGTAGATCTTATTTCAGTATAATCTGCATCCTCATGATAAGAAACTGCTGATAAATGAAGTTTTCGACTTGTTCCGGTCTCTTCTTTTGGTTCTAATTCAATAACATCTCCTACTTCAAAGATCCGAATAGGTTTTTCTTCAGAACGATTATATTGTAAGGTTTCCATTAGTTTTGGTAAGATTTTGGTACGTACCGTATCAAATTCTCTTGAAATAGGATTTTCTATTTGAATTACATTTTCTGGTTTATACTCTTGCTTCATGAATTCATAATGACGTTGGGAATTAGACAAAATGAAATTCATTACTTCTAGATAACCAGCACCAATCATTATTGTTCTTATCTTGTTAGAAAGTCTTTGAGCAAGATGATATTCTCCTATACAACCTTCTCTAATTGTTGTTGGTAAATTGAAATATCCATATCCAATAGCACATTCTTCCGTGAAGTCCACTGGATGCATGATATCGCCTCTATATGCGGGAACTAATATTTCGATGTATCCCCTTTTTTTAGACCTTTTTGCTTCCATTCTTACTTTTTTAAAGCACTTGATCATTTTGCTTGTTGATAGTTTGATACCAATATAATCGTTAATATAATTTTCTTTTACCTCCCATTTTTTAGGAGTGAGATCGGGAGTTATTATTTTTTCTCCATCTTCATAATTTACATTTACAGCTTCGATCTTTGCGCCCATATCCGCTAAGGTGGTAGATAATATGTTTAAGGCCAAATTTATTGCTTTAAAATCGGTACCCGTGATATCTATAAATAGATTTTTTGTATCATCCGTTACCGTGGTCAATTCTCCGTTTATTATGGGAGGAAAAGATAATACTTCCTTATTTTTATCAAAAATGATAGGATATACTTCTTTTCCTTGAAGGATGTGAGCGTATTCAATACCTTTTTCATGCAATAAGAGAATTTCTTCCAAGTTCATGGGATATCCATCTCCGTGTAAAGGAATAAAACTAACAGACTCTGGTTTCACCGCAGTATATCTAAAAGGGGGGGTTACTTTATCGAAATCATGTACTCCAATGGCCACTTTTTTACGATCCCTTCCTACGGCCCAATGTAGTTGTTCTTGTATGTTCATTAAGGTAGCAACCTCCTCCTCATCCAAATCAATGTCTCTAATAATACCACAAACAATAAATGGTCTAACCTTCTCAATAATTTTCTCTGCTGTAAGGATTATTTTTGGAGGAGCAATTTCATAATTGGGAAGCCCCATTTCTATTTCATAATAGCCCTTGAGAGCTCGGGCAATGCCTTCCGGACTTGAAAAATCGGGTCTATTGGGATTGTATTCTACCTTAATTGATTGCTCTTCTTCGTCAATATCTTCTAAATCCAAACTGATCCATTGAAGATCATATTCTAAATCTTTAATTTCTAACTTTTTCCCGACCAATTTTTCTAATCTTTGAATTTTAAGGTCAATTGTAGGCATGATTAATTAATTCCTCACGTGTATTAATACGATTGAGTCCTCAACCATTTAATTGGATTAATATACAAATCTCGGATATCCGACCTCTGATAACGTAGCATTGCTAATCTTTCAAGGCCAAGACCCCAAGCAAGAACGCGAGTAGGGTTTCGTATTCCCCATGGATATGTTACTTCAGGTCGAAAGATGCCCGATCCGCCCATTTCCAGCCATTCTCCTAATTTATCGTAATAGACGGCAATTTCCATACTCGGTTCTGTATAAGGAAAAAATCCTGGGCGAGTAATTATTTTTTCAAACCCCATTTTTCTATAGAATTCAGATAAAATCCCTCTCAAATCGCATAATGTAACATTTTCATCAATGACGATACCTTCAATTTGGGTGAATTCCGCTAAGTGTGATTTGTCAACTTTTTCATTTCGAAACACTCTATCAATGGAAAATACTTTTATGGGGGTTTTATCATTATTCATGTAATATTGGGCCAACCTTCTTATAGTAGTTGCCGTAGTATGAGTTCTTAATAATGTTTTTTGGGCAATCTCATATTTCCAATCATACCCCCAGCCTATCGACCCACAATCTCCTCCATTCTCATGGGTTCGCTTCACTGCTTCCACGCGATCTTTTTGAGGTAATTTGGCTATTTTAGGATTTTTTAAATAAAAAGTATCGTGTAATTCTCTGGCAGGATGATCTTGTGGTTGAAATAACGCATCAAAATTGAAAAAGGCACTTTCAACTAGGGGGCCTCTTATCTCCGTAAATCCCATGGAAATGAAAATTTCTCTAATTTCATTAATAATGGTAATTAAGGGATGTATTTTTCCTCCTTTTAACAAGGGGCCGGGTATTGAAACGTCAAAAGGTTTTAATTCCATGTTTTTCCATGACCCCGTTAAAATCATTTCCGAAGTAATCTTGCTTACCTGTTGCAATGTTCCTATTTCTGAAAGAGAAATGGTTTTTCCTTTTTTAGTAAGATAAATTTCACGCTGGGTCTTTTTTATTTTTTTTAATAATTTTCTCTTATTTAAAATTTCTAAATATTTCAAATCCTTTTTTGATAAAGTATCAATGTTGAGTACCGGCCTTTTTTTAAATTTATTCAAAAATTGTTCTAATTCAGTCGGAGGAAATTCTTCTTGGATTAAAAAAATTTTATTTTTGCCGGACGCCTTGCTTTGGGCTATCCAGCGATTTTTCTTCATGTTAGAGAGACCTACATAAAAAATATTTGGTTCTAATCGTGATTTTTGTAGTAACTCATCTATAGTGATTTCCTTGAGATTTTCATTTAATAACAGATTTAATAATTGACGCTCCGGTAAACCTTTTTCTAAATAAGATAATCCTTCCTCATTAAGGCTAACTTGATGGATCTCGCGTTCTTTAAATCCTCCTAACTTATAGGCAATTAAATCATTAACAGCGGACATTAACACTATATAATCAATGTTCAATTCATTGGCTAATTCGGAAGCGATACAATTATCCTTCTTTTCTTGAAGTACCTTTAAAATGTCTTTTACTTGTTTTTTAAGTTTAATCATGATGTTCCAAATCTAATGATCATGTAAAATTCACTTTATACTTTTTTAAATGATGCAAAAATTTAAATCTTTTCGTTAAAATCTCGAAAAACCGCAACGAAAAATATTCTAAATTGATTTAACATGTTCAAAAATTCAAAATATCTTACATGATTTTCATGTTATTAGAATCTAATAAAAAACCCGCAGCCAAGGGAATAAATTCTAAAGAGAAATGAGGGTTTATTCCCTTGGCAGATTAAACCCTTTAAAAAACTTATTATCGAGAAAAATGAAGGAGCACATGGTCACCACTTTAGTCTCATCCACGTAAGCTATCAAATGTAAGGTATGTATTAATTATAAAATCTTAAATAAAAGATTTTTAAAAAATTTTATTTAAGTAAAGCTTCTCGAATTGAAGTGGAACTAATTTGTTGACTAAATTCATTTTTTATCATGGGAATTACAACAAGAATTAATGGTTTATATCCCTTTTTTTCCCTTATTTCGTTTATTTTGAGCCCATTAGGATATGTTTCTTGACTTACCACGAGAGCTTCGAATTCTTCTTGATGAATGGGAGGTCCATAAGGATCATGTAATTCTACGATCTCTACTTTCTCTAATGCAGAAAGAGAGCTAATATAATCTCTTAAATTTTTCTCCCGAATCGCGTAATCTTCTAATATTTCAACATGTTTTTTATTTTTCAATAACTTTTCCGTGGTTAAACCGATTATCAATTTTTTAGAAATAGAAAGAGCAACTTTAATCAAAAACTTATGCCCTTCATGTAAATGGTCAAAGGTCCCTCCACATCCCGTTAAATTAAACATCGTTTGAGATTTTTATTTTTTTGAACCATTTTCTTTTTTCTTTGGGGACTCTTTCTTTTCTTCAATTTTTACATTTTTTTTAAGTTTTACGGAATAGATTTGCTTGATCTGTAAAGGCTTGTGGCATTTTTCGCAATTATCTTCTGTTTTTTTAAATACAAAATCTCCTGCTTGAAAATTTCTTACTTTAGTAATTCCACAGATGTTGCATGTCAAAATAGTCAACGTTTGCCTTAAAGGCTCTTGCATTCTTTTTGGTAATTGCAAGATCGTAGTTCCAATGCAAATTAAAGTAAAACCTACCATGAAATTTGTCATTTGATCAGGAAAAATTCCCAAATAGATAAATAATGCTCCAATGATTATTAGAATAATTATCACAATATTTTTCAGCACGCTCTTGAAGGAAATCTTTTTTTTTAAAATTTCCTCCTCATCTTCTTCATCTATCATGAATACATGACTTATCTTTATAAAATTTAGCTATAATTAACAAATGAAAAAGAACATAAAAAATTTTTTTATTTTAAAAAATTACCTCAATGCTTTTAACAAAATTAGAAAATGCATGGAAATTCATTCTCAATTTAAAGAAAAAATATATTAATCGGAATTTTTTACATCTAAAAAAGGTTAACTCCAAGAATTTTATCATCGTGTAAAAATTTTAAGTGGCTAATACGTGAACATTTTAATTGTTCGTTTTTTTCTTTTTTTCCTCCATTTCCCTCAATTCCCTATGGAGAACTTTGCCCACAATCGTTTTAGGAATCTCATCTATGAACTCTACAAATCTAGGATATTTATCATAAGACATATTATCCCTTGCCCAGTCAATAATCTCTTGTTCTGTCGTGTTTTTCTTGTATTCCTCTTTTAATACTACATAAGCTTTTATGTTTTCTTTTCCTTCATCATCAATAATCCCTATAACAGCGCAATCTTTTATTTTTTCATTATAAAATAAGAGATCTTCAACTTCCGTAGGATAGACCGAGTGCCCCTTATACTTAATCAAATTTTTTAATCTCTCTTTGATGACAAAATAACCCTCTTCATCCATTAAAGCTAAATCGCCCGTCCATAACCAGCCATCTCTTATGGTATTTTTTGTCTCTTCCTCGCGTTTATAGTATCCTTTCATCATTTGAGGGCCTCGAACAACCAGTTCTCCTACCTCATTAATGCCAAGAGTATTTCCTTGGGGGTCACAGATCTTGCATTCTGTATTAGGAAAGGGCATTCCAATGGTACCTGGCTTGTTATTTTCATCAAAAGGATTAGCTGTAACGGCGGGCGACATTTCCGTGAGACCATATGCCTCTCGAAGACTTGCTCCTGTCAGCTTTTCGAATTTTACTTTTATATCATTGGGCAACGGTCCGGCAGAACTTAATGCATATTTCACGCTGGACAGATCATGGTTTTCAATTCCCTCATGATTATTTAGATTGTTGAACAATGCAGCTACTCCAGGAATTATTGTTGCCTTGGTCGTTTCAATAACTTCAATGACTTCATGAGCTTCTCGGGGATTGAACACGCACGCAATTTTTGCTCCTAAATGAATGCCCAGATTCATCATAAACCCCATGTAAATGTGATAGAATGGAAGAGCTGCTAAAAATACTTCTTTTCCCGGTTCTTTATCAACAAACCAGGCTTCTGCTTGAAATACATTTGCTACAATACTTCCATGCGTGAGCATGGCTCCTTTGGGATAACCTGTCGTTCCGCCGGTATATTGTAACATGGCTAAATCATCAGTAGAAATTTCTACGTTCGGAGGATTTGGTTTTGTTTCTCGTATTAAATCCTCAAAAGTAGGAGGACCTTCCGTGGGAAATTGCGGTGGCGCCATCGGATCTGGAGATAAATAAGGTGCTAACCCGCTATAAAATTTGTGAATCACCCCCGTTTTTTCAATGATGGGATCTACAATTCCGGAGAATCCTTCCCATCCAATATATGCCTTGGCGTCGCTATCGTTTAATTGTCGTTGGATTTCCAGTCCTTTGAATAAAGGAGATATTGCCGTTACAACGCCTCCTATTTTGAGAATGCCATAATAATAAGCAATAAAGGCCGGATTATTTGTAAAATGGATTGCGATATAATCTCCTTTTTTTAATCCCAATTCATGTAATTTGGTAGCAGTACGATATACGATATCTAATAATTGAGCGTAGGTGAGTTCAAATCCCATGAAATATGTTACAATATTTTGAGGATAGGTTTTAACGGAATCTTCGAGGAAATCAATTAGAGTTTTTTTAGGAATTTCAATTTCCTTAGGTACTCCTTTAGGCCATTTTTTATAATAGATTTTTTGATCATTGATATGTTTATCTTAATTCTTTCAATTTTTCTCGTGCTATTAATCCTTAAAATTAATTAGATGAATAATTAAAAGTTAGGTTTTTAAATTTAATTATCAAAAACAATTTAATTAAAGCTTAGACCTATATTTCTATATTTTCTAGAACACGTGAGAAAATAATAAAAAATGATGTATTTGAATGAATTTCTTTAATGGAAAAGATTTTATGCGTATTCCAATTATTACTTTATAAAAATATTTTCTGCGAGGAGATATAAAGAAAAAATGTACTCAATATATCAATTAGGACAGCAACAGCAGACCGATCCTTTTGCTCTCATCTTGAACTTGCTGTTTTTCCTGTTAATCTTTACATCAATGTTTTACGGACAAATTGGGATGGTATAATCCCAATTCCATAAAAAGAATACAAGCATGGAAAGCAGCAAAGGAGATTGAGCAAGGATTAAACGATTTAGAAAAATGGAATGACGAATGCAAGCAAATTCTCCTAAATAATTTTAAGAAATTCGCTGATAAAAAGGAAACTGAAAAAGATTTAATGATAAAATTAGAAGATTTCATGACATTTGTCACTATCCCCCCTGTACAACTCGATCCTAATGGAATCATCCCTAAATTTGACCACATCCTTAATATTAGAGATACCCGTTTCGAGGAAGAAGTTAAAGCGCTCGCCCCCATGGCGGATGACACGCAACAAAATAACATGGAAAATTTACTAGAAGCCGCCATGGCTGTGGATTATGTATATCGATTAGTCAAGCATTTCTTAATCCTGGGAAAAAAAACCAAGTCTATGATTTTATTGCTCCAACTGTCCATGCAAATGGGAATAATCATGGCCATGGCCAAATCCTATTATAGGGCCGCTAAAGCCTTTTCTGAAGGAAGTCCTATTGGCGATGCTTTAGGTCCCATGGTAGCCGGAAGTTTTATAAGAGAAATTGTTAAAGATGGGACTGTTGAGCCCAAAGAAGTCGAAAAAGATACGATAGTCCAAGAGGTTGCATTCGAAGATAGAACGATTTATGTCATTCGAGCAAAAGGTCCTGGAGGCACTGTGGGAAAACCGGGAAAAGCCATCAGAAAAATAATTGAAGAACAAGGGGATGCTATTTCTCGGATAATCATGATTGACGCAGGGCTGAAGCTTAGCAGTGATAAAACAGGCTCCTTAGCAGTTGGAGTTGGTGCTGCGATTGGAGGCGTTGGCGTGGAGAAATTTTATATTGAAGAATCCTCTACTCATGAGAAAATCCCCATTGATGCTCTGATATGCAAGCAATCGTTAGAAGATGCTATAACAACGATGAAAAGAGCGATAACGTTATCCGTACCTAAGATAGTGGAAAAAATAAAGATGATCATTCGGAATAAAACCGATAAAGGGTCAAAAATTATTGTTGCTGGTATAGGAAACACTATTGGGATTGGAACTTAGTTTTTTTTAATTCTTCTTTTTCTTATAGAAAAACATTCATACAATTATTTTTATTCGGTTTTCAGTGTAATTATTTCATTCTTATTTTTAATATTGAGAAAAGATCATCACATGAATTTATTCGAATTGGTTTTTTTCTTGGTTTTTAATTTTGGTGGTATCAAAAAAATCATTCATCGTGAGTAAAATAATTGCCTTTGATTGGCAGGGAGAAAAAATCGAAGAAAAATCATAAAAGACTACGAAATTTTTAATGTTTTTTTATTACTTCCGAAAAATTTCCCCCATCAATAGAAATTGAAAAGCCTTTTTCTTGTTCTAACCGATATTATGGATTAGATTCAAATCTATCGCTTGAAAAATAAAATTTAAATTAAATGAAAGGAATTTAAAAATAGCTATTTACTAAAACGAAAATAAATAGAACTAAAATTATAACAAGAGGCGTAAGAAAGCATGCCAAAATTTGGAAGTGATGAGTGGGCTAAAGCATTTTGTAAAGCCGTGAATGAAAATAAAAATTATGCAGAAGCCGCGTCATGGTGGGAGGGAGATTTTATTTTTGAGATCCAACCAAGCGGTAATTTAACTAAAAAAATAAAAATGTTCGTAGGACTCTACCACGGCAAATGTACTGGCGCTAAAACTCTAGCAGATGATGAGGAATATGAGGTTTTACCACCCAATTCTCCGCCCCGGCCTTTAAAAGAGGGAGAAAAAGTAGGGGTGGAATTTGTTTTTTCAGGAACATATGATAATTGGATAAAAGTCTTGAAAAAAGAACTGGATCCCATTCAAGGGCTCATGGCGGGGAAATTTAAATTAATAGGAAATATGGCTAAAGTCATGAGGGCCACGAGAGCGGCTCAAGAACTTGTAAATAGTACCACGATGGTTGAAACGGAATTTTATTAAATGGTTTCAAAACGCATTACATGAAACCTTTTTTTATTTCTATTCTTTTTTTCCTTAAATTATTCTTTATTAATTGAAATGGTATCGAGCGAACAAGATCTATTGAAAATTTCCAAGAAAAAAGCCTTCTTTCTTGATTTGGATGGCACGGTATATTTAGGAAATAAAGTATTTAAAGGAGTACATGAATTTATAGCACGTTTAAAAGAACATGGCAAGTATTATTTTTTCCTTTCTAATAATTCAAGTTTATCTACAGCTCAATATCTCACGAAATTAAAGAAGTTAAATTTAGATGCTACATTAGAGAATATAATTTTATCTCAACATCCAACCATTGAATATTTAAAAAAACAAGGATTTAAGCGCATGTTTTTATTGGGAAACAGTGCTTTAAAAGCGGAATTTCAAGAGAATGGATTTCAGTTGGATGAGGAGCACCCAGAAGTACTGGTGTTGGCATTTGATCAAGAATTAACCTACCAGCGATTACTTAAAGCTTCAGAATTTCTTCAAGAAGGAATAGCTTATATTGCGACTCATTTAGATAACAGGTGTCCAACATTAAATGGATACATTCCCGATGCAGGAGCTATTGCCGCGCTTCTATATAAAACTACTGATCGGCTTCCCGATAAAGTAATGGGAAAACCTAATAAAGAAATGATACTATTCAAATTAAGAAATTTAAACATTTCCCCTGAAGAAGCAATCATGATTGGTGATCGTCTATATACGGATATGTGCATGGGAATCGAAGCGGGTGTTACAACATGTTGCGTTTTATCAGGAGAGAGTACCTTGCAATTAATAAAAGAAAGTAAATATAAACCGGATTACATAATCACCGGGATTTGGGAATTAGTAAACTTGAAATATGATTAAAACCACCATTTTACTGAAAATTTTCAAAAATTTTATCTCTTATCGGAAATTTTTTTTATTAAAGTAGTTTAATGTTTTTTTGGTAAAATATTAAAACTTTTTATGGTATTGAATTTTTAATTACTATTATTCCTCAGTAAGCTTGGTATTATTAAAATGTCTGACGAAAAGTTGATTTGGGACTTTAAAGAAGGAGGTAAGGAATTAAAACACGTGCTCGGCGGAAAGGGTGCGAATCTTGCAGAGATGACTAAATTAGGTCTTAATATTCCTCCTGGTTTTACAATTTCTACTCAAGCATGTCTTGAATATTTTAAGGATCCAAAAGGGCTCATGGAAAAAATTAAACCGAATGTGTTGGAACATTTAGAGCGATTAGAAAAAGAAACCAATAAAAAATTCGGTGATATTGAAAATCCCTTATTGGTCAGCGTGAGAAGTGGTGCTCCAATTTCCATGCCTGGAATGATGGATACCGTTCTAAATCTTGGTTTAAATGACAAGAGTGTAGTAGGATTAGCGAAGCAAACGAATAATCCGCGTTTTGCCTATGATTCGTATCGACGATTCATTCAAATGTTTGGAGATGTGGTCATGGGAATTGACGATGAAAAATTTGAGAGGATATTGACTAAATACAAGAGAGAAAAAGGGAGAAACACTCAAGATACTGATCTTGACGTGTCAGATCTTCAGAAAGTGATTGCAGACTATAAAGCCTTATATGAAAAAGAAATTGGCGAAACTTTTCCTCAAGATCCATTTGAACAGTTATTCTTAGCTATTGAAGCTGTTTTTAAATCATGGAATAACCGAAGAGCAATTACTTATCGAAAGATAAATAATATACCTAATTATGGAACAGCGGTAAACATTCAAACCATGGTGTTTGGAAATAAAGGATGGAATTCAGCCACGGGAGTTGCATTTTCGAGAGACCCATCCACCGGAGAGAAAAAAAGGTTCGGAGAGTATTTAAAGAACGCACAAGGAGAGGATGTAGTAGCGGGAATTCGAACTCCTAAAAAATTAGAAGATATGAAAGAGGACTTCCCGGAAATTTATGATGAATTGATAGAAACAATGGAGAAATTAGAAAAACATTATAGAGACATGCAAGATATCGAATTTACGATTGAAGACGGCGAATTATTCATTCTTCAAACGAGAAATGGAAAGAGAACACCTTCCGCTGCGGTGAAAATTGCGGTTGATATGGTAAAAGAAGGTCTCATCACGGAAGAGGAAGCCATTTTAAGCGTGGAAGCTAAAAAACTTTCAAAATTATTATTTAAGAGTATAGATGAAAATGCCATAGTGAGAGTCCTTGCGAAAGGAATTAATGCATCGCCCGGAGCTGTTTCTGGAATTGCCGTGTTTGATGCTGATACGGCAGAAGAATGGGCACATCAAAGAGAAGAGGATATAATTTTAATACGGCCACAGACCAAGCCTGAGGATGTTCATGGGTTATACGCTGCAAGTGGCGTATTAACTCAATTTGGAGGGAAAACATCTCATGCTGCTGTAGTTGCGAGGGGAATGGGAAAACCAGCAGTAGTGGGAGCTCAAGATGTGGAAGTAGATGTAGAAAATAAACAATTTCGCGTTGGAGAGATTGTAGTACGCGAAAGAGAATATGTTACCATTGATGGCACTACGGGAAGAGTCATAGAAGGAAAAGTTCCTCTGCTTGAACCCGAGATCAAGGGAGAGTTTTTAGAACTCTTATTAATGGCGGATAAAATTAGAAAATTGGGTGTAAGGGCAAATGCAGATACTCCAGAAGACGCCCGAAAAGCGCTTGAATTTGGTGCTGAGGGAATAGGACTATGTCGAACGGAGCACATGTTCATGGCCCAAGAAAGGCTTCCCGTCGTTCAAGAAATGATAATGGCACGAACAAAAGCACACCGAAAAGAGGCACTTGATAAAATTTTGCCCATGCAAAAGAGTGATTTTTATGAAATTTTTAAAATAATGCGGGGAAAACCTGTTACCATTCGTTTATTGGACCCTCCCCTTCATGAATTTCTGCCCGAACTCTCTCTTGTTCAACAAGAACATTTAGAATTAAAAATGACAAATGTGCTCTCCAATTCGCTCTTAAAAATTAGCCCGCTAGATGACGAAATTAAGAAAAAAGAAAAAGTGATTTCTCTAATTCGGTCTCTTTCGGAGCAAAATCCCATGATGGGGTTGAGGGGATGCCGTTTAGGGATAGTGTGGCCCGAAATTAATGAAATGCAGGTAAAAGCCATATTTCAAGCGGCGTGCGAATTAAAACAAGAAGGAATTGATGTAATTCCGGAAATAATGATACCTCTCGTCGGCATGATTTCAGAATTAAAGCATGTAAAGAAAGAATTGAAAAAAATTGCTGAAGATATCATTAAGAGTTATAATGTAGATTTGAAATATCAATTTGGTACGATGATTGAAATTCCACGTGCTGCTTTAACTGCTGATGAGATTGCTACAGAAGCAGAATTTTTCTCATTTGGTACAAATGACTTGACCCAAATGACATTTGGATTCTCTCGCGATGATGCTGAGGGCAAATTTCTTCCGGTTTATATAAGCAAGGAAATTTTAGAAGAAAATCCTTTTGAAACGATTGATCAAAAAGGAGTAGGAAAATTAATGAAAATAGCTATCGATTTAGGAAAAAAGACACGTCCAAATTTGAAACTAGGCATTTGCGGGGAACATGGCGGAGAAGAAAAATCCATTAAATTTGCGCATGATATTGGTTTGGATTATGTCTCATGTTCGCCATTCCGCATTCCTGTTGCTAGAATTGCCGCAGCCCAAGCAGCCATTTTAGAGAAAAAGAAAAATGAAGCAAGTCAATAGAATATTTAACAATCTAAAAGAATTTATCATTATAATTATGAAACACTCAATCACTACCCAATTTTAAGAATTTCTTTTAGCTATTAATCATGTTCATTACTTTCAATTTTATTAGTAATCATTTTAAAGTGAATTAATTCATGAGTCTTCCTTTAGAGGAGAGAATTTCATTATTAAAAGAAGTAGGAGAAGAAATAATAGAAATAGAAGAATTAGCTGAGATGATTAAATGGAAGGAAGAGCATGGCCAACCTATTTATGCTTATGATGGATTTGAACCTTCCGGAAACATTCACATCGCCCAAGGGATTTTAAGAGCAATCAACGTTAATAAGCTCATAAAAGCAGGGATTAGATTTAAATTCCTAGTAGCAGATTGGCATGCAGCCGCTAATCATAAATTTGGAGGAGATTTACAAGTTATCAAGAAAGTTGGAGATTTTTTTATTGAAGTTTGGAAAGTTTGCGGAATGGAGTTGGATAAGGTAGAATTTATTTATGCATCAGATTTAGTTAAAGACCCAAAATATTGGGAATTAGTATTAAATATTGCCATAAATACATCTTTAAACCGAGTTATAAGATGTACTCAAATCATGGGGCGAAGTGAAACCGATACATTAACAGCCTCACAAATCCTTTATCCACTCATGCAAGCTGCTGATATTTTTTATCTCCCCGCCGATATTTGTCAACTTGGAATGGATCAGAGAAAAGTCAACATGTTAGCTCGAGAAATCGCTAAAAAATTAAATCGCCCTAAACCTATTGCCATCCATCATCACATGCTCATGGGATTAAAAAAACCTCCCATATCAGATTTAACGGGAATGGAGCGAAGCATTCAATTAAAGATGTCAAAATCTGACCCCGATTCGGCAATTTTCATGTTAGATTCCCCAGCAGACGTGAAGCGCAAGATCAATAAAGCCTATTGCCCTCCTAAACAAATTGAAGAAAATCCCATTTTAGAATATTGCAAATACATCATCTTTCAAACTAAAAAAACGTTCTTTATTAAACGCCCTGAAAAATATGGCGGAGACATTGAGTATGAATCATATGAGGATTTAGAAAGAGATTATCGGCAAGGTAAATTGAATCCACCTGATTTAAAACCTGCTGTAATTAAAAGTTTAAATGAGCTTTTAATTCCTATAAGAACTCATTTTGAGAAAAATAAAAAGGCAAGAGAACTTGCAGAATTTGTTAAAAGAGAATATGAAAAATACATGAAAAAGAAATCTCCTAATTGATATTTTCTTTATCCATTCTTAAACTTTCTATTTTATGAGGGATTCGATTATTTCATAATAAGCACGATTATTTTCTATTAACTATTGTTATGAATTTTTGTCCAATCAATAAGATTTTTGAAAAATGAAAAAGGGTAATATATGAAATCATGATAAAATTATTAATGATTGGAGATTCACATATTCCTAGGAGAGCTTCAGAAGTTTCACCCCAGATCTATGAAAAATTATCTGAATCAGGAAATTATGAGTATACCTTTTTTACAGGAGATTTAATCCAAGCGCCAAAATTTATCAGATTCTTAAAAGAAAAGACAGATCGAGAAGTTTTCAGAGTTTTAGGCAACATGGATTATTACAACGGCATCACGGATCTTCCCCTTTATCACGAGCTTAAACTACCCATGAGTAGAGGAGGAAATTTAAGGATTGGATTAACTCACGGAGCTCAAATTAATCCCAGAGGAGATATTAAGCAAATAGAAGCCTTAGCACGAAATAAGAGATTTAATGTTATTATTATTGGTCACACGCATAAAGAAGAGATATCTCTAATGTCAAGCGGGATATTAATGTTAAACCCAGGCAGCGTGACCGGAGCGTGGTCTTTTTTAGCAACCGGCATTCCCTCTTTTATAATCATGGAAATAGATCAAGAGAAAAATATCATGAATACTTTTTTAATGCGATTAAATAAAAGAACTAAAGCATTTGAAGAGATATCCTATCAATTTCAATTCATGAAAAATAAAATCCAAAGAATCAGGTAAAATTTTTAAAAATAGCATTATACTTTAGTAGATAACGTTCTATTCTAAAATTTTAAGGAGCTGATGATTAAAAAGAATTTTTTAAGATTTTTTCTCATTATTTTTGTACCTTATCTGAATTAAATAAATGAGAAGGAAATAAATCCTAAAAAAAATTTTTGAGTTAATTTTTAAATGAATGAATTATAATCTCGTTCTAAAAATTTGAATATATCATGTATTTTTCCTGAGAACCTATGGAATACACTTCAAATTTACTTCCCCGCTTGGATTCGCAGAATAATTGTATCATGGGAAAAAGAAAGATATTCGAGACGATTTGGACGCTCTTGTCCTTTTCATAACTTTTATAATCACTACTTGCACTCGCAATGGTCTTCTTGATTTCCTTATTCCAATAACCTAAGGAGGCTTCCGCTTTTTCCTCTAAATCTTTAAAATTTTTGAAGCGAATACCCTCCACTTCTTCAATTAATTGATGGAGATCTCTTTCAATTTCTTTTTCATATTTAGTTTGAGCCGAACTATGTAATACAGGGATCCCTGTTACCACCGTTTTAAAGGGAACTGGAAGAATCTCATATTTATACTTATTTTGATACCCTCCACACTCCCCGCACTGACTTTTTAATTTTCCTGTTCCATGGCACGTTGCACAAGGATAACTAAAAGGTCTTTTTTCCTTTTTTTGAGCCGCTCCTATCAAAACGGTGCATTGTTCCGTAATTTTTCCTTTTCCATCACATGTCTTACATTTACTTTCAACATAGCCGGTACCATGACACTTTGAACAAGGAATTGCTTTAATGCTTTCAAACATCGGCACTTTTTCTTTTCCCTTCCATTTCTCCTTATCTACTTTTTCACCGGATTTAAAGGAATAAAACGTTTCTTTTACTATTTTGGGTGCTAACACTATATTTTCATCTTTACCCTTAACGGGTTCTACTATTTTTTTTATTGCAAAATAAATTGCCGCCTCTTTTTTTATATCTTTAACAGTTTCTGCCGCGGAAATATTATCAATCGAAAAAATGGCTCCTTTCGTGCCGAATTCTTTTTCCATTTTTTTTTTGTTTTTCCTTACTGCCGTGGTTTTCCATTTTTCAAACACGTCATCTGAATTAGGAGATTTAATTCTTACATCAGGCAAGATTTCAACCTCATTTAATGAATTATTTAATGGTATAGTTGTATGATAAAAGATTAATTAAAAATAACAATTTATATTTTTTGAATAACTATAAATTGTTAAAATATTATAATTAGATTAAAAATTTATCGTAGAAAAAATAAAAATGTCAGAAGAAGAAAGACAAGCTTGTGAATATTTTATCCAATGGATGACTCCCAATGGAGGCGGATTGGCTCAATGGGTTGAACATTTTCTCAATCAAGGAGATGAGCAAAAATTACAACAAATTAAAGATGTATACGATAAAATTAAAAGAATTTTTGGTTTCTAATTTTATTCTCTCATGAAACAACATCCTATTTTCTTAATTTATATTTTATAAAGATAACCTAGTTTAATTCTCTTACATTGATAATCCATGAAATATAAGATAAGAATTAATTTCCAAGATACGTGAACTATTTGTATTAATTATTTTTATTGAATCTTTATCTATTTAAGTTAAAGGAGCTCCCATGGCGATTAAAGATCTAATTTTAAAAGATTTTTTCATCGTTTTAGATAGAAATGTAAATTTCGATAAAGAATTAAGATTTAATGTAAGTTTTTTTTATTTAAAATCATTTAAATCCGCTAAAAAAGGAAAAGGACAAAAATTTTCCTATGTTAAAACACCCTTTTTCCGCGGGGATATCTTATTTGGTTTTGAAGAAAATAAAATTAGACCTCTTAAATTTGATAAAATTAATAATGATGGCTCTATGACACCCATCAATCCTCGTCTTTTTAAAAAATTCCTTCTAAATGAGAGGAATAAATTTGTATCCTTTTCAGATCAAGCAAATCCTGAAGATATAACACCCATTAAAGCGATGTTAAGGAATTTTCATGTTAAAGAAGAAAATATTTTAAATCTAACTTTCTGTAAAAATTGCCTGGAAAAGAAAGAATTTACCTTGTTAAATAATGCAATTAAAATAAAATCTACTTTAAACCAAATAATCTGTCCCGATTGTGCTTTAGATCTCGTTATTAATAATGCTAAATTTTCCGGAGCAATTCCAAACGAGGAAATCAATCCTAAATTAAAGAATTTTTTCCGTCATCTCCTTCTTAAATTTAAAGATATCGATAAGGTATTAACTTATTTTAAAGCCGATTTTAATCCAGTTAAAAACAGGAACATGACTCAATATGACATTGAAGGAGATCAGCCAATCAATAAGAAATATTTAAACTATAAATTAGACAACGTTGATATTCCTAAATCATTAAAAATGTTATTCAAGGACCTTAATATTAAAACATTACTCCCCATCCAAGCAATCTCCATTGAAAATGGTTTGCTTCACGAATACTCGGATCAATTAATAATGTCTCCTACATCGAGCGGCAAAACATTAATCGGAGAAATAGCAGGCGTCTCAAAATTGCTAAATAACAAGAGTAAGAAAATGATTTATTTAGTTCCTATTGTTGCTTTGGCCAATATTCGAACTGAAGAATTCATGCACAAATACTCCGCCCTTTCATTAAAAATAGTAAAAAAGATTGGGGAATCCCTTTTGGAACCTAGGACACTTGATGATTTAGAGGACATGGCAGATGCAGATATTATTATCGGCACTTATGAAGCTTTAGATTACATTTTAAGAAGTGGTAATAAAAATAAAATAGGAAATGTTAGCACGATTGTTATAGATGAGATTCAAACGTTAACTGAACCTGAAAGAGGTCCTATATTGGATGGGCTCATTTCCCGTTTAAAATTCCTTTTCCCTTCTGCTCAATTTTTGTATTTAAGTGCAACCATAGGACAACCGGAAGAATTATCTAAGAAATTGAATGCTAAATTGATTCAATACAATAATAGACCAGTTCCAATTGAGCGGCATTTATTATTATGTCCGAATGATAATGTCAAGAAAAGATACATGGCTGAACTTGTACAATCAGCATTTCATTCCAAATCGAAATATAAATTTAAGGGGCAATCAATAATTTTTACAAATTCCAGAAAAAAATGCGAAAATCTCATGCAATATTTTCAAGAGCGAGGGATCAACGTTAGGGCTTATCATTCCGGACTTTCTCATGAAGAAAGAAAAATTATTGAAGGTGAATTTCAAGCCCAAAAAATTGCTGGAGTGATTGCTACTTCCGCACTTGCGGCGGGCGTGGATTTACCGGCAAAACAAGTCATTTTTGAAACCCTAACAATGGGTATAAAAACTTTAACTATGGCAGAATTTGAACAGATGTTAGGACGAGCTGGTAGATTAAAAAAACATGAGAAGGGTTTGGTTTATTTACTGGTAGAACCAGGTAAAAAATATTTTTCGGAACATGATGAAACAGAGGACGAAATTGCGATAAAGCTTTTGAATGGAAAGATTAGGGATTTTGAGTTAGAGCCAAATGAAGATCGATATTTAACTGAACTCCTTGCATTTATCTCCATTAAAGAAGAAGGCATGAACCTCCTAAAAATTTTTCAATTTCATGAAAATTTGATTAACAATCAACATGATATAGTGTTGTCATTAAATAAATTAATAGAATTGGGTTTAATTGAATATCATGATACTGATGAAATCTATCGAGCAACGAACATGGGGAGAGCGATTGCGAAATCGTTTTTACCAATAGAGAAGTGTTTGGAGATAATCCATGAGGTCAAAGCAGATTCTAAGCCTCTTATTGGAATTGCCTTAGATTTAAAGCCTATTAAAAATGTATATCTTTCAAAAAAAGTAATAGCGAGTTTATCGCGAAATGTAAATATGAAATATTATAGTAATAATTTCTTCTCTGCCAGCACTCTTTCTTTAATGAATGCGGAATACGTGAAAAAGCGAAAAAAATTTTCACGGGATTTTATTGAACTTGTCCTTAAGTGGACCAAGGAAATTTTTAATTGTAAATGTAAGGATAACCCCTTTTGTGATTGTGGAAGAACAAAATTTCAGGAAATTTTACTACATCTAAGAATTGAAGATAAATTGTCGTTGGAACAAATTCAAGAATATTTGGAAGATAATTATAGTATTCTTATATTTAAAGGCGATTTGATTGATTATTATGAAAATTTAATATATTCTTTGGAAAGCTTGAAAAACATTGTAGAAGGATTGGATGAGCTTAGAAAAAGCCATCTTGAAGAATTGAAGCAAATTCCTCATGTAATTGACAAGATAAAAAGGATTTAAGGTAAAAAAGTAAATATTAAAAAATTTAAATTGTATTTTTAAATTAAATTTTAGAGCCATATTTCATTATATTTAATTGGATAAAGGAATTAAAGAATAACACCCCCCTACCTAATTTTATACTTGAATTGATTTATAAATCGTAAGGAAGGAAATATAAATAGGTAATTGAATATATCATTAAATGAAAATTTACAAGAAAAATACGGTGTTTTACATTGATTTACACTTTCTTTATTTATGAAAAAGACTCAGGCTTGATGCTTTATAACATTAATTTTCAGTATATTAACTCAGAAAAAGTAGCTTTATTTTCTTCTTTTTTCGGTGCCATTAATGCATTTATATCTCAATTAATGCTACGTGGAGCAAAAAACTTAAAAAACATACAACTTGGAGATTACATCGTAATTATATCATCCATTCTTAAATTAAACGTAGATTTAGTAATCATTGCTGATTCTACTGATGAAGAAATAATAACTAGATTATTACCGAAATTTAAGGAAGTTATTCTTGCTCATGGTGATTTGTTTTTAAACAACAAGGGCGATTTAAACACTTTTAAAGTATTAGATGAGCCCATTTCAGAGATCATAACGGCCCGAAAAAAAAAGTCTGTGAACGGTCAAGTAAAAGAAGGTAAAGAGAATTTTTTAACAGCAATTTATTCAAAAACTGACCAAAAAACTGAGGAAGATTTTCATTATACTCATGAAAAGCTATTGTTATTATTGGATTACAATAAAACCAATAATCTCATTAAAAAAATTTCTATCGGGAAAAGAATCATCGAACTTTCAGAAAAATTGAATGATGAAGCCATAAAAATAGAGTTCCAAGATAAAGTGAAAGAATTAGAATCGAATTTAGAAAATTCCAAGATTAAATTACGATATTATTTAGAAGAAACAAAAAAGGCAATTCATGAAGTAAAAAATAGTTTGGTAAATCGCCCCTTAAAAGAGGGCAATTTTCGAGATGCTTACATGAATCTATATTCTTTTAGTTCAAAGTTGAAAAAAATAACAGATTCCGAGAAGCATGAAAAATATAAACAATTGGCAACTCATTTAATAGAAAAAGAAAACTTGTCTGAGACCGAGTTTGCTAAAATAATTGATACTATTCTCAATTTAAGTGAAAACATTGAAGATTATTTTAAGTGAAAAAAATTGAAGAATATTATTATTATTATTATTACCACCATTGCTTTCAACTAAAGTTATATCGTGTGAATTTCAATGATATCATTATTTTGGAGGCGGTATTCTAAACCCACGCGCTTTTTTTTCTGCTGGGCACCTTCTCTTATTAATATGGCATGATCAAATAACTCATAAAAGCTTTTATGGATTTTTAGCGCCACATCTTTTACCGTACAATTCTTATTCATTACTAAAGGTTTTTCAGCAATTTTTCCGGCATTCCTCGTATATATTTTAATTTTATTAAGAAATTTAAGAACAATCGAGCCAAAATTATCCGGAAACATGTTTTTTTCTATACTTGTACCTAAAATTATGGGAAATTTATGTGAATAGTGGTCCTTAAGAAATTGAAAAGATTCAGAAGTATGCGGTAAATCTCCCTTTGTTCCCAAGAGGATTGCTTTTAAATAAACGAGTGAAGGATTTAATGCATCTACTATTTGGGAAAGAGAGATTTTTCCATGTATTTTTACAATACAATTTCGAATTCCATTTTCTCTAATGATTTCTTTAATTTCTTCAGCCATGTGGGCTTGTTCCCGTGCTTCTGAAGTTAAAAAAAACAATTGAACTTTATTTGCTCCAGTTTTTTGTATTTCGATTGGAGGAGGTTTTTCATTAATGCGAATAGAAGCATTGTTAAATTCAGATAACAATAAATCCACTTGAGGTTTAACATCGCGGGATAAATCTATACAAAAACACACCAAATCACTGGCCCGAATTTGAGAAAGGATTTCTTTTCCATTTCCCACGCCTTTTGAAGCTCCTTCCATTATTGCGGGCATGTCTACTATTTGAAATTGAATGTTATCGTGAAAATAAGCACCAACTTCCGGTAAAGAGGTGAAACAGCCTATTTTCTCTTTAGCAGCTCCCGTTAGATAATTTAAAATAGAAGTTTTGCCCGCACCAGGATTATAATAATCACTAACTAAGATTATTTGGATACCTTCCTTCTTAATCGAAAAAGGGCTAACTACTTTCGCAGCTGAAGTACTTCTTTTTCGATCTTCTAATTCACGCTTTAACTTAGCTAACTTGGATTTATTTAATGCTACGATTCTTTCAGTAGCTTTATGTTTGGGAACCAGTGATAAAAATTCTTCTAGTCTCCTAATTTTTTCTTCTAAGGAACCGGCATCCAAATATTTTTGATATGCTGCTTGAGCTTCTGGACCAATATTCGAGCTCATAACCCTCCCCGCTCATTCAAAATTCATTAAAATAAGGATCTAAACCGATCTTCAGTTTTTAGTTTAAGATCTCCCAAAATTTCATTAATTCTTTGATGAAATTCTTTAAAATGTCTCTTTTTTTTTGTAAAAATAGTATTAATTGAATATCTATTAAGAAAGTGCTCATTAATTTCTTTTAATTGTTCTTTAACAATATCAGGATCCGTATTTTTCTCTATAATCGCATAATATAATAATGGTTGGGTATTATTCTCTTTTCCGTCCGGAAAATTCACCATCTCACAATAACAGACAAGTTTATATGATGCTAATGAAACTACATTAATATCATCGCCAAATACTTCCGTAGAAAATGATTCTAAAGCTGAAAGAAAGCCCGCTCTGAGGTTTGGATCTAAAATGTTATCTGACGAGGAATAATATTGAATCTCTACTATATTTCGAGTGCCTAAATTTATTCCAATTTCGAGAATTGCCATGAGTTAGGGATTAGAATTTTTTCGTATTTTTTATTTTATTAGATTAGTTATTAATTCTTATTGTAATAATTAATCTATGGTATTTTATTTTTTTCTATCTCCATACCCTTACTTTTCATATGAATTTGATAACAAGTAAAGCAATTACTCATGAGACTTGCGACGGTCATGGGGCCTACTCCTCCGGGGACTGGGGTGATTTTATCACATTTAGGTAACACATCGGTGAAATTAACGTCCCCGTAAATTTTACCATCTCTTTTACTGATTCCCACATCAATTATGATGACTCCTTCTTTAATCATTGTTTTATCTATAAAATTGGGAATTCCTACGGCTACAATTAAAATATCGGCTTCTTTCACATGAGATTGAAGATTCACGGTGTAGCTATGACACACGGAAACGGTTGCATTTCGCTTTAATAGCATGAAGATCAACGGTTTTCCAACAAGATTAGACCGATTAATTATTACGACATATTTTCCTGTAATGTTAACATCATAATGTTCCATTAAAGTAATAATGCCTTTTGGTGTACAAGAAGCTAAGGTTTCATCATAATTGAATAATTTTCCTTGATTATAAGGATGCAAGCCATCCACGTCTTTATTGGGAGATATTTTACTTAAAAATTCATTAGTAAATTCTTTAAGATGTTCCGGCAGAGGTAATTGAAGAAGAATTCCATGAATAGTATCATCCTTGTTTAATTTTTCAATGTTTTCTAAGAGTTCATTTTTTGAAACCTTTTCAGTCAACTGGATTTTAAAAAATTCAATACCTATTTCATTACACGTTTTAGCTTTAATGTTAATATATGTTTCTGAGGCAGGATCATTACCCACTTGAATAGTTCCTAATTTGGGTTGGATTCCAGTTAATTCACGAGCAGTTTTTATACAATTTTTCAAACGAGAATTTAATTGTTCAGCTAATTTTCTTCCATCTAGAATTTTATTCATGTATTCATTTCCAGGAGACATTTAAATTAAAAATATATCGGATTAAATATGATTTTATGTAACTTGAAGATAATTTTCACGATTAAATTAATCGTCTTTTTCGTCTGATATAAATAGAAATAGAAACAAGAGCACCGGCTATTATTCCTATAATTATTAAAACCCAATAATTAAATTCTACTTCATACACATCTTGTTGTAAAAAGGTTAAGTCCGCATCAAAGATTTTTAATGTTTCAAAAGCGTAGTAAGAAGCGGTAACTGATGAATAAGATGCGCCTGATTCCGTGTTTCGTTCAATGAAACCCCCATCCAAGGGATTTTGTTGATTTAATACCCAATTCGAGATGAGTTCTTTTTTATCATTCAATTTTGTACCATTTATTAATGAAAGGGCTTTAGAACAATAATAGGTGCTACTGAGAAGCGCTCGTTCTGCTCCTTCAAATGGCAAAAATCCCCCATAATTTTCTTGATTAGTATTATCATTAACGAAAGTTTCATTAAGATATTTAGTAGTTATATCTAAATTATCATATTTACTCAGATTATGCAATAAGGAAAGTGCTGATATTGCATAAAACGTGCTTGGTATTGAAGAGGGAGCAGTTCTAGTACCCCCAAATCCCCCATCATTGTTTTGACAAGATAAAATCCACTTTTCATGAAGTTCTTTATTTTCAATTTGTTTATTAATTAATCCATGTAAAGCTAATGCATAGTACGTAGAAATGATATTAGCTGAACTTGTAGTATTTGAAGAGCTAAATCCTCCGGTAGCAATTGACAACTCATCTATATAATTACTGATTGAATTGAGAGTTTCTTGCTCAATTGATATTTCTAATAAAGTAAGGGCTTTTACGAGATAATAAAGCTCGTAGATCAACACCACCTTATTCTTTAAGTAATTATTGAGAGAAGAAGTCAATGATTCTTCAAATAATGTAATATTAATTTTTTCATCATAGTTTTCTTCTATTGCTATAAGCATCTCAATAGCATGTGCTGTAGCCTCAAACGATATTTCATTAGATTTTTGAACCGAATCTGAAAACCCTCTTTCTTCAATTTTACAGTCAATCAAGAAATCACTAAGATACTTTTGACGGGTTTTAGCAAATACGATAGGAATGGAATTTGAAAAGAGAAAAAAGACCATTAACAAAAGTGAAATGATTTGTATTTTTTTTATTTTCAATTTTACTAGAACCTTCTATTGATAATGCTCCAGTAATGTAATTTCACGTAAAATTAAAAATTATCGTTATCCGTAAATGAGAAAAATTATACGATAATGAGAAGAAAAGATTTTAGTGGGAAAAAGAAATGATATTCGCATTAAGAGGGCAGATTACATTCGTTTCATAAAATTTCACTAAAATCGATGTATAACACGTTAGGATTTTCTTGAAATTGCTGGTATGTTATGAATAAACTCTGAAATGATGGTAAGCTTGCTAAAATAGAAGCACCAGTAAAAATTGCGTATTGAGGATTATCCGGCACGAAATATTTTATAAATACTTCTGTAGGATCGATATAATCATGAAATTCTTCTGCTAATTTAATGCCCATCTCTTCGTCAGATTTCAATTTCTGCCCACAATAAGGGCAAAATGTGGAGGAAGAGTCTTTTATTTCCTTATTACAATGTGGACAAACAATAGGAGTTGTTTCATTTGTTTCTTGCGGTTTCTTTTTATTTAACTCTATGGGAATTTTTGGTAATTTTAAACGACCCTTGCATTCAGGGCAAAATTCAAGATCTTCTGATACATCTAAAAAAGCACCACAATGAGGACAATTATCTTTCTTCTTTTTTTTCACGAACTCAACATTTTGAAGATTTTTAATCTCTTTTTTAATTTCGGTCGTTAATTTTGTGCCCCGTGATTTCAGTTTTTTAGAGGGTATTGGTCCCAATTGAGGAAGAAGATTTGAAATTTCTAATTTAAATCTTTCCTCAAAACCGCTATATTGAATATTTCCTCCAGATAAAACAATATGAGAAAGGAGTTCTTCCCAATATTTCTTGTCAATGCTTTTTAAACTAGAAATTGTTGCTTGTGGCAAATTTTGAATGTTATATCCTAACATGCTTGGTTGGAATAATACTTCGGGAGCCTCATAAATGATATGACTAGGAATGCTCAAATTAGAACCATCTGGTAATCGATAAATATAATCATCATCAGTTCTTGGGGGTTTGCTAGGATCTAACACGAAATAACAGTTTTTCTCCTTAATTTCCTTAATTATTTCATCAACAGCAGAGGAACTAATGGAGATTCCTTCTCTCATCAATAAAGATTTTAAATTATTATTCACATCCATACCCGCAAGATTTAATCTTTGAACGGCTTCTTGAACGATTTTTCCATTAATTATGGGAACTATCCATGTCGTTCCATCTCCGCTCTCAATCACCAAGCCCGTTGTTAAACCCACGGAAAACAAGGATAAAAAAGGAGTAGGTACAAAAATAAGACTTTTAACGCCATGAGTCTCAAATAATACCCGAGCAATATATTCCTTGATATCAGGTTGAACAAATAAACTTTCAGTATATACCACGGGATATTGCGAAAGGTCCTCTATTCGCAAGAGGGAATAAAAAAGATAATTAAGAATTTCATAATATCCTTCCCAATCTTTAATAACTCCTCTCTCAATGGGATACGATACTTTTAAAACACCCCTCATTTTCATGGCATCATTACCAACGTAAAGATTTCGCGCTCCAACATCAACCATTATCGCTTTATATCTTTCAGTTCCGATCATAGTTGGGAAAACAAATCTAGGGGTAGGATCTCCAGCAAAACCAACTTTGACATATGCAGAACCTAAATCAATGATAATGGGTGTACCGGGTAAGGGTATTGCCATTTAACTCCACATCTTTAAAAGTTATAAAAAAATTTATACCAATTTTTTATAAATATTATAATAATCTTAATAATTAAATGTACTTTCATGGGACATCCAATAAATAGATCTATTATCTACTGATTCATACCTAAACTCTTCTCTAAGAATGTTTTTAATGTTTTTAAAATGGTGCGTTCTAAGATTAATCCTACTAATTGATAATTATTATTTATAATGGGTAACCGTTCAATTTGGTTATCAAAGAGTTTATCTAAAGCATCTTTAATCGTATCTTTTTCTTTTAGTACAACGGGATTTGGAGTCATTAAATCTCTCACGAGGGTAGAAGGGTTCTCTAAGGACATGGCGAACCGGGCTAATCTTATGTCTCTTTGAGTAATGATCCCAATGAGTCGAAGTTGCTTCTTATCATTCACGACGGGTAATCCACTAATTTTTTTTTTCAACATGAAGAGTTCAGCAACACTGACTTTTTCATCTGGTGTTGTAAATAATGGTTCTTTAATCATGATTTTACTAATTGGAATTTTAGCAAATTCTATAAATTCATTCTTCATTAATGCTACCCAATTCTTAGATTTTTTTCTTTTTTCTTGAAAATAATTGAGGTAATTCCATCGTGGTTGGTAATTAATGTAAAAAATTCATTCATTTAACTTAAGTTTTTTTCTGATTTTATTTCATTTTCTAAGGTTTTAACTTTAGATTCTAAATCTAAATAGGTGCGAAGGAGAAATTTTCCCCATTCATTTAATTTTACGTGCCCTCCTCCTCCACGACCACCTTTGCTTGTTTTGACTGGAGTCATGCCAGTTCTTCTCTCGATTCTTTTTAAAATATTCCACGCATATTTATATGAATAATTACATTCCTTAGCTGCTTTAGTTAGGGAGGTGTCTTCATTTTTATCTAAATGTTTTAAAAGATTTGCCCATCCAGAGCCTAAAATGCTTTTATTATCAAATTCAAGCCAAAATTTTATCCGAAACTTTACCTTTGATTTTAGGATTTCCAAATACCCCACCAATGAGTATAATTTTATTTTTTTCAGTCATCCAATTCAATAGAAAACGATTTTATCCTAAAAGTTTTTTTTTTAACATGATGATAAATTTTCTATTTTCATAAATCCTCGTGTTATTTTAAGTTAACGGATAATAATGAAAAAAATAAAAATTATAATTAAATGAATATTATCTTTCAAAACGTTAAATAATGGAAGAATTAGAATGTTCGGTTTTGAAGGAACTAACACCAAAAGAGGAACAAAAGTAATTAATAATCTGTATTACTTCTCCGAAAATCAAATGCTAGATTGCAATCAATTTGCAATTATTAATGAAAATTCGGAGGAAATCGCTTTATTTGATGCCGGTAACGGAAGGAGCCTTAAAGGATTATTTAATGGAATGAAAAAACTAGGACTTAATCCCGAAAATATCACTAAAATTTTCTTAACTCATGAACACGTAGATCACGTGCTTGGATTATACCCTTTAATGGAATATTTAAAAGAAGACCCGCCCAAAATTTATGCTCATGGAGAAACTGCTAGGATTTTAACTCAAGGGGATGAAAACAAAATATTTCCGGGTGGTTTAGGAATTACAGCCCATATGTTCGGAGTTAAAATTCGACCTCTTATGGTCACTAAACTAATGGATGGTGATTTTATTACCTTAAATCAAGAATTTAAATTCAAAGTATTACATGCTCCTGGCCATTCTTTAGGGTCTGTCTGTTATTATTTTCCGGAACAAAAAGTGTTAATTCCTGGTGATGTCGTGTTTACGGGAGGAAGTTTTGGTCGTTTTGATTTTCCTGGAGGATCTTTACAGCAACTCATCAAATCGATTTCCATGCTCACTACTCTTGATGTAGTCTACTTGCTACCAGGACACATGGGAATTTCTGATAATGGAAACCAGCAAATTCAATATTCCTATAGGATGATTCAATCTTCCGCTGGCTTTTTTTAAAATTCTTCATTATCGGCGTTCATGAAATAATTAATCTTACTTTCTATTAAAAAAAATCAAGAAAGAGAAGAATAAAAAAAGGAAAAAAAAAGTAAACATTTATTCGTGTAAATTTATTCGTCTAATTCGTCTGGTTCTACTGAAATGTAGCTCAGCAAGCGGTCAATTTCTTCTACTTTTTTGTTAATGTTCAGCACGGTATTTAAATGAATGGTATCTCCCTTTCCAGGGATTAAAGTGAGAGAGCCAGCCCTTAAAATGAAATATTCGAATACATCAGGTATCTCTTTTCTAATACGTAAATTCGCTGTTGGAAATCTCTCAGCAGAAGCGAAAATTCCCTTTTTATGGTAAATTTCATTTCTCTCAATTTTCCAATAATCAAAGTAATTTCCAAGAATTACAAGACCTAAGATAATTGCTAATATTAAGGTAACTAACAAGTAGAAGTCCGCCGGAAGTGCAAGATTTAATGAAATCCCCGTGCCAGGAAGTGTCACGTTAGGTAATACAAGAAAAACGATTAGTAGAATTATTACTACGATGGATAAAAGAAGCACGAAAAATTTTGTCGTAGAGAAATCAAAGGCGGTGACGAAAAGATTTGCAAAAAATACAATGAACCAAATGTAGCCAAAAATGTTGGAAGGGACAATAAATAGTTGTATGATCCATAGAATGAGGGACGTAAAAATTAGTGGGTAGAAAAAGATAACTTTTGGATACGTACGTAAATATACATTTTCTGTAGTTTTGCTTGACATTTTTTTCACCTGTTAGAATTAATTTTTCTTAATTTTTTAACATGTAATAATTGCTTATAAAATTATATACAAACTTCTGTTTTTAAAATTTTGTTTAACGGATATTTTATTCGAAACTCTAACTATAAATTTGGCCAAATTTGGCCAAATGTGGACCACTTTCCTCCCGTCGTTAGAGGAAACGGGAGGGTGATGGATGGACTACGGCGGCGGCGAGAGGCCACCGCATTCGAGATGAGCTTGAAGTAATAATGCCGAGAGGCGGGCGGAATTCGAGTGCCGCGTGAGATGAGGCTCGCTTGTCGTGCTGCGACCGCACGCATCGCACTTGAAATCATGGTAGGGAATGCCGTTC
>JALGVJ010000073.1 GCA_029838195.1 Promethearchaeota archaeon
GAAATCCACCGATACCCATTTTTATATTTTACATTTTTATATTTTAAAAAGAGCAATTGTTTTCCTCGTGTTTTTAGGATCCTTAATTATGGGGCTCTTCTAAATGTTTTGGTATGATTCTGACCTTGAATTGACATTTTTCATTTGATAGGATTTTTCATTTATTTTTTTGGCTTCAGATCTAAAAAAGTTAAGTTAGAGCAAGGATGACACATGAGATTTTCAGCCCTTTAGAAACGTGATTTTCCGAAAGGACGACGAAATCAGATGTGATATAATTGAGAGTTTTGTCGGCATGAGATTTAAAAAACTTAAAAAGCAAGCCAAATTATAAACTTAAAAACACCCTCATCTAATTAGAAAAAATATAATAAAAATAAGATATTTTTAATTATCAATAAAATTTTAAAGGAAAAATATTCATGAGCCTGGAAACTTTAACTCAATATGAAGTTTTATATGGTGCCCTCACGCTCGTTTTTGTTATCATTTCAATTCTCATCGGCGTGAGGATACTCTTAAATTATTTTTCAACAAAAGTCAAAACAATGATTACCGTGGGCTTAACATGGATTTTTCTCTCATCTGCGTGGTGGGGTGGTGCTTTTTCTTTTTTGAGCTTTCTCTTTTTTAGCACCAAATTGAATGACCTTCTCTACATGACCGTGAATAATATTTTTATTCCCATAGCATTAGTATGTTGGATATATTCATTTACCTCCTTAACTTATCCCAATTTAAAAACAAAGCTAGTTTGGCTCTTTGTTATCATCTGCGTTGTATTTGAAATCTTGTTTGTCATATTCCTTTTCACGAATCCTTCTTTAATTGGAACCTTTGAAGGCGTTTTTAACTTACAAGCAGGTGACTTTTCCATGATATTTCAAATTTTTGCCTTGATCGTTGCCTTTCTTACGGGAATTTTGTTTTCGCTTCGTGCCATGAAATCGGAGGATGAAAGGATTAAATGGAAAGGAAGGTTTCTTTTAATCGCCTATATAATTTTTACGTTAGGTGCCGCCATTGAAGCAATAATAACGCTAGACGCATTTTTGCTATTTCTAATGAGACTTATCCTTATTTTTAGTGGAATATTTTATTACCTTGGCTTTCTTTTACCAGAACGCTTGGCAAAAAAATTAATACAAGAAGTTTGAATTTTTTTTTACTTCTTTTTTTTCTTTTTTATCTATCTATTTTCTAAATAAAGAATCAAGCTTTTTCACGTGAAATAAATGACTCTCACAAGAACAATCCGAGCACCCAAAATTCTTTATCATGGAATCTGATTTTTTCTGGATCTCTTTTGCTAACAGACATTCCACTTTCTCCGATGTGGGAACCAAATACACTCGATCAATCAAGGTTTCTTCATGAGCCAATAAATAATCCACGTGCCAGTGAAATCTTTTTACTGTAGAAGGTAATAAATGCCTTAATACTCTATTTTCTAACGTGCTGGAACCACGTTCTCCCATGGCACTCCCTACATATGCGTAAAACCCTCTCAAGAATTCAATGGGACCAAGAGCTCCGATATTAATTGTAATATTGGCTCCAACACGTATGATTAAGATATATGCTCCTTTCATTATTGCCAACTAATATTTTCATGCAAGCCAGATATAGTAATTAAGCAGATAATTTAGTTCTTACGTTTAAAAGGTTTAAAAATTCTTGACACGATAAAATTTCTCAAGTAAAATGCTCTATTTATTAAAAAACCATCAATTCATTTACTCTGCCTTGTCTTCCTTTTTAAAAATAGAATCATTAAGTATATTATTAAAAATAATAATAATGAGAAGAAAAAGCAATAATTTTAAAAAATTCTAAAAATTAAGATTTAATCAAATCAATTCAAATAAAACTAATTCAAGATAAAAAAGATAACATGAATTCCATTTTCTTTACGAATGTTCATGAAGTACTTCTTAAAAACACGAAAAAATTCTTGTTAGAAAAACTGGATCCCATTAAAAATGAAATCAATGAAAAAAAAGAGTTCCCTCTTTCTCTTCTTAAAGAAATGGGAAAAGAAGGCTTTTTTGGACCGTTAATACCGAGCGCTCATGGAGGAACGGAATTAGGCATGATTGCTCATTGCTTGATTACGGAGCTCATTTCCACTTTTAACGTTGCACTTTCCGTGTCGCGAACTCCTTGCATTTTAGATGGCTATCTCCTCAATAAATATGGCTCTGAGGAGCAAAAAAAAACTTACTTGAAAAATATAGCCACGGCGCATAAAATTTGTAGCATATGCGTCACGGAAGAAGAAGCCGGGTCTAATGTGGCAGGCATTAAAACCCGTGCTGAAAAAAAAGGAGAACATTATATTCTAAATGGTTCTAAAAAATTCATAACGAATGCTGGACTTGCCGATTATTATTTTATTTGGGCTATTACTAATAAAAATGTAAATTCACGTCAAGGAATGAGTGTTTTTCTCGTAGAAAAAGATACTCCTGGCTTGACCATCGAAAATCCCTACAATTTAATGGGAATTAATGGAGTATGGAATGGTATTGTTAATTTACAAAATGTTGAAGTCCCAGAAACCAATTTAATTGGAAAGGAAGGAGAAGGTTTTTCCAGCTTAATGGATACCTTTAACGTGGAAAGATTAACACTTAGTTCTGAATGCAATGGAATCTCCATGGTGGCCTTGAAGGATTCAAAAGAATATGTAAGAAATAGAACTCAATTCGGACAACCAATTTCCTCATTCCAAATTATTAAATTTAAAATTGCCAAAATGGCGACAAAATTGCAAGCAGCTAGATTATTAACATACAGCGCTGCTCGATTAATGGAATTAGAGCAAGATGTCACTAAAGAAGCATCCATGGCTAAAGCGTTTTCAAGTGAAACTGCCGTTAAAATAGCTCTTGAAGCTGTTCAAATTCACGGTGGAAACGGCTATACCAACATGTACTCCGCTGAACGATACTTGCGAGATGCAAAATTCTTCATGATCGGAGGCGGAACATCGGAAATTCAAAATCTCATAATAGCAAGAGAAGAATTAAAAAAAATTCACCAAAAAAATGAAAAGTTTTTCTTTTAACACGCATGATTTTCCTTATTTAATACAATAAGCTATCTGATCATTATCTTAAAGAAAGTGAACATGAATGAGTGAAACAAAAATATCTTCACGCAATGCTGTACTCATATTCTTAATGGGTCTTGCTGGAAATATTGCTTGGGCTGTGGAAAATCAATATTACAACGTTTTCATGTATAACGTGCTCACGCCAGAACCCATCTATGTTTCCATCATGGTTGCACTTACTGCCATCGTGCAGGCGCTCGTGGCAATTCTAATAGGAGCTTATAGCGATGTAAAGGGTAAACGAAAACCTTTTCTTCTTATAGGATTTATTTGCTGGACTATAACAACTGCCATTTTTCCAACTGCGGCTTTTTTACATCCATTAATGCTTGCTATTGCATTTGCCATCATTTATGATTGCATAATGACCTTTTTCGGAGCTATGGCATTCGAATCCACTTACGGAGCTTACGTGGTGGATATAACTACCGTTCACAATCGAGGAAAGGCATTGGGAATCATGCAACTAACTATGGCTATCTCAACTCTTTTGGTCTATGGAATATCGGGATTTATCATTCAAGCATATGGATATTTTTTCTTTTTTTATTTTGTTGGAGTATTGGTTGGAATTTTTGGAATTACGGGAGCCGTCATGGCAAGAGAACCTCAGAATCTAAAGCCAATAGATATTAGTGTAATAGAGCATTTGAAATCTACTTTTCGCAGGGAAAATATAAGTGAAAACAAGGATTGTTTTTTGGTCTTAACAGGAGCTTTTTTTTGGACGCTCGGTTTTAATATATTTTTTCCTTTCATTCTGATTTACCTGCAACATTACATGGGATATCCTTTAGAAGTGGCATCGATAATCGTATTAGTTGCATTCATTATTTCGATCTCTGCTGCTTACCCAATTGGAGTATATATTGATAAAATAGGCCGAAAAAAAGTTGCTATAATTTCTATTATTTTGGATTCATTTGGTCTACTCTTATTTGCAATCAGCGGAACAATCGTCATGGTGATAATTTATATCCTGAAGAAAAATATGGACAATTTTCAGGATATTTTGTCTTATTTACTTTATTATTTTCAATGCCTGCAGGATCATTGATTGGAGGCTGGCTATCCACGGAATATGGTATTCCAACCGTTATTGATGGAAAGCCAGGCTTCATTCCTACCCCTATAATTTTTATCGTAGCTGCAATAATCATGTTATTAGCGATTATTCCATTACTTCCAGCAAAAGAAAAATTAGTTAAGGAGCTTTCAATGTAGGAAGAGATGATGCTTTAAAAGCATTCTGATATTTTAAATATCTTATTTATTTTTTTTTCTCCCCTTGATGAAAGCCTTTTTGAATTATCGGAGGAAGTACGATTTTTTTAAAAAATATCGCTTTTTTTAAAAAATATCGCTTTTTTTAAAAATAGCGGAAAAATCTCAGAAAAGAGGAAATCATAGCAAATTTTTATTGTCCGGGTATTTTCTGGATTTTTCAAGAGATATGGGTTTCTAATCGTGTTCTTATGAAAAAATGAGCGTTATTCTATTCTATCTCCTAAAGATTTCAAGAAAAGAGATCTACGCTATTATTTTTTATGAGATGTGATTCTACACGTGGAATCCTTCTCCATTCCTCCTCATGAAACTCCAATCAAGGGATTGTGGTTTATTGATGACCAGAGTGAAACTTTTGGAGGACTTAACAGCCGCCATAATGAGAGTAAAAAACGTTGTAAGTAAAATTATACGTCACACCGATTCAGCAAAAAGAGAGCCGTCTTTTAACAAATTTTCCAAATGATTTTATTAAATTTAATTATAATAAGAATCAGAGATTAAAAATGAAAAAAAATTCCTTGCGAACTAAAGTTCGCTTCTAATCACTAAAATTTTTTCCTTGAATTAATACCTTATCAAGCTCTTGAGCTA
>JALGVJ010000002.1 GCA_029838195.1 Promethearchaeota archaeon
GAAGGTTTTGAGCAAAAATAAGTCATTGAGATGAACATTTCTTCTAACGCAAAATATATTTTAATGATGCGTCTCTATAGATGTATATTAAAAAAATTAAAACAAACTCTTCAATTATGAAAGTTAAAATTAATATTAATCTTTATGGATTTCTATTATTTTAAAAAATCTAAGAAAGTGAAAGTAGATAGTGCTTTAATTAAAAAAAAAGAAGTGTTTGAGAGATATCTTAAATAGGCTGGAGAATTCGGGCGATTTGCTCATTGAGATTTCTATCCAAGAGTATTTAAGAGTCTAAATTTTATCATAGAACATATTGAAACATGCAGATATAATTTAATTGATATTAAGGGCGATATTGATATAATTTTAACCTCGGAAGAAAATAATAAGATTTTTGTAGATGTTAAAAATACATTACCTTTTTATGATAAAGACTTATTATATAAATTCTTAAAAAAGTTAGAAGTTTTTGATTTTAAAATCATTCCATTAGTTATTGCAAGTGGAATTCATAAAAGACTTTTAGAAATCCTTAACGAATTAAACGAAACTGGTATAGAATTGAAAAAGGTAATCGTCCCCCAGAACTATAAAGATTATTCAAAGGAATTTAACGAATATTATGTTAACATAACGAGAATTATTCCAGAGCAATTAATCCCTATAGATATTAAAAAAAGATTCAGTATTGTAAAGAATTATAATGACGGTAGAATTTTTTCTAAAATTGACATAGATTCTTATTTTAGAAGAGAAAGATATGAAGAACCTGGACTATTAGACTTACTTTAAATAATTAAAATTATAGGATAAATTTATAAATACGAATTTTTATGATTAAATAATTTGAGTTTCCACTTTTATACAATAATTAATGAAAAAAAAGAAGGTAAATCCATACGAGGTGATTCTAATTACCGTTAAATTAAATGATAAAAGGTTAAAAGCAATTTTGAAAAAAATCGACTCAGATCCGCAAATGAAGCAACTATATGCCTCCAAGTGGCATAAAATCGTCAATTTCTTATACAACAATACAGGATTAACAATAGCAAAAGTAGCAAAATCGGGGTCGTTCGCTAAACACACGGAATATAGCGACAGCGATCTGGATGTGATATTTTGCACATCTCCAGACTATTATTTGAGCGATATGCAAGAAATAATACAAGATAAAGCAGACGCTATATTCGGCGATGTCGCTGATGTAGGGATTGGAAATAGAGCCGTCCACATAGATTTCGCAAGTCCAGAATGTAATATAGATGTCGTTTATCTATCGCAAGATGAGTTCGATGCGGAATTCGAGGAGATCAGAGATTTTAAGATAATTGCCCCGCTACAAAAAGATTCGATTAAATTAACCAAGTATGCGTTTGACAAGGTGGGATTAAGCGAGATTAAAGGATATCAAATTGAAAAGGCGTGCTTACAGTTTAATTATACCACATTAGCGGAATATACTTTTCACAATGTAAAATACTTTACGGGGAAAATTAGAAAGCACGGTTTAACTCTTGATGATGTATTACGAAAGTTAATTTAAGAATTATATTCTAAATAATAAAAAGGGAGTGAAAGAAATGGCTTAGAAAATGCGTTAAAAAAGAGAATGTAAAATAAAGAATTGAAAAAGGAATTCTCTTATAATGAAATGATGTTTGAATTGCATCTTTATCGTGCGATTCAATTTCTAAAAAAACAGCGAACCACTAATAATATCTTCGCATTACTACGAGTTATCTTTATATAATAATGAAATAAAAACTATTTTTAATATTAGAAAAATATAAAAAGTAGAATTTTCTATTTTTAATCATGGCAAATGTAAAAATGAATAATAAAACTATTTTAGATAAATTACAAGCAGAAATCACCCTAAAATTGGGAAAAAAGCTTACACAGCAGGAAATTCTGGATAGAAGCGTTGATTTTGTTTATAAAAGGTTGGATGAATTTATATCTGAAGAAATTGATCATCCAAGACTTACAAGAGATATTATTGAGAGAATAAAAAAGAATGCTATTGACGCTCCTTTAGCTCACCTTGATAAATCTGATGATGAACTAATATATGATTTATAAATAAAAAAATCATCATGTGAATGATTCTAATGATTGTTCTTGACACAAATTTTATTTTTGCCTTAAAAGCGAAAAATGATAAAAATCACGCTAGAGCAAATGAGATTTTAGAAAATTTATTTGAAGAATACAGAGATATAGTGATGATAACTTCTTATTTTATTATAAGTGAAACGCTTACACTTGTGGTTGCCAGATTTCATGGAAATATACAATGTTTAAAAGAGTATTATAAATTATTTTGGGGGGCAGAAAACTTTTTTAAGATAGTTGATATTGAAAATAATGAATATCAAAAAATACATCATTTTTTAGAGAAATATTGTACGCAAAAAAGAAAATTAAGTTTTGTAGATGCGGTTTTGATTTATTTATATAAAAAATATAAAGCAAGATATATTATATCCTTTGATAGGCATTTTGACAGCATCTTAAATCGCTTGTATTAAGTTTGTATTTATAATGCATTAAATAATTTGACATGACTGTTTCTACTTCTTACTTTGGGAGATTAATATTCTTGTGTCGTTATAAATTTTACTGGCACCCGTTGGAAATCCTTGAAATTTTCGAAAAAAGTTTTGCAAGTGACTTATTTGCATTAAAACTTCTAAAACTATTCTAAGGGATTCAAATCGGGAGAAGGGACAAAATACACGAATTTAAAGGTAGAATAATTTGAGGCTATCTTTATTAGCGGTTAAAAAGAGCTCCAATTCCTTGGAATGATGTGCCCTGATATGATTCAAGACAACTACGAGCTTTTTCGGCTTTGGGATTCCTGACAAGCACTCCTTCCAAAAAATGCTGAAATTAGATTGTTTTTTGAACATCCTAAAAGCAATGCGGACATTTTCCCTAATAGGGTCTACGGCACAGATTAGATGTTGAAGGAGCCATCCTCCATATGTAAAGATTTCGAGCCCGTGTCTTTTTAAGGATCATGTACGGATGACAATCGGAGCAAACTGAATGCTCACATCGTCTATAAAAAGAATTCCATCGCGTGGTTCAAGAGAATCTGGTTTTTTTAACCTCCTGGTGATATGAAGGAAGAAGTCTTAGACTATAACATATCATTGAAATTTGTTCTGAAATATTTAATTAAAGGTCAACTTATAAGAATAGGCCGGTATTTGTGTTAACGCATCTATTTGAAGGCTTTCTATAAGATTATATAGTTAGCAATAGCGATAATTCTCTCCGAAAATAAGCGTTATTTCGCAATATTCTTTAAGAGAAAGGTGGCGCTCCAGAATTTTTTGATTGAGATATATGTACAATGTAAAAAAACGTGTAGTAATAGGAAGAAATTAGAATTTATTCAATAATTATTAACTAAGTAAAAAATTAGATAATGATATAGTAGATAGATGCTTGTTTCAAAGTAGATCAAAAACAGAACCAATTAATATAACATTTAAATTCTTCTCATGTGGATGTAATTTACCATGAATTTAGTGAGGTTGAAAATTACTTTTTTAAAGTGAAATTTATAAATTCTATATAAGAATCCATAAACTATTGATGATGGGCAAAACCTCTGTTGAATCAAGAGTAAAACGCCTTCAATTCCATCCAGCCAATTTATTTTAGCAGCGCCATGTTTACGATATTGATAATTAATGGGAATCTCTTTTATCTTAAACCCATTTAATAAAATTTTTGACGTAATTTCAGGTTCAAATTCGAATTCCCGCGTATTTAATTCTATTTTTCCTAGCACATTTTTGGTAAATAATTTATAACCTGTTTCCATATCCGTTAGATTAGTATTATATAAAATATTAGTTATTGTCGTTAAAAGCTTGTTTGCTAAATAATGAGATCTTGCCATGAATTTAGGTTTTTTGGCAAAACGCGTGCCATAAACAACTTCAGCTTCACCCTCTAAAATTGGTTTTAAAAGAGTGGGGATATCTTGAGGAAGATACTCCAAATCCGCATCTTGAATGATAAATATATCTCCAGATGCATACTTTAATCCTATTCGTATGGCTATCCCTTTCCCTTGATTTTCGGGGATCCTAACAAATTTAATTTTATTATCCTTGATTTCGTTTAAAACAAATTGTTTATGATTTACAGTAGAACCATCATCAATAACGATGATTTCTCTTTCAATGGGAAATTTTACTTTAAAAATCGTGTCTAAAAGAGCATTAATGGTATGCTCCTCATTATAACAGGGTATGATAATGCTTAATTTCAATAAAATTCAATTTATTCTGTTTTTAATAAATTAATACTAAAGAATATAATAGGAAAACAATTTGATATGAAATAAATTTACTTTTGTTTATATTTTTTTGCTTAGTAATTATACCAAAAGATAATATTTTGGCTATTTGAATAAATTATTATAAACTCCTCGTCATTCAAGAATTCCTCATAATCCATGGGATTAATTAGGGTTAGATCGATTACCGCATATCGTTCATTGTAAGTAGTTAAAAAACCACGAACTTTATCATACAAGCCTCTTTTAGCATTATCATATAACTTGTAATCATAACCTACTAAAAGATCATATAAATAATTTTTTTCCCCCAAATCCGGTAAAATAAGCATGTAATTTTTTGGAACACGTTGATGAATGTATAAAATCGTGTCTATTTGATCAGAATTAAAATTATAGGTATGTTCTATATCATGAGCAACATCTTTCAGAATAACATTTAATAAAATGATAAACAATGCCCCCATGATTAACTGTTCTCTAGGAATATCCTTAAATAACTTTTTAGGGAACATTGTTAAATCTAATTCATTTAATTATTATCCTAATTTTATTAAATAAATTCATGATTAAAATTTAAAGCTTCTCTTTTTGATATTTAAAAGAAAATTTAATATTTTGGGTTTAAGTGAAAAAAAGATATTTAGCGAAAATCATGAATAATGTATTAAATTAGGTTTTAATTATTTTTTTAATTTGATTATTTATAATGTTAAATTATTTAGTAAGGACTTATTTAATTTTTATCTTTTACACTTTATTACTAACTCTATTTGGATATGGTTTTGTATATATTCTCCAAAAAATAAATAAGAAAAAATGGAATCTCTCTCTATTAGAAAAACTTTTCGTGTCTTATGGTGTGGGAATATTAATTTTTATAGAAATCTCCTATATTGCATCTTATTTCGGGAAATTTAATTTTTTTACAATACTATTACCTTTACTACTTGTAGATTTATTCATACTTTATCTTATATTCCCCAGAAGAAAAATTAAGGATATTAAAACCTATTTGCAAACATTTAAGATTAAAAATCATTTGAATCAAGTGCAAGATATAATTCTTATTCTAATCGTGTTTTTGTGTCAATTTCTATTACTTTGGCCAATTATTTCTAGCTCTTCGGCTCTTCTTGCATATGATCCTTATTTATGGGTAAACGATGTTCTCTATCTTATTTCTAATGGAAGAGTAAATGATATTCAGAGAAACTATCAGGGTTATACCTATCCTTGGGGTTTCATTTTCATTTGCAGCGGAAACGTATTAATTTCTCCTGATTTTGCAACCATATATTATTTCATGAAATTATGCCCCTTTCCATTTTTGAATTGGTATTTATTATTAATTTATAGTTTAGGAAAGCGATTTATAAAATGGCCTTCATTAGTTTTCCTTTCTTTATTACTTGTATTAATTAATCGATATTTTCTCTATAGAACAATAATGTTTCTCTCTTCTTCCCTGGCAATTTTATTAATACTCATTATTTTTCTAATAATAATAACAAACATTCCAAATTGGCTTATTGGATTCATGCTTCCGGGTATCATTTTAATCAACCCGATTTATAGCATTTTTGCTATGCTATTAATCATTATTTTTCATGGATTACGTTTAATTGTTTCATATAAGAAATTTTTCACGACCATTAAGGATTTTTTCGGAATTGGAATTTTAACTCTTGTTTTTTTAATTCCCTATGTTCTCATCTTTATTTTACTTTATGGAAAAGGGATTGAGGTTCTTATAAAAAATTTTATTTGGTTATTTAAAAACCCAGAAAAAGGAAAATTGAAACTATTAGTGGAATTTAGAACCATTTTCCTCATGGGACCTCTTATTTACCAGCAAACAAATACAAGTGGAATGGAACTCATAACTTTTTATTCTTCTGAATTACTGTTTTATATTGTAAATATGGACTTTTTATTTTACATCGCTTTTTTAGGGTTATTTATATTTGAACGTGGCCAAGATCAAATAACAAAAGATTTTATTTACCTTATAAAAATAGGTTACGTCTTAGTATCATCAATATGGTTCATTCCAATATTCCTTCAGCCCAATATTTTTCTTGAAATATTTATAATAAGGATGTATGAGGCATTCTTTCCTTGTATTATATTTCTTACAGTTTATTTTTTAAAAGTTCTAGTGGAAAAGATTAAAAAAGTATTCATGAAAGAGGATATTTTCAGTTTCAATGATGATGAATTTTTATAAAAATCTTTTAATCTCTGATTTCTTGTTTAAATCATTTAAAATTAATAAGGTTTAATATTAATTCGTGTAAATAATAAATAACATAATAAAATCAATTAAATACAAAATTTATCGTTAACTCACTTTTTCATGAACATATTACAGATAACAACTCGAATCTATCCCGACATTGGAGGCGTAGCAACACATGTCTATTCATTAGCACGCTATTTATCTAAAAAAAAAATTAAAACGGTTATCCTTACTTGTAGATCAGAACCCGGCCTTATATCAAAACAAAAAGAAATTAATAAAAATCTAATAATCTACTATTTAAATTTTCATGCACCCGCCCAAAGTGCGAATACTTTAAAATTAATAATATTTTTCATAAAATTCTTCATTTTTGGACTGATTAAAGCAATTAAATTACATGTTAAATATAAATTTAACATTATTCACTCCCATTCACCCCCTCCATCCAGTTTTATTACTTTAATTCTTTCAAAATTATTTCAAATTCCCTTTTTATATACAATACATGGTTTAGATTATCCAATTTCTTTATTGTTAAAAATTGATGCTAAATGCATGGATAAATACTCAAAAAAAATAATCGTTGTCAGTCGAACTATTGAAAACTATTTAAAAAAAAATTATAGGATAAATAACATTCAATGGATTCCTACAGGCATAAACGTTGCTCAATATTACCACGTGGATTCTGAGAAACAAAAACAAGAAATTATTGAAAAAGAGAAATTAAATTCATTCCTACAAATGGATGATTTCATAATATCATATATTGGCTACATGAATCTTCATCAAAAAGTCATGGGAATGATAAATTTCCTAAAAGCATTTTCTTTCTTTCTAAAAAATTTAAAAAATAAAGATGATAAAAACCGAATAAAATTACTATATATAGGAGAAGGAAAATTTTCTTTTTTATTAAAAAGAGAAATACAAGATTTACGATTAAATAGAAATGTTTTATTCATGGGTAAACGTAAAAATATTAAAAATATTTTAGCAATTTCAGATTTAGTTGGACTCACCTCATATATTGAAGGTTTTCCTATTATATTATTAGAAGCCATGGCATCAAAAGTTCCTTGTATTGCTACTAATACCGGTGAAATAAAACATATTATAGGAAAAACCGGATATATCGTGTCTCCGGGAAGTATTTATGAAATTCAAAAAACTCTTGAAGAATTCTATTCATTACCAGAAGTTGATAAGGAAATGAAAAAAATCGATTCTTTTATCAGAGTAAAAAATTGTTTTGAGGAAGAATATATATTCAGAAAAATATTCAATCTCATCTTTAAGTAGGAATAACTTAGAGTTAAAGGAATGATATAATTATACCTATTAAAAAGAAATAAAAAATTTAAGTTATACGAACTATTAATTATATCAATAAAGATTTATATTAAAATACTATAAAAATTTTAATAAAAATATGGGAATTATTAAAAACTAATTTATTGTGGTGTATAACTCCCAAAAAAATAATTTCAAGTGATTATCATCTCAGCTAAGCAGAATAAACATCAAGAATTTCAGGACTTTCTAGCAAAATATAAAAAACATAATTCTCATAAACTACTTTCGATAATTTTACCTGTTTATAACGAAGAAAATACAGTAAGAAAAGTGCTTGAAACCATTCCTACTGATGAGAGCATCGAAATATTAGTGATTGACGATCATTCCACTGATAATAGTTTACAAGAAATAAAGAAAGCAAAAGTATCTAATAAATTAAAAATATTACGACACGATAAGAATATGGGGTATGGAGCGGCAATCCTTACTGGTATAAAAGAAGCTAGGGGCGATGTCTTATTAATGATGGATTCTGATGGGCAACACCGGCCCGAAGATATTTATTGTTTAATTAAACCAATTCTAGAAAAGAATGCCGATCTCACGATTGGCTCTCGTTATTTAGGAAAATGTCATTATCCCTTACCCATTAAAACCCGTTTAGGAGAGGCTCTAGTTGAAAAATTGATTTACATCTTTTTCAAAACGAAAATAATGAATAATCAAAATGGATTTAGAGCTTTAAATAGCAATTTAAAACATTTATTTAAAAATATAAAATACTGGGATTTTGCTTTTTGCACTGAAATTATAATTAAAGCTGCACTGGAAGGGTATAAAATAAAAGAATGTCCTATCAATTTATATGAACGAGCTCATGGAGAATCTAAAATTCATCTCACTAAATTAACATTAAATCTATTCTCATGCATTTTAAGATATTTCATTAGAAAAATTCAATTAATGACTTCTAATTGCAATCATATGAAAAAAAAACGATAAATTATCCTTCTTTTACTCAGACATCTTCTTAAATAGATATAAATTATTAGAAGAGTGGTCTTGAAATGTTTTGCTTTTTATTAATTTAAAATCTCCCTCTAGATGAGAAAAAAATTGTATTATTTCTTGAGGAGTAGCCACTTCATAGGGATATCCTCCCAACCAATCTTTAATATCTATTAATGGATTCATTCCTCTATTTTTTTGGTATTTATTTAACTCATTAAAGGGATTTTTCAGTAAAAATAATGGATAAATTAAATAATTAATGAAGAAATACACTAAAACCATTATTGATTTCCCGATTTTAGGTAAAAGATTATATAATTTTTTCATCTTTAACCAATATTGAGAAGTCCTCGTTTTATTATAAATAGCTAAATATAACAATCCGTTTTTCTTTACCAATTTAGAAGTATTTTTAATTGCTTCCCACATGTTCCCTGTATGATGTAATACGCCCCAGGCATATATAATATCGTATTTTTTTAATTTTTTAAGAAATTCTTTGTCTAAAATTGAACCTTGAAAAACATGCCACCTTTCTTTTCTTTTTACACTATTTTGTAATAATCTCGTACATTTTACGGAATCGGGATCAATATCAAAACTGGTTATTTCTTTTGCACCCATTAAGTACATTGCATAAGAAAAAAGCCCACTTCCAGATCCAACATCAAGAATAGTTTTATTTTGGATTTGTCCTAAAAATTCTTCAAGGGAACTCATAGCATTCTTTATTCTCTCTCTTGATAATGATTTTAAAAATGCTTGCCAGTTTTTTCCAAATGAAAACATAATTTTTTCATTCATTTAATTAACCTTGCCATTAACATTAAGTAATTCAATTTAAGATAAATCGAATTCTATGTATTATAATTCATTTAAAATTGAATTGAATAACGCATGCCATTGTTTTTCAATTCGGTTATAATCAAAGAATTTAGCACGTTTTAGAGCCATCTTACTCATTTTTTTCCTTAACCCATCATCGCTTGCTAAGAGGATCATTTTTTTCGCTAACTCTTCAACATCACCTACGTTAACGAGCATGCCGTATTTTCCCTTGGCTAATATTTCGCGCGGCCCCGTAGGACAGTCCGTGGAGATGATTGGGAGTCCACAAACTAATGCTTCTAATAAGACCATTGGAAGACCTTCGTAATGGGAAGATAAAACAAATATGTCTGCTCTACTCAGATACTTAAAAGGGTTATTAACTTGTCCCAACAATAATACATGATTATTTAAACTTAAATTTTTAATTTTTCTTTTTATATGCTTTTTTAATGATCCTTTTCCAATAATTATTAAAACAGAATCGGGAAATTGAGTTATTGTCTTTTTAAATGCTGAGATTAAATTGAAATGACCTTTTAACTCTTCTAACCGCCCAATTGTTAAAAATTTAATTTTATCATGATCTTCAAATATCTCACGATATTTACTAATTTTTTCCTTTTTTAACTCTGTTATTGTTTTTAAATTGATACCATTATAAATCGTGTCAATCTTATTCACGGGAATTTTAAAATCTTTAATTAGAATGGTTTTTATTTCTTTTGAAATCGTGATAATTTTATCAGCTGCTTTTAAAGAATATAGGAATCGCATTAAGGGCTTAAAATATCGTAATTCGATATCATATACAATCCTTGGATTGCAATGCGTCGAAATTACTAATGGAATTTTTAGTCGAAATATAATTTTTGTTGCGATTGAATAAAAATTGGCTAATTCCATAAAAGAGAGTATGAGATCGGGAGAATATATTTTAATAACCTGATGTATCCTCCAAAAACGGCTTAAAAAATTGAAATATTTTTTTAAATAATGCCCCTTCTCTGAAAGAGAATATAATGTGCCCTCATGCGAATATAAATCGATGGATTGGATAAAGGTCAAAATAGCCATTTCAAATTTAGAAGAAAATCTCTTAGATAACTCAGAAACAACACGTTCGACACCTCCTCCTCTTTCTAAAGAAGGAATAATCATTAATATTTTTTTTTTCATTGAGTACATGCTAAGGCAATTAAAAAATTGAATTAAATTTTATTAAATTTGCCCTTAAGCAATGGCAAACTCTCTTGATCTCCAAAAAGTCTTGAAAGGTTTTTTAAACCATTTCTTTTGAAGCATTAATATGCTATGTATTACTTTACTAATCATATCCGTTAAAACAATAATTTTTTCATGGGTACAATTAAAAATGAGTAAATGAGGTAATGAAAGAAAAATTTTTTTTATCCTTTACCTTAAATATTCTTTCTAATTTAATGTATCTAATAAGTGGTTATTTATTGGCATTAAACTTAGAAGTTGCATTATTAGGCTTGTGGGTTTTCTTAAATAGTTTAGTAAATTTAGGTTTTTTGTTCATGGATGTAGGATTTGATATAATTCATTATCAGTATTCCGGTAAAAAAGAATTTGCTAAATATTTTAGTACTTATTTCTCGTTAAAGCTCATTCTATTAATTTTTAATGTGCTTTTTTCTCTTTTATTATTGTTCATTTTTAATTTTTGGATTAGTTTCATGTTCCTCATATTCTTTCTCATTTTATTAATTTCTAAGATGTTTTATTATTTAAGCAATATTTTTTTGGTTCATTTAAGAGCAAATTTAAAGATTTTTAAAGCAGAAACCCCTTCCTTTATTATTATTAGTTTAAAGAGCTTTATCATCATAATTCTGGCTTTAAATCTCTCGATTATCGAAAATCCGGTTTTATTTTTATGTTATAATAACTTATTCTTTGACATTTTATTAATTCTTATAATCGTATCTTTATCCAAAAAGGAAATTAAGTTTTATAAACCAAACTTGAAGTACATGAGAAGTTATATCAATGATGCTAAACCGTTAACCCTTTATTCAATTATATTAGTAATTTCTACTTATTTAGGAGATGTAATTTTAGATTATTCTTTTGGTCATGAAACCTTAGCATTTTTTAGCATTGTTAATGGATATATAATTCCCGTCTTATTATTAATTTCGGGGAGCATCATTACAATCTATTTTTCCTTGTTTTCAAAATACCAAGAAGAAAAGAATATTAACTCCATTACACAAATTACAAGAGTTCTTGAAAAATATTATTCAATAATATTTCTTTTCCTCATTATCTTTGTATTTTTAAATGGAAAAGAAATGTTTGAGATCTTTTTACCACAATATATCAGCTCAGTACCTATTTTATACATTTTAATATTTATCCCCTATATTGTGGGGATTTCAAGACCTTATCCCTATATCTTGATTTCAGGAAAAAAACAAGGATTAAATGCTAAGATTAGTACCATTAATTCCCTCTCCATCATTTTTTTAATGATTATTTTAATTCCTGAAAAATTATTCCTCCTACCAGGATTTGGATTAGGTGCGATTGGATATGCATTGGCTCAAACGCTTCCTTGGATATTATGGTCAATACTAAATAGATATCATGTCTATAAGTATTTTGGAATAAAAATGAATGGGAATTTGTTTATTCATGTTCTCATGGCCATTGCAACTTTCTTTACGAGCTACTTCATTAAACAAGTTATTCGCCCCTATATCATGGAACTTTATTCATTAGTGATTATCTCCAGTTGCATGGAATTAATTATTTTTTTAATCCTTCTTTTTGTCTTTAAACAATTAAATAAAGATGATATCAAGCTTTTCATGGAATTAATTAAATTAAAAATCTACATGACATCATTTAAAGATGAGTTTAAACAAGAAAATTAATAAATCAATTCTTTTTAAACAATTTACCTAATAAAAATAATAATTTCTTATTTAACGATTAAAAATAATTTGAAAAAACTAAGCTTTACTGATGTGCGGGATCTGTGGATTTAATTGGGAAAATCGAGATTTGTTAAAAAGGATGTGCAAAACATTGGTACATAGAGGCCCAGACGATGAGGGGCTTTACGTTGATGATCACGTCTCTTTAGGAATGAGGAGACTCTCAATTATCGATTTAAAAACAGGCCATCAACCTCAACACGATGAAGATCAAAAAACATGGATTATATTTAATGGTGAAATTTATAACTTTCTTGATTTGAAAGAGGAATTAATTAATAAAGGACATGAATTTTATACATCTTCTGATACGGAAGTAATAATTCATTCATATGAAGAATGGGGCTTTGATTGCGTTAAGAAATTTAGAGGCCCTTTCGCCTTTTGTATTTACGATTCGCAAAAAAATCTATTTTTTCTCGCTCGAGACCACATGGGATTAAAGCCATTATATTATCATTTTGATGGAGAAAATTTTATATTTGGTTCAGAATTAAAAGCGATTTTATGCCATCCTATTAAAAGAGAATTGAATAAAGCAGCTTTAAACTTGTATTTGTCTTTAAGATATATTCCTTTTGATTGTACGCTAATTAAGAGCATAAAAAAAATTCCTCCTTCTCATTACATGATATTTGATCTAAAAAAAAAAACCTTTTCTTTAAAAAAATATTGGAATATAAATTTTAAAATAAACCCTACTCAAAATCTCTCTCAATTAGTATTAGAGTTAAGAAATTTATTAAAAGAAAGTGTTAAGTTAAGATTAATCAGTGATGTGCCACTTGGGGCTTTCCTTTCTGGAGGAATTGATTCTACCTCTATTGTAGCTTTAATGTCGAGTTTGCTAGATCAACCCGTAAAAACATTTTCCATAGGATTTGAGGAAGGAGCTCCTGTTAATGAAACGCAATATTCTAAATTTGTTGCGGAATATTACAATACAGATCATGAGGAAATATTGGTAAAATCCCCAGATATTTCTCTTATCTCTAAAGTGATTTGGCATTTAGATGATTTAATTTCTGATGCTGCTATAATTCCTGTTTACTTGATGGCTCAAAATGCTAGAAAGAGAATGACGGTAGCTCTTACAGGAGATGGAGCAGATGAAGTATTTGCGGGATATTCTATATATTATGCTAGAAAAAATAGAAAAATTTTAAACCACGTTCCTAATTTCTTATTAAATACATTTTCTCAATGTGCTGAAATACTCCCTTCTTTTAACCTTAAAATATTAAATTCCTATTTAAACACTTCAACTTCGGACGTAGATCATTTTTTACGGGAAATTATTTATATAACGGATGAAGAAAAACCATTAGTACTACCTTTTAAATTTCAAAATGTGAGAGAGATGATTAAAAGCAAGATACATGAAAATTTAGATTTTATCAATCAAACATTAAAATGGGATCAAATTTATCAATTACCTAATCAATATAACATGAAAATTGATAAAATGACCATGGCAGCATCATTAGAAGCGAGAGTTCCTTATCTTGACTGGAAAATAATAAATTGGGCGGCGCAAATTCCTCCTCACTATAAAGTTAATAATTCCATTGAAAAATATATCTTGCGTCTTGCGATGAAAGATCTTTTACCAAGAAAAATTTTAAAAAGAAAAAAAATGGGATTTAGTACACCCGTAAATTTTTGGCTCAGAACGGGGTTAAAAGATCTTTCTAAAGAAATTTTTGATCGGTTATCGAAAAGAAAAGATATTATTAAGTACAAATACACGAAATTAATAAATAAAAATCGCGAAAAATTATTTCATGTAAATAGAGCATGGAATTTGCTAATGTTTGAACTCTGGTATGAGACTTTCATGGAATCCGATGGGTTACATCCTGTAAACAATTATTAACAATGAATTTTTATCAAATTAATAATAATTTTAAGAGGCTTTAATCATGAAATTACTTTTTTATTCATTAAATTTCTTACCCAAGGATATAGGTGGCATGGAAATCCAGTTATATCACCTTATTAAAAAATTAAAAAAATATCATGAAATCTCATTAGTTTTACCTTCAAGGCACAATATTTTAATCCATGGAGTGCAAACATATCGAATTCCCACTATATTTCCTCATTGGGGGCAAAAAAAAGAATATCAATTAAAGTCTTTTTTAATAGGTTTTATTTCCCTTCTTTGTAATTCGCTCGCAACAATATTTTATTTCTTTTGGATTTATATGAGAAAGAAAATTGATCTTGTAAACGTGTACCAAGGATCCTTATTTGCTACAATTGTATTATTTCTTTCGACCATGTTTAAGAAAAAAACTACTCTTAATTTAAGAGGTCCTGAAGGGTATTCCACTAAATTTAATCAATTTTTATTAGAAACTTCTATTATTCTTTCCAAATTAATTATAATTAATTCTCCTTCAATGCTTGATTCTTATAAATCGAAATCTCTCATGTTAAAGCATTTTGCCAATAAAAAAAATGTAATTTATATTCCCAATGGAATAGATGTTCATTTTTGGAGTCCAAACTCAAAAAGAATTAAAAATGATAAAGATCTCATTTTTGTGGGGAATCTTTTAGATCGTTCCCATATCATTAATAAAGGATTTAAAGTATTATATGACGCAATAATATACTTAAAGCAAATTTACTCGCTCTCATTAAAAATTGAAGTTTTAGGAAATCATGACCTAGCATTATTGAAAAAATTAATTTCAAAAGAAATAGAACAGCATTTTATTTTTAAAGGGCTGATTAGAGATAGAAATGTTTTAAAGAGCGAAATTCAAAAAGCTAAGGTCTTTATTTTATCCTCCCTTTCAGAAGGAATGCCGAATAGCTTAATGGAAGCAATGGCACTTGAAATGCCTTGCATTGCTAGTGATGTTGGCGCAGTAAAAAACTTAATTGATGACCGAGTTAATGGCCTACTTTACGAGCGTGGAAATTACATTAAATTAGCGAAATTGATATTTGAATTGTTAAAAGATGAAAACCTCCAAAAAAAATTAGGGATGAACGCAAGAAAGAAAATTGTAAAGTATTATAATCTAGATGATATAATACACAAAAAAATTGAAAAAATTTATCAAAAAATCATTGAAAATTGAAAATCATGAAAAGAATTTGAGTATTTCCTAAGAGTTTTAGAAGATCTCAAAACACTGAAATTAAATTTAATTAATAAAAAAATAAACACTAATGAAAAAAAAAATATTATTTCTCATACCCTCTTTAGAACTAGGAGGAGGTGCGGAACGAGCCGCTGCTAATTTATCATTAAAGCTATCCAAATTTCATGAAATTAATATTTTAACGTTTCACGATCCGAAAAATAAGTATTTCTTTAATGGAAATTATTATACTTTTAAAGAAAATTATAATACGTGGAAAAAGATTTTACGTCCTCTCAAAATATACAAAATAGTCAAAGAAATCTCACCTGATTTAATGATCTCTTTCATGGATCATGTTAATTTAATCGTAATTTTAGTTAAATACCTTTTCCGCCTTAAGATTCCTTTAATTATCTCTGTTAGAGGAAACCCTCAGTTAGCATATGCTAAAAAAAAGTCATATATTAAATTTTTAATTAGATTTTTTTACAACTTTAAAGGAGTAGATACAATTGTCACGGTTTCTAAAGGAATAGAAAATATCTTAGTAAAAAATTATAATATTAATCCTAAAAAATTGAAAACAATCTATAATGGAATCGATTTAGTTGAAATTAATCAAAAGAAAAAAGAAAAAATCAAAATCTTACCTGAGCTTTTTAAAAAAGATCAATCAATTAAATTCATTTCCATGGGAAGATTAAGCAAAGAAAAAGGACAAGTTTATTTATTGAAAGCTTTTAATAAGATAAAAAATGAGCTATCTGATGCAAAATTATTTATGATTGGAGATGGTATTTTAAAAAAAGAATTAGTAAACATGATAAATACGAACAATTTAAAGAATCACGTTTTTCTTTTGGGATTAAGAAAAAATCCCTATAAATATTTACATCGGGCAAGTATTTTCATATTATCCTCCCTTCATGAAGGATTTCCCATGAGTATTTTAGAAGCAATGGCTTGTGGACTCCCAATCATCTCCACGGACTGTCCTACGGGGCCGCGCGAAATATTAGCCACGGGAAAATACGGCTTGCTCGTCAAGGTAGGTGATGTTGAAGATCTAGCGAAAAAAATGTTATTTCTTGGCAGTAACCAAACTCTTTGCGAATATTATTCCAATCTCTCTCTTAAAAGAGTTAATCACTATAATAATGAAAAAATAATTAAACAATGGATTTCATTAATAGAATTCTGGGTGAAATAATTTTTTCTGATTAATGATATTTGTTTAAATTTCAAGACTTGTTATTCTTACATGATCATGCGAATCTCTGAAACTAGGAAAGTTAAATTTTTGATTTTATATTTCATTGATTAAATAAAAATATATTTCCAATTAGAACTAAAAAAATCCTTGAATTAAATTTCACTTCATGATAATGACGTTATAATCCGAAAAAATTATTAAAGTTTAATTTCTCATTTCAATTTTAATAAATAGAATGTAAATTACATGGATTTAAATAATAAATAGCTCTTTATCATCAATAATGAAAATACTTCAGGTGAATCCTTATCCTCCAGAACATTTTGGAGGATCCGAAATATTTTGTAAGAATTTGGCCAACAATCTTTCTAAATATCATGAAATAGAATCAGACATATTAACTTCGGATTACTTTCGGAAAAATAGGAGAAATCTCTTGCTAAATAAACACGTGAACGTGATTTATAAACGACTTTATATTAATTTGTGGAATAAAAACCCAATTGTCAATATTTATCCGTATTTAAGAAAGAATTATCAAAAATATGATATCATTCATGCTCACTCCTATATTTTTTTTACATCTTTTCAATGTGCGCTAATGAGGAGATTTAGAAAATTTCCTTTTCTACTTCATTTACATGGAGGTATTCAAACACAAACTCATGTTCATTCCAATCTCTCTGAATTGATTCAATTAATAATGAAAAAGAACTTGTTTGATAAGTCCCTTGGAAAATTCACCATTCAACGCGCAGATGGAATCATCTCCGTTTCAGAAAAAGATCTCAATATTATCCAAAAGCAATATACCATTTCCCACAAGAATTGTTATCATGTTCCTAATGGCGTAGATACCGAGATTTTTAAACCGGAAGAGACTCAAGAAAAAAAATATATTACATTTATAGGCAGATTAACTTATATAAAAGGTTTTGATATCTTTATTAAAATGATTAAAAAAATTCATAAATTCAACAATACTCTTGAATTTCTAGTCATTGGGGATGGCCCTTTAAAAAAATTAATGGATCAAGTAGGAAATTCCATTTCACTAACTCATTTTGTCCGATATCCATATAATTTGATGAAAAAAATATATAATCAAAGTAAAGTGTTAATTCTGACCTCTAGGTTCGAAGGGGTGCCCACTACAATATTAGAAAGTCTATCATGTGGAACACCGGTAATTTCTACTAATGTTGGAGGCATTTCTGAGATAATTCAAGATGGAATTAATGGGATTTTATTACCAAATCGTTTAAATTCATTAAATATCTCAAGCATTATGGATTTAATTGAAGATGAGAAAAAATTAAAGCAATATGGTAAAAAGGGAAGGCAACTCATTTTAGAACATTTTTCATGGAAAAAAATTACAAATCAAATCTTAAAAATTTATGATCAATTAATTTAATTTTTAAGGCTGTTCTAAATTCGTACTATTTTCATGCTTTTTTTAAAAATTGCAGGTATTTCCGTTGCCATTCCCATTGGTATTTAAGACCCTCATCAATATTTACTTTCGGAAAATATCCTAGAATCTTTTTGGCTTTTAAGATATCAGAATGAGTAATATTAACATCGCCTTCCTGTTTTTCAGCATGAGTAAATTTTTTTGGTGTTTTCGAAATTGCATACATTTTTTCCACGAGGTCGTTAATAGAGATTGGATTTGAGCATCCTAAATTAAAGACTTCCCCGGAAGATCGTTTACTTTCTGCTGCTAAAATTAACCCATTGATAATATCTGAAATATAGGTGAAATCTCGAAGTTGAGTTCCATCTCCATAAATTGTTATTGCTTCATTCTTAAACATGGCATTAAAAAATTTTCTAATAGCCATATCAGGTCTACCTCTGGGACCATACACTGTATAAAAACGTAAGGAAGTAATGGGTAAACCTTTTTCACGATAATAATAATCGGCATAAATTTCACCGCAATACTTAGAAATTGCATAAGGAGATATTGGATTTTTAGGATGATTTTCATCTACTGGCGTATAGATAGGATTTCCATAAACCGATGAAGAAGATGCATAAATAATTTTTTCCACATTTGTATTTAGAGCAAATTCAAATATATTAAGCGTGCTTTCAATATTATTATGAGTTATTTCCGTTGCGTGTGCAATTGAATATCTTACGCCCGCTTGCGCTGCTAAATGAAAAATATAATCCAAGGAATGATTAATCTTCTTAAAAACAGTCTTGTTTGTTAAATCTTCTTTAAATAATTTAAAATTCTTATTTTCTTGATAATTTTTAGTAATTTCCCGTATATTATAATCTTTTCCTTCATAATATTCATTAAAATTATCAATCAATATTAGATAATTATCATGCTTCAACAATTCTTCCGTTAAATGAGAACCGATAAATCCAGCCGCACCTGTAATTAAAACTACTTTATTCTCTATCATGTGTAAAAGGCAGAACAAAAAATACTAAAAATATTATCGAAAAATTATAATTTATCAAATTAATACTTTTTTACTCCCGTATCTTTATAATAGAATTTAATTTTTTACAAATGGGTAAATCCTATAAGAAAATAAAGAAAATTTTATTTGAATAATAAATTTTTAAACATACTTCATAAAATCGACATGTATCATGGAAAGCTTTTATCAAAATAAAAAAATTATCGTTACTGGAGCTGCGGGCTTCATCGGAAGTAATCTAACGGATAAATTATTAGAATTAGGCGCACGCGTGGTTGGCATTGATAATCTCTTTAATGGCAGGTTAGAAAATTTAAAAGAGGCATTCAAGAATAAGAATTTTGAATTTGTAAAAGGAGATATTCGAGATTTGAATTTACTTTTAGACCTCTTTAAAGACGCAGATATTATATATCATGAAGCTGCTTTTACTAGTGTTCCTCAATCCGTTTTGATGCCTAATACTTGTAACGATGTAAATATCAATGGAGCACTAAATGTTTTAAATTCCGCTCGAATAAGGGATGTTGAATTAGTGGTATTCGCCTCTAGCTCATCTGTATATGGAGATACTCCTGAATTACCTAAAAGAGAAGATATGAAAAGAGTTCCCATCTCTCCTTACGGTGTAGCAAAATTAGCGTGCGAGTCTTATATGCAAGTCTTTTATTATCTATATGGAATAAAGACAATTTCACTTCGATATTTTAACGTGTTTGGTCCAAGACAAAAAGATTCTCCCTACAGCGGGGTAATTGCAATTTGGTTAGGAAATATTCTAAGAAATGAAGATCTCATCATTTTTGGAGATGGAACTAATTCACGAGACTTTACTTACATAAAAGATGTTATTCAAGCAAATTTATTGGCCGGTCAATATGACGCTAAAGGGGAAATTATAAATATAGGGGCGGGATGCCCCATAAATCTTACTAAGCTGGCAAAATTAATGCTTAAAATTACAAACAGGGAGAATTTAAACATCATCTATACAGATCCTAGACCAGGTGATATTGTACATAGTTTTGCGGATATAACTTTGGCACGTAAAATACTAAATTTTGAACCTAAATTTAATCAAGAACAAGGACTAAGAGACTATATTCAATGGTACATTAAGAATTACAAGGTAAATTTAAAATTTAGTTAAATTGCATCTTAATGGTTAAGAATTTGGACTATTTATTTTTTCTAATCTTGATAAGTTTCTTCCAACTAAAAATTTCAATCAAAAATTTCATAATTATGAGGAATTACCTCCCCAATTTTTCCTTTTAATAACTTATTATGATTTCCACTAATTCTAAACATTTCAGGAATTTTTCCTATATGTCCAACTTTATTTTCACGTGAAATAAATGCTCCAATTATGCCTTCGATGTCATCTACGGCATCTAATCCTTTTTTTATTGATTTTTCAATGTCTTTGCCTTTTACAAGATTGGCGATGTAGGTTGCGGCTCCATCGGCTAAGGTTGCATTAGGGGCAAAAATGGTAACGGCATCCGCTTCTCCCAAACTAATGGCATGTCCCACTGTTGCAGAACTCGTACCAATACCTATTGGAGTTTCATCTTTTTTGATTAAAAAACCAATTTCTAAATTTAGAGGATTTTTTCCGGCATAGAGCCCGATTTTGAAATCTTCTTCTGAATCTATTACTATCTCTCCCCCATTTTCGATTAATGCGATTCTTGCGGGAGGATAATCTTTATCTTCCCTTTTCATTTCTCTCATCATCAAATCGGCTAAAGCTCCCGCAACAGTTGCCATGGGGCCAACTTTACATTGTTTTGAACCTTTTATCATTAAATCAATAATTTCTTTACCCGTTCTAATATCAAGAGGGCTAAAAGATTTATAGAATTGCTCATTCTTAACAATATATTCTTCTAAAATCTTTCTATGAAAATAAAATGATGTTTTTGCACGCTCGATAGCTTCAAATGACTCTGAAATGATGGTTACATCAGATTCTTTTTCCGTAATATGAACTTTATATTTTTTTACCATAATTTCTTAGAACATGCTTTTTTTCTAAATGTTTTAATTTTATAAAAATATAAATATACCTTCTCTTATTATTTTATTAGTTAATTACCCAAATTTTTTACATCATGGTAGAGGAGCTTTATAACGCCTTCATTTCAAAAATTAAGCAAGAATTAAACGCAGACTGCGCTATTGCAAACAAACACGGCATCATTTTGGCTTCAAATATAGAAGAATATTTGCCTAATAAAATCATTTCTCTAAATTTACTCGATCTTATTCACGAGCATGAGCATATTGAGAAGGATCTTAATAACGCAGAGATTAAATCCATCATTTTACAGACCGAAGATTTCAATCATATTTTTCTCTCTAACAACGATTTAATTTTAATCTCAAAGCTACCCATCACCTTGAATACTTTAGAATTTTCCAATAAGGCAAGTAGTTTCTTAATCGAAATTAGTGAAAACATTAAAAAATCAGAAAAGGGTAAATTTACTGAATTTGATTTCTCAAAAGAAATATCAAAAATAAAGGAAACACTAGAAGACGTGCGATTTAAAACAAAAAAATATGATATTATAAAGAAATTAATAAAATACGTTTCAACATAAATAAAAACTTCCCCTAATCACACGCCATATTATTAAATTGTTAAGGTGATTCTTTACGTTAAGACAAGTATATATTTATAAAAAAAATAAGAAACTGTATCATCGCCAATTTGGAAAAGCTTTAAATCCAGAAGCGTTCGATAATTTATTGAAAGACTTGAAAAAAGATGCTTTCGGTAAAGGAGGGAAAAACCTTGATATATTTGACTACTACAAATATCGAATCGCTTTCGCAACTGAAAAAGATCTGGGATTATTAATCATTTTTGTTTCGGGATTGACTGATAACCCCGATAATATTAAAAAAGAATTAATTCGGTGTAAAAAAGAATTCTTAAATCTTTTCCAAGATATGCTTGAAACTGAACAAAACACTGCCACCTTTGAAATGTTTGACCCTACCATCGATTCTATCCATCGAAATCTACGTCCTAAAATCTCTCTCGTTGGCTTTTCTGGTGTCGGTAAAACTACTATCACCAAATTAATTAAAGCAGAAGAGATTCCAATGAAACACATACCCACCATAACAGGAGACATCGCAACCATTAAAATAGGGAAACTTCATTTCCATTTATGGGATTTCGCCGGTCAAGAGCAATTTTCGTATTTATGGAATAATTTCATTAAAGGCAGCGATGCTGTTCTTTTAATTACAGATTCTACATTGGAAAATGTTGAAAAGAGCAAGTTTTTCTTGGAATTGATTAAAGAACAGGCCCCACATGCACATGCTGCCGTGATTGGGAATAAACAGGATTTGCCAGATGCCTTGAAACCCAATCAGATTGAAAAAATAATTGGGTTAAAAACCTATAAAATGGTAGCAACGGATCCCGGAAATCGAGATAAAATGATTCAAATCATCGCAGACATATTAGACATGAGTGCTGAAGTTTCTCCACTCCTAAAACCATTAATGGATCGAGATAAATTAACTGAAGAAGCTGAAAAGGCTCTGGAAGAAAATAGATTATTAGACGCTGCTGAAATCTATGAAAAAATAAGTGATTTATGCATTGAATTAGGAGATGATTCCTATGGACAAGAATTTCACAATTTAGCCGAAAAAATTAGGAATTCAATTAAAGAGATTGACAAAAAGAAAGAAGTAGAACCAGAAAAAGTAATAGAAGAAATACCTGAAGAAACTGCTAAGATCCCTGAAAAATCAAAAACGCAAGAGAAACTACATCTTCCTAAATTTAAAGCACCAAAACCAAAAGTCAAACCGCTGCCTTCTATCTCATTAAAAAAGCCAGAAAAACTTAAAATTGAGCCACCACAAGAAACAAAAATTGAACAAGAACACGATACCCAAATCGAGCTCCCTCTCGTGGAAAATGAAGTAGAAACCACACAAGAACAGCAACAAGCTGCCCCAAAAATCAATATCGAAGAACTAAAAATAAAAGAACCACCCAAAAAAGTAGTTCATGTCCCAGGTGATGCTAAAGAAAAGATAAAAACCTCCGCTTATGCTCACGTAGAAAATGTTATGCAACCTCTTAAATCAAAATTAGAAACACCCTCCGTTTCGGAAGCTCAAATAAAAATGGAAAGCTCTGATGAGATTAAAATAAAAGAGGAAATTCAAGAAAAAGAGGTAATAAAAGAAGAAGAATCTAAAACTGAAGAGGTAGATGATGAACAAAAGAAGAATTTAGAAAAAACTTTATTAGACTTAAAAATTAAAAAAGCAAATATCTCAAAAATGAGCTTAGAAATTGAAATGCAAGAATTAACTGGCGAATTGACCGCTGATGAAGTAAAAATGAAACTAGAAAAAATTAATTTATTAGAAAAAAAAATAGATGATCAAATGAAAGAAATTCAAGACCTTTTAAAAAATCTTGAATAACACCATGCTAATTTTTATTTATAGTGAAAAATAATTTTAATTCATGAAAAAAAAAGAAATTGTATCTCTTTCCTTCTTTCTGTTTCTCATTCTAATTTTAATCATGGATAATACCTTAATCCTTTCCAATGAAGTATTAATAGCTGCAGATTTGGGAATTTATTTTGACATTATTGGAATCATGTTAGGCACTTACACCATTATTCATGGAATAGCTATCCTCTCCTTCGGATATCTTTCTGATATTATAACAAGAAAAAAATTATTAATCGTGGCGGGTTTTCTGTGGGGTGGAACTGCTCTATTGCATGTTTTAATAACAGAGATTTGGCAATTATTTTTAGCCCGAATCGTTGCAGCTATCGCGACGGGCGTGACGGCTCCCCTATCCATTTCTTATTTAGCCGATATCATTCCATCAACAGCTCGTTCTAAAGCATTTGCCTCGTGGTCACTCATTTCTACTATTGGATATTTAATCGCAGGAAGTTTTGCTCTCTCTTTCAACCGAATTCCCTATGAAGAATTAGAAGCTGCCGGCGTATCTGAAAATCTTAATTATATTATTGTTAACTATTCCCATTTAGTTAACACGTGGCGTTATCCCTTTTTTTATTTAGGAATTTTAGCCTTATTCGTGAGCTTTTTAAATATATTTTTTACTATAGAACCTAAACGAGGAGCTAAAGAAAAAGGATTAGAGGCACTTCTCAAGGAAGAAAAATATCAATATTCTTATAAAATAAAAATCTCAGATTTGAAGTTTATCTTCGTGAGAAAATCCAATTTTTTTCTCATTTTAAATTTCTTTGACGTGATTGCTTCCGGTCTCTTAACCGCTTTCATTTTTCCTTATATCAATTTAGAAATGGGAATCTCCTTTAGCGATCCTGTTGGGTTACTGGCGATCGCTATCTTGTTGGCTTTTATCATTCCATTATCTCTTTTTATCGGCCAGTTTGGATTAGCACATTGGGGTGATAAAAAAGTTCAAAAAGGAGATTTATCCGGAAGGGTAAAAGTAGCAACTATTTGCGGAATTTTAAATTTACCCTTTTTGATCATTGCTTTCCTAATGTCGCCTAACGTTACAAGAAAAAGTTTCTTTTTTGATACGCTTTCCTCGACAGGAATAGAATTTTGGGTATTTTGGACGCTATTTTCTTTATTATTAGGCATTGGGTTAGCGTTCAGTTTTGGAATTGCTCCCAATTGGTATTCTTCTTTAATTGATGTTAATTTACCAGAACATAGAGGAACAATGGTCGCCATGGCATCTTTCGTTGATACTTTCGGAAGAGCTTTTGGAGCGTTCCTGGGCGGATTTATTGTTACAGCAACAAACTCCTTTTCAACTGCATTATTTTGGTCCACGTTAATTTTTGGAATCGTTTCTACATGTTTCTGGGTTCCCTTATTTTTCACGTGTCAAAAGGATTTTAATGCAGTTGCTGAAATTTTAAAAGAAAGGGCTGAAAAATTAAAAAGTAAAGAATGAAAGTTAATTATCTTAAATTAACTTAAAAGATAAATCTTCATTTTCTTCCTATAATATTTTAAAGTAGATGTTTAAGATACTCGTCCGGAACTCCGGCTTCTCCCATTTTTATCCCTTTTTTACCTCCGTGATAATCTGACCCACCCGATTTTATCAAACCATATTTCTCAGCAATGTGATTATAATATTTTGGACAATTTTCTTGCGCCCAATTTGCTTTTTTTGTATTTACAAAAGGCCGATTCTTAGAATAAGTATATTCTATTTCAATACCTTTAATGCCACTTTCAATGCACATTTTAATGAATTTCTCTCGATCTGAGACTTGATAAATTCCAGGATGAGCTAAAATGGGAAGTCCTCCACTTGCTTCTATCAAATCAATGGATTCTTCTAAAGTCAATTCAAAAGACCGCTCCACATGAGCAGCACCTCCATGACTAATCAATTTAAATAACTCGTTTTTAGTATAATCTTTGACCTTTTCGGGATTATTTTTAATTAAAACCTCAACAATATGAGGACGTCCTACCGAAGTTCCACCTGCTCTCGCTTTAACTTCTTCGAAATCAATATTAAAACCAAATTCCTCCCGCAATCTCTTACATATTTCTTGCTTTTGTTGGAGACGCCCCTCCATTTGTTTTTTTAATGTTTTATTTAAAATTGCTGAATCATGATCAATATTTAATCCAACAACATGAACATCTATTAAATTGCGTTTTGGTTCATGTTGGAGAGAAATCTCTATTCCCGGTAATACAATAATTTCACTCTTTTCGCCATGCGAAAGAAACTCTCTGATACCATCAATAGTATCATGGTCAGTCAATGCAATTGCTTTTAATCCATTAATAGTTATTGCTTCTTCTATTAATTGCGTGGGAGTTAGTAAACCATCCGAAAAATTTGAATGCAAATGTAAATCTATCATTATTTGAATGAATTAAACATCTAAATTCTCTTTTTGCGTGGATAATTTTTTTGAATAAAAAGATCCATATCCTTTTTAAAAATAGTAATAATTCTTATTAAAATGAAGCATGCGATTAAAACCTATTATCTCTGCTGATATCTCAGATTTTACCAGTTCTATGAAAACTTTTCTAAAGATTATTAGGTTTAATGCTAAAATATTTTTGTAATCCGTGTTTTAAATGAATAAAATTGTTATAAGAAAAAATGGACTTTTTGAACGACATTCTATAAAATTAACAAAAATGTGAAGAAATCACCATGTCAATAGTCGTCATGAAATTTGGTGGAAGTTGCCTGAAAAATCATGAAGCATTTGAAAAAATCTATAATATCACTCAGGTCTATAAAGATCATAAGAAAGTGTACGTGGCATCCGCTCTAAGTGGAATCACGGATTTATTGCTCTCAACAGCTCAAAATCTGGATGAGCCTGCAATAGTGGATAAAAACATTGCATTAATTGAAAAAAAACACTTGGATATTATTGAACAAATTTTTGAGGAAGATTCCCCTTATTATAACAATTCAAAAGATTGGCTCGATAAAAAATTAAGTGAGCTCGAAGATGCATTCGCCGATATTATAGAATTTGGACTTGAACCTTATTATCAAGATTATATCGTAAGTTTTGGTGAAATATTATCCACCTATATTTTAAATCAATTTTTATTGAGCAAGGGTTTTAATTCCGTTTATATCGCCGCAAATTATTTGATCATTACTAACGATAACTTCAATAAGGCTTATCCCCTCTATGAGTTGACAAACAATCGAGTTAAGAATAAAATCATTCCACTTTTAGAAAATCCTAAAGAAGATTCCATTATCTGCGTGACTGGATTTATTGGACGCAATAAAATCGGATACATTACAACACTCGGAAGAGGAGGCTCTGACTACACGGCGACCATTTTAGCTCGTTCCATCCATGATACATGTTCAGATAAAGATATTAAGGTCATTCTTTGGAAAGATGTTGATGGGCTGTTAATAGTTGACCCAAAATATATGCCGGAATCTTCCTTAATAAAAAATCTGAGCTATAATGAAGCCAAACAAATTTCGCATTTTGGTGCCAAAATCCTTCATCCTAAATGTCTGGAAGCCATTGAAAAAAGAAACATCCCCCTCGAAATCAGAAATTTCGAAAAACCACTCGAAGAAGTTAGATTTACCCTCATCTCCGCTCATAGCGATTCTGAACAAATCAAGGGCATCTCAGTCGTAGATGATGCTACTGTCATTAACGTGATTTCTGGTACCATGGTAGACGTTCCTGGGGTGCTTGCTAAAATCTTTAAAATCATGGGAAAAAATGGTATTAGCGTGTCCTTTGTCGCTCAAAGTTCTTCTGAAATCTCCACTTCTTTCATCGTAAAAAATGCTGATGCAGATCGAGCCATTCAAGCTCTGCGGAATGCTAATTTATTTTCGGATTTTTATGAGGTATACTCCGAGAAGGTGGGCGTGATCAATATTACCGGGAAAAAAATTCTCGAAAATCAGACAAAAGCGAAAATTTTTAATGCACTCGCTAAAAAAAATATTAAAGTAAAAGCAATTTCACAGAGTTTTGAGGAACTAAATCTTTCTATTATTATCCCTAAAGAAAAATTAAATCAAGCTATCATGATGATTCACAATGATCTCTGCGAAGATTTCAATTCAAATGAATGCAAGAATGGAGAATAGTAATTTTTTAAATCGTGCATTTTCCTTACGGCTTAAAAAAAGTATAATATAAACCTTGAATTTGTTTTCCTCTTTTTCCGAACAAAATTTATCAAGGATTAATTTCGTAGTTTTTTCCTTTCTTATTTTTCTTAATCAAAAAGAAAAATGAAAAAAGAATCTAATACCAGTTCCTTCTCTTAAAGAACCAATAATACAAGATAAGAACAAGAAGATATAATGAAATAAGGTACTATATTCTTTTCTACCGCATTCAAGTTCTTGAATCTATTATTCTCCTCGTTAGCTCTGTAAACGCCTCATCCACATTTACGCCGGTTTTAGCCGAAGTTTCTATATAAATCGATCCCTCACTCTCCGCAAATTGTCGTGCCTCCTCCCTATCAATTACCTCTCCCACATCCTCCAAAAGATCTGCCTTGTTCCCGATGAGTACGAATGGAATGTTTTCTCCGGCAAATTGCCTGATTTCTGCTAGCCATTTCCTCGTTTCAGTATAAGTTTGTTCACGAGTCAGATCAAAAACAAGTAATGCTCCCGCTGCCCCCTTGTAAAAGGTTGACCGAATGAATTCAAAGCGTTGTTGACCACCAATGTCCCATATAGAAAGCGTGGCAATTTCCCCGGGTTTAAATTCTACATCTTTCGTGAGGATATCTACCCCTACAGTGAGTTTATAATTAGCAGCAAATCTATTTTTGATAAAACGTTGAACTAAACTGGTTTTTCCGACGGCAGCGGCGCCAGTTAAAAGAACTTTTAGCTTAAAACTTGACATGAAGATTTTCTACTCCATTTTTAGGGAATTAAAATATATGAATTAAAATTCTTGATAGTATATAAAATATTATTAAAATAGTTATTTAAGAATTTATTTACTTCTTTAAAAGCATCAACTATTAATTATTTTAATTAAAAGGGTAATAGAAATTCTTTCTTATAAATTTTCTCATTTGGAAAGAAGAACTATTTAAAGGAGTTGAGGGTGATAAGGGATAGTGTATTATTTAAAGAAATCATTTCTATAGATACGAATGGAGGAAAAAAAAAAAAGGAAAGGATTATCGGATTGGAAGGTGAAGATAAAAGTCCTTCAAGGAGAAAAATTCATCAAGGTTCATGTGTGGAAAATACATTGCTTGGGCATATTCTCGTTGAAACATCTTTTTAGTTGCGATTTCCACATAAGTAATGCGTTTTAATAGTTTTTGGGCTTTTTTTCTGAGATTTTTATTAATGAGACAAAGTTTAGCCCCAGAGCCAGCAGCATTACCTATTTGAAAAATTTTCTCTGCCGGGATATCAGGGATCATGCCGATAAATTTGGTGTTATGCTTATCAATATAATTACCGAATGCACCAGCAAGGAAGATTTGAGAAATGCTGAGCGGATCCGGATTCTCATGTATCAATTTGGAGTTAAGTTCTTGAAGAATAATCTTCATGCCAGAGTAAAATGCGGCTTTAGCCATTTGAATTTGACGGATGTCCGATTGAGAGATGGTAATATCTCTATTGAGGGGCGTATTTTCTTTTTTTACGATGATAAAAGCATGTTCTTTATTTTTTTTAATGATCCTCTCGTGATCGAGAAAATTTTTATTGAAATTGCCATTACGCGTGATTATTTTTGATTTTAACATTTCTGCGATGATATCGATGAGACCAGAACCACAAATACCAATTGGAGGCCGATTTTTTATGGTAGTATATTTAATTTCGAAGGTCTCCGGATCAATTTTTACCGTATCAATGGAACCCGAAGCTGCTCTCATTCCATCTTTAATGTGTGCGCCTTCAAGGGCAGAACCTGCAGCACAAGATCCTGTTGCCAATATATATTTATTTCCAATAATGAGTTCTCCATTTGTTCCAATATCGATAACGAGAGTTAACTCCTCTTCTTTGTCAACATTTGAGGCTAGCATTACTCCCATGGTATCTGCGCCAACGAATCCTGCGATGAGGGGAAGCAAGTGAATATTTCCATTAGGGTGTATTTTTAACCCAAAATTTTTATTGGGAATGTCTATATTTCTTTGGAGTGCTGGAACGTAGGGACTTAAGCCGATATAAGTAGGATTGATGTTAAGAAAAATATGATGCATGACTGAATTTCCAACGATGGAGGCTTCATGAATTTGATAAGGTGAGATATTTCCCATCTTGCAGGTTTTAATTATAATTTCATTAATGGCTTCGATGATTAAATCATGAAGTTTTTGAAGGCCTTTTTTATTTTCCTTGATGAAAGTAATTCTCGTGATTAAATCTTCTCCGTAGGCTGTTTGGGGATTTAATTTAGAGGAGATAGCATGAGTTTTTCCATCATTGAGGTTGATGAGATACCCGACCAGCGTAGTAGTTCCGATATCAATGGCGATTCCAAAATTATTCTGAGTTTTGTTTCCTTCTTCGATTGCTATGATAGATTGTTCATTCCATTCTGTAATTGTAACTCCATTTTTTGAGGTACGGAGTATTTGTGGCAATGATTTTAAAACATCATGTTCAATTCGAATACCATCATGGAGAGAAACACCATGCGTCTCTTTAATTTTAGTTAATAACCTTTCTAAATCAGGAATGGGACGAGATAATGTAGGGGGCTCCACAACACAAAAGAATTTCTTTATGGCAGGATTTATTTTCATTTCTTTTTGAATTCCCTCTGTCAAAACTTTAAAGTCTTCAATGAGCAATTCATCGGGTAAAAAGATTCGCAAGTGCGGAGGTTCTTTTTTTCTGATAATTTCCAATTCCTGCTCATTCAAGTACGCTTGGCATGCCAATCGCCAATTTTTTTCCAATTCCTCCTTTTCTAATAATTCATGTTCGTTCTGGGTTGGAGGTGTTAGAGCATTCCGGCCTTTTTGAATTAGAATTTTACATTTTCCACATGTTCCTAATCCCCCACATAAGGACCTTATACGAATTCCATTTGAAATTAATGTTTGATAGAGCGAAAGGCCAGGAATAAAATGAATTCTTCTTGAGATGGGTTCAAAATCGATTATTATGGGTTGATTTTTTTTATTCATTATTAAATGGTAGAAAAATTAATTAATTTTTAATTTATTGAAATGAATATAAATTAGAGAGGGAGAGCACATGAGGAATGTTTAAAATTGTTTTAATATACCATTTGACGATTAAAAAAGCATGATTTCATGATTAATCAAAATTTAATTAAAATACGGTATTTTTAAAATAAATTTAAGTATTAAATTTTATACATCTTATTTTGAATGGATGATGAGTGAAATAACATGGAACGATTTGAATTAGCCGAGAAAGCACTTGAATTTCTAAGTTTAGCAGAACAATTTGAAAAAGCGGATAATTTTTCTCAAGCAATTGAGAATTACCAGAAAGCTGCTGAATACATGCAAAAAAGTGGATTATTGAAACATCGCATAGAAGAAATTTATAGAATAATTGAAAATTTAAAGAAAAGTCTTAACATGGATTTGGTCAATCAGCAATTAGAAAGGCAAGATCAAATAGATCAACTTCAACTTCAAGCATTTCATTCAATAGAAACTGCAAAACGATTAGAATCTAAAAATGAGATTGAAGAAGCCATTCAACATTACACATCTGCTTTAATCTCATTAAAAAAAGCAGGATGGTCAGAAGAGCAATTAAAAAACTTAGAAATTAAGAGAAATCATTTACTTCAGAGGCCAGAACGTCAACACTTGAAAAACGGCGCAGCTTCTTTTGAGAAAAAAAAGCCTCCTATCATTACACTATTATATGAACCACGTGTCATTTTTCGTGATGAAGGATTTTTAGGAGAAAAAGCAATTACAAAAAAAGTAAAATCAGAAAGATTAAAGACTTTTGAAACTAAAAGAAGACGGGAAGAAGAGATTCAGAATCGTGCCTTTTCCCATCTTGATGAAGCAAAAAAGCAAGAAGCTAATGAAGAGTATTTAAAAGCTCTTCTAAATTATCAAAAAGCTTTAGAATTATTAAATTCCATAGGATGGCATCATCAAACTCGAAATATTAAAGCAATAATTATCAATTTGAAAAAGCAAATCCAAGATCAAAAAAAATCTGCCAAATTGGAGCAAGTAGAAGAGAAATCCACGATTGAGGAGCGTGGAGAACCCAAGATAATACAGCCGGAGCCAATGGAAGAGCTTCGAGAATACAAGGTTCTTGAATTAAAGAAAAAAAGAGAAGAAGTTGAACAGATTCAGAATAAAGCATTCAAGCTAATTGATAAAGCTAATGAGCTAGAAAAAGCAGAAGAACTTGATGAAGCACTCACAAATCTAAATGAGGCAATAAAATTGTTAAAATCTATTGGTTGGGACGATTATTTAACCCCAATCATCACAAAAATTAATCAAATCAAAGATAAAAAGTTGACTCAAGAAAGAAAGAGAGAATTAGAACAAAAAATGAAACAAGTTGTTGAAAAAGCAGAACTTGAACAAGTCGATTTAAAAGAAGTAGAAATAGCAGAAAATTTAGAAGATGTAGATATTTTGACTAAAAAAATAACTCAAATGGTAGAAAAAAGTAAAAAGGATATAATGTTAAGGGAAAAGCAAAGACGAGAAAACGTGAAAGCTCAAGCAGCTCAATTTAGCAAATCCATGGGAGACTTAATTAAGCTTAAAAGAGAATTTATTGAAGAATTAAAAAAAGCGAAAATGGAGGAGGAAAAAAAACTACAGCAGTTAGAGCAAGAAAAAGAGAGAGAAAAATTAGATGAGATTGCACGGATGTTAGATGAGCTTAATAGGAAAAAGCAATGAGGAAAGATTAAAAACCAGATTTTACTCTTATTTTAATAGCACGCGATTTTAATACATGAATTATTGCCCCAAAATTCATGGCAAGCACGAGGAACATCCCTCCTAACTTCAAATTAAAACCTAATGAAATGGAGAGAGAGAATGTTCCTGAAGGTATGTCGGTACTGTACACTAATTTGACTAATAAAAAATAAGAACGGTTTTCTTGAGAATACAACCCCATTTCTTTTATATCTGAATTAATTGTGAATTGAGAAATTGAATTCCCAAGCAAAATAGGACATCCATAATCGTCTGGTTCCGAGTTAAATAAATATATCTCTGCATCAGCAGATTCAGGCTCTTCTAATTTAAAAAAATAATGATTCACGCTTAAATTAATTGGCAAGCACAATACATGTTTGTCTGATCCTAATGTAAAATCGATCTCCGTGAAGCTATTGATATTTAATGGGGGATTCAATGCATCTAATGCAGCATATCCTTGTACAATCCCCCAACCTTGCACGTTATCTTGAATTGTTAATGGTTCGTAGGTTTTATATGAAGTTAGTGAGATTATATTTTTAAGTTCTAAAGCAGTTAAATTCCGATTTTTTTCTAACATTAATGCTGCTAATCCAGAAACTAACGGAGTTGAACCTGAGGTGCCTGAATATGTTTCATATTTTTTTCCATTATTAGAAGTAGTTGCTCCATAAATTTCATGAGCTGGAGCGCATGTGTCTGGCTTGATCATTCCTTCGTGAGTTGGTCCTTTTCCACTCAAGTAATACATGGTGTTCTCATCTACAATTCCTCCCACGGTTAAGGCAGATTTAGCAGAACCCGGAGCTGAAACGGATCCAACTCCATCGTCCGAGCCTCCACCTCCTCCATAATTTCCGGCAGCAGCGACCACTAGAATATTTTCTCTTACCAATTGTTCTACAGCATCATTTATTTCATTTATCAAGTCTACATAATTTTCGTCATATTCTACTCCAAAACTCATGCTTGCTATTCTAATATTATATTTTTCTTTATTTTGGAGGATCCAATTAATTGCCTTCTTTAATTTCTCTACGTCAGAAACGATTTCACCATTTTGGTATTTAAAAATTTTTAAAATGACAAATCTTACATTAGGAGCAATTCCTTGATAATTCTTGCTATTTCCACCCAATATGGATGCAGTCCACGTTCCATGCCATGAAATATCATAAGGATGAGGGGATTCTCCATTTACACTATCGTCATAGAATGCTCTTATTCGTCTTGCCCAACTAATTGTATTGTCATTAGTAAAGACCTCGTGAATGGCATCAATTCCTGTATCTATCACGGCTACTGTTACCTTATTTCCTGTTAAATCGTTATTCCAAGTATTTTCCGTTAACTTAATATAATCTTTTGCTTGAAATTGAGAATCCAAATCTAAAGGAGTTGAGAGAACGTTTTTCTTAGAAGGAATATTAAGATGATTCGAGATATTTTCTTTATTTAAATCAAGATATAAGATAGGCTCTTTCTGGGAATGTTGCACTATAATTATCCCACATGGAAAGCCCCAAATTATTAATATCAAGAAAGTTATATATTTTAATCTCGTTTGAACTTAAAACACCTAAAAATCTATAAATGTAAGTTTTTATATTATTATAAATAAAAGAAAATAGCTTTTTAAAAATGTCTCATAGAAAAAAAGAGCATGTCTTCAAATCACGGTTATTTGCAAGGCAACAACTCATAGAAGGCTGGGACCAAGAAGTGTTAAATCAAAGTTGTATCTTGATAGCGGGAGTTGGGGCATTGGGATGTGAAATTGCAAAAGATTTTACTTTGATGGGTATTAAAAAATTAATCTTAATTGATTTGGATACTATTGAAACTTCAAATTTATCCCGACAAATGTTATTTCGTCCTGGAGATGAAGGTAGACCAAAAGCAGAGGTAGCTGCAGAAAGATTGAAAGAAATGAATCCTTTCATTGAAATTGACTATTATTTTGAAAAACTCCAAAATATTCCGTTGGATGTGTATGAAGAAGCGGATATAATTGTCGCTGCATTGGATAATTACAATGCTCGCTTGGATTTGAATAAGCTAGCATTACGCTTGAAAAAACCATTTGTAGAAGGGGGTACAGTAGGTTTTGAAGGTCATGTTCAAATTGTCATTCCAGAAGGAAGTGGCATTTCCTATGGAAATCGAGAACGAGAAATTGAAAGAGTGGTTAATGAAGAATTATGGAATTTAGATGAAACCCAATATCCCGATTATTTTAAAGCTCTAAAAAAAATAGAAGAATTGGAAGAAGAAATTGAGAGAATAAAGAGAGAAAAAATTGACCCCGTAAGAGAAGAAATTAAAAAGCAAGTTGAAAGTCAATTTGACGATAAACATGCTCCTAAATTATTAAATATTACACCTTGTTATAGATGTCTCGTTCCCATACCCCCTCCCGATGATAAATTGATCGCAGCTTGTACGTTAAAAGGATTACCACGAAATAGAAATGATTGTGTTATTAAAGCAGAGGTTAATTTTGAGAAAGAATTTAGCCGAAAACCGGATTTGAGAAATGATGATGACGTTTTAAAATTAAAAGAATTAGCCCAAGAAGAATTAGAAAAATTAAGAGAACGCGTTTTTGAAGAAAATGTCCCGCCTGAGAAAAAAAATGCATTAACTGAGGAGGAAATTTTAGAATGGAAGGAAAACATTCGGACCACGTTTGGTCCCGATTTTCAATTTCATGAAATGGAAAATATTTTAGGAAACAAAATTCCGGCTATTCAATCCGTTAGCTCTATAATTGCCAGCATTCAATCGCAAGAAGTATTAAAATTATTATTTAGAACAAAAGGTAGAAATATTGGCGACCCCATGTATCCTCCCTATATTAATTATAACGGGGTATATGGGCAGTTTGACATGTTAGACATAATAAAAAGAGAAGATTGTTTAGCTTGTGGTAAAATAGAAGGGGAAGAGACAATTCATTTAGTAGTTCCTTTTAATGCAGATGTAGGTTATATTTTTAAAGCCTTGCAATTAATTGAGATAGATCTTAATCCTGAAGAATGGATGATCACGAATTCAATAACTAAGGAAATTGCATGGCATCCTCTAATTCCTCAGTTTAAAGATCCTACAATTAAACTGAATTCATTAAATATAAAAAATAATGATATTATACATTTGACGCCCCTTGGAAAAGCCCGAGAGCAATTTGAAATAAAAAAATATAATGCTATTATTTCTTACATGTAATTTAACACGGCCATTCCATTAAATGAAAAAAAAGTCGTTTTTATCTTGCTTTAATTTTAAATTTATTCATTATCCTCTTAATCTATTGTCTATTTTTCAGTTTTTCTCTGACCATTTCTTTTAACTCTCCAATTAAATGAGATTCTATACCTGCTTTTTCCCCGCAAATCATATCTTTTTGCATGTCTCCGAAAAAGATCGCTTCAGATTTATCTACCTTTAATTCTTTTAATATTTTCAACAAACCATCTGGTTCGGGTTTCCAATGACGCACATCTTCTCTTCCAACGATCATATCAAATTTATTTTCAAGACCCAAGATTTCAAGCGCTTTTTTAATTGTTTTTCTCGTATTTAATGACATGATGGCTAATTTAACATCATCTTTAACGCAAAATTCCTCTAAGTGGTTAATAAAATATAACGATTCTTTTATCGGCGTGCTATTTTCAATATTTCTAACCTCGTGCTCTTCAATTACTTTAAAAAATTTTTTTAATAAAGTTTCATCTTGTCTTTCTCTAATGTGCGTTAAACACCTTGAAATACTCGTAAATGAATGTTCTTCGCCATAAATCTCATTTACCATGCGACTTAAAGTTCGTTTTAATAATGGCCAATCCACTGCTAATTTAATGAGTGTTCCATCTAAATCAAATATGATTAGTCTTTTGTTTTCTAAAGATAGGGATCCCATCATCCTTAATTCTTCCTAATTTGAAAATATTTTACAAAAAGATATCAAAAAAATAAATAAAATAATGTGTTATATAAAACAAGAGCCTGAACGTAAATTTTGCGCGTGCATGGTGACTAATTAATCCATTGCGTATTTAGCAGTCCATTTTTTTGCTTTTTCCATGAATTTCTTCTGAGAGCGAAAATATTGTTCACCAGCTTCATGATTTAATGGATCTCCAGGATTGAAAAAAGGGGGTTCCATGTGCATCATGCCTTTTAAGGCTTCAATAATATTCGTCAGAGTTTTACTTGGTGTCCAGCCAGAAGCTCCTGTAGCTGCATCTACTTTGCCAACCAAATCCGGATTGAGCAGATCCAAGCAGATATTTAATTTCCCCGGCGGAATGGAAGAGTCTATATTTGGATGCCACATTAAGGTAACAGCATATGCATTTCCCCAAATTAGTCAGAATCGGCTAATTTAATGGAGGTTGGAATGGATAATTTGGCGGAAATTTAATCTCAAATACAAATCGCCCTTTTGCATATGGAGTTCCTTCTTTTCCAATGATTGTTAGTCTCAAATGGTCAATACTTCTCCCCCATGGCTCCAGAATCACGTATTCATCATCTTTAAATACTTCCAATGCTTCCGTATAATCCGTTTCTTCTCGCATTTTAATATTTCTCCTATATCAATTAATATATGAATAACTATCTAGTAATTCTATTAGTTTTTAAAATTTTTGATTTCATAAAATTTTTTATCTTTTGAAATTGATAGAGATCTCTAAGGATTTATCCTATTAAAGATTATTTATACTAGGAGACATTGAGCATCAATTTTATTAAGACTCATCATGTTTATTTCCTATTCATGTTTTCACCATGGAGCAACTCTTCAATTTATAAAGATCGAAAAAAATATATTCAGTCGATTATTTTTGAAATCAATGAAATAATGGAAAAAATTCCCCTCTTAACTCAGACTGGTAGAGTGCTCGGCTGTAGATATTAAAAATCGCGCAAGAAGGATCAAGCATCCAATGATCATGCGTCAGCAGGCACCGAGATGTCGCCGGATCAAAATGGGTGTTTTAAATTAATAAAAACCCATGATAAGCCGGCAGAGGGGACCATTTTCTTTTTTTTGATTTTATTTTAGAATTGTCATTTTTTTATAAGTATTAAAATCGTTTATGCTACGAAATATTTTAAGGTTTTTTTCATTGAATTAGTTATTAAATTTTAGACGTCTAAAGATATGGAAAAATTTTAGATGAGGTATTGAACTAATTATCGTCATTAAAATATCAGAACTTTTTTTAATTTTTTTTAATTTGATTTATTTTCTCTTATTATATAACATCCAAAATTTAATTTTAATGTAGTCTTTCAGTAAATTGCCTCATAATTCCCCCAATTCTTTAAAACATGCCAAATGCAAAAATAATTAATGAGAACACGGAAAAAAAATTAAGTTTATCAATAATTTCCTTATATATTACATTTCTTCTTTAAACTCTAACTTCGAAAACAGAAATGCTATTATAAGAGGTATTCCAGCTAAACTTACATAATCTCTTATTAATACATTATAAGTACTAATGAATAGATAAAAAAATAAAAAAAATAGAAAAGCTGAAGCGATTATTAAAAAAAGGTGAAATTTATTTTTACATTGAATAAGCCCTAAAATAATAGTAATGAATATTATAAAAATAGTAATAATAATACAGTTTGTCATTCCATAATTAAGGGTACTCTTTAAGATAGTTACGATGATATTACCTGGAAATATTAATTCATCATCTCGCCAATTACTCATTTTACAATTATGCCCTATTGGTGCTACATTGATAAACCAATCTATATCCATTAACATAAATGGTAATATCCACGCTAGGAAACAAGAGATTGAAATTATCGAAAGAATAATTGTATTTTTAAATCCATAAATTTTTAAAATATATAAAAAAACAATTACCCCGATCAACCAAAGATGCATTCTTGCTGCTAAAAGAGAACCAAATAGTATTGAAAAACTTAATACTTTTTTATTTATGGGTAATGGTTCATGTGGGGTAAGTTTAATATATTTGAAAAGAATTTTTTGTTCAGGAATTTTATCTGGAAGAATAAATAAACACAAGCAAAAAAGAATCTGAATTGTTAAAAGGTCACTTTGCATTACCATTTCTAAAAAGAAAAAATCAGAAAATGTAATAAATGAGATGATTGGCAAAATTATTTTATCATTTTCCGAGTCAATAAATTTATAAAAAATAAAAATATAAAAGAAAACTATTGTAATTAATGCCATAAAAAAAGTATGTCCATTTGTAATTAAATAAATTGGCATGTAAAGAAAATAAGAAAAAGGTAAATTACTGGGTCTTAATCCTAAAGAGCTCATGGTATAATAAGGATTTTCACCCCTAAAAATAGCTTCAATACAATTCCTAATTTCTTCATCTCTGTCAGATTTGGTCCAATAAACAAATGGATTTCCAACGACGAACATAATAATACAAGCTATAGATAGTAAAATTGCGAAATAAATAACCCTTTTTTTTATACCTGCTAAATATAAAATAATAGAACAAATCATTAAGGATAAACCTAAAAAAGTAAAAGAAAAGAGATTTCTAGTAACAAATTTGCTACTAACCAAAGAGATTAAAAATGGTATAAAAATTAAAATTAATTCCGTAGGAGTTAATTCTTTCTTTAAAGCTTTAAATTTATCGCTATTTTTGATCTTTGTAAAGTAAATTTTTAAATCTCTCATTTTTAAAAACCTTATATTTTACTTTAACTTTATAATATAAAATATTCATAGATCTTAATTTTAGTTTATTATATCATTAATAGATAATGAATGAGTAGATCAATATTAAAAACTAAAAACATCATCCAATTTTTTTAATTAATTTGAAATTGGATAAGAATCCTTTTTTTATTAATATTATTAAATTTACCTTACCTTCTTTTTTTTAAAGTTCTTTCCTTTATTATCGAAATAATTATTTAATTATGCTGTCAATTTCATTTGCCTTAATTATCTTATTACCTCTTAATATTATTCTAATAATTCCTAAAAAAGTTAAAATGATTTTTTTAAAATTCAATTTTGACTTTCCAGACGCTCGTTCATAAAAAATTATGGGAATTTCTTTAATACGTGCCTTACTTAGAAGACAAGCATATAAGATCTCTTCTGTTATTGAATAATGAGTAGATATAAAATTCTTAAGATTAAATTTATTTATAATTTCTTTTCTAAACATTCTAAAACCACTTGTACAATCTTTAATATTTGTTTGGAACAACATCCTTACAATAAAATTAGATATCAAAGTTAAAATATATCTACCATAACTCCGTCCGATCGCACCTCCATTTTTTACTAAACGCGAACCAATGATAACATCATAATTATAAATTTGTTCTAAGAATTCTGGAATATATTTTGGATGATGAGAAAAATCGGCATCTAATTCCATCAATATATTATAATCATTTTTTTGAAAATAATTTAAAGCCGTTATGCCGGCTAATCCTCGTCCCTTTTCTCCTCTTCTAATTATCAATTTTATATTTCTATATTTTTTTTGTTTATTATGTATTATTTCAAGTGTTCCATCGGTACTATTGTCATCGACGATAAGAATATCCTTTTCAAAAGGTAGTGAATTTATCAAATCAATTAGATTTCCAATATTATTCTTTTCATTAAATGTGGGAATGAAAATAAGGATTTTTAAATGATTTTTATCTATCTCTCCCTTTTTTAAATACGTTTTGTATTGTAATTCTTTACTCCGAGAAAAAGTCCATAGTTTATTTCCAATAAAATTAAAAAAAAAAGCAACACATATAGCCACTAATTCTCCTAAAATATAATAAAAACCAAAATATTCTACAAGCATGAAAAGAACTGTGAGATTTACAAATAAAGATATAACACTTACCGAAATAAATTGTGTATATTTTATCATGAGTTTTTCTTTGAAAACTTCTTTAAAAGTCCAAATTTTATTTAAGGTAAAATTATGGAGGCTTGAAATAATAAAAGCAATAATTTCTGAAATGATATAAAAAATATGAAATATTTCTGTAAATAAAAATAAAACTAAAATATTAACAATTGTTCCCAAGCCACCGACCACAGCAAATCTAAATGCTTGGAGAATGATATTCCATGATAAATGATCTGAGGTTTCTTTTTCCAATTTAATAGACGGATTCATAGTGATTTTAAAATTAAATTGGGGAATATACCTTATATATTAAAAATTTCGAAATCAGAAGATTATGCCTTTTTAACACGAAATTTTAGGTTAAAGCAGAATTCAAAACCTAAATATAACTATATCATGTATAAAATAAAAATTATTATTTTTCAATCGAAATCATAAATTAATAAAATTTTCACTTTTTATTTTTTTAAATCATTTAAAGAATTATATTAATAACTAAAGTTCGACAAGTCCAATTAATTTTTGCTTTCTCGCCTAAAGGGAGTCTATAGCATGCGGGTCCCCTCCATGGATTAACGTGTATATAACGCGAGCCATCTTGCGCGCCCTACATTCTTCTTTTAATGAAGTAATCCAGGCGCCAAAGATCTCCTCATAAAATCGATAAAAAACTGCCCGTTTCTTGCCCAACGTGTCCGCATCTGGGTGATGCGGGAATAACAATCCCAAGCGAGCGGCCCACGTGAGGAGACGGTACACTAAAAATACCAGGGTAATAAAGCAATACTGCCCTTCGATATTTCTTAACATGCACCCCTTCAAGTGCAACTCTTGGGACTCGTCCCGATAACTCGTTTCGATGGTTCAGCGCTTCAAATAGGCTTGGATGATGCCCTTGGGACGTTCATTGAGCATGTTGGAAACTAAACCGGTCCATCCTTTCTTATATTTCGGGGCAGATTTCCCCGAAGTGTCTCTCATCACCTCTCGCAGGAAGAGGACTCGTTGCACGCCAATTTTAGGAACGAATACATCCCGATGAGCCATCAAATAATGGCGCTTTTCCTTGGTCTTGGGATTCGTGACTTCCACGTGCTCAAATTCTGATTCTGCAATATCCTCGTACAACTCTTCCACCTTCCAGCGCTTCCGCTGATACGTGACCACCCAATTGCGTTTTATTTTGGACACGTAGAAATAGCCCGGTAAACTCAAGAGCTTCATTTTTCGGCACGTACCGTTCGGAGTGGTGCCGTTTTTCTAATTCTTGCGGACGTCGATAGAGCAAGCAATCGAGGGGATATTCGAAAGGACCGCCGTAGTAATGCGTGGTGATCATGGAAAGCCCAAGTATCTCTTTATTGTGGGCCGTGGAGTAAAAATAATCCACGCCTTCGATTTCCTTGCCCGTCTTGGGAATGACATGCTCGTCAAGCGCAATCACGCCTTTCGGGCGAATGGCAAGAGAAGTAATGGTCTGGAGCGAACGAAGATTATAAAGGAGCATGTCTCTTGCTCTTCTTGCACTTAGTCGGTGGAGGCTCCGATTCATCTGCCTCTCGCTCTGCCCCCGAACGGTGTTCTCAGCAACATGCTTGACGGAAGCTCCTTCATCCACTAATAAACCATGAACAAACGCCTTCACGGCCTTTTCCTCGTTGGGTGGTAAACGCAAGCCATGTTCTTCAAAAAAATTCATGATAAGCGGGTTTTCTTCCACGACTAGCATTTTAAGATAAAGGGCTCTTCCTTTCTTATAAAAGCGTACATGATGAGGGTGATATGTCACGCTTTTTCCACGTGAGCCTTTCTCAAGTCATTAGAGAGGTACAAGGATTTATAAAGCTTCTAAGATACATTAAGTTGTCGAACTTTAGTTAATAAATTATTATTTTTTATACACTTCTATTAATAAAAGAAGCATGGGTTTCAATGAAAAAAAAAAGGACAGCAGTGATCGGAGCGGGCTGGTTTGGAAAAGCACACATTAGAAACTTTTATGAATTATCTAAGCTCGTAGCGGTATGTGATACGAATAAGGAAACATTATATCGAGCAATTCAACATCTTGAGGGTGTAAATGGATATTATAACGTGGATGAATTAATAAAAAATGAAAATATTGATGCAGCAAGTGTTGTCATACCTCCTAAAGAAATTCCATCAATATCAAAAAAACTAGCTTCTGCCGGAATAGATATATTAATGGAAAAGCCCTTGGCGTTAGATTGGCGTGAATTGATTAATTTAAAATCGTATGATGTTCGAATTATGCCTGGATTTATTGAATTATTTAATCCAGTATTCGAGAAGCTCTTGAGTCATTTACCCGAAATTGGAGAAATATACACCATTTCTTCCAAGAGAGTTGGATTATATCCAAGGAGAGAATGGCACATGGGCGTGATATTAGATTTATCCTTTCATGACTTATATCTCCAACAAAGGATTATAAAATCTGAAATTATTAAAACCAAGTGCTTTAAAAGATGCTTTAAAGACAATGTTTATGCAGACGCAGCCTTCATTATTTTAGATTATGGGAATGCCATTGGCCAGATAGAATCCAATTGGTTAACGCCTTCAAAATTTCGAAGGATGCATGTTAATGGTGAATTTGGGGGGATTATTGTGGATTTTCTTACTCAAAAAATGGTCATTCGAAAAGGAATAGACTTACTAGGCGACCGTCCGTTATCGAAGGCTGTAGAATATGAACCTTTAACAATTGAAGAGCCTTTAAGAAGAGAAATTTATAATTTTCTTTATGAAAAGGAAGCCAAGGTTACTTTAGAAGAGGGGATCAAAATTTTAGAATTAGCTTTAAAAATTGTAAATAATTAAATAGCATTAAGAGAGGTTAAAATATCATGGATGAAAATAGGAATAAAGAAGACTCGCACGAATTGGATCGCATTCGAATGCAAAAAGTGAAAGCATTGTTAGAAGCTCAAAAAAGAAAACAACAACAAGAAGAAAGAAAATCCAGTATTCAAGATAAAATTGATTATCTTTTACGGGTGGTATTGAGTCCTGAAGCTCATGCCTATTTTAATAAATTGAAACAAGCAGAACCTTGGGTATATCAGAAAATCTATAACGAGCTAATTAGTCCTGACGTTATTAGAAACATGGATTATTTGTTAGCAATAATTTCCCGACAAGGAGGCGTACCACGTCGAATTCCGGTGGATGTTATCATGTATCTAGAAAGACAAGTCAAAGGAATAAAAGGAACCATTAAAGTAAAGAGAGGCGATGAGGTATTAGATTTGGGTTCCTATTTAACAAAAAATAAATAATCATGAAGATAAAAAACCATAATCTTCTTATTCTACGTATTATAGTTTTTATTTTTAGATTCACGTTTTAAATTAATTTATTAATTACTCTTTTCGTAATTTATCTTCATTACTCTCAATTAAGTATTTCCTTGACCATGCTTTTAAAAAGTAATCCTAAGAAAGATTTTATCAGCACGCAAGAGTGGCCTGAAGAGGAGTTACAAAATCTCATTAATTTAACCGAGGATGTGAAAAAAAATCCAAAAAAATATAATAATTCTTTAATGGGAAAAGCACTCTGCATGTTTTTCTATAACCCATCCACGCGCACGCGAAATTCTACAGAAGTTGCAGCTTATCAATTGGGAATGCATCCTACTTTCAATAGCATTAAAGATTCATGGATTGGGTATAATTCAGAATCCATTAAGGATACTGCCCATGTCTTGGCACGGTATTATGACGCTATCGGAATACGGATTTTTCCGGTATCGGTAAATTGGATTTATAAAGAAGGAAATCGAATATTAAGAGAATTCGCAAGTCATGCGAGGATTCCCATTATAAATTTTGAAGATGATCTTTATCATCCACTCCAAGCCTTAACGGATATTTATACTATAAAAGAAAAATTTCATACACCAAAAAACAAAAAAATTGTGATATCATGGGCTTACCATCCAAAACCATTGCCATTAAGCGTTCCTAATTCCATATTATTGATAAGCACGAGGTTTGGAATGGACGTCACGCTTACTCATCCAAAACATTTTGAATTAGATGAAGAAATAATCAATATGGCAAGGCATAATGCAGAAGAATCCGGAGGATCCTTGACGATCTCAAATAATATTGAAGAAAGTTATGAAGGTGCGGATGTTGTATATATAAAAAGCTGGGGCTCCTGCGAATTCTACGGAGATCCGAGAGAAGAAAAAAAACTTCGCCTGCCTTATAAGGAGAGTTGGAGAATTAAAGAAAAATACTTGGAATACACACAGACTAATTCAATAGTAATGCATTGCTTACCAATTAGAAGGAATATCGTTGCTGATGATGAAGTTATTGATGGGCCCCATTCCATCGTATATGATCAAGCAGAAAATAGACTATATACAATAAAAGCATTGTTATACTACTTGCTCAAGGAAAGCAAGTAATAAAGGGATCATTATTTTTATAATGTACTAAAAATAGCGCATTATTGCTCCCGAGCAGAAATTACTGCATTTACTTTTATTTCCCCGTTATCCAATTTTTCAGAATCAATGCTTGCGAACTGAAATGCGAAGGGCCTTTTAAAAACCTGGACCACTAACGGAGCAAAAGAACTAATAGCAAAAATTAAAAGGCGTTTTAATATGCTCTCCGTGCTATCTTTTATATTTAACTCTTTCTTTACCTCTTCAACAGCTTCAATCTCTTTCAATGAATAGTGATATTTGTATACAAGCTTAAAATCGACAGGAGTAGGGGCTTCGGGGTCAGAAAATTCAAGTCCCCGCTTGCGAAAAGGAAAAATCGTATTTAAATAAAAATAAAAAATTTCTTCATGATGATCCTTTAATAAATGTGATATTCGGCTTCTGTCTTCATATTTTGGCCAATATCTTTTCATTATCTCTAACAAGCGAGGATAATTTTTGTACTTGTTTTGACTTTCTTCTGTTAAATAATCCAATAGCCGATTTTTTAGAGGTTTAAATTCACTTTCCCGTGCTACTCTCCTGATGAATTTTTTAAAACGAACACTCATTCTCTTAAGGAATAAAGTTTATGGTAATTACTCTGATGATCTTTATTTTACTGAGTATTATAGATATATTATCACTATAATATCAAATAAATTTATTTATCTCAATTAAACAAAGAATCTATTGCCTTTAGAAAGAAATAATGAAATTGATTAAAAAGTTATTTTTCCTAAAACGAAAATCATGAACACGGAAAAATGGAGTTAGAATGATCCCGCATTAATGAAATATCATAATTATTTTTATTACCTATAGATATCATTATTTTATCATGAGATTTGTAAAATAATTTTATAAAAGAAAGGAGCTACCACTATAATGAAAAAAACTGCTTTAATATACACGACCGAATACCAAAAATACAATTTTGGTCCCGACCATCCCTTAAGACCGCTCCGAATTGAACTCACTTATAGTCTTTTTAGGAAATTAAGTTTGCTAAATTCCAAAACACTTGAAATTCTCACGCCCAGACCTTGTACGGAAGAAGAAATTGAACTGGTGCACACTAAAGAATATATTAACGCCGTTAAAAAATTAAGTGTTAATCCAAATGATAAATCAGTAAATCCCTTCATGTACGGATTGGGACCTGGAGATAATCCCGTTTTTAAAGGAATGTATGAAGCATCCGCATTAGTGTGCGGAGCAAGCGTAACTGCCGCAGAAAAAGTATGGACGGATGATGATTTTCGAGCGGCATTCAATCCTGCTGGTGGTTTACATCACGCCATGGCAGATAAAGCTTCAGGCTTTTGCATTTTCAATGATATCGCAGTTGCTATAAAATATTTAAAGAAACTAAAAGAAGATATTCGAATTGCCTATGTTGATATAGATTGTCATCATGGGGATGGCGTGCAATCCATTTTTTATAAAGATCCAAATGTCCTAACCGTTTCCTATCATCAAGATGGGCGATATTTGTTTCCAGGAACGGGATTTATAAATGAACGGGGAGAAGATCGTGGTGAAGGTTTTTCTATTAATTTTCCCTTATTACCAAACACTAATAATAAAATGTATTTAAAAATTTTTAGAACAACCCTTCCAAAAATTCTTGAAATCTATGCGCCTGATATTTTGATCACTCAGCTAGGCGTGGATACCTACTATAAAGATCCGCTTACTCAAATGGGTTTATCTCTGGATGCTTATCGCCACATTGCTCAAACATTAAAAACTTGTGCGTTTGAGTTTTGCAATAATAAATGGCTAGCCATTGGAGGTGGAGGGTATTTATTATCCGTGGTACCTAGAGCTTGGACCATTTTTTTAGCTAAAATGCTCGATGTTGAATTAAAAAACGAATTACCGGCAAGTTGGATTGAAGAAGTAAAAAAAAAAGCACCTTATGAAGATACCCCCTATTCGTTGTGGGATAGAGACGATAGAATTGAAGTTGAACTCCTTTCTCACCCTGAAATTGCCAAAAAAATGATTGAATATGGAAATCAATTGATATCCATAAATGAAGAAAAATATTTACCTGATTTAGAAGCAAAACTCCGTGCCCTCTCATAAAATTCTGGAACATTTATGGAGTCTATCTTAGGGATAGCACCTATTCCATTACAAATCGTGGCTTTTCATGAATTTAATGTGTTTTTTAATCAAGAACTTTACTATATTTTTTAGCAGTCACTCTAAGTGCCATTAAATTAATTAATTCTTATATTCAAGTGATTCATTTAAATAATTAGTTAAACTTTGTTTAATTTAATCTATCTTTATTTTTCTTATTTTTTTATAAGATCCACCCTTATTCTTTTTAAATTAATAAATCATGAAAATTATTAAGATGGATAAAATATTTGACATTTTAGTAGTGGGAGAGCGGGACCTGCCGGCTCAATTGCTGCTAAAGTTGCCGCTGAACAAGGGTTTTCTACATGCCTATTGGAAAAAGAAAAATTAGGCAAAGATGGTCGATATAAAGCATGTGGGGGTGCAATTGCTTGGGAGTTAATAGAAGAAATAGATTATCCCGAGAACAAAATTGAAAGAATTATCGAATCTCTGGAACTCCATCACGTGGATGGTGAACGTTATTCTAAAAAGGGAAAAGGGGCAGTTATATGGAGAAGCGTTTTTGATAAATTTCTTACTAACATGGCTATTGAAAGTGGAACACTCTTGAAAGATGCTGAAGCATTAATTAATATAGAGAAAGGCGGAGAATTCTATAATATCATTACGAAAAAGGGAATATATAAAGCTAAATATGTCATTGTAGCTGATGGCGCCACCTCACAAACTTTAAAAGCATTAAAATGGCCTTATTTCGAGAAAAATAATTTAATCTTGACTATTACAAGAGAAATGAAGTCAAAGAAAAATTACATCGATGGAGTTCTAGGAAAAAATGCGGTACACCTTTTTTTTGGCATTAAAAATTTAATTCCTATAGGATATGCATGGTTATTTCCCAAGAAAGAAACAATAACTGTAGGCTGGGGCAATCAAATTAATTTAATTAAAAATTCGAGAGCGGAATTTAAAAAATTCGTCCATTTGCCTTTCGTTAAAGAAGCCCTAAAAAATGCTTCCTTAGAAATCTTCAAGCCCCATTTGATTCCTGTTGGATTACGTCCAATGCTCTATAATGAAAATGTTTTTGCCGTAGGAGACGCTGGAGGAATTGTAGACCCTATAAGTGGTAAAGGTATTCCCTATGCCATGATGTCGGGACAAATTGCTGTTGAAACCATAGCAACATGCGAAAAAAAAGATAAGATAGATAAAATGGGCGCAATTTATGAGCGAAACTTGGACAAAAAATTTCTTAAAGTTTTAAAAGCTAAAAGAATGGCCCGTGATAAAATTTTTGAAAGTGATGAAACACTTAAAAAATTTTTATCTCTCTGGGAGACCTATAGATCCTCCCAAATAATAATGGGAAAAATGATTTGAATGTATCTTGACTTTTACACGTGATTTTTTCTTCAATAACTTCTCTCTTTACCTAATAACATTTACAAGATGATGGGTGATGGCTCATCATTTCTAAATAATACGGTCTCCCCTAAATCAACACCATGTTCATTTAACCACGATGAGGGTAAAGCAATATTAAAATCTTCCTTATTATCCTCATCAAACTCGAGCAATTCTTCGAGTTCTAAAGTCCTTGTCTTAATTTTATTAGAATCGTTAAAATATTTCATCAATGTTTTTAAATTTTTCAGATAGTTTTCATCAATAATTCTATATTTATTTGCTCCAAGTGCTTTAGACACTTCTTTTAAAATAGTATAATTCTTTACCAACTCTCGATAGAAAGGTAATAACATGAATTTGTCCGTGAATTTCTCTTTTGAATGCTTCCCCATAAGACTACAGATCTTTATTCGCTTTCCGGGAAGTAACTCGTAATCTTTCATGATAGCAGGATCTACCGCTACTATATTTTTTGGAGACTTAAGACTGGCTGTAATTTTAGCCAAGTACCAGCCGTGAGAACGAGAAATTATATTCCAATTCAATTCATTTATTATAATCTATTTGTTCAATTTAAATTTTTCTCTTTTTAACTAAAGAATATTATTAGAAAAATCTAATTAATTAAAAATCAAAGTGGAGAAAAAAGACTGATTTATTCTTCATTTTATTAATAAATCATTTAGCATGACTTTAATCAAAATGAAATTTCCCCTTTTAAATATTAAATATATACTCTCCTCATTCTAGACTATTTCCCTCCAGTTTTATCATGTTTAAAAAATATTTTGACATTATTTTCATTTTTTTCCTATGAAAAAGTTTAAATAAATGGGTAACTAATTATTACCATGTAAAGAAATTGGAAAGCCATGAACTATGCAAAATATATTCTTATACCTAATTTCCGATTCAGATCGGAGCAATACCTCAACCCTTAACCCTGTTATTAGATAATACGTCTCCTCTTCTTTAAATTTTAAAGAAAGGTTCATGCTTTCCAATTTTTCCTTTTTTTTACCTCATGAACAATCACGTGTCAATAATAATTTTTAATTTCATGATGAAAATGTTTTTAAAAACAATTGGGATTCAAAGATGCTCTTGAATATGGTTCAAACAAAAATTTTAAAAAGCTGAAGTCCATTAATTATTAAGAAAAGAATATATTAGAGAAGAGGCTAAAAAAGTGAAAAAAACCATAAAGTTGAGCACGCTTAAAGAAGTTGAGATTGAAGAGGATAATCCCAAACCATTATTTGAAATGTTAATCAACGAGATTTTAATCCCAAAATATAAAGAAACCGATGATTTTAACTTGACGATTAATATCGTTTTAGAAGAAATGAATCAAATTATTAAAGACCACGATTTAGATGCCAAGTTGAAATTAGAGTTGTTGAATGAAATTGAAAATCAATTAGATAAAAGTATCGAACAATTAACGGGAGTTGGAAAAATCGAAATTCTTTTCTTGAACATGGACGATTACGTGGAAGATATCAAAAAATTAATCATTTCTGGACTAGATAAGCAAGATCTTCGCAACAGCATGGCTCAATTGATTAGGCCCTTGACTCTTTTCGAATTAACTGAATTATTCATTTACTTAGGTAAAAGAGCTTTTTTAAAATAATTTCTTTAATCGAGAACTTTTTCCCCTCTTTTTCATGTGAAATTTACTTTTCCTTCATTCCTTGTTCAATCTTTCTTTTTCATCAAGGGATGTAATGGCTCGCGATTGTAATACATAAATTTGCCCATCTTTTATTGCCCATTCGATATCTTGAGGAAATCCAAAAAATTGTTCGATCCACACGCCCATTTGGAACAAGTGAAAAATTTGCTTCTCTGATAGGGAGCATTGATTTTTCTTGTCCTCTTCAAGTTCAATAAGGGATGCTCCGAGGCTTGTAGTATGATTCCACATGATTATTTTTTCTTTTTTACCCACTTGCATTTTCAAAATTTTACCGGAATTTTTGTCTAAAATGATCATGTCAGGATTAATTTTATTGCTTGTTACGGTTTCGCAAGAACCCCAAGTGGAATTGATGATCATTTGATTCAGGTCATTATTTAATACGTTAGCCGTAAATAAAACGCCACCGATATCAGGTTCAATCATTTCTTGAACGATAACCGCGACTTTAATTTCAGATAAATTTTTTATTCCTATTTTTTTCCCAATTTTTATCATGTAAAGAAGAGCTTGAGGAGAATATAAGGATTTCCAACATCCTTTCATGGAAGTTAAGATTTCTTCAAGCGTGTTATTATATAAAAAACTTTCTAATTGCCCTGCGAACGATGATTTCTTAGAATCTTCTATAGTAGCAGAGGAGCGAACGGCAAAAAAAGGGCTTGAAGCTTTTATTTGTTTTTTGAGTTCATTTAATCCCCATTTTACAGCATTTTCAAGGTCCACGGGTAAAGGTGTTTGGTCTATCAAATCAAATATTTTTTTCGAAAGACCTAAAACATCCTTAGGAGTATAACCTAAAAAAAGAAGGTTCTTTAACTCTGTTTCATGCGATGAAGATTCTATGAAATACTCGTGAGCCCGTGTATTAATTATAAAACCTTTAGGAATGGCAAATGGTAATTCTATTAAAGAAATAAGATTCGCTCCTTTTCCCCCTACTAAATTAACATCGTCCGTCCCTTCCATGAAAAAGGTAATGAATCTTGAATTTCTCATTAAAATTAATTAACACGATGTTATTAATAAATCTATGTACTCGTGAAGTACTAATAAAAACTTGGTTTTTTTTCAGATTCCTTGGTAAGCACCGCGAGGTGTTGATTTCTTCAAATCTTATAGGTATAAATCGTTCGAACGGAATAGTAAAATAATTATTAGAATATAATAAAGATCCTGAAAATTTAAAATGGTTTTAGTTTAATAAAAAATAGAGCATTTAGGTTTCTTAATATTAATCAATCAAGTAAAGAATTCCCTTATTATCTTTTTCTGTAATAATTTTTGCTTTCTTATTATTTAGAGAGGTAATGTCTTCTACCGCAAGATTAAGATTCATGATGCAGGGGATTTCAAACTCCCTGGAAACAATTGCTAAATGAGATCCCATGCCGCCCGTAGTACAAACTACACCGGCTAATTCGGATAAAATGGGACTTAATGCCGTGGTTCCATCGTTATCTATAATACAAATCTTCCCAAAAGCTTTATCAAACAAATCGATTACATCTTCTAAAGTTTTAATATAAATTAATTCTCCCACTACTTCCTCGGGAGAAGAACACGATAATCCTTCACCAATTTTCTTCATTAGGGGCACTCTCGCACGATTAATTTAATGATGTACTAAGATTTAATTTAGAAAAAATATATAACATTTTAATAAATTTGATGTAAAATTAAAATTTTAGCTCTTCCTAAGGTAAAAAAAATGAATGTAAAAGAAGCAAATGAACTGATTTCCCATCTATCAGATGTTATAGATTCTCAAGTTAACAAGCGGGGTTTGGTTGAATCCCAATTATTTCCTGTTACAGCTTATATTTGCGTGGCTTTTTATAATACTTATGATTGTCTTTATAATATTTTGAAAAAGATTTCTGAAAAAATCACGCCGGAAAAAATGGGCAAGGAAAGCAAGAAAATCTTGTCGGAACTTCATGCACTTTCGATTTTTTACATACCTCTCTATTACTTACCGGGAAGAATGGGGTACATTCACAGAAATGGGGGGGCCCCTCATGTAGAGAGTGAGGAACAACAGAAGCAAACCATGTTCATTCTTGATTTTTGGAAACGATTAGCCAGTTCGTATCACCCAAATGGCGCACTCTGCGTGGAGGACGCAGGAGGCGTGAATCTAGCCTTAAATCAAGAGGATGTGGATTGGACATTGGAACATCTAAGAGAAATCTCGAAAGAAGAGGCATTAAAATTAAAAAAAACAATGGCAAATCTGGAATTGTTTTCCTTTCTCGATGAATGTGAGGCTCGTGCTAAAATTCATGACCATGGCCCTTATAAAATTAATGATAAAGAAGCCCTAATTTTTCGAGAAATTTCACACCTTTATGCTGGCGGCAAACCTCATTTTCCTTGGTCTGAAACCAAATTAAAGGCTCCTTATGAAAATATTGCCTTTGCCTTTAAGGTAAAGGATTTGGAAATATCCATTGATAACTTAGCAACAATGACTACGAATCCTCCAAATTTCACTCAAAATATTACGGCTGCTGCGATCTTTACTAGAGAGAAAGATACTGTAAAGCCCCTTAATTTTGACGTGTTAGATGCGTTTAATACTTATGCGACAGAAGGAAATAAGGAACTTTTTAAAAAATTTTATAAATGGAGTAAAAAAGAAAGATTACTAGCGGGAGCCTTCGCATATTGTTATGGGTTTGCCCGATATACGAATTTTGTGGGAATAACAAGCGAAATTGATTGGAATTTAACAGAATATACCATGAACACTTATGTTCCCATTTTTTTAGAAACGGATCATGATCCCGGCATTGCACGATTTTTCAGAACAAAGAGACAAAAGAAAAAAGAAGGCCCCTCTCTTTACCTATTACCGGAGAATTGATGATAGAAATGAAGGATAGAAGCAGAATGGTCGTAAAAAAGGAAGAAGATGATTATCTCCATGATCCCGATACCACTCTTAAATGGAGAGAATCTTATTATTTTAATTGGGTGGATCTAAAAAATAAAATTTCCGGCTTCTCTACAATTGGAATCGTACCAAATGAAAAAAAAAGAGAATTGGTATTTTTTCTCTTTACTGAAGATAAGAGAGAGGCATATTATCGAGAGCCTCCCTTGGAAAAGTATGATAAAAATATTGACATGATGCTCCAAGACAAGAAACTTGCCTATAAATTAATTAAACCCTTGAAGACGTGGGATATCATGTTTAAATCTCATAAATTAGAATTTAAAATTAGATTTGATGCACGTTATCCTCATCACTATTTCGGAGTAGGCTCCTCCTCTTCATGGCACCAACATTTTGAAGCCTCAGGCAATATTAAAGGAGCATTAACGTATAAAAATGAAAATACCATCAATATTAACGGATATGGCCAAAGAGATAAAAGTTGGGGATATCGCGACTGGCATAAATTCCAAAAATGGTTTGCCGGGCATTTTCAATTTGAAAACTGGACGTGTGGATTCCGAAAAGATTATATCCATGACAAGGTGGACCTCTCAGGATATATCGCTGACGCAAAAGGAAGTTATCGGCTCTCCCAACTCGATATTAATGTTCAATATAATAATGATCAATACAAAAGCCCTCAAATAACGACCTACTTCATCAAAGATGAGAATGGCAGAGAGTTTCACATCGAAGCCCGCTTAATTCAAAAACATTCATTCATTCGGTTTGCCAGAGATTTTCCCGGCGGTTATACCGAATTATTTGAACAAATGGTAATCATGAAAAATTTAGATACTGGAGAAATTGGTTCAGGAATGGCTGAACAACTGCGAACTATCCGTCAAAATTGAAATTTTTTTTACCTTATTCTCGTTATATTATTCTAGCACAAATACCGATTGCATTTTCCGATTATTTTACTTATCATGATAAATTACAAAATTTAAATATTTAAAAATTAAAATCTAAGTATATAATAAATAATTTAAAAATCATTATCAAGGTAAAAAAACTATGTGTCAATGGTGCATGAAACATGGCGCTGGAAAAAAATGGTACATGAATGCGCGAAATTACTCCAATGAACTCGCCGATGAATATAACATGAAAGAATACCTAACTGAACAATGGATGAATTTCGAACAAGTGTTCATCAGAAAAATCGCTGGCACTTCCTCCAAAAATTTAGGTTATAAATTAAAACTCCCCATCATTGGACGTATCTTACGATGGCAAGCGGAGAAAATGATTCACTCTGAAAAGAAAAATCGAAACCCCGTGCGAGCCGACGGCCATTTTGGACAAGTAATCCCCCTAGAAGATGCCCAAATTATAATGCAACAATTAGCTGCTGAACCCATCATTTTGAATTATTGCATGTGCCGATGGATGCAGAGAAAAGAAAAAGAAGCTGTTTGCATCAATTTTGGTGTACTATCGGAAGTGATAGAAAAATTGCCTCGCTTCATTCCGAAAGATAGAACTGTTCGAATTGATAGGGAAACAGCAGTGAAAAAATTAGAGGATTTTAATAAGAAAGGATACATTGCATCGGTATGGTTTCAACCAGTTCCATACATAAATGCGATTTGTTCGTGTGAAGCTCCCGAATGTGGAGGATTAACATTAAGAACGAATTTTGACCTTAAAGCCGTCTATAAGGCAGAATATATCATCCAATTAGATCAAGATAAATGCCAAGGATGTGCGCAATGTGTCAAGATGTGCCAATTTAGCGCAATCAGGTATATCCCTTCCTTAAATCGCGTTATAATTGATTATGACAAGTGTTTTGGCTGTGGAGTCTGTCGTCATGCGTGTAAAAACGGAGCCTTGAAGCTCATCCCTCGAGAAGAATATCCCGGCTTTACGGGAGAATATTAAGATTTGGGGGTGTCAATCATGGTGATGGGAAAAAAAAGAAGGAAAACGAAAATTAAGATAGATTATTCTAAATGTGGGGAGAAGGGAAAAGTAGACCCTCGTGATTGCGGTCTCTGTTTGAAAGCGTGTGATCCTGCAGTTTTTATTATGCATGAGACTATTGGTACGGAGAAAAAACAAAAAGATCCATTTGATCCTCAAGATTGGAGGATCACGCCTATTTGGGGTTCTTTATGCACTCGCTGCTTTAAATGCGTTCAAGTTTGCCCGGAAAATGCGATATCTATTAGTTGGTAAAAAATTTTTAATCTTTTTTTTAAATTTTTAATCATTTTCGTTTAATTTCGAAAGGATCTCTTTCATAATTTTTTTTTCGAAATTTGGGAAAAGATTTTGAGTTTCATGATAAACCTTGGTGAGATCAAGGTTAAAACACTTGGCGATTCGCTTTAATTTTTTAAGTTGATCTTCAATGGAAAAATGGGTTATTTCTTGCACGGAATGATCAATTTCAACGTCAGCGAAGCGGAAAGTGGCGTATCGAATTGCTTTTAACGTGATTTCAAAATCCGCCAGCCAATTTTTATCTTCGGGTAAAATTAATTCAGTAATCTCGCTTTTAAAGCCATATAATCCAGGTTGAGCATCAAAGTCTAATGTTAGATTAGGATTGTTTAAGATTTTAATGGCGCATGCGGCTTCAAATTGTTCAAATGGTAATCTATTTAAAATTTTATCTTGATATTTCATTTTTAGATTTCGATTTTTTCTTTGGGGAATGATGATCTCCCATTTATCTTGGAACAACAATTCTTTTACAATCTCGAGAGAATTCAAGGGAAATTGCCCATCACCATCGGTAATCATGCAATATTCTCCCAATTCTCTGGCTAAAATCATGGACATTCGTCTATTCTTTCCGAATCCCAAGCGAGAGTCATTAATTAAATAGTTATCGCAAAATTGCGTGAAATCTAAATTCTCGGGTTCATCGAATGAAATAACGATTCTTGCATTCAATTTCTTTTTAAGAAGTTTTAACCAATCTAGGTTGATGTTCTTGTAAGCAATGAGAGCGATGGTTAGATTTCTCACGATTAAGAGGTTTAAGGAGTTGAGTTTATTTACATTATGATGCGTTCTATTTATTTTTTATTAAAAGGTTTTCATATCATTCAATTTAAAAAATGCGGGAACAAGAGAGTTTTATTTAGTATTTACCGGTTAGAATTAAGGGATTTGAATCTTAATCTTAATAGTGGAAGTTTAAAAGAATGAACGAAATCGAATTTATTTTGGTGAGTGTTTCATTTTCTTTTATGATAAGTAAATAAAGATTAAGAAACTTGAAGAATTATTTAAGAACGCGTCATTACCCATATTTTAATGAAGGTGATTTAAAATACATGATAGATAAGAACGAGTTAACTAGTCAGTTCCGGTCGTTTAAATATAAAACTATTGATGATCTTAAAAGTGAGTTAAACCACCTCAATTTAGAGCTACCCCTTGTAGAGGATTGTAGTTCTTTAACCAAAGAGCTGCTATTTGAGCAAATCCTCTTGCCAAATCGGATAGCTATTCAACCTATGGAAGGATTTGATGCCAAATTAGATGGTACGCCGGGACATTTAACCATGCGAAGGTATGAACGATATGCTCGGGGCGGTGCTGCATTAATTTGGGTGGAAGCTACGGCTATAGTTCCTGAAGGCAAATCAAATCCGCGACAATTATATCTTTCCGAGAAAAATGTAAACCAATTTACTCAATTCGTATCTACTATTAGGAATAGGTGTAATTCAACCCTGAAAGAATTAGGGTTTAAAGCAAATTGTTTAATCATTCTTCAATTAAATCATTCAGGAAGATATAGCAAAAAAAATGGTCATCCATATCCTATCAAGATTTATCAAAATCCAGCATTGGATAAAGCAATGGGGATTTCAGAAAGAGAAGGAAAAATTATTACTGATGAGGAGCTGGAAGAGTTAGAAAAAATATGGGTTCAAAAAGCTCTTTTAGCAAAAGAAGCAGGATTTGATGGCGTAGATATTAAATCTTGTCATGGCTATTTGATTAGCGAATTAATAAGTTCGCATTCTCGATTAAATTCTAAGTATGGAGGTAAGAGTTTGGAAAATCGAACAAAATTTTTCTTTAATATAATTAAAAAATTAAAAAAAAGGCTCCAAATCGGAGATCCTTTTATTATAACCACGCGATTTGGAGTTTATGATGAATTACCGTATCCTAATGGTTTTGGAATCTCACGTGATAAAAAACAAAAGGTGCCTTCCATTGATTTAACTGAACCCATTCAAGTCATTAAAAAATTACATGAACTCGATATTAGATTAATTAATATTTCTGCGGGAAATCCTCATTACAAGCCTTATTTGACCAGACCTTTTGATACTCCGATTCCAGGAACTGATTTTCCTCCTGAACATCCCTTGTATGGCGTTTTTAGAATCATTAAACTAGCATCATTGATAAAATCTCAAGTGCCAAAAGACATGGTAATATTAGGTTCCGGCTATTCTTATTTACGTCATCTTGCGGGCTATATCTGTGCCGGACTTATCAAGCAAAACATGGTGGATATTTGCGGTTTCGGTCGAATGGCACTTGCCAATCCGGATTTTCCGAAACAATTATTTATGGATGGTCAAATATACCCAAAAAAATCCTGTATTACATGCTCTAAATGTTCAGAATTAATGCGCTTGGGGTCTATTACAGGATGCGTAATTCGTGATGAATTATATAAAAAAATTTATAAAGAAATAAAAAGTAAGAACGCCGCTCGTTAATCAAATATTTTATTCTGAACGTAATCTTTCCATGTATTTTCAAACCACGAAGTTACTTTAGGAATGGGTCTTACATCCACCCATTTACATTTTATTGGGAGAGGATTCATGGAATTTTTTGGTGTCCTTTCAAGAAAAATTGTCAAAATCTTGTCTTTTAAATTTCTTTTACTCTTAATGAAAGCATATTGCTGTAATTGCTTGCATGGTATTGCTTTCTTTTCCGCATGATTGGGATTTAAAGTATTGCGCAAGATGATGGATGATCCCCTACTTCCTCCATGAGCACGATGATATTCTAGAAGGGAAGTAAGAATGAAGAGTCCCATGAGAAGCGAATTTTTGATTTTAAAATACTCAAAAACATCTTTATTAGATTCAATTAAAACTATATTATTGAAGTTTATTAGCCACTTTCTAAGGATGTTTATTTTTTCTTCAAGACCTTCTAAAGGTCTAATGATACCTCCATATTTTTCCATGATTTCTTTAAGTTGATTAAGATAAAACGAAACATGTTTACATTGAAGGGAAAAATTGCGCAAGTCGTTAGCCATTTTCTTGGTTTTATTATTAAATAAAGGTTTTAATTCCATAATTAAATCATTAAGCTCTCGTTTCGCGAGACGGACAAACTCTTCCTTCTTCATGGTAATTGAATGATAAGCATGTCCAATTTTTTGAGCCGCCCGCAAGCCTCCCACTTGACCTGAATTTAATGCACTTCCACCGGGCCTGTGAATACCATGGCTTCCATTAACTTCCCCTATAGAAAATAAATGTCTTACGGAAATAGTTTCCCACCAAATATCACCGGCAATTCCCCCATTCATGTGCTGATTACAAACTGCTATTTCGAGTGGCTCTTTTTTTAAATCGATATCATGCTCCAAATAGAGATGATAGGCATCTTCATTCAATTTTAATAAACGCTTAATAGGAGTTTTAGCTAACGCATTTGATTTAGCTAAATATTCACGAGCGATGGGATCTAATTGTTCCATGCTAAATCCTTTAGGATTTTCGGTATAATCCAAAAATACTTTCCTTCCCAACGTTTCTGTTTCATGGTATACCGCTAAATCGATTAGAGAAGAACCGTGATTTTCTATCCGTTCTACATTAAATGGCCATTGATATCCTTTTAAAAAGATGGCTCGAGAGAGAATCGTAAAGGAGGGAAAATATTGCTCGAGAAACTCGAATATCCTTCCATTTTCATCAAGAGAATAATAACGCGGAATGACTTGTTGATAAGAACCGGAAAGATTCCACCGAAATTTTTTTGAAGCTATCCCAAATTGCGATTCAGTCAAGTTCTGTAATACGGCTCCTGCTTGAATTGCTACTCCCGTTGATCCCCATTGAGAAGGAGGATAAACAGAATTTTTATAAAGTTGAGCTGGACCTCCGGTAGCAAGGATTAAATTTTCCGCTTTATAAACCTTAATACTGCTAATTAAATTTTCAATGCTTAATGTATCTTTTAATTTATCTATTTGAAGAGCTAACAAACCGATTGCTTCAGGAGGATTTCTTGAAGAATCAGTAAGTATACGAAAGACAAGGGTGTTATCATGAATGGCTATATCGTATTGTCGCACTTTTTTTAAAAGGCAATTACACATTTCTTGCGAAGTTAAGGGTCCTATAGACGTCGCTCTTTGCCTTGGATCATTATCCGTTTTATATCCAACATACCCTCCAAATTTATCGTGAGGAAAAGGCATGCCTAAATGAATTAAGTGAAAAAATTCACGAATTGAGTTAGTGGCTTCCACGAGAGCAATATCACCGTGCATGCATCCCCCCTTAAATAAATCTCTTGCTAATTCTAAAGGAGAATCCAATTCTCCCCCATGAATGGCCATTTTATAATATGTTTGTTTATCAGAACCCGCATTAAAAGAAGTACCTCCACCTAATTTCTCCGTCACGATAGCAATTTGCGAATTTTCAAATCCTCCTTCTTCAACGAGATGAATAGCACAATTAAGACTCGCCGCACCCGATCCAATTAATATAGAATGATATTCGAAAATCTCTTTATTTTTTTCAAATTTATCGTTTTCCATTTTACTTCACTTCTTACTAAAGTCTATGTAAGTGAAATCCTCCATCCACGTGTATTATCTCACCCGTGGAATAGGGTAAATTACCCGCAACAATCGCAGCTACCACTTGTGCTACCTCTTCGGGCAATCCCCATCGCCTCAGAGGCGTAAGACCTTGTTCAAATAATTTATCATATTTTTCTTTTACGGGTTCCGTCATGGGCGTTTTAATAATTCCCGGTTGAATTTCAAATACCGGAATGTCATGTTCAGCAAGCCTAACGGCATATAATTTCGTCATCATGGTGAGTCCTGCTTTTGATATGCAATATTCTCCACGATTAGGCGAAGCCGTGAAACTCGAGATAGAAGAGATGTTAATGATATAGGGTGTATACTCTCCTTGAAACCTTTTCTTTAATTCAATCATCCATTTGGCAATTGCTTGAGTAAGGAAATAAGGACCTTGGAGGTTAATCCTTAACACCCTTTCAAATTCTTCCTCGGATGCTTCTAATAAGTCTTTTCGTTCTCTTGGCGCTACTCCGGCATTATTTACTAACACATCAATTCTATTGAACTTCTCTTTAATTGTGCTCACTAACTTTTCTCGATCCTCAGGATTACCGATATCTGCTTTAACATAAGTGAATTTCTCTAATGCATTTCCAAAAATCTCGTTTAATTGAGATTCATAACTTTCGGATAACCTTACAGTTGAGGCTCCATTTAATACGAGAGAATATTTCAATCTTGCTAATTTAAGAGCAATAGCTTTTCCTATACCGTGCGTGCTACCCGTTATAAGTGCAACTTTATCGGATGAATTCATTCCCATTACCTTTCGCTTTCAATGTGTAAAGAAAATTACTCATTCCTAAAAAATGCTCTAAACCTAAAATCATTATAATCTAAATATTTTCACATGAGAAAAATAAATTTTATATTTTACTAAAAAGGAAAAAAAATCTAAAGTATCATTCAGAGATATGAAAAAATGAAATCATTATTAATCGAACACTTAGATTTCTAAATTCTTAAATTAAAAAGCGTTTTATGGTAAGAAAAAAGGCTTAACCAATCTCAATGGGAGCAGCTGTTCGCCATAAATAGCTAAAATAATAATTAGCCGCCGGCGCAAAGGCAATATAATCCGCCAGAATTCCAAAATACGACATTCTTTGGAAAAACTTTTGCGATAATATGATAAATGCATCCTCTCCCTCATCAATTACGATAGATTCTCCAAAAATTTGATCACGATATCGAATTTCGCATAATTTATCATATTTTAATAAAATTTCTTTTTTCTTGTCAACGTTTAAGCTTGTCTCTTCCACCAATAATCTTAAATCGGTACACCCTCGCGCTCGAGCTTTTTCTATATCACTAAAATAAATATCTAAAAATTCAAAATCCGTAGCTGTGAGGTATATAGCCGTTTTAGCGATATTAATCAAAGCTAAGACTTTATTTAAACAAACGTCTCTTCCCCGATGAACATACAAGGAAATTTTAATGGGAGTATCATGTGATTGATAGATGGGAGAAAGAGCATGAATGATATTGTTAGAATGCGAATCAAACATGTCATTATATTGCTTTTTAGCTATCACGAGAGCCTCGTCCGGGCTTTTGGCAAAATATCGTGAGGGTCGAGAATCCTCTTTAACAATCCACTGCTTCTCTTTTTCTAATTGGGTTAAAATATTATATATACGAGAATAAGGGACTCCTGAGGCCTCGGAAAGCTCACGAGCATCCATGGGCCCCTTTGAAATGAGTGTTAAATAGATTGAAATTTCATAATCGGTTAATCCAATTTGCTTCAATGATTCTTTAACGCTTTCGGGTATTTCTCTTGACATTACACTTGACCTTTTATTCTAAATTTAATCTTGTAAGATTTGTATTCGACTTATTATATTAAATGATGTTTAAGTCCAATACAAACAATAATATTGCGATTACTAATTAATTAATCTAAATGGAAAATGCTATTTATTTTTATTTAGTTCCGGCGTGATATAAAATCTTTTTGAAATGCATCCTCATATCAAGACTATATGGTAAGAAAAAAAAGCAATTTTTTCAAATCTCGTTAGTTATTGAAAATATTTTCGAATGAATTCTTTTCTAAAAGGTTCTGGGTTAGGTCCTTTATTCAGATAATAATCCTCATGCTTCTTGTAAAGCTTTACCATATCATCATAAAGTTGCCTATATTGAAGCCTTGGAGTTATTCTTTTTATAGTTCGCCCTTTTGAATGAGTATTTATTAATTCTCGCCAAGATATTTTTCCGTGAAAATGACGAGTATAAGAATAAATGCTTCTTAACGCAGCACCTAACACGGCTGAATTGGTAATATCTAATTTATTTACATGGGCTCCAAAAATATCTGCGATGGTCTGAAGGATTTCATCATTAATCGAAGCGCCACCTGTAACCATGATCTCTTTAGGCGTTTCATTTATCCATTGGGAATGGAGTTTCATGGAAAGAAACTGCCCCTCGATTATCCCTCGCACATTTCCCTCCATATCGAATTTATCAAAACCAAAGCGCATTATCCGAGGATTTAATACTAAAGGAACTATCTCTGGTAAATAATATGGAAGCATGATTTTACCAAGATTTCCGGGAGGTGTGTTCATTAAAATCCTTGAAAACTCTTGCCAACTCAAGCCTAAAGAATTTTTCACGTATTCTCTCGTTAATGAGCCATTTTTATAGCAAATTAAACTCATGTAATCTCCTGTTGGAGCACTAAATACATGCCCTTCCCCCTTCAAGTCGAGTGAAAGTTCTTTTAAATAACTAAAATAAGTATCACTCGTCCCCAAACTAATCGCAACCTTTCCTTTTTCAATCAATCCTACGCCAATCAAACTATTTGGGTTATCTCCGCTCCATGCTACTATATATGTATCGGGATTAAAACCATATCGTTTAACAAAATAAGGTGAAATCTTTCCAATGATTTTATGGGAGGCACATAATTTAGGAAGCTTTTTCTTTAAACCCGGCGCTGTTGCATTAAGTGCTCTGACATCCCATTTTTTTGATTGGATATTCATTAAATTCATCCCCGCTCCATCGCCATGATCAATAGGGGCATTTTTTCCAAGAAGGAGTGATGATAAAAAAGAACTCACGAGATGAATTATCGCTGTTCGACCATATTTTTCCGGCTGTTTTTGATAAAATTTCCTAATTTGAGGGCCTGAGAATCGTTCAAACGTGTCCGAGCCCGTAATTTTTATGGTTGCCTCTTTTCCTCCCAAGGCTTTCCGAATTTCCTCACATTGTTCAGTGGTGCTTGAATCCATCCAAATGGGACTCGTGTTTCGTGAAAATACGTGTTCAAGTTGAAAAGCGAGTGAAAGCTTGGGGTTCAAATTTTTTAATCTTTTCTCAAACGTGCTGTTTAAGTAAACTTGTCCATGTTGCTGTGCAGAACCGCTTATTGCTTTAATTTGCTCTATTTCGACTCCTCTTTTCAACATGTAATCAAACATGGTTTCTAAAGCTTCTATCCAAATCAAGGGAGGAGAATGAACGGTTTTTTCATCCAGAAGTAAAACGCCATTTTTAGTGTTATAGTGAGGAAATGTGGTTTCAAAATCGAGATCATGAAAAAATTTTACGCCACTCGTGTTTTTTTCGATTATAATGGCAGTCAATCCCTGCGTAGAGCAATCTAACCCTAAAAATAGTTCATTCATCCTTCCCACTTTTGTAAAATGATCAACATTTATTACATTTTCATTACAAAACTTTAAATATTTACATTTATACTATTAACATTTTTCGAAAAAAATACTAAACTCTGAAATTTTTTTAATTATTTTCTACAAATTTAGAGAAATTTTTTTTAATTATTTTTTATTTTTTATTATAAAAAACAAATAGTATTTAGAAAACTATCACCTAATAACATAACTCTTCGCTAAATTAATGATCACGCAAGTGATTTTAATATTTTATCATTAGAAATAATTAATAAAATTTGGGAGTTTAATAAAATGGACGTAATAGATCTCAAAATTTTAGAAGAATTAAAAGATAATAGTCGAGTTTCATTCAATGAAATTTCTCAGCGTGTAGGGAAAACAGAGGCAACGGTGCGACGACGCGTGAAGCGTTTAATAGATGAAGGAATAATAAAAAGATTTACAATTGAATATTCGGTTAATAGTAAACCAAAAACAAGAGCTACCGTAAAAATAGAACCTGATTTTAAAGAAATAAAAAGAATATTGAGTGAATTGAAGCAAATTGAAGAAATCACGGATATTTGGAGGCTTTCAGGGGATTGTGGTCTATTCTTGCGAGTGGAAATACCGAGTATCGAGGATTTTAATCCATTGATTGAAGAAAAAATTTCGCCCATTAGGGGCATTAAAATCGTAGAGACGTGTTTTATCACGGATGTAATCAAATAATGCTGGAAACTTTCCTTTACTTTAGCATGTATGTGAATGCGCGAATTAATAGTATGATGTCCTTCAATTCACGCGTTTAATAAAAAATTTTTATTATTCCTTCTTTTCTCATGGGGTTTAATAATGTACTTTATTTAAGTTGAAGTACTTTAATAATTATCTCTGAATGAATTCTATATAATCTTCTAAGATGAGTTATAAATTCAGTAAGGAAGAGCTGGAAAAGCTATTAGTAGATTATAATAAGATTGCGTTAAAAGATCATGATCTTCCCTCCAGAGTTTATATATGGGATGAAACCTTGAGAGATGGGGAGCAAAGCCCTACGGTTTATCTTACTTTAGAAGAAAAGATAGATCTTGCTAAACGAATGGATGAAATTGGGGTAACATTAATAGCAGTAGGGTTTCCAGCTGTTTCTGAAATGGAAAAAAAGATCGTCAAGACCATCGTTAATGAAGATTGTAAAAGAGCCACTATTTTGGGAGTGGCTCGTCCGAAAAAAGAAGACATTGATGCTTGTATTGATGCCGACCTCAAAGAAATCGTCATTTTCATGCCGATTTCCCCTATTTTTATGAAAACGCTCAAATTAACTGAGGATGATGAGCTCCGCCAAATACGAGGAGCCATTTATTATGCTAAAGATAATGGATTTAAAGTTAATTGGGTTTCTGAAGATGGAACCCGAGCCGAATTTGAGCACCTAAAAAATGTATTTCAGACGGCAATTGATGCCGGAGCGGAGCGCATTGTATTAGGGGATACCGTAGGCGTGCTTACTCCTGTTTCGACCTCTTATTTAATACGGCGAATTAAGAAGGAAGTATTAGAACCCATAAATAAGAACATTCCTATGGGCATTCACACGCATAATGATTTCGGACTAGCCGTTGCTAATACAATTACCGGAGTTTTTGAAGGCTGCCTTTATCCTCATACGTGTATAAACGGATACGGAGAACGAGCCGGTAATGCAGCATTAGAAGAAGTAGCTACTATCTTAGAACGCATGGAAATAGATACCGGAATAAACTTAAAAAAATTACCTGAACTTAGCGAGACGTGTGAGCGCTATTTTTGTCAGCCCATTTCTCAATATAAACCTATTGTAGGAGATAATGCTTTTTCACATGAAAGTGGTCTACACATCGCAGCAATATTAGCACATCCTCTCACATATGAACCGATTAATCCTCACATGGTTGGGAGGCGAAGGAAATTTTATTTGGGTAAATTTTCAGGCTCTAAATCTATCTTACATGCTATCAAAAATAAAATAAAAGTATTAGATCTGGATCTTCCTGAAGATGTCATTAAGAAAATAGTGAACGAGGTAAAAATGAAACATGAATCCACATCGAAAGAGGAGTTAAGAAAATCCTTTAAAATCATTAAAAATGAATTAAAAAAGATAACAAAAGGAGTTAGTGATAAAGATTTTTTTGAAATTACTTATAAACATGCTGAACCATATTTACCAGAAGAATTCAAGAAGAAAAAAGAAGAGATTAGTGAGGTTGAAGAATAATTTTCATGCTATTTCCTTTCAAGTCGTTTTTCAATCTCTTTTATCTTCTTATGTAATTTTTTTAAATCTTCCTTGAGATCTTCCGATTGATCATTATAAGAATTCTCATCTAATTTTCCAGATTCAAATTTCTTTTTAATGAATTCTAAGAGATAGTGAATGGAGTTGATTTTATTTTCTAAATTCTCTTTTTCCTTGCTCAATTCAGATTCACTCATCATTTCTAGTGTCGTTACTTCTGTGGGCTTAGAAGATTCCATACCCGCTCTTCCTTTTTCAATTTTTCCCTTCTCTCTTGATTTATTAATATCCCTTAAAATTTCTTCTTCTGAGGGAGGAGATTTTTCAGATAAATCTGATACAATGGATTGAATTATATTTTCTTGAGTTAATGTAGTATCTTTATATGTGGGGCCCAATTCTATTTCTTCGGGAGGAATTTCTTGAGCTTTTATTTCTTTCGGAGGAATGTATGTTTTAGCTTCTTTTAATTCCGCAATTTCTTTTTCACTTGCAGAAGCTATTTTTATCAATTGATTGATCGTTTTTTGAATGGTGTTAATTTGGCTCGAAAAAGTTTTTAATAAATTCATTAGGTCACTTTTATTCGAAATTTTAATATCAATAGCCACGCGTGGTTCTGAAATCTTTTCTGCAGCTTCTTGACCTTGGATGGAACTTGAAGACTCTGAAATGAATTCTTGTACAGCAACTTCGGGAGTAGGTATCAATCCTTTAGATTTTAATTCTAATCGAAAATCTGAAAGTAGCCACTTGAAAATGTTTAAAGCTAAGGTAGAATGTTGATCGTGATTAAATCCTCCCCCAATTTCATTTCGAAACATTTCATAACTTCCTATTGCGCATACTTTCCCATTTTCCGGTTCCGCCACGCATATTAAAGGAGAACTGAAGGGCTCAGAAGATTCATTAGAATATGCGATGGAAAGAGCATTCCCAATAATGGTTAAGGAGCATCCTGCTCTATAACAAAGCGATGTAATACCTTCTGTTATAGGATGGGGAGGCCGAAAATCATGTATGATTGGTAAATTCTCAAATCCTAAATTACTAATTTCATCTAAAACTTGATCATTTTCAAATGCAATGCCGAAACGTTCACTTAATTCCGATAAATTACTGTTGCGTCCTTTATCTCCTCCTGCGTGCGATAAAAGTAATAATCCACCCCCATCTTCTAAGACCCATCGTTCAATATAACTTATTTCTTGGCGGGATAATTTTGAAAAATCAGGACATCCTATTACTAGAATATCAAATGAGCGCAAATTTTCATGTGTCATGGGGTCAGTAAAATTATAACAGACAAATCCATTTTCATTTAAAAAATCTCTTACATGAGAGTAATTCTCGTTTATTTTTACCCTATTTTTATGAGTAGCATCAAAAGCCACGTGGATCTTGTCAATTTCTTCTTTTTCTAACATGATCAAGCTGTAAAAATGATTAATTAGATGAATTGGAATAATAATATTTTTTCCGTTAAATCTATAATACGATTAATATTTATTATTTCTTTCAATTTATTTTTCATCACTTAAAAAAAGAAAATAAAAGAGTGCAATGAAATCATTAATATTGACTTTTATCTCCAATTATTAGGTAATTTTTTGAAATATTTTCGATTTTTACATTGCTTCCTATTATGGAGTTTTCGGAAATCATGTTTTTTATGAGTGAATTCCTCTCAATTAAGCAATCACTTAATATAGAATTCATGATAATCGTGTTTTCCCCGACTGATACGTAAGGACCGATCACCGAATTGATAATTTTTGCATTTTTCCCTATATAAACGGGATTTTTTAAAAAGGATCTCTCGACGGTAATGTTCAATCGTTCAAAATCTTCTTTTTTACTAGCCACATGTTCCAATAAATATCGATTTCCTTTTAATAACTCGGAAGGTCTTCCAAAATCTAATATGCCTTGCTTTAAAACTACTGCAGCTATCTTGAATCCTTGCTTCACAAGATCTTGTAAGCTTTCTGTCATGTAGATCTCTCCAGATTCCTCATTTCGTTGATCTAAATATTTTTTTAAGCTATTAAAAAGTGCTTTCATGGCTGTATGAGAAAAAGCATAAATTCCCGCTATTGCTAAATCGGAAATAAATTCCTTTGGTTTCTCTACTAGCCTTGTTATTAATCCTTCCTCATCGGTTTCCACTATCCCATATGAACTCGCACTTTCTCTCGGAACTTTCATTACCGTTATAATACCATCTACTTCAGAACTATAATATTTATACATGATATAAGAATATTCATCTAATGGAATCATATCGCCTAAAAATATGAGAGCTCCTTGTCTTTTATCTTCTTCTCCATTTACCGGAGTTTTCTCATTAAATCTCTCATGGGCTAAATAGATAGCTTCTCCTAAGCCCCAATAATAGGGAATATCCTCTTTATAGCCTCTTGGAACTTGTTCAATAAATGTGAGTTTAAATTTATCTTTGTAATATTCTTTCACGTAATCCATTATCTGCCTTTTCTTATATCCCACGATTAAGATTAATTCTGTTCCGAAATCGAAGGTATTAATAAATTTATCAAGTATGTGGTCTAAAACAGTTTTACCGGCCACTGTTATGAAAGCTTTCGGCTTGCTTAACGTAAAGGGGCGCAAGCGGGAGCCAATTCCGGCAATAGGCCCGATAATTTTCATGATGAGATAATTTTTGTTAATTTGTATTTAATTTTGTTATAAATAATAATCTTGATTTTAATAAAATCTTGACTTGTCTGAATCAAATACTCTCTGTAAATAACCGAATATTAAATCTAAACCATGCTCTTCTTTTATGGAGCAAGGAGTCAATTCAGCAGTGGATCCTAATTGAATGAATACCTCAGATAATAGCATGGAAAGCTCTCGAATCAAGCCTTTTTCTCTTTCACTAGTATGTTCTTCTAAAGCTTTAAAATCCGTGCTCCAATTCACGATCATGTCAATCTGATCCTCATCTAATAAATCCATCTTCGAAAGTGCGTTTATTTGGGGGATTTTCTGAAATCTAAATTGAACAGAAGCCGCTAATAAAAGTGTTGATATGAATCCATTAGGTCTTAAAACTAAATTAGAATCAAAAAGAAAGGTAATGGACCTCTGAATTCCATTTATCCCTAAAGAGCTGGCGATTAAGGGCCCCGTATCCCTAAAAGCAAATAATTCTAATTGCCCTGCTGTATCGACTAAAATCCAATCCGCATTAAATTCATCCAATTCATCTTTAAGATCATCTAAATAATTCACCATTAAATCTGATGCAAGAATCATGGCTCCATTCGGACCCAATCCATATGTCTCCATCACTTCTCTTAATAAAATATATTCTCTAATATCTATATCGGGCACGTAAGGAAGAACTTCAGCTCCAGGATCTAAATTTACGGTTATTGCTGAAATCTCGGGATCTCTATTCATCAAGTAATCCTTTAATGCGCCTGTTAAGGTACTTTTACCAGAACCCGCCGTCCCAATAAAATAATTGAGTAACATAATGAATACCTCACTCCTTTATTCTTACAATCTAAGATGGATTTATATTAAATCTAATATAGAACATAACGTCTCATGCCATTTAATTGTTCTTATACCCTCCATGATTTAAATAAAGGTGATTATTAATTTAAAATTCTAAAATTGCCTCATCTTTTTTCATCTTTTAAAAAGCATTACAAGAAACATCTTTATTTCATGTTTATTATTAAACCATTTCTTTTCAGAAAAAGGGAGGAATATCTTCTAAATAAAATTCTTGTTTAGTTCTTTCGTATTGTGCGCAATTCGGATAAATAATATATCGGTTTTTTTATAACATTTTTAAAATATTCTATTTCTTCTCTGGATTCCTTACCGATATACCCATCCACATCCAGCACTAAAATTGCTTCTTGTAAATGTAATTTTTTTAGAGCAATTTTTTGCAATGCATCCCATTCCTCTTTCGAAAATTTTGTTTTGTTCAAGAGACCATCAATTGAGCAGAGAGATATCAATTTATCATGGAAAATTTGCAAGATTGACTCAATTTCGATAAAATAATCTCTTGCTTTCGAAACCGAACCAACTAAATATATTTTTTCTTCCTTTATTTTAGAAAAGTCGTAGTTTTCGTATTTTTTTAGAAAACTTTTATTTAATCTTCTCTCATTCATAATATTTAATAATATTCACTCGTATTTATTTCTGAAATGAATATAAATCAAGTATATCAAAAAGACAATTTAGAACTTTTATCCGAAATTAAATCAGAGATAATTGATTTAATTTACATAGATCCTCCGTTTTATACTGGTGTTGATTACTCAGAATTCAATGATAAATGGGATTCAATGAATGCTTATCTCCAATTCATGGAAATTCGCATTCGTGAAATGCATCGTGTACTTAAGAAAACCGGAAGTTTCTATCTGCATTGTGATCGAAATGCCGTTTTCGAATTGAAATTAACGTGTGATAGGATATTTGGAAAAGAAAATTTCAAAAATGACATCATCTGGAATGTAGGAAGCGTTTCGGGTTTTAAAAGTCAAGTAAAGGGCTGGGTGCGGCAACATGACATCATTCTTTATTACACGAAATCCGACCACTATACCTTTAATAAACAATATTTGCCCTATAATGAAAAATATGTAAAAAAAATGTTTAGATATAGAGATGAAAATGGGCGATTATATAGAAAAAGACGAGGAGGAAAGCAATATTTAGATGAAAATCCTGGAACTCCTCTTGGTGATGTGTGGAATGATATCTTTTCTTTCCAAACTGCCACTCGCGCTAAAGAATATGTAGGGTATCCCACGCAGAAGCCTCAAAAATTATTAGAACGGATCATCTTAGCCTCGTCTAATGAGAAGGATTTAATAGCTGATTTTTTCTGTGGATCAGGAACCACTCTAGTCGTAGCAAAGAAATTTAATAGAAATTTCATTGGATGTGACGTGAATCCTAATGCTGTAGAACTTAGTAGAGTCAGATTAAAAGAGATATAATACTCGTTCTTAAATTAATTACATTTCATTCTTTTTTGGGAACTATTATTCCCAAATTAATTAAGTTTTCCATGGCTTCAATAATTAAATCTTCATTTTTGTCTGCCATTAAATCAAAAATAATATCTAATTTGAAATCATCATGTTCTCTTAAATAGGATTCTATAACATGTAATACCCGATTTTCTAAGGACGATAATTCTCGTAATTCTTTAATCTTTTGAAATCGAGTTTTCTCATCAATAAGAACAAAATAATCCTTATAATAAAGTTCGAGTACTTCATTTAAAATATCTGGAATTCCCTCTTTAAAAGGAGTCATGTTACCATAGAATTCCTCTAATTCTTTACTAAAATGTATCGAAATTTTTTCTGCTAATTCGTATAATTTTTCTTTTAATCTTTCAGAACTCCTTTTGTTAAGAATTAAAATGGTTCGCAATCGTTGATAATCAAAAATTAACGTATAAAAATATTTAAAATCAATTTCCATGGTTTTACCTTTTTCCTCAGTTAATTTTTCCATTGTTTCTTGTTCTGTTATTGTTGTTCCTATTGTGATTATGGCTTGGATGAATCCTGATAATAATTGGGGATCAATATCTTTGAAAAAGGAATAAGCTTGGGAATAGAGAGGAATACCAGACTCCTCATGCATGAAAAATATGGCTTGAATATTTCGAATATCCTTGAATTTCTGGGTTTTAGCTTTTAAAGCCAATACCTTTCTTTCTCTTCGTGGTTTGATTACACGTGCTCTCAAGCCAATAATACCAAGGGAAGTTGTAGCTCCAATTGATACAGCTACCAAAATCCATAGCCAATAAGCTGGAACAGGTCTTTCTGAAATGAAGATCAAAATGGAATATTCCTTCGTTTGATAAATTTTGCTCTCTTTAAATATTATCAGCGTTAATTTATAATTACCAATAACATTTTCAGGAAGATCCAAGTTTAAAATGTAAGTGCCATTTTTAAGGTTTTGAAATTGTCCCGTCCCATATTCCCATGAATAAGATATGTTTGCATCTTTAATTAAATTCTTTTTACTATCTGTTAGCAGGATGATAATGGTAATTGAATCGCCTTCGTATGCTTGAATCGAGTCTTGAAAATTAATCGCATTCACATTAAATTCTATTTGTTCCACCTCTAATTGAAACATGAAAGTAGTGGTTGAATAATCAGTTTTTTGAAATTCCACATGCAAGGCATTTATCCCAAGAGAAAAATTTTCTGATGTTATAGTCAACGAAATTTCGTACCAATTATCATCATCCGATTTTTCTAATTTTATTTCATGTTCTCCTAAGTGTAGAGTAAAAATAGCCCCTGATAAATATACTTTATCAATTTCTCCATAGGCACGGGCTCTTAATGTTAATTTATCATTATACCTTACTCCAATGACTTCATTTTCATTAATTTTCTCATCATCAACATGAACAGTTAAACTCACATATTGGGGGTTAATGATTACAAAAATGTTAATAAATCCCGTTGCGAAACCAGGCTTATTTAATTCAATGAGACAAGAATGTTTCCCCATCGCAAGTCCCGAAGTATTTAATTGAATTATGAAACCCTCTGAACGATTCTCAATACTAAATGTACTACTCCACGTGACAGAACAATTAGCTCCTTCTATCAATTCGCTAGTAGCGGAAATCGAATAATTTGCCTTAACATTAACAATTTCATTTTTGTAAGAATTAAACAACGTATTATTCGAGTCAACATTAGTTTCAATGGGGTGAATAATTAATAAGATCGAATTAGCTGTAGTTCCAAAATCCGTCTTATTCGCATTAATGATAATGGTATAGGTTTTTATTACGCCTTCTTCGGGTAAATCATTAGTTGAAAAATTGAGAGTATACGTGCCATTATAATGATCTGTAATATTATAAAATTTTTGCCAATTTGTTGAAATATTCGCCGGATAAAGGGGAGCTCCATCCTTTACTCCCTTGAGATTTATTCTACAAATAGCAAATGAATTACTCGTGGCATTAATTGCTTCACTGGGTATTTCAATTATCATGCTTGGTTTAATTATTTTCAAATGAATGAGATGATTTCTTGTAATATTTTCAAAAAATGTTTTAGAAGCATTAAAAGAGAAATAATAATCGCCTAAATCTAAGGAACTCGTGTCTATATCTCCAAAATAAATACCATTTCCTAAATATGTCATAGTCCCAAAGGAACCGTAAGTAGAATTATAAGAAACTTCAGCATAAGTAATACTTTCATTGAAATCAGTATCGGTTAGATTAACCTTTAGCAAAAGGGGCTCTCCAGCAGCTTGTTCAAAATAATCTTTTACCGCCGTCAAATTTACATGATGCCATGCAATAAAACTCAACTCTTTATATCCTATTTTATTTCTATATAAATAAGACTGATTATTAGACCAGAATATTTTAACAATATATTTACCCACGGACATGTTATCGCCTACTATGAAATTTCCAATTTTCACGTTATAGTCCTCAGGTTCTTTCCAGTTGTCCATGAGTATCGTTCCGTTAGGATAATAAATTGTATAATTAACAATAGTATTAGCTAAAGGAAGCGAATCATCTAGCGTAATATTTATACGGAATTTATCTCCATGAGTCAATTTTGAAAGATCGAGAAATTGGGTCCCATTCCAAGTAGCTATATTTCCTTCTATTAAATAATTCCCGCTAATTGCCTCGAATTTCCATAAACCTTCTGATAATATTTCATTTGATATTTTTAATTTTGTTGATCCAAGATCAACACCCTCGCAATTCTGCCTTTGTTGTTCATAAAAACCATCCAGTATGGATGTAAAATTCCAGTCTGAAGGTTTTTCAATTTCCGCCCAACTTTGATATCCCGTAGGAATAGTTATTGAAGCTTCTAAGTACCAATTAACTTGGGCTCCTACGGAATAATAACTTCCCTCTTTACCTGAAACCGTAGAATTAAAGCTTTTTGTTAAAAAGGATCTAATAGTAATAGAATCTATTATGAAATCAGAAGCATCAGACATGTTATTATAAATGGTAAAATCTACTTGGCCCGCTTGCGACCTATCTCTTTCAATATAAGTATATCCATTACCTGAAGTAACATTAGAATAAGTATGATTTTGATTGAACTCATTATCGTAGATTCTTATTAATCCTGATGCGTTTGGTTCCGTCCAGAGATTAAACTTGGCATTATCCAATAAAAGAGTGGGATCTGAGGAGGATTTAACTTCGGATTCCGCTTCAACATGAATACCCATTTTTAAAGTTATATTTCCTAGAGCTTTTTGACCAAAAGTTAGTGGATTAAAAAATAAAGTAAATGTTGTCCACGAATTATAAATGGAATTATTAAAATGCAACGTATTATTTTTTTCCATTCCATTGCAAATAATTGCAATATACAAGCTTGCGTTGAGAATAGCACTTGAATCATAATAATAATCAATAGAAAAGCTTGCTATTTTAGAAGAAAATTCCTCAGGGATTGTTAAGTTTTGATAATAATATGCGTAATGCCCTATTTCAAAACCAATATTTCTAACAATAGTAATTGATACACTTCCACTTGGATTTCCCTTGGTATCTTCATATTGATGGTCAAATCCTTCTTTAGAAGTATCATTTTCAATATAATACCATCCCTCCATACCAGTATTAAAGCCACCATTAATTGCCCAATCTTTCTTTTTAGATACACCCTCAAAAGTAATATTCACGTTTTTAGAAGTCCAATCTTGAGCGATTGCAAAACTAATGTTTTCCCCCGAGTTTATATTTGTAAAAATATTTGAAACATTAGCGTATTGATTCACGCGCAAGGGATTTCCATTGGTTTCCGTGGAAGCGAGAGGCGTATTTTTAATGCCTTCATTTTCATCCTTCTTAGTTTTATTATAAAAATCATTCTTTTCATTCCTTATTAGATTAGGTGTAAATTCAGGGTTTAAAACTAAAAATAAGTTTAAATATAAACCCATTAAGACCAATAAAATTAATTTAAAGCATTTTTTCTTTCTCATTTAATTTATAAAGTTCAACAAATTTCATAATAATTATATTTTCGAACAATTTCATAAAATTCGAAAAATTGAATAAATAAGTTTTCCAGATCATTCTTTTTTAATTCTAATCTCATTTATCCCTATCCAATCTTTTGCTTCCTCAAAATCCTTAACAATTTTACGGTTGGGTGAACCCGCTTCTTGAATTAATACTTCAAATTCTTTTTTTAAAAGAGGATTTTTCGAAATTATGAACACCGATTTTTCTAATTTTTCATTATTTTTTTTTAAAAAATCAAGAACTTTATCGAATGATTGTAAGTGCAATAAAACGGCATCTAACAAATCTACGATTACAGAAAATTTTTCTACATTCATAGTAAGGTTTTCAAAGTCTTCGATAAAAACATCCGTTACCGAAGGAGGAAACGTCCCAATTGCTTTAATATATAAGATATTATCTTCTATTTTTTCTATTTTATACATCGCACGTACCTCAATTGGTCTATTATATAGACTTTTAATAATAATATAAATTTTTGTCTTCATGTTGGTATTTTAACATGAAATCCCGCTAATATGATTAAAAATGAAAAATGTGGGAAGTAAAAAAAAGTATTATAAATTTTTAAAGGCGAGAATCGTGAAACGTATCTTTTACGAAAAAGCAAATATATCTCCGTGATATACTTTTTATTTTATTTAACTTTTTCCAAAATTAATGGAAAATATACGAAAGGACTCCGCTTCTCCATCATCATGGATAAAATTCCTCTCCTTCCTTTTATTGGTGCTGACGACTCTTTTGTGGGGCACTACTTTTATTATTACCAAGAATGTGGTCTCTCACGTCCCCGTTTTTTTTTATATATCGATTCGTTTCCTCTTTGCCCTCATCGTTCTTGTACCAATAATACTCTTTCGTTTAAAAGAAGTAAATAAGGCATTAATTCGAGCGGGAATTCTAAACGGATTAATATATTTTCTCGCTCTTTCAACACAAACCATTGGTTTGCAAACAACCACGGCGGGAAAAGCAGGATTTATTACGGGGTTAAATAGTTTAATCGTCCCCTTTTTAATGTGGGTTGGTTTTAAAAAACCGGTAAAAAAAAGAATTTGGGCATCGGTAATAATTTCTGTGGTAGGAATGCTTCTATTAATGGTTGATGAAGTTTCCGGATTCGTTATCGGGGATATTTTTGAAATTTTTTGCGCTTTTTTTTGCGCAATTTATATTATTTTAGTAGATTATCACGTCAATATTAAACAACTTGATGTGCATGCGTATTGTTTCACGCAAATCGTGATGGTTTTTTTAGCAAGTTCATTGACGATGGTTATCAGCAATGAAACTTTTATCATTAAAAATTTATCCCTACCTTTTTGGCTGGTAATGATGTATTTAGGTGCTATTGTCACTTCTTTAACATTCATTTTTCAAAATCAAGCGCAAGTACACGTGGAACCTTCAAAAACAGCCATTATTTTTGCGCTTGAACCCGTTTTTGCCCTTCTTTTTGCCTCGTTTTTAATTGGAGATGAAAAAATTACGCTTCAAGGATTAATAGGCTGTAGTTTAATTTTCGTGGCAATTCTCTTAGCCGTGATCAAAAATAATGGATGGGAATTTAAGCACGAATTAAAAGATAATATCCTTCTTCAAAATGATAAATAAATTTTTCCAAAATATCGTTTATTTCTTTATTATCTATTCAAATTAATGTTATTAGCAGATTAAGATGAGCTTATGTAATGATAAAAAAGGATCATGAACATGAGATAAAACCTAAGTGAGATTATTGCTTTTCATTCATGTTTTTTAAATATAATAATTTCTTTTGATTTAATTATCATGACTCGTGAAGGAGTGTTATTGAATTATTTTCCATAAACCGAAATTTTTTTATATTCGAATTGTTAGGATAATTGAAAATAAATATTATGGTGAATGTATATTAATTGTTCAGCAGAGGTTTGTAATTTAGATATCTTATCTGAGGAAGAAGAGCATGAGTCTTTTTTTGAAGAACATTATTGGTACTTTATAATACCTGCTTCAATATTACTGGCCATTTCCATAATTCTTGACTTCTTCACGAAAGAACCTTTTTTAAGTCAATTAATAGCAGCAATTTCCATTTTACTTTCCAGTTATGGCGTAGTATCGGAAGCTATTAAAAACGTAAAGGAGCGAAAAATTACAGCAAATTTATTGATGTTAATTGCCGCAGTAGCTTCTTTTTTCATTCTTCATGGACAAGAAGGAGCTACCGCAATTTTATTATATTCTATTGCAGAACACATTGAAGAGCTTACCACTGAAAAATCAAAATCTGCGATAAAACAATTGTTGGAGCTTGCTCCCGATGAAGCCTTATTAAAAAAGGATAAAGAATATATCCGGGTTCCAACAAGTAGCGTCGAACTTGGGAACATAATAGGGGTAAAACCGGGAATGAAAATTCCTTTAGATGGGATTATTGTTAAGGGAAATTGTTATGTAAATGAAAGTGCGATAACAGGAGAATCTATACCAGTTTTTAAAAAAGTAAACGATGAAGTTTATGCCGGAACTCTTGTAACAGATAATTTTATCGATATAAAAATAACTAAAGATAGTTCGAATACCTTGGTGGCTCAAATTGCCCGTTCTATTCAAGACGCTCTTAAAAATAAAAGTAAAAAAGAAAAATTTATCGAGCGGTTTGCAAGATATTACACACCCATAATATTGGCTTCCGCTATTTTTGTAATGATCGTGCCCCCATTAGTTTTTAATTTAGATTTTAATTCTTGGTTTTATAAGGGATTGGTTTTATTAGTAGTCTCTTGTCCTTGTGCCTTAACGTTATCCACGCCCCTAACTAATATTGCGGCTTTAACGAAATTAGCACGTGAAGGTATCTTGGTGAAAGGAAACCGGTATATTGAACTTGTTAATGAATTAGAACTGTTCGCTTTTGATAAAACGGGGACTTTAACCGAGGGAAATTTGAGAGTGTATGAGATCAAGTCGTATAATTCTAGTGCTCAAGATGTGTTGTCAATCGCAGCAAGCTTGGAAAATCTTTCGGAACATCCCATTGCTAAAGCCATTTTAAGATATGCCAAAGAACAAGCAGTCCCTTTAATTTCCGTAGAGCAATTTGAAATTTTTCCGGGAAAAGGAATCAAAGGAAAAATTAATGGAGAGATTTATTTCGTGGGGAATAATGCGCTAATAAAAAATTTGGATTATGAAATCCCACGACAAGACATGGAAGAAATTGAGAGAACAGGCACCATTCCTATTTTGGTAGGAAATGAAAAGAATCTCTTAGGAATCATTACTATTCGAGATGTATTAAGGCTTGATGCTCCTATTCTCATAAACGGTTTAAAAGAGAGGAAATATAAAACAGTCCTAATATCTGGTGATAAACAAACCGTATGTAATTCCATAGGGTCCTCCTTGGATATTGATGAAATCCGTGGTGAATTAATCCCTGAACAAAAAAATCAAGAAATTTTAGAATTAAAAAAGAAATATAAAGGTGTTGCCATGGTGGGCGATGGTATTAATGATGCTCCTGCCTTAACCACCAGCGATTTGGGAATAGCAATTGGAGCTTCTGCCACGGATTTAACTCTTGAAACGGCGGATGTTATTATAATGAATGATCGATTGGTAAATATTCTAAAATACATTGATATTTCCAAAAAAGCTAATCGAATCATCAAACAGAATATTTGGACATCTATTATCATAAAAGTATCTTTTGCGATTCTTACGGTATTAGGATTAATGACTCTCTGGCTTGCCGTTGGCATTGGAGATGTGGGTGTTTCCCTTTTAGTCTTTGCCAATGGATTAAGAGTTTTTCGATATAAAAACGTGTTTGAATCTATCGATGCTGAAATGATGAAAAATGAAGCAAAAATATTAGTCTGCAATAATTGTCAAACAAGAAAAATTATTCCTCAACATCATGGGAGAGATATGATATTAGAAGATGATAAATTGGTATGTTGGAGAAAAATGCTTATAGATGAAAATTTAGAACCATGTGAAGAAGAACTTCCTTTAGATTGTCCTATTTGTAATCAAAAATATGACCTTCAATAATTTTTATCTTTATTTATTTTTTCACTCATTCGAACAGAATTAGAGGAAAAGCATTGTTTTAATTTAATTTCAAGCCAACAAATCAATTTTTTCAATAAAGTGGTTTAAGAGACTTCTACAATCTTTAAGAAATTCTTTTACTTTATACTAATAGTGCTTTGCATTAGATATAAAAGCTTCCTTAAAAACTCCTTCCACATGACCGTCAATCTATTCCATTACTCATTTAATAACCATTTTTCCCAGTACCATTTTTTCCCTAAAATTTCTTATCTACAAATTCTTTAAAAATTTTTTTCTTGAATGACTAATATTAGGAAAAAATTAACATGGAAATGACGTTCATGGATTTAAATTTTAAATGGTATTTTTAAGAATTTTATTCACCCTCTTACCAAAGAAAGAACTTTTAATCCATTTTCTCATTTGATACCATCCAAATAGGACTAGACCACGCCATGTTATTGTGCTCTAAAAAAATTCTCAAGTAATAGAAAACAAACTTTTCTTTATTATTATCGCATGTTAATACCATACAGTTGAAATTTTCCATATCTATTATCTTTTCTTTCACTTTTTTCGAATTTACATTAATTTTTTTAAAAATTTTATTATTTCTAATTATCTCAATTTTTTCCATGAGAATTGGACTAATTAAATTGAAAATTAAGGCCCTTTTATTATAAAAACTAGGGTGATCTTTCAAATCTATAATATCGCCCATGAAAAATTGTTCTAAATAAAATTCAATGATAACTCTTGGACCTGTCGTGCCATAACAACGACGCTGGTGTAGCGCTTCCCATAGAGACTCTCTTGAAAGTTCTTTAGCCCACAAACCCATTATTCCTGGTTTATATAACCCATTTTCAATTTCAATCGGGCCCGAAGGGAAAATCCCCAAATGATCATCTCCTCCCGCTGTAAAGCCTAATTTGTAGCCTTTTTCAAGAGCATCTCGTACGAAACTTCCTTTTTTCTCTAACACAACACCTTTTTCGCGAGCATGAGGGCCATGTCCATAGAATTTATAGCGGGGAGGAATGGGATTCCCTTCATTAAATGGATATTCTTGATTGCCCCATGTAGAATAAATTTCCACTAATTTTTCTAATTCATTATCAAAAAAATCCCAATTTCGATACCCGGGCCTTAATGCAGAGTGATGGCAAATCATTAATATCTTATCTTTCCATGGTCGAAGATTCTTTATTAATTTAGGAAGCGAATTGTATTTATTCATTTCTGACCGGAATATTGGAATAGTATCCTCCTTGTAATAAATGCAAATATCGCCATATCCCGTAAACCATGTTCCATACTCATAGCCAAAAAATGTAATAAATTTCTGATCTTTGTTGAATCGTTGAATTAATTGCTTTATATCTTCAAAATCCCGGTCCGTTGTTTCCCATGAATGATCGTGTTCCGTACAAGTACCAAAATCCAATCCTGCCTTAATTAAGTTTTCAAAATATTCTTCTGGATCAATAATTCCATCACTTTTATTGGTATGCCCGTGAATGAACCCCCAAAAGAGTTTTCTCTCATTAGATGGATTTTTACAAGTTAAGGGATTTGAAGTGAACATTTTTTCATTAATTTCCCCTTCAAAATAATAGATCCCTTCTTCACTGATTTTTACTTCGATAGTATTGGAGAATCCCTTACTAAAATCATCTTTATGTAAAGTGGCGATAAATTTTTTGTTAGTATCGTTCTTTATTAAAAAAATTTTCAACGGCAAGGATAGCGAATTGTCTTCCACTAAATTATTATACTTATCTTCTAACCGAACAATAATCTTAAATGATTTATTGCAATCTATAGTGGAGGGATTAATAATCCTTATATGGTCAAATTTACCGTTTATTACTTGTAACGTAGGAATTGGATTAACTAGATGGGTAGTTCCATTCGGAAACTGAATCAGTACTTCAATCTTTTTTTTCTTTTCCACAAATGATTGTACTAAAGTATTTGATACATGAAGTGTAAAGTTCGTGTTTTTTTTAATTCCTTTCTTCTCTAAAATTAAATATTTTATCAATAATTCTTTTCCGGTAATTACTAATGGAATGACTTTTGGATTGTTTGGAATTTTTAAAGTAAAAAATCCGTTTTCCAACGGATCATGATTTTGAAGAAAATACCAATCGTTTTTGTTATTTCTTCCTCCACGGAAGCGAAAAATGAGAAATGAGTTATAAAGCAAATCAAAATCAAGAGAAAATGAGAGCATTAAGTTAGTAAACTCTCTTACTTTTACCTTTTTAGGTTTTATAGTTATCTTTCTTAAATGAAATAAATTCTTCTTCAATTTAAATTATTTAATTTGAAATAGAGAAAAAATGTTTCTAAATTACAATTAAAGTGTCGGTAAAATGGTCTCCACTTAAAATTTCAAGTTAAAGCTTTGATTCCATCTGCTTGCTTTTTTCCTTTAGGATTGATGAAGATTCATCCATATAATTTAATGAAGCTATATTAGAGAATAAGAATGGTTTGAATTATCAATTATCCTGTATAATTGCTCCTAAAAATCTTTTCTTTGTTCATTCAAGGTTAAAGGCTAATTTTAAGAGATCAGCATCGGTAATTATACCCACATAATGATTACCTTTCTTAACAAGCACGGCAGGATAAGAACTGAGTAAATTGGAAATATTAGATGCTTTCCAATTCATATCTACTTCCGGAAAAGGCAATTCTTTAATCAGAAGAACATTAGCATTGATCAGTGTGGGATTATCGGTTATGAGTTTTTGAATTTTTTTTGACGTAATACTGCCGATGTTTTGATCATTTTCTATAATGGGTAATTGAGAAATCTGATGCTTGTTCATTAATTCAATTGCTTGTTTTATTGTTGATTTCGAGCTAATGGAAATGATATTCGTGGTCATTATATTTTCAGCAAGTATTTCTGAATTCTTTTTCTTCAAGGAATATTCTTCCAAATAGTCAAAAATTTTCTTGACTACGTGATAAGATGGATTTCCCTTTCCAGATTCAATGCGAGATAAAGTAGATTGGGGAATGTGTAAAACTTCTTCCAAATCTTTTTGCGTGAGATTAAGCTTTCTTCTTAATTCCTTAATCTTAGTTAATTCGGGTATTGAAGGCATTTTTTTCCAATATTGGCAAAGAATCATGATATTAATGAATATAACATGTCATAAATGAATAATTTCTTTCCATTTATTTATAAATGATATATTTTTTTCTATTATAAATTTAATGTAATTTAAAAACTATTCTAATATAATATTCAAGGTGATTATTTGACTAAAACATATGAAGCGATAAATGAAAAAATAAAAAAAAGAGAAGCAGTAGTAGTTACTGCGGAAGAAATGATAAAAATCGTGGAAGAACGAGGGACTAAAGTTACAGCTGAAGAAGTTGACGTTGTCACCACCGGTACATTTGGCGCCATGTGTAGCTCAGGCGCATTTTTGAATTTTGGGCATTCTGACCCTCCAATAAAATTTGAACATCTGTGGTTAAATGAGGTGCACGCATACCACGGAAATGCGGCCGTAGATTGCTACATAGGCGTCACGAGAATGGCAGATAAAAGACCTTTCGAATATGGTGGTGGGAATGTCATTGAAGAATTAGTTGCTGGAAAGCCTATAAGGTTGCGTGGAATCTCCTATACTACGGATTGTTATCCTTTAGGAGAAATTGATACCTACTTTACCATCGATGATATAAATCAAGCAATTTTATGTAATCCTCGTAATGGATATCAACGATACGTGTGTGCTACGAATTCTACCGACAAGACAATTTATACTTATATGGGAAAACTTTTACCTCATTTCGGCAATGCTCATTATTCTGGAGCAGGGGCCTTAAGCCCCCTCTGTAATGATCCTGATTATGAAACTATTGGTTTAGGAACAAGAATTTTTCTTGGTGGGGGAATCGGTTATGTAATTGGTGAAGGAACCCAACACAATCCACGTAAGAATTTTGGCACACTCTTCGTTAAAGGCGACTTGAAACAAATGTCTTCTGAATTCTTAAGAGGCGTAAATTTCGAAAAGTATGGGACTTCTTTATATGTAGGAATTGGTATTCCCATTCCTATTTTAAACGAAGGATTAGCAAAAAAAACCGCAGTTAAAGATGAGGATATCGTTACTGAAGTGGTTGATTATGGTATTCCTAGGAGAGATCGTCCCGTCCTCAGAACCATAAATTATAAGGAACTAAAAAGTGGAATTATCGATATAAATGGAAAGAAAGTAAAATGCTCCCCATTATCATCCTTATTTCACGCACGGAAAATTGCCAACATTTTAAAAGAATGGATCGAAGATGGTGATTTTTTATTAAGTGCCCCTATTGAACGATTACCCACCAATACCATCTTCAAACCAATGAAGCAAATTTCTGAACAGAAATTTGTTAAAGATCTAAAAAAGAAAGCTATAATATGTCATGAGGACTGTGATATAAAAATAGTGGCATCTAAAATAGTTAAGGAAAACATGAACCACATTATCATTACAGACAAGGACAATACGTTAAAAGGAATAGTTACCAGTTTCGACATCACGAAAGCTATAGCTGAAGAAAAAACGAAACTCTTGGATATCATAACTAAAAAAGTAATCACGACAACCGATAATGAGCCAATTGATATCGCTGCGAGAAAAATGAGAATGAATGACATTTCTGCCTTGCCCGTAATTGATACTAATAATAAAGTAGTGGGAATAATTACTGCGGAGGAGTTGATGCTATAAATGACCATCATAAGTTTATTAGTTCCGCTAGGTTTGTTTAAGAGCATTGAGGATTATTCAAAACTGATCAATAATATCCTCAGGCATGAAATTACTTTGAACATTCTAAAATTTTCTATGGGCTCGACTGGTGTCAATTTATTAATCGATGTACCAGAAGATAAAATAAAAGAAATTACGGAAGATTTAAAGCAAAATAATATCGTTATAACCAGTAAAGGAAGGGTTTCTATTGATGAAGACAAATGCATTTTCTGCGGAGCATGCGTGAGCTTATGTCCAACGGATGCATTACATTTTGAAGCAGATGATTCAATAGCTTTTTCAAACCAGCAATGTATTGGATGCCTGCTCTGCATTGATTCATGCCCAAGACAAGCAATAAGCGAAAATCTTTAATCTTTTTCATGTAAATTTTTAAATAATTTTTTATTTTTTTTTTTGGATTTTTTCTACATTCATTTTCCACGTGTTTAAAAAGATCATTAATAAATCAGAGACAATCTCTTTATCCCTTTTTTATCTACTTAAAAAAAATTTAAAGTATTTGAGAACCTTCTCGATTATTTACAGAAAATGAGAAAGAAAGTAATAACATGCCAAATACTCTAATTAAAAGAAAAATTTAAGTAAACATGTTGCCATACCTTGTTTTTTTTTAAATAGGAGGATTATATGATGGTTAATTTTATTGATTCGTAATGATATTAAAAATCTCTTCAATCCTGGGTGTTTTTCTACGCAAGGTAATGCATCGCTTCTCTTCACACCCTCTTAAAATTGCAATTAATTCATTAAGATGAATGGTTGGAATATCCAAATCATTATCATTAAATAAATTTTTCATGTCTTCCCTAAATTCCGGTTTACTCAAGGTATATAAGCATGTCGGGCACGGCATTAATAGGAAATCAGCACCAACATTCTCCGCACTTTTTAATTTTCTATAAGTGATTTTTAAAGCATCGTTTTTATGAAGAACGATCTGACTTGCACCCCAACCACAGCAACTCTCACGTTCTTGATAATCTACTGGAATTCCACCAAACAATTCAACCAATTCCTCTAATTTGGTTTTATCTTTAAAATATTCCTCACGTAATCCATTTTTTGTACGTTTATCCCTCTCCAGATTTAAGTAATGACATCCATAATGAACTGCGACTTTAAGACCTCTTAAATCAAATTTTAATGTATTTAAAACATCATTCCTAATTAGATAAATAAAATCCAAATCATGAATTATTTTTAAAGGAGGATTCTCTAAAATCTGATATTGTCCTGAATAAAGCTCTCCGCCCATTTCTTTTTTAACTTCTTCTAGTATTTTCTCGGTTTTTTTTCTCACTTCAGGCGTATCCAAAAAATCCCGCCCTCTTAATAAAGAATTATAGCAACCATTGCAACTAACTAATAAAATATCTGCCTCATGAGCTATTTCAATTAAATTACGTTCATTAATCGCTGCGAACTGAGCACGAGTAATTAAATTTCTTTGGAAAAATGTTCCCGCACAGCAAGAATTTTCGCAAGATACTACTGATAAATTCAACTCTTCTAAGAGGTCTTCCATTCCAAAACGTACGCCGGGGAAATATTTTTCCAAACAAGCTTTAAATAAGCAAATTTTTTTTCCTTTGAAAAATTCCAAGGGATGACCCCCATATTCTTTTTCTATCGCTTTTACATCCAAAACTAATTCATTACCCGGCATGATTTTAATAAAAAATTCTATTTAATCCGTATTTTTTATTTTTTTTTATTTTCCTTACCTGTGTTTTTCTTTTTAGCCTTGAAAACATATTTTATTCGGGCAAAATCACATATTTTATCTATTTCTTTAATTCTTCGCTCAGATAATGTCGCTTCTAAAGGTTCTACCAAAACCGTCCCATTAGTAAGAAAATTATTCGCCATTTCTACATATTTCGTGAGATCATTGTATTTTGGGCCGTACCCCCTTTTAAAAGATTCATTCCTCAAGTTCAAGATTAAAAGAGGAATGTCTATTCCCTCTCTTGGACATACTCTTTTACATTGTTCACATAAAAAACAGTACCATATCTCCGGATCTTTTAAAACGCTTTTATCGCCTTTTAAAATTTTTGTAATGATTTTTCGTATATTATAATTTGAAATCTTAGTAGCAGGGCAATTTCCGACACAGCGTCCACAAGAGATGCATGCTCGTATGTTCCTATTATCCTCTACATCTTTTACCAGTTCATTATAAAAATCGTAGTTCCATTCTTCTTCTGAATAATTTTCCATGATTATACTCGTTTTCATGTCATGAGAAAAAATTTCTTTTTCAATGTAGAAACATAGTTCATGGTAAAAAAAATCTTATATTTTACTTTAAAAAAGAAAAATAAATCGTGATTAATCCTGATAAATTAATTGAGTTTTGAATTTTTATTTTTTAAAAATTCCTCCAAAAAAGGATAAAATTAAACTTGGTAAATGCAACCTTTTATCATACATGTTATTTTTGGATAATAGAAAAAATTTCAATTATTTCGCCTAAGAAATTAAAATTATAAACAAGCTCATTTTAATAGCGATCTCAAGCAAACTTTTATTAATTGTCGTTGAGCATTACAATAATTTAGTCTTTGTTGCGGATTAAGGTCATGTCCTCTTACTATGAACTCTTGCGTTTTTTTTAGAAGATATAACCGTTCGTTTCTATCTAATTTTTCAGCATTTTGGAGTTTTAAAAATAAATTTTTAAACTCTTCTGAATTTATGGCAGAGTTCTTTAGTGCAGATTGGCTTTCTAATTCCTTAGTTCTTGGAACTATCATGAGAGTAAGCTATAAACGAGAGTTAGTTATCATTTCAAACAAATATATTCTCGTATTTTACAAATAATATTTCTTTTTTTAATGAAAATAATATCCCGATATTATCATTAGATAGCTTCTTAGTTTTTCATTAATCGAGTTCATGAAAAAATCTTATAATTTAAAATGATGATTTCTTATTTTCATGGATCAAAAAGATATCCTCCACTTATCACGTTCGAAGGTTCTACAATTTCTCCTTTTAATGTAACCCGCGTGGCGTTAATTTTAAAATTTATAGCCGTTTTTATCTCTTCCACGATTATTACTCTACCATAAACAAATTCAAAAGCTTTTAAATAGAGGGGGTCAAATTCAATCAAATCCATGGCTTTACCTAAAATTTTTCCATTTGCCTTGATGACCATGTCCAAAGGATAAGTTTTAAGGTCTTTAAGAGGTAAAAAATAGCACCGATTTAACCTATTCTTTTTTAGAAAATTCAAACATTCTTGAGCAACACGTAAATCATCGACGATAATATGGTTTAATTTATCCCCTGCAGCAGCTTTTAATGCTTGTTTATATTTAATATCATGAGAAAATAAACCGGCAACAGTTCCATGAATTTTTCCGTGAATATGGTATTTTACTTTAAGCTCCGGAACCTTTTCTAATTCAAGCAAGGCATCAATCGGATTCAATAACTTATCATTGATTATATTCGCATGGTTTAAATCCTGATGGAATTCATGATTTTCAAGGAAGAGCGGAATTTTTCTTAAATTTAATGTTTTTTCTAACCTTTGTTGTTCACTTTTTAATAGATTCAAATTCTCTTTCTTTAAATCTAAGAATGGAATGATATGGGTCATTCCTTTCCACTCATGACATGAATCTCTTCTTGAATTATATTCTTGAGCATTTTCTTGAAAGGTCATTTTTAGTCACTAATTAATTCTTAAATAAACCGATTTAATTTAAACTGAAATAAAAAATCGTTTTTATGATTGCAAGATCTTTTTTTCTAATTAAAGAAAATAATATTCACGTGATATGGAACTCGTACCGCAAAAAAATTTTTTATTTTTATACTTAGAAGAATAAAAGAAAATTATCAAAAAAGGAGAGAAATTTAAATGATAGCATCATTCTTAAACTTTTAAAATCTAAATATTTAATACAAGCATGATTTTAATGAGTTAAAGATTTAATGCCTCCCTTGATAAGATTTCAATTACCGCCTTCCACGTTTCTTCAACACTCCACGGATTATTATTTTTTATTTTTTCTGAAATGTCCATAAATAATTTTTTTACCTTCATGCTTTCAAAATAATTAATCTTGGGTGCCAATAAAGTTAACATGTACTGTTGCTGTTTTCCTCTTTTTTTTGGATCGACGCATGAATCAAAAAGCATGTAACACATCTTTCCAATTTTTTCAATGTTTATTAAAATTCCCTCGGGTTTCGTGATTTTTTCCTGGCCAAAAAGGAAAACGGACGTCTGAAATAGTTGAATTCCCATATTTTCAATAAATTCTTTATTTTCTTCTCTTATAGGATACCACCAATTTAATTGAGGGCCGTATACATCGTCCCAATGCATCATGAATAGGAGGATATCCTCTTTCTTATCTTCCTTTTGCAAGGAAGGTTTCACGACCTCTTTTAATTTTTCGATCGATTCATTCACGTTTTTTTTGATAATTTCTGATCTTTTGACCTTGTTAAGTTTTCCATTAATAACTGCCAAAAGGTCCTTTCCTTTAAAAGGTTTCACGATATAATCGTCAACTCCAAGTAATTTACCGAATCGAATCTCCTCTTTCGAGGATTTTGCCGTTAAAAAAAGAAACGGGATGTGAAACCATTGAGGATTGTTCGAAACTTCCTTGAAAAATTCATATCCATTCATTTCAGGCATGATGATATCACTAATGATTAGATCAGGTAAAGTAGGAGAATTTTCTAAAATTTTTATTGCCCTTTTTCCATTAATTGCCCTGATAACTCTAAATCTATTAGTTTCTAACATTAATTGCAGATTATCGAGGAGCTCTTGATTATCATCCACTATTAAAATTAAAGATTTACTTCTTCTTCTTCCCATACAACCTTCCCATTAGTTAAAAAAGCCTCTCATGAATTTAAATTTATATGAGTAAATGATCAAAAAAAATTTTAACTATCATGGTGGGTCATTATTTACTAAATTTTAAGTAAGCATTCCGAGTTTTCAATTACCTTTAAATAGTTGGAGAATGAATAAAAAATTCCGAATAGTTAATTAAGAGCTCATGGTTGAATTTTATACTTGAAAGAGAGAATTGATTTTACTATTCCTGAAAATATCTTGGCAACCAATTTAAAAACAATTGATTCAAGGAAAAAAATCAAATTAAACAAATTTGTTAATAAATGGTGGTGTTTTGAAACACGGTAAATATTGTCGATTTTTGAATGGTATAGTTAATATTTGATGGTATGAGCTCTTGAATGCTTCCAATGAGTTTTATTATCTTTTCTCCCAGATCATTTTTCTTTTCTTCCAATTGGGGGTCATATTTGTGCAATAAAATGGAAAATTTCAGCGATACGTTTTCCCTTTTAATTATTTGAATGATGTTTCGTAAGAACTCCAAGGCAAGCTCATATCTATCGATATCTTGGACGTCTATCAGATACATTATCTTATTAGCGCCTTGAAGATGGTGTTTTAAGTTCTCTAAATGATTTTTTCTATAGGTTTCTTGCCCTCCAAAATCAAGAATAATATAGATGTCCTCCTTGATCTTAACCTTTCGCATTTCCGTGCCTTTAGTAGGTGTGAGTTCGTCCAAAAGCGATAATAAATTTTTTCCCATTAAACTAAAAATCAAAGACGTTTTACCGCAATTATCTAAACCCAAAATCAAGATCTTTTTCGGTTCTTTTTCCATGGAATTTCCTTATCTTTTCAATTGTTCATGAACTCATTTTATAACAAGAGATCTTCAAGATCGCGCTTGCTTCTTTCCCATAATTCATTTTTTTCGATATCATCAATGAATGCTTGCAAAATCGCTAATAACTTGAAAATGTCGTCATTTTTAATGAAATAGTAATTGATATTATTTACTTTTTTGTAATCTATTAACTGATTTTCTCGAAGCATTTTTAATTGCTGGGAAATCGTTGACTGAGACTTATTCAAAATTTCTTGAATCTCTGCAGATGTCCTTTCTTTTTCTTTTAACAAGTTTAAAATATCCAACCGAGTATTATCCGCTAAAAGGTTTAATAAATTTATCAATTTGTTGTATTGTGAGTTCATTTAAAATCTTAAATGTATTAGCTATTTTTATTAATTTAATGTTTTCCCTTATAATTCATTTATATTAACATCCATTTTTGAAGATACAAAAGTTTAAATAGAAATGTATCTTAATTATTATTTGAGTACCGTTATATGCCGATATGTCCATATGCAAAATGATCGATATCTTATAAAATTTTTGAAGCCGCAAAATGATCGATATCTTATAAAAAATAAAAAAATTAGAAAATTAGGCCATAAAGAATGGTAACAGAAGTTTTAAAAATTGATGAGGTAGATAAAAAAATCATTCAAATTGTTCAAGAACAACCTCATCTCACTCATACAGAAATTGCTTCACGGGTAAATCGTTCTCAGCCCACTGTTGGAATGCGTATTAAAAGATTAGAGGAGACGGGTGTTTTAAAATATCAAGCCGGAATAAATATTAAATCGACGGAATTATATTATGCGAGAGTAGAAATTGAAACAAATCATCCTGATATATTTTTAAAGAAAATTAGCACGTGTCCTTTCATGTTAAATGCTTTTAAACTAAATGGTGTTAAAAATTTAAGTATCATAATCGCAAGTTTCAATCTTGAAAATTTAGATAAGATCGTAAATTACCATTTTCGAAATAATCCCGATGTCATATCCTTAAGATACGACATTATCGTGGATGTCTTACGTGATTTTGTTTTACCTTTTAATTTTACCCTAGATCATTGTGAATGCCCATTAAAAAGCAATTGTCTTAATCCTTGAACGGGCAAATTTTAGTTAGACACTAAAAAATATCAAATCATCAATTTTTTTCCATTAAAATTAATATTATTGTGGTAACGGGGAAAAGACCCCTTATATCAAAATCGATTTTATGAATTGAAATCGTTAATTTATTTTATCTAAAAATGCATGAATTAATACTTTATATAGGAAAAAAAAGCGAGTATTATTAAAAGAGAAAATGTTAAAAAAATAATAAATTATTGAATAATACTCTATTTTCGAAGGCAATTTTAGAAGTTTTGGGCAACCCATTCTTCAAATTTTATTTTTCTCAACTGTTCTGCCCATAGAGATTTAATGTTTGGAACATTTGGAAGTAAATTTTCTTCCTTGAGGAAGTCGTGAAGTTTTTCCATGGTTTTTTCTAACAATATTTCTTGTAAGGGAACATTAAATTTCGAAAATAATTTTAATTTTGCATCAATTTCCTTTTTGGACTCTTTAATTATTTTTATCCAATTTTTTGCTAATATTGTAGTAATCTCCTCAATGTCTCGAATTTGTTCCATGAAAAAAATGGGAAACGTGAGGTGATATTTCGACCCTTCCTTTTTTATTAATTTATACCATTCCAAAATTAATAAATGATTTTCGATCGTTTCTCTTGTCCATTGAAATTTCACGTTAGGAATGAATTCTTCGGCAGATACCAATAAGGGGGCAGGAGAAAAATTTAGATGCTCATGGATCTCTTCCATGGAACTTACTCCATTTTTAGCCAAATAAATTAATATTTCTCTCCTAACCTTATTTTCTAAGATCCAGGGTATTTCTCCCTCATCCCACGGCTTTCCCTTATCAAAATCAAACCATGGCTGGATTTCATCGACCCGAATATTTCCAACAAAACGAAATTGATTATATTTGCTGGTTTCTTTCATAGCATGTTTATTTTAAGCTAAAAAAAATATAATTATCTGATTTTTTACAGCACTTCAAGAATTGCATCAATATCTAACCAGCCCTTTTTGGCATGAATGATCTTACCCTTTTCATCAATGACAAATTGGCCTGGTTCTTGTTTTTCATAACCCTCATATTCTCCATGCTCAATTCCAAGCTTTTTAGCCTCTTTTAACCGCTTGGGAACTTTCGCAATGGTCTTAATCCCCATCATGCCTAAGCCATACTGTGTATAAAGCTCTTCTTTTGGAGAAAAAATAACGGGAAAATCCACATTTCTCTCTTCAATAAATTTACGTGCCACCTTTTCTCCAGATTGCGTAACGTATAATATCGTTGCTCCTTTATTTTTTATCTCATCTTGGCGTTCTAATAAAATATTCCAGTCCATTTGGCAGATTGGACATCCAAAATATCTCGAAAAGATCAAAACTATCTTTTTATTTCCAATTAATTTTTCCAAGTCCACTAGTCCCTTGTTATAGGAAGTCAATTTAAACCGGGGAGCATCGGCTCCCTCTTTTATATCTCCCATCGATTCATCACGTGTCTCTTCTTATATTTTATTTTAAATTATATTAATTAAAAATTCATGATTATTTAAATGGATTTTGAGTTTCTTCCTCTAACATGGCTTCCACTAACACATCCGTAGCTTCCGCTTCAGTTAGCCCCCTAGCCATGAGTTCATTTAACCATTTCTCGGGAAATCTCCCTAAAGAAGCTTCGTGAGATACGCTCGAAGTCGGGTCTATCGCTCGAATGAAAGGACGAGCCCTACATTTTGAGCCTTTTCCTAACACGATCTCACTGCATTCCACGTGCCCATTACAATAGGGTGCATTAGCTTCCGTGATTCCCTGCATGAGCACCTCTCCTCCATCCTTAGCGGCAGCTTTCATTTTTATTACACTTCGTGCTTTTATTCCTTCAAGGAAAATTGCATCCCGAATTCGTATGGAATCATTTTTGGTTTTTCCAAAAGCTTTTATGTTAGATCGAATGATTGAATTTTCCATTGCATAGATATCAATGTTTATTTTTACTTTACCCGTAGTACCCCGTGTCAATGTGAAATTATTTTCAAAAACACTATTTTCTCCCACGTACATGTAGGCCACTGGCGCTACTAATGCACCACTTTTCTCGCCATGATAATGCGTTTCACTATATGTGAAATCACAGTTGTTTCCAATGTAAAAATGACCAAACATCTTGTGAATTAACCCATCTGCATTAGGAAAACTACAATGTGCTTGAATAATGACCTTTGTATTATCCTCTGCAATAATTCGGGGGAAAATCTCTTGAATCCCCGATTCTTTTTGAACACCGAAGCATAAATGAACGGGATCCTCAAGCTTAGTTCCTTCCTTTATGATCACGTCAGCAACAATTCCATTTTCTATTTCTCTTCCTTTTAATATGATCCCATCTACTTGTTCCATGGCCCGAATCCTGTTAAAATCTAATAATAATTTAGCTCCCCTCCCATGTCCGGGCATAAAATCCCTAATATCAATGTTATAATCTTCTAAACTTTCTAATATCTTTTCTGGATATTCCGAATTTGACATTAGTCTCCTTCCTCACTAAAGATTTTCTCAATATAATCATCTGAAAAACATTTCTCTCCATTTTTGGATAAGGTGCGTTTGCAAAACTCTTTAAGACCCGCTTTCTTGCAATAATGGAGCATTACTTTTGGAAACTCATCCGTGATAAGCGCATCTCCGTACCACAATAACGTGCCATAATCTGCTACTATGCCAATATCCTCTCGATGCGTGATTAATAATATTGTCATGTTAAGTTCTTTTATCTTATTGAAAATCCTCAAAAAATCTTCCACGATAATAAAATCAAGCCCGGAATCAGGCTCATCTAAAATTATCAAATGGGGACGCATGGCTATGGTAGCTGCTAATTCAATGCGCTTTCTCTCTCCTCCACTTAGAGTTTCGTCGATTTTCCTTGATAAATATTTCTCTGGCTCTAAAGAAACGATTTCTAATGCTTCTCTTACCCGTTCTTCGCAATTTGTTTTCTCGCGAATCCCTAATGAAATGTACTTTTCCACGGATAGCCCATCTATCCTTGCAGGTTCTTGCCAAGCCAGAGTAATCCCTAATTGAGCCCGCTCCGTGACATTTAAATGTGTAATGTCCTTGCCATTAAATAGTATTTTACCCCGTAATATCTTATGCGAATCTAATCCCATGATAGCATAGGCTAACGTGCTTTTTCCTGAACCATTGGGGCCAATTATGGCATGAATCGTGCCCTCTTTCACGCCAAAGGATACATCATTTACGATGACGCATTTTCCATCTAAGGTGGGGATTGTCACGTTTTGCAGTTCTAATAGATACATGGATGGTCTATTTTCTTTTTTTCTAAATTCATCTCTATCTCATTTATTCAAGCTATATAATATTTTTTTTAAAGAAAACTTATTGTTCTCCATTTATCTATATAGATAAAAAAAGCCTTCCAAAAGTCTTAAAAATGATACAATCAGCTCAAATTCGCACATCTTTTCTCCATTTTCCTCTTCGCTGTTAATTTCATGACCATTTAAATCAGCTCTTTCTTATTATTCTAAGTTTTCTCTCTCATTACAAGATATAATTAAAATCTTTAAATTAAGAGAACTCTATATACTTACATGAAAAATCATGTTAAAAAGAAAAATTAATTGAGAGTTAAAAAATGGTCAAAAAAGAATATGTTAGTAAAAAAGGAGAAAAGTCTGCGGTAATTATCGAGGATCTGACCTTACAGATTAAAGAAGGACCAACTATCATACTGGGATTCGCAGGAATCGGATTAATCGGCCCCATAATCTGTAATACCCTTGTAGAGCAAATCCCGGATATTAAAGAAATAGGATTTGTAACAAGTGAATTACTTCCCCCCATCGCCATCTTCTATGATGGAGTATTAAAACATCCTTTTAGGATTTATTATTCTCCCATGTATAACCTCATCGTGGGAATTTGTGAAGTTCCTTTTCAAACACCGAGCGCTTATACGGACTTAGCTAAAACCATTTGTAATTGGGCTTTGTCTGAAGATGTACAAGCGAAAGAAGTGGTAATTTTTCAAGGAATTCCTCAGAAAGCAATTATTGATGACTTTCCTGTATTCTATGCGGCTGAAGATGATTTAGAAGATCGATTTAAAGATCTTAACGTTGAAAAAATTTCACGAGGCATCATTAATGGCCCGGAAGCGACTATTATCAACGAAATCCTCACAAATCGCTTACAAGCAATTACCTTATTTACATACGTGTATCAAATTCCCACGCCCGAAGCCGCCGCAGCAATCATTGACGTGTTAAATAAATTATACGATTTAAACATTACCACATCAAAACTCATTGAAGAAGGAAAAGAGATCAAGGCAAAAATGCTTGAATTAGCCCAGAAAGCACAAGAATATCAGAGACAACAGTTAGGGTCTCCAGAATCTAAAGGATACACGCAATATTATCAATGAAAAGAAAAGAAAATGATTTATATAAACTCAACATGAATCATCAAAAATCTACTAACTAAATAAGAAAATCTTGTAAGCCTTAAAGATATTATATGAATTAAATTAATTTTAATACGAGAATTAATATTTATACCTTATATTATAAAGTGTTAATAGAAAAAAAATTCAAAATGAAAGCGTGAAAAATTCAAATGGTTAAAAAAGAATACATTTGCGATGCTGGAAAAAATAGCAAGGTGGTAATTGAAGATTTTTCAGTACAGATAAAGGAGGGTGCTACATTAATTGTAGGCTTTGCAGGTATTGGTCTAATAGGACCTATTGTGTGTAACTCCTTAATTGATCAAATTCCCGATATTAAAGAAATAGGATTTATTACGAGCGAATACCTTCCTCCGATTGCAATTTTTTATGAAGGTATTCTCAAGCATCCTTTTAGGATCTATTATTCTCCGATGTATAACCTCATCGTTGGAGTTTGTGAGGTTCCGTTTCAAATTTTTTCTGCTTATAATGATTTATCGCGAACGATTTGTAATTGGGCTCTCTCTGAAGATGTACGGGCAAAAGAAATAATTGTTTTCCAAGGTATTCCTCAGCGAGGAATTATTGATGATTATCCCGTTTATTATGCGGCTGAAGAAGAGATGGTTGAGGTGTTAGAGAAACACGGTCTTGAAAAAGTCGATAAAGGTGTAATTATAGGCCCAGAAGCTACCTTAATTAATGAAGCTCTCACTAATCGACTTAAATCTTACGCTCTTTTTACTCCCGTCTTAGAGATTCCCACGCCTGAAGGAGCTGCGGCAATCATTGAAGTGTTAAATTCTATTTATGGATTAAATATTGATACTTCCAAGTTAATAGAAGAAGGAAAAGAAATTAAAGCAAAAATGTTGGAACTTGCGGAGAAAGCTAAGGAATATCAAGCACAGCAATTGGGGTCAGCTAGAGAGAGTCAAGGTTACACGCAATATTATCAATGAATCTTACATGATTTTTTTTTGATTCCTAATTTCTAGTTTTTCAATTTTAATAAATCATTTATCATGTAAAAGGATAAACACATCCTTTAGGAACAAATATTTGATTTTATTTTTTTAAAATCAATGATTAAAAGATTCAAATAGAAGAAGCAGTCAAAAACGAGACCAACCAAGTATTAACTGGATGAATTATCATGTTCATTTAAATAAAAATTTATTTTTTTAGTGTTTATTTCGTTCTCAACAGTGTTTTTTAAATAAGAGATGGGTTTTTTCTATATCAAATTAAAATAAATTCATAATGAATAATTTAGTTAAAGAAAGGAAAAAAAAGATTTTGAGTGAAAATTTCATTTCTTTTCCCAATCAAAATCAAGAGTTATTAATTTTTTAGTATAAATATATGCAATGATTAAAATTAAGGAACAAATCGGACCCCAAATATAATATCCAATAGGATTTTCATAACTTCCAATGGACGGTAAGGATAAAATGAAACCTAAAACCATTATTCCAAATGCTTGAAATATATTTAAAAGTATGCTTGGAAATCCTTTATAAATCCCCGCTAATAATTCTCCCGTTCTTTTTTGCTCATCTTCTGCAAGGTCAGGATTGTAAATTGTCGGAAAGAGATACCAACCCCCCATTATTGCTGTAATTCCGAGCACAAAAATTAATCCAAAAATTATATTTAATGGCGGACTTAATGGAATTAATCCAATTAAAGATAAGGGAAGCCATATCATTGCGTAAAGGAAAAGGAGCAAGAGAGTGGGTTTCTTTCCATTTTTTTCAATTAATCGTCTCCATAACGAAAAGAAAAAAAGTGTTCCTAAAAGTAGAACAAGTGCGGCAATGAGATATTCTATCATACCAAATTTTAAAATAGTTTCGATATAAATCAATAAAATTGAGCCTAGCATTATCCAAGCGAAGGAGGCTATGCCTTGCATCAAAGTCACTAGTATATAATTCTTGTGCTTTAAAATCCTTTTTAAATGTGTGATGTAATTTGATTTTATTTCATGATAAGGTTCCGTTGGTATGAGTACTACGGCAAGATAATAAAATGCTACTAAAAGAATAGCAAGAAAAAGTACAGTCCAAAGAAAATCAGATGGAATTACATCCGGATTTGCTACGATTTTCTTTCTAGCTTCTGTCAAAACAACAAATGTGAAAATAAGCATGATACCTTGTCCTATCATTTTAAAAACATTTAATATATGAGAGAGTTTCGGTCGTTCTTCTACAGAGAAAAGTTCAGGGATCCATGCACCGTGGACTGTAGAAAACCCTACAGAAAATTGAAGTGCCACGTCCCATATTAAAAGCCAAATGAAAAGAGTAGTTTCGCTTGGGTTTTTTAACACCAAATTGGGTAAAAGGACAAAGATAAAAGCTATTGCTGTTAAAGGCGCAAAAATAAGCAAATAGGGTTTCCTTCGACCAATCCGAGTATATTTACCATCACTTATCCAACCCAAAAAAAATTGCGAGGAGGCAATCGAAAGATATCCTACACCTGTTGCTATTCCAACCAATGCGGGATTAACATTATATGCTAATGTATAAAGAAATAATATGGAAAATCCAATAGTACCCATAACAAGGGTAGACATTATACTTGGGAAGGAGAATATTACCATTAATTTAGTTGAACCAGGTTTTTTCTCATTATTCATTTCTATCGTAATATTTTTTTAATTGCTTTTAAATAAGAAGAATTATTTTGCTCCAAATTTAAAGATGTGGTTTTAAAATTAAAAGAAAAAAATTACGGATCAAATTATACTTCCATGTAGGATTTAATGCTTTTTAATCATATTAATCTATTTTATCTAAACATTTATTATTGAAAATAAAACCTTCCAATTTTATGAAAGAAAAATTCCCTAAAAAATTCTCAAAAAATAAATTAAGATTTTTCATCTTTTTAATATTTTTATCATTCTATACCCTTCTCTCCTTTAATTCCTTCGGTCATGGATTAAAGAAAAATCTCCGTCCAGGTCTTCTTTCGTTAGAACAGCACGAGCTGCTCTGCCGGCTGAATAGTTTTCATGGAGATCATGCGTTTTTCACAGCTGCGAATTTGAAATGGTTAGCCTTTCATGAAATACAGCGTGAATTCCATTCCAAGGAGGAATCCGGAAAGCATCCCAAAAAGAAGCGGGGGGCAAAAAGAAAAGCACGCATTCGTTCTAAAATAGAAGCCGTCTTTGGAATCATGAAGGAAAATTATCATTTCGGTCCTACTCAGGTCCGGGGAGGGTAGATGATCAAGGACGAAATGGGTTTGAAGGTGAATGCATGGAATCTTTTCCATTTACTATCCCATGTGGAGGGGCTTTTTTAAGATCGTATCAGTTTAAGGAGATTATTTCATGAAAATTAATAAAGAAGGATATTCATTAATTTATCAACAACCTTTTGTATTTTAATAAATCATTTATCATGTAAAAGGATAAACGCATTATTTAGGAACAAATATTTGATTCTTCTTATTTTTTTTTATAAATCATGAACTCGAACTTCTTTTAAAATAAAGGATTAAAAGATTCAAATAGAAGCAGTCAAAAATAAAACCAACCAAGTATTAACTGGATAAAAGATTATGTCATTCAAAGAAAAATTTATCCCGGTTCAAATAGATCAAGAAGCTTGCATGCATTGCGAACGTTGTTTAAGAGCTTGCACTCAAAAAGCCATTTATTTTAAAAATAGTGTTCGTATGGTGGATTATAATAAATGTAAGGGCTGCTTAACTTGCGTGCAAGTGTGTCCGAGAAACGCCATCCAAGTTACTTCGGCTTTTCCAAATCAAGTGATAAGCATTAAAATTGACCATGATAAATGTACTGTTTGTGGTAAATGCACGGAAAATGGGTTTTGTCCTAATCATCTTTTTTATAAAGATATTATCATCAAGGATCATGAAAAAATTGAAGGGATTCGATTCAAATTTAAGGAGATTTCACGATGTCAAAAATGCTTGCGATGTGAGGTGTCATGCCCCCAAAAAGCCATCATTCCGGTGGTCGTGAAAATATAATTATTTTTTTTCGTGCTCAGCTCAGTTCATTTCAATCTTTTAAACGTTTTTAAATTTCTCTTGAATTTTTTTTATAATGAGGGGTTCGATTTCTGAGAAATTTTGAAAAACATGGATCCCTTCCATTTGTTTTAATTTATTCACGTTTTCTAATTCAATATCCCTGATTTTTAAGATGAGGGGGGAGCCATCGGGTCTTGAAGTGACAATCGGTTCGACATGCTGATCGGAAGGTAGAAGATATACGGTTATATTTCCCTTGATGGTTTGGGCAACGCAATTAGTAATTAAAGAATCCGCAATTCCATGTACGATTTTAGCTATGGAATTAGCAGATAAAGGGCATACTAAAAATAAATCGTATTTTCCTAATTGAAGCGGGCCGGCAAAGAAGGGATTATTTGGCGTCTTTTCCACTTTTATCTTAGTAATGACCTCCGTGAGGTATAACCATTGTTTATACCACTTTATGACTACTTCACCTTCTTTTGAGAGCATTACCGTGATGTCTATTTTTTCTTGGTAAGTTTCTTGTAATTTTTTCATGAGATCGATGGATTCTTTAATCAAATACCCTGTTCCTGTCATTCCCCACATGATTTTATAAGGAGATTTTTTATCTGTCATGATAACATTTGGCATGTGGAAATAGTTTTAAAATCTTGAAGCTCTAGATGAAAAGGCATTTTATTTGTCATAATTTTTTTATTCCATATAATTTTTTCTAACTAGAGATTAAGAAATTTTGTTAATGGTGAACTCTTTTTTATAATTAAAAAGAATACTGTTGAATGAACAATCTTAACTTGAATAAAATTAAATTACTTCTTACTCATTTGAATAAATAATGAATTCAAATAATCTTTCAGAGGTTTCCATTGAAGATAAAAAAATTCCCATTGAAGAATTAGAAAAAATCGATTCTACCTTCAAGATTCGGTCATACAAGCAACAAATTAAAAGAATTGAGAAAAAAGGAATAAAACCACAATCCATAGAAGAAGTTTTAGATGACTTTTTTAATAAAACAAGACTTATTAAAAAATCCACGAAACTAGCAATAACAAAAGTGTATTACTCTCCGAAAGATCGTATCATCATCTTAATAACTAATAAAGGCGGCGAAATCATTAGAAATAGAGATCGATTCACGGAAAAATACGGCTGGTTTTTTTTCGTCACTAAAAAAGAATTAAAAAAGAAAAGATCAGAATTGTCAGGTGAAGAAGAAGGGAGCGAAAAAAAGAAAAAAGAACATAAAGAAATTACAGTTGGCGAATTTGAGTTTCATTTTGAAGATAAAATCATTATGATCAAGCAAAAAAAAAATATGCGCCCTTTATATCGAACTAAAGAATACAGAAAATATATCAATTTGATTAAGAAAAAAAATATTCCCCAAGTGCCTATTTTAGAAGTTTTAAAAGATTTTTTCTATGAATTTACAAGTATTCCAATTAAAGAAAAAAAAGCAATAGAAAAAATTAATTATTACGAGGAGGATAAAGTAATCGTTATAAAATCTTTCATTGGAGACCAAATGTACAACCATCTAACTGAACTTGTAGAGAAGTATGGCTGGTATTTCTACATCACAGGTGTTTCGGTGGGAGAAAGCAAGATTTCCCTGGCAATTGATAAAATCGAACGAAAATTTGAAGAAAATCATTGGCAAAACGTGTCGTTTTTGAAGGGAACATCTCTTGAGGATATTAAAATCACGCTTTATCCCATCTCTCAAGAACCCAATCATAATTGCATGATTTTACAATTTGGAACTTTTACGTTAATGTTGGATTGCGGCATTTCAGAAGAACATTTCGAATATATTAAAGATTATTTAAATAGATACCCAGAAATCTTGTCAGAAAGTGAAAATAAATTAGGAATCAATAATAATAAGATTCAATGGCAAAAAAATCAAAAATTAGACATTCAGCAAGAAAATAATTTGGAAACCCCTACTCAAATATCTCAAGGATTAGGAAATACTCTTCCTCCCGATCAAAATGAATATATTACTAATGGCGAGTTTAAAAGACAATTAATGAAAGAAAGCTCGCACGATGCGGAGATCCCGAATTCAATGGAACAATCTTCTTTCATTCAAGCTAATTCAAGCCAGCAGGATTCTCACGAACCACAACAATTAAACGCAGTCTATATTTCTCATAGTCATTTTGATCATGTTTCTGGCTTAAAAGATCTAATAAAAATATATCCGGATGTTCCTATTTTATGCTCAAGAATTACTCTGGATCTTTATTTATTAAGAGATTCCAATTTCTTAAAACAAGAAGATTTTTCCACGATTGAAGAAGAAGAGTATGTTAATGTGGTAAGAAATGTAATTTACGTGGAAAATGGCACGAAAATCAAATTTAAAGATGAGGATTCCTATCTTGCGTTTTTCCACGCGGGGCACATGCCCGGTGCCTTAATGTTATTAGTTAAGATTAAAGATTTTAGGCTCTTATACACGGGAGATTATACATATTGGGATATTACTCCATTTGCAGGCACGAGACGATTTTTGGACCAGATTTCTAAGCCTATTGACTTCTTGTTGATTGATGGAACAAGTGCATATGAAGAGTTTGGGGATCCCTACAGCCATTTTGATAGTCTCATCTTGTTTTTGGAACAAAAGGCAGAGTATGGTGACAACACGTTAATTGGGGCAGATCCTTCTTCTTTGGCCATTTCTTTCATGTTGGTTTTCTGGAGGTATTTTCGAAAACTTCAATTAAGAAGCGATTTCAAAAAAAGACCGAATATTTACGTGGATATGATGGTGAGAAAAAACATCCAAGTTATTAATCACCGTTATGAATATATCTATGGTCCCATTTCTCGCTTGATAAAAGATAGAGCAAACCCTTTCAACAGCATCAAATTTCGATGGTTTGACAAAGATGATCTGGACTTTTTGAAGAAGAAAAATAACATAATCATCTCTCACCCCCCGGATTTAAGCTATGGAATCATCAGGAACATAATCAATGTGATAGCAAGAAATCCTCATAACTTAATCTTTTTAGCGGGGTCCATTCAAGAAGAACCCGGATTGTCTCTCGTAGAAGGCTCAAAAAAAATCGTTTTTTCCGACACGTGGACAGTCCCTCTTCGGGCATTATTGTTGAACACGTTTGCACCTCAGATAAAAATTAAATTACACGGCGATCAAACCCAATTATTTAAAATGATTGAAATATTAGAACCGAAAAATGTGTGCTTTTTCCACCAAAATCCTTATAAATTAAATGAAGTCGCTGAAAAAGTTAAGGATATGGGAGTAAATAAAGTGTCCATCCCACGAAAAAGAAAACTCATGATCTTAAATTAAATGATGGTACGTACAATTATGAATACTAACAAAATCAAGGATTTCATTAAAAACGCAAAAAACGTGGGAGAAATCGAGAATCCTGATGGATTTGGAGAGGCAAGGCGATCCGAATTTGGTGATATTATTTACACTTACGTTAAGATAAAAAAAAATATGATTGCAGAAATTAAATTTGAAGCCTTTGGATGCCATATTGCGTTTGCCGTAGCACAAATTATATCAGATATGGTAAAAAACATGACTTTAGAACAAGCATTAAGCTTGACGGAACAAGATTTAAACCGCGTGCTTGGTCAAGTTCCTCCAAATAAAGAAAAATGTATCTCTTTAGGGTTAGAAAGTTTAAAGAAAGCTATAAAATATTATCAAAATAATGGTAAATTCCAAATACCAAAATATAGGAATTGAACTAAATATTCTCTCATTTTTTCATTATCCTTTATCTTAAATATTAATATTTCATGATTGATTTATTCATTTTTCTTTATATAAATAATAATTCATAGCTCAAATTTACAATTTAAAATGAAAACATATTTTTATTTTAACTCTTATATCCTTTCAGAGATGTGAGGTGTTTAATATAAAAATGACCGAAGAATCTTCAGACCAGGTGAAAATGAAGCTTAGCGGAATGACTTGTGCCTCTTGTGCTTTAAAAATTGAAACCAAACTAAAAGGTTTAAAGGGAGTTAAAAGAACCGTCGTTAATTTTGCCAATGAAGAAGCTATTGTGGAATATGATTCTAAAAAAATCAATTATGAGGATTTCAATAAAGCCATTCGTGATTTGGGGTATAAATCCAGTTTAGCAAAAATGGATTTAAAAGTCCTTAATTCAATGGCCGAAAAAGAGTTTGAAAGCTTAGTAAATAAGATAAAAACTATTGAGGGTATTCATGATGTTAGGGCAAATTATAATGCAAGCAAAGTATTTGTAGAATTCAATGAATTAAAAACAAGCGAGACCGAAATAATTAAAAACATCAAGAAATTAAATATCGAAATTGAAAAAACAGCCAGTGCCATTGATAAAGAGATAGAACAGCATAAGAAAGAAATGAAATATAGGTTGAGAATTTTAACCATTTCCTTAATCTTGACTTTAATAATTACTCCGATTAGTTGGTTTGTTCCTGAATCTTTTAATAGAAATTTGATTCTCTTTTTCCTTGCATTGATTAATTATGCGGTAGGAGGAACATTTTTTCTAATTGGAGCCATTCGTTCATTAAAAAACAAATCTACCAATATGGATGTTTTAGTGGCTTTAGGTACTACTACTGCATTGATCTATTCAATTTTAACCACATTTTTCATTGAAGGCTCTACGTTTTTTGAAGCCATGAGTATGATCCTAACGTTTCTTTTAATTGGGAAATATCTTGAACATAAAACTAAAGGACAAGCATCAGATGCCATAAAGAAATTAATTGGATTACAACCAAAAACAGCTACGCTATTAAAAGATAGTAAGGAAATAGAAATTCCAATTGAAGAGATTGAAATTGGGGATGTTCTAATAGTTCGACCAGGTGAAAAAATACCTGTGGACGGAAAAATCATAAAAGGCAGCACGAAAATAGACGAATCCATGATAACAGGGGAAAGCCAATATGTGAAAAAGAAAGAGGGTGATGAAGTAATAGGAGCTACGGTAAATCAAACGGGCCTTATCCACGTCATGGCCGAGAAAGTAGGAAAAGATACGTTATTATTTCAAATAATCGATTTTGTTAAACAAGCACAAAGCAAAAAAGCTGCAAAACAACAATTAGCAGATAAAGTTAGTAATTATTTTGTACCCGTCGTAGTTCTTATTGCCTCGATCGCCTTTCTTTACTGGTATTTCATAGCAGGCATGGGATTAGAATTATCTTTATTAATATTTACCTCTGTAGTTGTAATTTCCTGCCCCTGTGCGCTAGGATTGGCAATTCCCACAGCCGTGATGGTGGGAACGGGTAAAGGTGCTGAAACAGGTATTTTAATAAAAGGAGGAGATTCTCTTGAAGCCATTAATTCAATAAACACGATAGTTTTCGATAAAACAGGAACTTTAACCGTAGGGAAACCCAGAGTATCCGCCATTTTTTCAGAAAAAAAGAAACAAGGAACAGGATTTGATGATAAAGAATTGTTATACTTTGCAGGAAGTGCTGAATTAGGATCGGAACATTCTCTTGCGCGTGCGATTATCGAAGAAGCAAATCAATTAGGTCTTAATTTAAATGCGCCTAAAGAATTTGAAGCCGTTCCGGGTAAAGGAATCATTGCTACTGTAGACAGAAAAGAAATTTTAGTAGGCAACGAAAAATTAATGGAGGACCATGACATTGATACTAGCGTCTTTAAGGAAGAATTTAAGAAAATTCAAGAAGAGGGAAGAACGGCAGTTTTCGTGTCCGTAGAGAAGGTAATAAAAGGCATCTTAGGAATTTCGGATAAAATTAAAGATCAAGCTCCCTATGCTCTCGATAAATTAAGAGAAATGAAGCTTGACCTCTACATGCTCACGGGAGATAATAAACAAACAGCCATGTCAATAGGTAAGCAATTAGGTTTTGATGAACACCATATTTTAGCAGAAGTACTTCCTAATGATAAGGCTTTAACCATTCAAAAACTTCAAGAATCGCAAAAAGGATTAAGAGTAGCCATGGTAGGAGATGGTATTAATGATTCGCCCGCCTTGGCTCAAGCTGACGTAGGAATTGCAGTAGGTTCGGGCACGGATATCGCTATTGAAACTGCAGATATCGTGTTAATGAGAGGGGATTTGAGGAATGTCGTTTCTGCCATAAAATTGTCCAAAAAAACATACAAAAAAATGATTACTAACTTATTTTGGGCATTTATTTACAATATCATAGGCATTCCGTTGGCAGCTGGCGTGTTATATTTCTTAACAGGATATTTTTTACCTCCTTACCTCGCAGCAGTATTCATGGCGACAAGTTCTGTTTCAGTGGTGACAAACGCCCTCTTTTTAAAGCGTTATGATCCAAGAACAGAACAACAAATTGAAGAAGAAAAATTATTAATGATGGAGGAAAAAGTTATTGATCCCGTGTGCGGAATGGAGGTTGTTCCTTCTAAGGCCATTGAATATCTATATAAAGGAACTAAATATTATTTCTGTAATCCAAATTGTGAGGCGCGTTTTAGAAGTGATCCTGAAACATTTAAAAATTTTGATAACATGAATCCCGGTTTAATGCATAAACCCTTATCAGAAACGAATTTAGTGGAAGACCCCGTATGCGGAATGAAAGGGAAGCCCAATGATTGGATTGAATATGAGCATGAAGGAAAAAAATATTATTTTTGCAATCAGTCTTGCCTGGTCGAATTTAAAAAGAATCCGTCGAAATATATAGATAAGAAAGATGAAAAGACCGAAGAATTTTTAAAAAAGCAACATGAAAAAGAAATAATAAAAAATGAAAAAATTAAAGTTGAGGAGGAAAAGCAAGATATGGGTAAATTAAAATGTTCCGTGTGTGGAGCTGAACAAGAAATTCCACAGCATTGTGGAAAGCCCATGTATGTTGAAGGTGATCAATTAGTCTGCTGGATGGGAGCATCATGTGGAGCTCAACCCATACCAGAACATTGCGGAAAGAAAATGGAAATTGTCAACTAATTGTTTATAATTTTTTAAAATCTTTTTTTTAATATATATCTATAAAACTAAATTAAACCATTATTAGTCTTTTAGAAGTTCCTAATTGTTTGAAAATTAAAATAAATTAAATTAAGAAGAAAATAATCACGTATTATATTTTTCTCGTTTTTTAATATAATTTTCAAAATGTCTTGAAAAAAGAGCGTGATTTGGAATGCGTGTTACTTCCTTTTTAAACTTTGGAAATTCTTTATTTAATAATGAAAGAATATTTTTCCAAGCCTTTTGATGTTCGGTTTTTGATCCAATTGATTTAGCCAAACAAGCCATGACATCTCTTGATTTTTGCCTCTTAAGATTCACTTGCATCACGTTAATAATTTTCTTTTTTAAATTCTTATAATCATCAGGTCTAAAACTTTCTAAAGAGAGAGCAAGAGAATCATCGGAAATCGGTATTATTTTAATGAGTTTATCTTCTTTAACATCTGCATTTGGAACTAATTCTAATTCAAAATCCTCCTTACTAATCCTTTCTAAAATGGGATATAAATCGCCCGGCGTAATTTTAGTCTGTAATTCAATTTGAAAAGCAATATCGGAAATCGGAATGTAATAATTAGGATATTTTTCAGGATTCTCAATTCGAAAAATATATTCTTTCTTGATAATATCAAGAATTTGTTGTTTTATGGGCTCCGGAATCTTTCCTTCCTTAAAAGTGATTTTTTGGAACTTTAATTCTTTTGCTTTTTCTATTCTCTCTTCTTCTTGGAGTTTTTTTTTATAATTGGTCGAAAGGGAAGCTATAAATTGATCAGTTGCCTTATCGGCCTTTAAATCTGCCTTTAAACTCAATTCAGCACGTCTTGGACGTGAAATGGAACGAATTAATTTGTCCGAGAGAAATTTTTGAGCTTTTTTTCGAGCAATATCTTTCTTTTCGAATTGTTCTGTGATTGAAAGAAAATCAATCATTAAAATAGACTTACCTCTTCCTTCTGATACCCGTTTTAATTCAATGTTTAAATCTTTTTGTGCGAGCCTTTTGATTAAAGATCGAATGACTGCTTTCGATTGACGTGTTGTTTTCATTAATTGAAGTTCAATAGACTCTAAAGGAAAAGGTTCGCCTCTTCTAATATATTCATTTCTAATAAATTTATAAATAATATCCATTGTCCTTTCCTCTTCATCTATGAGTTCTTTTTCCATTCTCAGGAACATGGATGTTTCATGAGGTTTCATGTAATAAAGTAAAAGCGTCAAACCCACAAAAATAATCATTATAATTGAGATAATATATTTATCAGCTAATAGAATTAAACCAAATCCGGAAATCTCTTGATTAGGAATATGAGTTGATAAGGAATAGCGGGTGGTAGTTTGAGCAAAAATAGTAGATAACATGAATAAAATTAGTCCATCTTGTTTAAAGAATAAAATTTGCCATCCTAATGTTTTACCCGTTTTATAAATCACGCGATATAAGAAAAACATGGAAACTCCGAATTCTAAAAAAAAAAAGAAGCTCGCGACACTCCCACTTGTTCCCAATACATTTTTTAGAGAATTTACGGTTTCAGGGCGTAATAACAAGTAAATCGTCAACTGCATTAGTTGGAAAAAGAATATGAAAAATACAATGAGGGAAAATGTAAAATTATCAAAAATTCCTGCTCTACGCGTTTCTGCCCTTCTCCGAGTAAATACAAATTCTAAAGAAACAAAAATCATGGTAACAATCAAACTAAAATAGATTAGGGGCATGATGATTCTCATTTCCACATAATATACTAAAATTGCACCATGAGGATCCAAGGGAGCAAGGAAATCTAACGATAAATAGACCAGAAGAGCTCTATAAAGCCAAGAAATAAATACCAATCCCGCTAAAATAAGAAATGGAGTAATTGTCACGATTAAATTTCTAAATACAGAATATTTTTTAATAATGCGTGCTTCAATTTCGGTTGAAAATCTCCTTGAATATATATAAAACCTACTGCTATAAATGAATAGCCAGATCATGGAAAATGTGAGTAAGAAGTAAGTTAGATTGAGTGAGGTCCCAATAACCCGTGCAAATAATAAAAAGAGAGGAATGAATATTCCAAGATACAAGCAAATTTGTTTTATTACAGTATTTTTCAGGAAAATAAATTCCCTAATTTGGTTGTTGCTATAGAGCAAAGAAAGTACTAAGTAAAAAATAATGAGGGAATTAGCAATGGCAAAGGGATTTCCAATTGTAAAAAATGATATAATAACATTGTCGGGATTATTAATAGCAAATAATAATATAAAGGAATAAAATAGAAAGATGATATAAAGCCCTAAAAATTTTTTTTCAAAAGAAAAAGACTTTGGAGGTTCTTGATTTTTTAAAAGTAAGGTATCTGGGAACAGAATTTTTTTTATCCTTTCCTTTAATTGACGTGGAGTAGTGTTCGTTTTTGACATTATGTTTTTAATTCTGTTTTAAAAATTAATGCATTAATTAGTTTAAAAAATTTATGGATTAAATTTATTATGGAGAATTAAAAATTCTTATAGTTCAAATAGTAAAAAATGGTAAATTACAAAACGACAGAAAAATATTGAACATTTTCTATTAATCTGGGTCATGAATTCATGATTGTACAAAACCTTTATAGATAAAAAAATTCATGATAAACATGATTACAAGGGCAATAAATTTAAAAAATCTAACATGTTTCTCATTTTTCTAAGATTTAGATTCCACGCTTTCATTTTGTTATGATTTTGGATTTTATTTAATTAATATTAATTAACCTAATTTTAAAGTAAAAAAATTAATCTTAAAAAATTAAGGACAATAGAGATCATGTAGAAGATAACTTTAAAAAGATTAACATGTAAGATTTAAATATAAAACCATCATTTTTCTATATAAGAATGGATAAAGAGAAAGAAAACCTTCTTGAATTCATTAAAAAAGCCATTGAATATTTGGCAGAAAATAACATCTCAGATGTTGTTATTCTCTCCTCTTATAAAATTGCCTCTGTATTAAAAGAAAATTATGGCGTAGATATCAAAATTGATAGAATAGGACGAGTTCTAAGCAATGTTGCTAAAAATAATCAATTAAAGCGGTTACAAACCAACATTCCTAAATATCAGTTATATAAACAAAAAATCCATACGTTGCGGTATTTCTAACTACGACATGTAAATTAAAATAGAAAAAAGATATCGTTTTCATGGTTTTTCCATTTGTTTAACCAAATCAGTGAGGGTTTTCAGGAGAGATTGAAAGGTGCTAACTTGATTTCTTAACGCATTAAATTTCTCAATAAATAGCTTATTCGTATCATCTATTTCTTGTTGATATTGTCCCATGCTGGTATTAACATCTTGTTGAATTTTTGAAAAAATATCTTCCATCTCTTCCTTTATTTGATTTAATTTGCCTCTAAACTCCTCATATTTTTTTATGATTTCTTTTGAAACAAAACTCGATATGTCTGAAGTGTTGGATAATCTCGAATCTAACTCTCTTAACGTTTCTATCACCTTGGAATAGTTGGAATTTAAATCCTTTTCCACGGTGTCAATGATCTCTTGTTTTGTTTTCTTTATGGCTTTTTCCCATTGATGTATCATGGTTTCATGTTCATCCTTATTCTCCATCAATTTTAAGAGAAATTCATTTAATTCTTGCTTAAATTGCTCTATTATCCATCCTTCTATTTTTTTTATCCCTCTTGAAATTCGCTTTTTCATGGATTCGGTCGTTTCTTTTAAATCATCCGCACCTTTAGTTGTACCTTCTTCAATGCGTTTTAGCCACGGATTGAAATTTGATTCAAAAGAGGCCGTGATGGAATTTGAGAGGGCGTTAAATGCTAATCTCATCCCATTAGATAAAAAAGGCTTTTCTGATTCAACATCTCCTTTTTCCCCCTCAATTAAAGCTGTTTTTGGAATTTCCTGTAATTCTCTCCCTGGAATGGGCTCTATCTCTCTTAATTCTTTTATAAATCTGGTATCATTGAACTCTCGAAGTTCGATTAATTCTTTAATCCATGTAAAATATTCTAAACTATCGGGTAATTCTATTTCCACATCCATTTCATGATATTGGAATGAATCCTTAGAATTTAGCCGGTCCATGCGAAACGCTTTTAGTTCTATCTTTTTATCCTCATTAAATAAAAGCGGATTGAAAATAATACAAAATCCAGTAGGATTACTCTCATTTTGAATTAATTGATGATTAGGTAAATCACTTTCATTAAATTTTATTTGCTCTTGTAAGGAAGTGCGATACCATCCAAGAATGGATTGGTCTTCAGGTTTATATCGCTCATTAATTCGGAGCAGCAATTTTTCCTCAAAAGCAGGAATTTCTTCTGCCATTAATTCTACATGATCAAAAGGCACGCACTCATTTATGATAATTTTTTTTCCATTTTTTTCTTGGATTCCCAAGCAAAAACCCACTACATTATATCTCTTTTCTAAGGCAGGACTTCCAAATCTAAGGGCATGACGAATCATTTGATGAAAGGCACGCCTCGTTAGTTTTATTAAAATGTTTTCCATTATTCTTTTTTACCTTCCGCTTCTTGTTTTTTGTTCAATTCTGAAGTTAATTGTTTAATTTTTTTTTCGGATTGCGTTAACTTGTCTACTAATCTATTCTTTTCAGCTGTTAATGTATTAATCTCCCTTTTTAATTCGCCTAGCTCTTCTTCCTGCTTACGAATAATTCCTTCATTTTTTTCTTTAATTCCTTCTATTTGAGTTATCATGTCTTTTAATATCGAATTGTGATTTTCCATTTCTCCCAACAATTCACTAGCAAGTTGTTCCATTTCCTCCCGATTAGTTTCCATCCATTCTTGAAAATGAGTTTCCTTCGCCTTAATGTTTTCCTCAAGATTCGATTTAAACATGAAAACCTTCTCTTTTAACGGTTGAGCGTAATTTTTATCCAAATCTTCCAATTTTATTTGTTCCTCCAATTCTCTTGAAATTTTCTCTATATTATTGTAGTTGTTTTTAAAATTTTCTACCAAACCTTCGAAAGGCTCGTGAAAAGCTGCTTTAAAAATAGTATCAATTTTCGATTTGATATCATTTTTTAACAAATTCAAGTCCTCTAACAAGATTGGCTCGTGTTCTTCCAGTAGTATTTCTTGTTCCACCCAAATGCTATCTATTCCATCTAGCCCTTCCTTTATAGAATTTTTTATCATTTTCTGAATGGAATGCAAACCCTCTCTTATCGTCCTGGCGATTTCTTCTAAATTTTCTCTCATCATGAAATTGGTCTTGATAATCCTCCTGAGTAGCTCTTGACTCCATTCATTTAAATATTCCACGAAGGGTTTTATAAAGCCCTTTATGAGTTCATTTAACCCATTCTTTAGATGCCCCAAAAACTCCTCGTAATTTATTGAAGGACGCCTTGATTTTAATTGCTCTCGTGAGGGTATAAAAATTTCTCCAATAAAATCAGGCACTTCTTTGAGTTCCAAAATAGGAGGTTGCTTTTCATGGATTGAATTCATTAGTTCGATGAGTTTAAGGTAATATTTTTGCGAATCCGGGACCTCTATAATCGTCTTTACCTCGTGATATTTTGAATTTACTCCCTTCGAAGGATCATCTAACCGAAATGTTCGAAAGCCTACATCGCCCGGTTTTTCCAAATATAAATGATCGAAAACAATTCCAATCGCACTTGGATTTCCACTCTGCCACCCCAATTGATTCCTTATATCCGTTCTGGAAAAAAATATGGTGAGCTCAGGATGAGAATGATACCAACCCACTCCAAATAAATTCTGTTTCGCATATTTCATGTCGATCGCTTCAAAAACAGAATAATCCTCGGGAGAAAAAGAAACCTCAATAGAGCTTCCGTGAGAAATGGGAACAGCATCCTCCACGATTACGTTTTTTGGTGTTCCTTCCCCCTCTAATCGCCCGATTAAAACGCCCATGACTTCTCTCAAGCGATTTTTATCGCGTGACTTGTTTCCAAAACGGAGCACGTGCATGAGCATCTTATAATATGCTTTCGGTCTAATTATCACGATTGAGTTATCTTTCACGCTCAACACTATATTCGTTGATACCTTAAATTTATTCTACAATTTTTAAATTGCTTAATAATGATATTAAAAATATATTTTCTAATTAAAATAAATAGAAACTAATGCTCCTTAATATTGGAATGTGTAAAACACTCCTAATGGGGTAATTTTTTACCACAATAAGGACAATAGATCCAATTCAAATTTCCTCCGCAATAGGGACAAAATCTAGACCCTTTATCTTTTTCTCCTTTTTTTGCTCCAGCAGGCCCGCTACTTGGAATGAAAGGAACAGTTTCTTGATCAGAACCCGAAGGTATGGAAGGAAGCGTGCGTGAAGTCTTAGTAGCGGGAGGTGCAGGCTCCGTAAAAGGAGGTTCTTGCTCGCGAGAAAACAATACTCTTTGCTGAAATGCTTGCCTCTTTTCTTCTTCGGTTTTAGGTTTATCTATTACCGTTCCTTGGGTCGCGGGTCTTTTTAATTCGGATTCAGGTACTTTGTCCAATTTTATATGCTTGGTCTCTGATACGGGAGCAGACATTCGCATTTTGTCTTTTTTATCTAGGGCTTGTTTCAATAAGGCTTGTACAGTCTTCATTATGCCGTATGGATTTATATTGGGGAGCGTGACAGTCCTTAGAACCCATCCAACAATGATATTCGAGTTTGGTCTGTCACCCTCCACATCTTCATCTTTAAACACGTAAGAATCGATGATATTTTTTCCTTTTAGAATTCTACCTGCCCATTTGCCATTAATTAATCCCAATTGTAAGAGATAAGAAGTTCCGGAGATTCCTAATGCCGTAGTTAACGGCTCAAATCCTAATTCTACCATTTAAATCACTATTCACATTTAAGATGACATGAAATATCATGGATGAATATTACTAATTAGATAGAAATTTTTCTATAAATAATTTTTGTCTTTTCTATGACAGAGTAAAAAAAAATAAAAACATGTTCTTTTATAATTGTTTTAAAAGTAAATAAATATCAAAAAATGGAAACAACATGACCGTTATTATTCCTAAGGAAGTATATTTTACGATTGTTGCCGCGTGTGTTCGATTTGCCAATAAGAAGATTCCGAGAGAGCGGTGGTTAGAGGAGTGTGGAATTTTCATCGGAAAAAACGTGGGGAAAAAGAAAGACCAAGATGTGGTAATTACGGCGGCTTATCCTATCATGCATGAAACGTATGATCCAAACGCAGTGGTCGATCGATATGTATGGTCCGATGAGGATTATATCTCTACGACGATGATTGAAGATGAGGCTTTTGCGCGAAATGAATTCGTGGTAGGATGGTGGCATTCGCATCCGGGTTTCAAGGTAATGTTATCGGGTTTTGGGGATAGAAAAACCACGCTCTCCTATCAGAGCTTGAATCCTTTAGCCATTGCCTTGGTATTCAATCATGAGCGGTTGCTTCGTCAAATAGAGCTTCCCGGTAGGCAAGGGGATCCGGTGAAGCAATTAAAAAATGATCCTGGCTTCAAGATTTTTAGGTTAGAGGATCCTAATAATGAGAAGAGCAATACTATTGAAGTGAAGTATCGAATAGAAGGGTTTGAAAGTCCGGAACAAATGGTCTTGGAGGCTCAGAAGCTCATTATAGATATCACTAACTTTTTTCCCCCGGATAATCTCGTGGAGTTTTATAGTAATTACATTAATGGACGGATCAGTAAATTAAATTCTCAATTATTGGGCACGGAGGAATATTTGAGGACATTACTTCGTAAGGGGGAGGGACATCGCGTTTCTGAGGTATTGGAGCAGCAAAAGAAGGACATTCAAAAATACGTGGCAGAAACGTTTCTTCAGATTGAAAAAATTAAGAGTTTCATGAACTATCTCGAATATAAAGAGAGGACGAGGGTAATTCCGGCGATTGAAGATATTTTGCACCTTTGGGATGAAACCATTGGCGGCTTGGATGAAAAATTAGCGGAGCTTTCCCGGATTTAAAAATTTTTTTTAAGAAAAACATGGGATCCGTGTTTAAATTTAAATTTTTTCAGTGTAATGCATGTTTTCGCAAGTGATTAAGCGGATTTTCAAGGAAAAAGTTTACCTTTCCCTAATTTTAATAGTATTGAATCATACAAAATCTTTTTTTGCTTTCTAAGTTTTTATGGGAAAAAGGTTTAACATAAATTAATTTTCAAAAAATTGGATTAAAGAAGATAAGCAATAACTCAATATAGCATTAAGATGAAGAGGATAAATTTTCCGTTTACAGCGATAATTGGACAAGATAAAATGAAGATAGCTTTAATTTTGAACGTGCTGGATCCGTTAATTGGAGGTGTTCTTCTTACGGGGCATCAAGGAACTGGAAAATCTACTGCTGTCCGATCTTTAGTGGATATAATGCCAAAAATAGAAGTGGTGAAAGATTGTCCCTTTTCTTGTGATCCTAATTCGAATTTAGATGAGCTCTGTGATGAGTGTAGAGAGAAAAAGGAAAAGGGAATCTTGGAAACCGAATGGAGAGAAATGGAATTAGTGAATCTTCCTTTAGGATGTACTGAAGATATGGTTTGCGGCTCTCTCTCAATTGACAAGGTGCTCACGAAAGGGGTTTCGGAGCTTCATCCGGGATTATTGGCAAAAGCAAATCGAGGAATCCTTTATATAGATGAGATCAATTTGCTTCAAGATCACATAGTGGATACACTTTTAGATTCCGCTGCTTCGGGGGTAAATATTATTGAACGAGAAGGAATTTCGGTTATTCATCCTGCCCGATTCGTTTTGGTTGGAAGTATGAACCCTGAGGAAGGTGAATTACGTCCGCAAATAGCAGATCGCTTGGGATTAGAAGTAAAAATCGTTTCTCCTCGAAATCCGAAAATTAGAGCAGAAATTACAAAGAGGGTCATTGAATTTAATGACAATCCAAAAGAATTTATCAAGCAATTCGAAAAAGAACAAAAAGATTTAAAAGAGAGAATAATCCGGGCTCGTAAAATAATCAAGGAGGTTGAAATTCCAACTGCTGTCTACGAATTAGTTTCGAAAATTGTAGATGAATTAGAGATTTATTCGCAACGTGCGGATATCACTTTCATTCGGTGTGCGCGAGCTCATGCAGCATTCAATGGAAGAAAAAAAATTAATCAAGAGGATATTAACGTTGCCATGGATTTAGTTTTTGAACACCGAATTAAATCCCTTCATTATGAAATGACCCCTCAAGAGATTGAAGCAAAAATCACCGAGGTATATGGCAAAATAAGAGAAGCCATAGAAGATTTAAACGTTTACCAACCAAATAAGGAAACAGAAGGCCCTTTAAAGCATACAGACGAACCGCAAAAAGAATTTCAGAGACAACCCATCGATCCGGATAAAGTTGACATACCTGAAACGAGAGAACAAAAATTACCTCCTCCAAAGTATCCCGATAAAAAAGAAAGAGAAGCTAAACCAGCAGGGGGATGGAAAGTTAAGAATATTCCGAAGTACAAGGAGGATCTAAATTTTTTCGAAAATAAGATGGACGCACTTCCTTTAATTTATAATATGGAAAAACGCATGACCTCTATATTAAATAATTTAAGGAAAGACAGGAAGATTTCTAATTATGGAGGTAGGGGCATAGGTAGGAGAATAAAGATGGTCTCTTCCCGGAAAGGCAGATACGTTTCTTATAGAATTCCAATTAATCATCAACCGAAATCGTTAGCCTTGGACGCAACCATTCGAACATTCTTTAAAAATCAAGTCTATAATCATACGAAAATCGATTTTCCCATTAAATTCGAAGAAAACGACTTGAGAGATAAAATCTTTGAATATCGAGCACCCTTAGCTCTATTTTTTGTATTAGATAGTTCTGCCTCCATGTATTATGTCATCAAACAGATGACGGATGTCATTCTCTCCCTCCAAAAAGAAGGGTACAGAAAGCGTGATAAAATCGCATTAATCATATTTCGAGGTAAAGATGCAATAGTTTTACAAAAACCCACCGTCTCGTTTCAAAATGCGCTGCGCAAATTAAAAAACATTAAAGGAAAATCCTACACGCCAATGGCTGCAGGTTTAAATGAATGCCTCAAGCTCATTAAAATTGAGAAATTGAAGAACCGAAACATCATTCCGGTAATTTTTATTTGTTCTGATTGTGGAGCTAACATCTCCGTTAAATATCCGGATCTCGTAGCCCAGGTAGAATCTGATTACACTTTAATCGTGGAAGAATTAAATGACATCGCAAAAAAAATCGCAAAACACCGCATTCATTTAATTGTATTGGAACCAAAAAAATCCCAAGCCACGAGAGCTCTTGGAGTTCATCCTTACTCTGCAGAAATGATAAAAAAGAATTTTAAAAAACACGGAGCCGATATCTATCAATTTGACAGATATAATCCCTCTTCGCTTATTTTGGAACTTAAGAAAATCTTATGAGGGATATTTTTTTATTATAAAACACTCATTTTTCCACGAATGGTATTTCGTAGTTCTATCTCATGAAGCAAGTAAAAAAAAAATCCGTATTAGTAGTAGGATTTAATTCCCGTCCTTTAGTTTCTTCTTTAAAACAAGCAGGATATGAAATATATGTCGTAGATTTTTTTGGAGACTTAGATCTTTATCCGCTCGTAAAAGATAGTATCATTTTAACAAAAGAATTAGGTAAAAACTATTCACTTTTGAGAAAAGACTACGGTAAATTCTTAACTTCTTATACTATTGAAATGATGCTAAAATATCGGTTTATTGATTATTTAATCATAGGAAGTGGGTTAGATGATGGTTTTGAGGAAAGAGATTTAATTCTCAATGCGATAAAAGAAAACGAATTAACTATCACGTATATTAATAATGATACCCGCGTGGTTAAAAATACCAGAAATATTATCAAACTCCATGAAATATTAAAAAAAAATGGATTTCATGTTCCCAAAACAGTTTCCTTTATTGCATATAAAAAAAATCAAACCTCATTAGAGTATCCGCTGGTATTGAAGAAAAAAACGGGTAGTGGGGGCGTGAATGTATATAAATTTGAAAATGAACGTGAATTAAACTTCTTAATTAAAAGATTTTCAATTTCCAATGATTTTAAGCCGGAAGAATGGTTTGTTCAAGAATATTTAAAAGGAATCCCCGTGAGCTGTACAATAATCTCAAATGGAAAAGAGAGTAAAGTAGTGTCAATTAACCGCCAAATAATTGGGTTAAATTATTTAAATCCACCTAGTGAGTTCATGTATTGTGGGAATATCGTGCCGGCGAACTTATTAAAGAGTGATGATGAAAAAATTGCTAAAATATCGCTCTTTTTATCAAAACATCTTGGTTTAAAGGGGATTAATGGATTTGATTTTGTTTTAAAAAATCATCAACCATATTTCATGGAGATAAATCCAAGAATTCCCGGTTCAATCAACGCTTCCGAAGCGGCTTTAAATTTAAATTTATTAGATCTGCATCTTAAATCGTTTGATGACAATAAATGGGAAGAAATAAGTGAAATTTTTGATAAAGTCCAACCCAAGCAATTTGCAACTAAATTAATTTTCTTTTCCCCTCATGCAATATCCGAACAGAAAATAGAACAAATTAATTGCTTAAAACACCTACATGATAAGACCATTCCGGAAAAACGTGCAAATAAAGGAGAGCCTTTATGCACGATTCTTCATGTAAATAATTCATTTAATTCTTCATTTTTTGGAGCTTTAAAAATTGTTGATAAGATCTATGAGATCCTTGAAAATAGGCCCTCCTTAAAAAACTAAAGATATCGCCTTAAAAAACTCGTACGGTTATCAAATAAACAATATTGAATTTTATTCTTTTAATTTATTTTTTGAAACTTTAACAAGAGAAATCATTAAATTTAGGAAAAGAAATTAGGCCTTAATTATATTTTTGATTCGAACAATGTAACTTCCTAATTTTTCTTTTGCAGGAACAGCAATACATAAAAGCCTTCTCTCGTCAATACTATGGATGATAATTGACCCTTGTTCTCCGGAAATAATTGAATATTCCAGATCTTTAGTTTGTAATAAAATGTCAGACAAATTAAAAAGGGCTGAAACCATCGCCGAAATCATCGGTTCTGGCATGGCACTCTGAATTCTTATGGGAAGTCCATCTCGAGTCATGATAGCAATAAAACTAAGATCAGGGATGGCTCGCTTTAAAGCTTTAAAAATTTCTTCTTTAATTAATTCGGAGGTTTCGATATAAGCAGAAATCTGTAAAGCAAAATTTTCTAAACGCTTCACGTACAGATCAAGCCCTTCTAACTCAGCCAATTCACGATTCAAATACGCAACAAGGGTGATATTTTCCGTTAAATAGCTGAGAATTATGCGTTCTTTTCCGGTAATGATATCATGAGAAATTTTTTGATTTAAGGAATCTCTGATTAATTTCGAAGAGAGAAAAAGCAAACTGCTTGTTGCGGCTGAAATTTCATCTTCTCTTAATTTCGGGGAATATTGTTCTTTAAAATGACTCGCAATTGGAGAACCACCTTGCGTGCCGATGTTAATACCTAATAAAGCAGAGTTTTCAGATAATTCTTTTTTAATTAAATTTTCAATCTCTAGATTAATCTGTTCAAAATTTTCCTTATCAATCTCCATATAAAGAAAAAAATAAATTCGGATATTTATATATATTCAAATCCAAAAAAATTCTATTGAATCATGAGTTAAAAATACTTATAAAATTTATTTTAATTTCCTTTTCTTTTCGAACTAAAATGATGGTAATTGTTTTAGCAGCAGGATTAGCTACAAGACTCCGTCCACTTTCGAATCGAATACCAAAACCTTTAATTGATATTTCCGGAAAACCTCTCATAACTCGAATTATTCATGCGTTTAAAAATGCCGGTTTGAAGGATTTTTTAATTTTAACGGGTTATAAAGCTAATTTAATAAAAAATGAAATAAAGAAAATTAAAGGAATTAATACTTTTTACGCGAATCAAGAAAAACAAGCAGGAATGGCGGATGCTTTATTATTATGTCTTGAGTATTTAAAGGAAAAAAATGGCTATCTTTCAGATTTTTTTCTTACAGCTTCGGATATTCTATTTTCTCCAAACGTTATCCAATTGATGCAAGAATGCCATGTTTCGACGAATTCTGATGGAATCCTTACACTGATGGAATCAAAAAATGAATTCATAGCACGATCTCATGGAAATGTTAAATTATCAGGTATAAATGTTATTAAAATCGGAAATTATTCCCAAATTCTATGGAATGTAGCAGATATTATAGAAAAACCTGAACCTCACCAAATTTTAAGTGATCTGTACTCTTTACCTCTTTATATATTTACACCCGGTATTTATGAACCATTAAAAAAAGTAAAACCTTCGCTTCGAGGGGAAAAAGAGCTCCAAGACGCCATTAAACTAATGATTAGAGATAATGCAAGAATTTTTGGTTTAAAAATAATAGAAGAACTCATCACGCCAGAGAATATTGGAAAATATCATCTCACCTACTTGCGAGATATCCAACAAATGAATTTTCAATTCCTTTCAAATATTTTTGTTAAAACTAAAAGGAAAAATTTACCTAAGATTCAGAAACCCGCATTAATCGAAGAAAAAGTAAAAATCGGGGAAAATGTATCTTTAGGCCCAAATGTCATTGTAAAAAAAGGAGCGGTAATACAAAATAATTGTAAGATTTCTAATTCTATTTTATATGAAAGGAGCAAGATAAATCCATCATGTGAGATAAATGGTTGCATAATAGATGAGAAAATAAAGATTCCTCCTAATCTACACGTGAATAACAAGTTTTTATACATGGATGAAGAGGGAAATTTAAAAAGCAAGGATTTATGAAAATATTAAATGTTAATCAAAAGGTTTTAATCTAGTCTATATTTTTTAATCATGAGCGATATAATCATTATAAGATTTTTTTCAAATTATCATCAAATTTATTATAAAAAATTTAAAAAAAGTGAAAGATCTAGAGAAATAATGGAAGATTTAAAAATTCAAATTGAACTCAAGGATAAAATGATTAAAACACTTCAAGACTCCATTAAATTAAAAGAAGATCAAATTGCAACGTTAATGGATTCCTTATCGTTAAAAGATAAACAATTGGAATCGTTGCAAGCCTCCTTGGAAAAAAAAGATGAAAAAATAAAAGCTTTAGAAGAAACGTTAGAAATAAAAAAAGAAGAATTAAAAAAGCTAAGTTCTGCTACTATTATTGACGATGCTGTACTTAATGAAAAAGATGAATTAATAGAAGAGTTAAATAATAAAATTGAAATCTTAAATCAAGAATTAGAAAAATCTGATGAAGAAATAGAAAAGTTGAAACTAGCAAATCAACTGTTAAAAGAAAACAAAAAGGAGAGCGCTTCATCAACTTCTCAAATCATTAATTATACTCATTATGAGTTGTCCCGCGATGATATTCTTTCTTACATGAAAAAGATTTTAGATCAAGCACTTCATAAGGTAATCATCACGACTCCAACCATAACTGATCTACAAGAACTCTATTTATATGAGATTAAATCTTCAGTTAGCATGAGCATTTCTTGTTTCATTGATCAAAGTAATCCCGACGATATGGAACTTTTAGAAGAATTTGAACACTTCGATAATATCAATATCAGACATTTCGAAGAAAAAGATCGCTACATGATGTTAAAAGACGGAGAAGAATTACTCTTGGGTATAATCGGAGAAAATAATTCTAATATTCTCATTTTTCACACGTTAGATCCAAAACACGTGAAAACCCTTAATTCCCTTGCTATTGATAGCTGGGTACGCAGTAAAAAAATTGTATTTTAGCTTCTTATTGGAGGGAAATCTTTCAATTCCCTCGATGGCTTGTTATTTATTAATCTTTGCAATTATAAGAAGCAAAAAAAGAAAAACCATATAATTCCTATATTTTAAAAGATTAAGTGTCCAATTATTATAATTCAATAAATGTCCTCTTCCTTTCGTGAAAATGAGCTAATTGTGTATATCCTATCTCCATAACGATTTTTCTTAACTCATTAAATCTATAACCGACCTCTGCAGGATCGTGAGAATCCGAGCCAAATATTATGGGAATGTCAAGCTCATGCATGATTTCAATATATTCTCGAGAGGGATACGGCTCTTTTACCTCTTTTCTAAATCCTCCTGAATTTATTTCTATGACTTTATCCTTTTTCTTAATTATCTCTAAAAGTTCTATTGCTTTTTCTTTTATTTTTTCCTTGTCGTAAGGGTGTTTATTAAACTTTTTAGGTAAATCAAAATGGGCAATAATATCAAAATCAAAGTTTTTTGAGAGGAGCATTTTTTTCATTTTGTTGAAATATTCCATGTAAACGGTATCATTCCCATAAAATTCATATTTATGCATGTATCTGGTATCATCTAAACACCAGATTCCTTCTTTTGGTTCTAAAAAATGGATGGAGCCTAAGATATAATCTAGTTCTTTTTTCCATTTTGAAAGATAACGATTCAATAAAGATTCTTGCCCCTCAAAATAATCAATTTCAAACCCGATTCTAATTTGAATTTCCTCGTGAAATTCTTGTTTTAACTTTTTAGCATCTGAAATGTAATCTGAAATTTCTTCCAATGTCATACTATATTCTTTGTAAGGAATATCTTTTAACTGATAAATTTCATAAGGAAAGTGGTCACTAAACCCAATGGTGTCAATCTTTTTAGAAACAGCAGCTTTTACGTATTTTCTTAAAGGACCTACCGCATGTCGGCATAAATAATTATGAGTGTGCCAATCTTCAATCAAGATTTTTAAAACCCGTGTATTTATTATAAAAAAGTTAAGAAAAAATGCTTTTAATGACTATCAGTTAATGCATACCATTAATAGAAAGCAAAAAAGTTTATGATCAGTATTGAAAAATAGGGGAATTTAAATGGAATTTAGTGAAAAGCAATTTGATGGACCTTATGAGGTCATTGGGATTGAAATAAATATTGAAGGAGAAATGCTTCGAGGAGTCTTATACTTGCCTCCCTCACCTTATGAAAAACCTCATCCTATCATCATTTATTTTCATGGTTTTCCTCAATTAACACCTTTTCAAGATATTGCTAAAGAATATAGTTTTCTCCTTAATATGGGATATGTACTTTTAATTTTTAATTTTAGAGGCTACCAAATTAGTGATGGAAAAGTTTCCCTTAAATCCCAGCTGCAAGATGCTTTTCATGTTTTAATTTTCACCAACAAATTGGCAGAGGAATCTTTAATTCAAAAAGAAAACATAAATATTATTGCCCATGATTTAGGAGGTTTTATAGCTTGCATCTGTTGTAAGGAGCGTCCTATAAATAAATTGTTATTGTTAAATCCAATTTTAAATTTAAGTCGACACGTACATGATGAAAGATTTAAAGATTCCTTGAAATACATTAATCATTTTTTACCAGGACATGTAAGAGGGATAGAGGATGTTGAATATTTCGTTAAAATGACGAAAGAAGAACTTTCTGATCTGCAATTTAAATTTGACACGTTGCGAGTAAATGAATTTTTAATAATTCTTGGAGATAATGACAAGATTACTCCGCTTTCAGAAGTAAATGCAGTTTTTCACGAAATCAATCAAAAATTTAAATTAATTACCATTCCAAATATGGATCATGAGTGTCTAAATGATGAAGAATTAGAACAAATGAAAAAAGAAATTAAAAAATTTTTTACAAGTTAAACACGTTCATGAATAAATGTGGAAATTAGACTTTTAAATGATTTTAGCTTAAGCACATGAATGAAAACAAAAAAAACTTAGAGGATTTTATTCACTTTTCCACTATATTGGAAGAAAGTAATGATGAAGCTACAAGATTGAAATGTCTTGTTAAACTAATTAACTTTAATATTGAATCCGAAAAACTCATGAAAATTTTAGAGGATTTAATCATCTCTGAAGAAAGTGAATTGATCCGGGGAAAAGCCTTGGAATTTTTTTATGAAAAATTTGTCGATATTAAAATAGATCCTTTAGAGTGGTCAATCCAAAATGATGATTCCCCTTCAATTCTATGTTTACATGAGAAATTATTAAATAGGTTCTTAGGGGATAAAGCTAACAAATTAAGATCTCTTATCCATGAGAGATATAAAAAAATTGCTGCTCTCTTTCGTATTTCCCCAGAAGAAATAAAATTTTTCCACGATTTAGGCATCAATTTCAATTTAAATAAAAATTATCTCACGGATTCCTACATGGAATTTTATCTCCAAAAAAACATCGCATTTGGAGTTGAAAACAACCATGTTAAAGTTTTAACTATATCATTTTTTAATCAAATTCCAAAAACTATAAAAAATTTACCGTATCTTGAGCATCTGGATTTAAGTTGTAATTATTTGACAGATTTACCTAAAGAATTGACCTCTCTAAGGCGGCTGCAATTTTTAGGATTGAATTGGAATAAATTTGATCACGTGCCTATGGTACTTAAAGATTCACGTGTAAACGAAAATTTAGTGCTAGAAATGAATCATAATAACATTAAAGAAATTCCAGAATGGTTAGTTAATGTAAAAAATTTAAAATCGCTTTTACTTCGAAATAATAAAATTAACACTTTCCACGTTCCAAGATCGAATTCAACTAAATTAGAATATCTTGATCTCAGTAATAATAAAATTTCCGAAATTCCCTTAATTTCGAAAACCTTGCAAAATTTAAAAGTATTAATCCTAAATCATAATTTAATTGCAGGCATCCCTGAAGATTTTTCCAATTTTCACTCGCTTGAAAAATTAGAATTACAGAATAATCAAATTAAAACCGTTCCAAAATTTATTCTTGATTTAAATAATTTAAAAATTCTGAATTTACGACATAATCCAATCAAGAAAAAAAGCGAGCTTTTAAAAAGAAGCAATGGACTTAAAATCATGATTTAATAAAATTTCAAGGAGTATAACTTTTCTTTCTCTTTTTTTAAGAAAAATATTATTTTTAATGAAGTATTTCATGTTAGGAATGATTGAAAGCCCCTTAAATCTCTCATAATGGTTCTAATAATGCTCAGGAGACAAAAAAAATAAAAAAACGATTTGGTAAAAATAAAGAATTGGTAAGAAGGAGTTGAAAAAGGAGAAAATAAGCAAAAAAAAAGTGAACATGTTTAAATTATTTTTAATATCCCAAAAAAAAAGGCTATATCTCTTTTTATTTCATTTTCAAATCTCTCCATAAATTTGAAAATTTTTTTTGGGTTGGACCGTGTCCTTCGAATGTTTCACCATTACATTTTTAATTGGCTGGAAAGAATAAAGATTGATCCCATAATCCAAATAAGTCTTCCTAAAGTAAACCAAATTATCGTATTTGTCACGATTCCCAATCCTAAAATGGTCGCAAAATAAATAATTCCAATGGGAAGTAAGGAAATTCCAATTATAAGTCTATTCATGCGGACTTTTAATGCTTGATTATCCGTTCCTTTTTTAACTCGATTTAATGACATGATCGAAAGAATGTAAAGGATGGTTGGAAATAACATGAGAGCACCAAAGAAAAGATTTATATTCGTTGCTACAATGACCATGGAAGCAGATTCCCACTCTGAAGGCGGGAGCACGTTTCCTTCCACATTTCGAACGTAGATGGATTCGTTCGTGATCATTAGGATTCCAAGCACGTAGAATATAGTCCCAACTATTATAATTTTCTTTCTATTAATCGCTTTTACTGAATGTTCTATTATTTGGGTGGCAATGTAAATTAAATAAGCGAATGTAATAGCTGCAAAAATTTGAATATCTCGTACAACATTTACGACTTGTAACATTAAAACGCTATCTGCACCATGCGTCCAGATGATTAAATCAGAAATTGTATAAATATTCCAAGACCACATTGCACTTCCAAATAATTTATTAACGATATAGGCTCTTTTTTTATAAATTATTATCCCCGTGATGAAAAAGCAAAAAATTTCGATAAATTTAGGGATGTATAACCAATATTCAACGGGATCATAGACTGGCATTAATTCATCTAAATGAAAATCAGAATTTATTTTTTGTTTTTATAAATCATAATGATAAATAGCGCCCCTTAGTTCTTTTAAATCACTCTTCATTTCTAATGATAACATGATCCTTAAAAATTCTCATGGAAAAAATTCTTAAATTATAATATGAATTATAAGAAATATTCAATAGTTAAATCACGGAAAACAAGATGAAAAAACTTCCAACTATTTTTCCCGATGTCTTCATTATAGAACCAGATGTATTTAAAGACGAGAGAGGTTTTTTTTTAGAATCTTATTCGTATAAAAAGTATAAAGCGTTAGGAATCGATTATATATTTGTTCAAGATAATCATGCTAAATCTAAAATTAATACTATCCGAGGACTTCATTTTTCACTCTACCCTGGACAAGTTAAGTTGATAAGATGCACGCAAGGAAGAATTTGGGATGTATTTATAGATATACGGCCCACGTCCCCTAATTTTAAAAAATGGCAAGGTGTTGAATTAACCAGCGACAATTTTTTGCAAGTATTAATTCCCGTAGGTTATGCTCATGGATATGCGGTTCTCTCAGAAACTGCTGAGGTCCAATATAAAGTGTCAGAATATTATGATCCCCAATTAGAAAAAGAAATTTATTGGAACGATCCTACTTTAAACATTGACTGGAAAGTAAAGACCCCATTAATTTCAAATCGAGATAAAAATGCCCCGCTTCTTGATGATTATTTAAAAATCCATCCTGATCCTTTTATCTAAGATTTTTTTCCCCTCCTTGATTTCTCCTGTCAAGAACTTATTCTAAAGATAAATTTGTAATTAATCCAATGAGAAATTTCCATGATTTTTCCACGCTTCTAATTTCCAATCGCTCTTCTGGAGAGTGCGCATTTAAGCCCGTAGGCCCATAAGTAATCATTTGAAGTTGAGGATAATGCTGTTTAAATATTCCATTTTCTAAGGTTGCGTGTAAAGCCGTGACATTAAGTTCTTCTTGAAATAGGTGTTTATAGGTCTTTTTTGCTACGTTCACGATGTGCGAATTAAATTCTGGAGCCCACGCACCATATCCTTCGTAAAAATTTAGTTTAAATTTACAGTTGAGGCGCTCCAGTAGTTCTTTAATTTGTAAAGCAATTTTTTCATTTTCTTTCAAATTAAAACTTCGTTGCATGAACATTATTTTAATGGAACGATTTTTCGTAATAATGGAAGAAAGATTAGTAGACGTATGAATTAAATTTTTTACGACGGGATGATACTTCACGGGCCCATTAATTACTGTATTAAGAAACTGGATAAGTTTTTCTTTTTCTTCCTCAAATATAGCTTTCAATGAAGTTTCAAGATTTAATTCTTCTACATGGATCTTAATATTTCTCTCAATTTTAGGATTTTCTTTTTTTATTGATTGATAAAAATCATTTATTTTTTTATGTAAATCTTTAACTTCCTTTTTTATAACATGAATGATACACGTGCATTCACGCGGGATGGAATTCATTTTATCTCCGCCCTTAATTAATTCTAAATGATAGTGGAAATGAGTATTTAACATTTTTAATAGTTTTCCCATTAGAATTATTGCATTTAATCGTCCCTTATCTATATCTAAAGCACTATGTCCTCCTATGAGTCCAGAAATATGAAGTTTTAGAGAAGTATAATGTTCTATCTCATCATTTAGCTCATCAAAATTAATCTTAATCTCAACTTGTGTAGGAGACCCTCCCGCATTTCCAACAATTATAGTATAATCCTCGAATCCATCTAAATTAATTAAATAATCTCCTTCGATCATGGATTTTTCTAATTGAAATGCTCCAAACATGCTATTTTCTTCATCTACGGTGAATAATAAATCAATTGGGCAATTATTAAATTCGAGTTTACCTTCTTTCACTAATTTCATTAATGCTAATTGAAATGCAACTCCTACGCCATTATCAGCACCAAGCGTTGTATTTTCAGCTTTTACCCATTCTCTTCCATCAATTTTCACTATTTTCAATTTTAAAGGATCTTTTGAGAAATCATGAGTACTCCCCTTAATCTTCTCACAAACCATATCTAAGTGTGATTGGAGTATAATTGGTTTTTTCATAGAATGCCCTTTAATTCTAACTAATAAGTTTCCAATTTTATCTACCTTACTTGCATATCCGAATTTATCTGCTTCTTTTTGAATGTAGGCTCTAATCTTCTCTTCATGACCAGAGCATCGTGGAATTTTTGATATTTCTTGAAAGTAATACCAAAAATCTTGAGGTTGTCCTAACGATTCAATTTTAAACTCTTTCATATTGTTTCATTCTAAATTTTTTAATAATTGAATAAAAAAATCCCATGTTCTTTTAACACTTTGAATATTTAGCCTTTCACCCGGCGAATGTAGCTCTTTTATATCTGCACCGATTGAAATTAATTCCATATCGGGAAAATGTTTTTTAAAAATTCCGCATTCTAAACCCGCATGAATGGCTTGAATTTGAGGTTTTTCCTTATATAATTGTTCGTGAGTTTGAATTGCAATTTTGAGCAATTTTGATTCGAATGAAGGCTCCCAACCGGGGTATTCTCCTTCATGAGAAATTTCAAAATTCATGTCTGCCAATTTTAGCAAGGCTTCTATTTCTTGATAAATCTGTTTTTTAGATTTTTCATTAAAACTTCTCTGAGTCGTTAATATTGAGATTTTTCCGTCTTTACACTCGATTGAGGCTAAATTAGTAGAGGTATGAACTAAATTTTGTATTTTCGGATGCATGGAAATAATTCCATGAGGGAAAATATAAAGCATGTGAATGAGTTTTTCCTTAATTATACCTGATAACCCGACCCTATCTTGAGGATCATGAATTTCTTCAATTATAAACCGAATCTCAGGTTCTAAATTTTTGATTTCTGATTCTAATTCTTGAATAATAGATTTGATAAATTTTAACACTTCTTTTATATTTTTTTCTTCAAAGTATAAAAGGGCTCGCGCTTCTCGAGGGATAGCATTCCCTAGTTTTCCTCCTTGTATTAAGGAAATACAAAAAAAATAATTGTTATTTAACTCCCATAAAATTTTACTAAGTATTTTTATTGCATTGGCCCTGTTTTTATCTATATCAACTCCCGAATGCCCTCCTTTCAAGCCTTGAATGCCGATTTCAAGTGCTTTTGGATTGTTTAACTGAGTTTCCACTGGAACTGGTGAATATATTGCATGCCCTTTTGTAGTTATACCTCCTGCACAACCAATAATGAATTTTTCAGAGTCTCCATCTAAATTAATGAAATACTTCCCTTTAATCAATGATTTATCAAAATTAACTGCTCCAATCAATCCTATTTCTTCTTGTACCGTAAAAATTAAATATAAATTTTTCTTAGGAAATGATACCTCTTTTGAATGGATTTTTTTCATTAACGTTAGGAGATAGCAGATTCCAACGCCATTATCGGCGCCTAAAGTGGTACCATCTGCTGATAACCATTCAACTCCGTCAACTTTAATGATTTTTAAAGGTATTGGATCTTTTGAAAAGTTGAATTTTTTCGATTCTTCCTTTTCACAAACCATATCCAGGTGACTCTGGCATGCTAAACCCAAATTATTTTCCTCGTTTCCAGTTCCTATAATTTTAATAACCAAATTTCCAAAATTATCTATTGTGGAAGAAAATCCTAAATTATTTGCTTCAGTTATGATATAATCTCTAATCTTCTCTTCCCTTGAAGAACATCGAGGGATTGTGGATATCTTAATAAAATAATCCCAAAATTCGGGAAAATTAAGATTCTTGTTTAATCTTTCCTTAATTTGAATAGTAATCCCCTGAAATGTTTCATGACTTTTTTTGGTTTTTTCTAAATGGAAGGGATTAATTTCATGAATCTTAGATTAATATAAATACTTTAACCTTTTCAGTCTCTCATGCATTAATTAGATCCGTAAATCATGACAAAAAAGAGACATTTATAATTAAGTATTTAGGCATTCTAAGTTTCATAAAAAAAAAATCATCTTTCCATGCATGAGGATTTCCCATGCTTTCTAATTACTTATGTTAGGCAAATATTTTTAAAAATTTAGTTTTTAAATACTAAAGTAAAAAGAGAATAATTAATTATCAATAAAAAAGGATTCATTATGATAATATGAACTTTATTTCCACCTTTTATTATTTGATGATAAAGATCATGGTTTATTTTGATGCATGTAATTCAAAATATATTTTTTTACTTGGTTGGCGGGTTGAATGATGCCAAAATGACCTTCACAGAGAATATCTGCTCCTAAATCTAATAATTTTTGCATGGATTCTTGGTAATCCTTTAAATTGGAACCAAAACTTTTCATAAACGGCCCGTGAATGTCTTGTCCAAAAAGAATTTTCTTTCCTTCTATATCTAATAATACCGAAATTGAACCCGGGGTGTGTCCTGGTGTGTGAATGCATTGAAATTCTAAATTTCCAAATTTTAAAATTTCTATGGGATTGCTAAATTTTTTATATAATTTAATTGGTTCATATATTACACCATACCACGAAGCAGCCGTTTGTGAATCATGGCCTTTTTCTTCAATGGGCTTGGAATCCAATTCATGGGCATAAAACTTAACATTTGGGTTAATTAATTTCAAATCGTGGCAAGCACCGATGTGATCGATATGAAAATGCGTGATAATGCAATGTTTAATATCGATGGGATTAAATCCTTGTTTTTGAATTCCCTTTATTAAATTAATATCCATGCCACAATCAATTAATATTAAGCCATCTGGACTTCTACTATCAATTAAATAAACTTCGCATCCAGAATTTCCCAAATCATATACATTTTTTACAATTTCTTTCATGGACACTTAACCAATAAATATAATATTTACCTTTTTAAATTTTGATTATCATTTTTTTAGTTAGATAAAATCAATTGTAAATAGTAATTCTCTAAGTAAATTAAAAAATTTGTTATTTATAAGATTAAATTTTCTTATTAAGAACGAGATATTCAAATTAACATGCCCTTTTTTGTTAAAGCATTAAGAAACGGAAAAATATAAGGTTATTAATAATATTTTAAATAAAAAGAGATTCAATTCGTTTCTTGTTTATTAAATGAAAAAAATAGAATTTGGAATTAATTTTTTCCATAAAATAATTTAATCGTCGAAATTCCATGCGGATCTTAAAAATTTTGATTTCCTAATCTCTTTTTACTTTATTCGAATAGAATTTATTATATAGCAATAATGTAATTAATGCGGCCATTTCACTGCTAAATAGCACATCAGAACAATAATGAGCACCGAGAACTACCCTCGACGCAGCTACAAATACGCCCCAACCAATAATTACCACGATTCCTATTATTTTCCAAGGATCTTTCCAAGATTTATTACGCAATAAGATTAAAAATGGTAAAAACATGAATCCCATGCTAGCATGCCCGGAAGGAAAAGATCGATTTCCGGTAATACCATTAGGCACGTACCATGGAGTGTAGTTCGAAAAATCGGGATTTAAATCACGAAATCGAACTCTACCCCATAAAATTTTAATGGATTGAACAAATAGCAGAACGTTTATTAAAGCTAATAAGACTACCACGCCAGCAAATTTTCGATATTGTCGCCAATCTTTATTAAAGGTTAATAAAGTAAAGGCGGAAACTGAAATAATTTCAGCCGAAGTGTCTAATATTTCTTTAAAATCAGCATCCATGACGGCGGGTATTAACATGATAAATGCGATGACGAGCATTATAACGCCTCCAATTTTTTGTTTTTTAATATCGGTAGTTATACTTCCAATAGTAATGGCGAGTGCCGTAAATATGAGTCCCCATCCTGGAGATTCTCCAAAATCTCTTCCAAATTGCCCCCAAACAGAATTTTCGTTCACGATTGCGATGGAAATTTCTAAATCATATATTCCGAAGATAATTGAAAGTACACCCCAACTAATTAAAATGAAAGACAACATTAATTTAGAGAAATTATTCATGATATGTTCTTCTTTTAATTGTAGTTCAAATGATTAATTTTCTAATAATATGTTTACTAATTTTATTATCATTAGCGAAAATATAAGCTTTTACCTTTTGTAATTTAATTTATTCTTGTATTCATTCAAAATATCCGGATAATCGGTATAAAGCGCTTTAACTTTCTTTCCGTTATATTCTAATTCGAGTAAGGGTTTCATCCTCGTTTTTAAATTAACATCCCATACAAAAACATTAAAATGATGTTTAGTAAGGATTTTAAAATTTTCTCTCACGTAGATGTTATTTTTAATGTTTACGGCCAAAACATTAATTTTCTTGAGTTTTTTTATGTTGACATTATTTAAATTTATTTTTTTAATGAAAAAAGGGAGCGTGTGAACTAAGGAAATATCGGGAAAAATTTTTCTCAACCACGCGAGTACGCTTAATCTTTGGTCTGTAATCAAGATATTTTCAATAAGGGAAAATTTTTTAGCCAATTCAATTGCTTTTTTCCCCACGTGTCTATCCGATATATCAAAACTAAAATATAAATTATTATTAAAAATGCGAAATTCTTCAAAAACTTCCTCTAAAGTAGGTATGATTCTGTCATCTTTAAATGGGAGATTTTTAATTTCTTGTAATGTTAATTTTGAGATATTAAGGTTAGAGGTATTTATTTTAACATGAGGATCATGAAAACATATGATTTTTTTATCTCTTGTCATTCTTAAATCGGTTTCGATTCCGGCACCCATTTGTACTGCTTTTCTAAAACATGGGATGGTATTTTCAATACAATATCCCATGGCACCTCGATGACCAAAAATGTAATGTTCTTCCATTTGAATTCACAGAATTCGAGGGTTAATTATCGTCAAAAAAGATAGTTTATTAAGAATTTTAAATTACTACTATTATTTAAAATAAACACGCAAAAATGAAAAAAATGGAGAATAATAATAATCAATCAACTATTAAAAATGGAGAAGATAAAAAAACATTTTCTAAAAAGCTAAAAAATTACATGAAAAATCTATTAGATTTTTCCCAATTTGATAAAATAACAATATTTTATATCATAATCTTTATAGCTGTAATGGGTATCACGGTTTATGTGTTATATTATATGGTTTTTGTTGATGATACTTTTCTTTATCAAATTGTAGTTGAATGGATTGTCAACCCAATTTATCTACTGGGAATTTTTGGGATCTTTCTTTTCTTACTAATTATGACTCTCCAAGGTATCATCGCTCCTATTCCATCGGAGGTTGTTTTAATTGCTACGGGCATGATTTATGGATTTGTTGTTGGAGGAATTATGGGAACTATTGGTTCTGTTGCTGCAGGTGTCTTCTGTTTTTATTTAAGTAGAAAAGGAGGAAGACCTTTAGCAGAGAAATTTGTAGGCACTAATGCTTTACTTTTAATCGATGAATTAATTCATAAATACGGTTCCGGGATTATCGTTGTCGCACGATTTTTACCTTTCATTCCCTTTGATCCCGTTTCCTATGCCGCAGGGCTTGTAGATATGGATTCAAAGAAATATACCTTAGCCACGTTTCTAGGATCCATTCCTCGTGCTTTTTTTTACGCGTATCTTGGAGCTTCATTAGGAGTGCAACCCCCTGTCAATATAGCCGATTTAGACCCCGCCCAATTTCAATATCAAGCTTCATTGTTTAACATGATTTTATTGGTCATAGCGGTCGTTTTAATAATCGGTTTCGGCACGTATTACCTCTATAGCCTATATTGGCAAAAGAAGAAAGGATTACGATAAAAAAATAAAATTCTTAATGAGCAATAATAATTATCTTTTTCTAATTAATTACATATTATTTTTTTTAAAAATTTTAGGAGCCAAGCAGTTAAAACGGGTTGTAAATCATTTTTCCATGCCAATCCATCTAATTTTTTCATGGCTCCTTTTTCCCTAATATGCTTCAATTGAGAGTCTAAATCTTCTAGTAAAGTTTCTTTCCGGTATATTCTTTTATACTTTTCCGTTAGACCCGAATGTATGTCTCTGATTAAACTTTCTTTCATTAGAGATTCAAATTCTTTTAATTCATAAAAACTTCCAAATTTGAAATAACCCGTGAGGAACTGAGCCACGGCTTTTTCTATTTCCTTCTCAAGAATTTCAGTTTTAGCAATGCAATAAGATTTAATTAGCCGCTCTAGAAGAGAACCATTGAATTCACAAGCAAGGAGCCGCTTGTTATTTTTTTTAGAAAAGAGTTCCTTTTTGATTGTATTTTGTTCTCGCCTTGATTTTAAGACATCAGTATAATCTGCTTTTATGATAGATGATAGACCCGTGCGTAATGTATTAATTCTAGTGGAGATTTTTTTATTTCCAAGGAAAAGTGTGGGAGAATAGTTTACATATTTTGATTCTAATTTTTCAAGCTCTTCTGATGATTCTATAAAATTCGTAAAAAAATGGTGATAAAGCAAGCTTACATCATGTTCTTTTATGTTTTCATTAAATAAGTTGAATCGAAGATATTCATCATAATCAAGAAAGAATTTAAAAATGCAATCATCTACGGGTAAGTCATTGTCATTTTCAGGGTAATTTGTCCTCACTAAGTATTTTTTATATGATAATCGAATTTCTTGGGCTCTAATCCATTCAAATGCCAAATGTGTTAAAGTTTTCCCTTTTTTTAATTTTTCTTCATATTTTTTTAAGAAAAAAGTTAGATATTTTATTGAATTTCCGATGGAATTATTTAATAAGAATCTAGCAGTTATTTCTTCTTGGGAATGAGAAGAAAACTGATTTTTTACTCGTTTATAAAAAAAATTTAATTTTTTTTCATCGATTTTATATAATTGTTCAATCTCTCTTTTTATCATTTTCTCATCACTTAATATGAATTATTCTCTTTTATCTAAAAGAAGCTTAATTTTATTCAATTCTTCCTCAGAATTAAGGCCCCAAGGAGTTAGATTCAATTCGGAATTTATCTCAATAATTAAATCATCTAAATTTTTTTTTGAATCTAAACCACTTCTTAATTTTTTTCTAAAAAATGCTATATTAGTTGGAAATCCTTCCTTTTTTATATTTGTAGGAGTCAATATTACACCATAACTTTTTTTATGAGAATTTGAAATAAGGAATTCTTCTAAATAGAAAATCTTCTTTTGGTTTGAGCTTAAATTAATTTGTCGAATGTTAGAGTACACTCCTCTAATTTCAAATAAATTCAAGGTTTCATTGATTAGCTTCTCGTAATAGTCTGGTAAAACAGCTAATACATAAAAAGAAGGAAGTTCCTTTCCGTGCTGTTTTATAAATGAAGGATCAAATGTATACAGGTTTCCTTGTTTACTTTTGCCGACACTTTCTCTCTCGATAACTCCTAAGCATTCATATCTTGTTTGCTCTTCCCAATATATTTTTCTTGCAGCTCCTAGTGAATAATTAATCAAATTAAGACCTCTTTTTAACTCATTTTTTATGATTAATTCTTCATTTACTTGGCTTTTTGAAGCTTTATTAATATAACGATCTTCGATGATGCTAGGATGAATGTATTTCTTTAATTCATCATGGATTAGCCTTATATCTTCAGTATAAGGAGAACCAATAAAGGTAAATAGGTTTGTCGTGCCTTGTTCAGTCTCCAAGTGGGAATTTAAGCCAAAAAACGATTGAATCACATCAATATCAGTTGAATTTTTTATATCTAAAGAAAGGCTCGATTCTATCAATTCAATTTTCCATTGACCAAATTCAATGTCCGATTCGGCCAAAAAAACAGGTCCTAAAAACTTAAAACTTAGCATTTTCAAGTTATCCACGTTTTCCGCAGATATCTCTCGAGAATATTTAATTCTCTCATATACTAATTTATTTTCATCTGAGAAGAACAAACCACTTAGCAAAATAAACCCCTAAATTAAAATATAAAGTATTAAACACAATCTTAATATTTCAAAAAATTATAATTTAAAATACTTTCGTTTTAATAAAATAAATTTTGCTATTAATATCTTATTCAATCTCGTAAAGATATTTGGAAAGCTCTTGTTTAAATAAAAGTTTTATTTTCTTAATCTCAAACACGAATTTCTTTAATTAAAATAAAGCATGATCATGAATACTAGTGAAAATTTTGAAGAAATATTAAAAAAATTTTTTTTAGAGGAATTAGAAAGTATAAAAAACGAATTGGATTGCTTTTTTTAAAAAAAATAAACAAAAATTGACAGAAAAGGAGAAAAAATTAGGTAAATCAATTATTGATTATTACATTCCTAATATTAAAGAAATAGGTAATGGAGAATAAAAATTCAATTATCTCCAATCATGAAAAAAGGAAATCAAAACACCTTGACCTTTTCTAACCTATAAATTAATTTCAATTGAAAAACATTTATTACTTAGGCTTTTGATATGATCTATTCTTTTTGGAGTGTAATGATTTCAATCATTATAATTCCCCTCACTATGGTACATGTAAAAATTATTTAATACATGCTTTAAATTATTATATTAATTAAAAATAAGGTAAAATCTTTTATTCTTCATGATTAAAAGAATTATTATCGTCCATTGGAATCGGCAGTCAGGTCCAGAGCCTATTATTCAATATCCTCCTGAAAAATCTTTTCCTAAAAAGAATATACTATTAAAAATTTGGAGCCAACATGAATTAACGAATGATTCTATAATCGACTTTTATTCTGATGAAGATAAGCAAGAATATATTTCCATCCTGCAACAACACGGAGGAGAACTGTATTATCTTCTCTTAGTACAAGAAAAAAGCGAATTCATTGGAAGCTTGATGGATTATAGTGATATTTTAGCAATATTAAGTAAAAATTTGATCGAGTTGTTAAATACTAATAAAATCACAAGAGCAGTGTACGAAGCATTTAATACCATAAACAATTACGGAAGATTAGAGAAGGAAGAAAACCTTTTAAGTTTCTTTACCGATAAAATTAAATTTACCATTTTAGAGATATTAAGAGAAGGAGTTATCTCGAAATCTGAATTGATTAATATCTTGAAGAAAGAATATGGGTTTTCTCCAGCTAATATTGATCTCTTAATAATTTCATTTATTCGAGAACAAATGCTTATCAAACGGGATGTTCCTGGGCGTAAGGATGATTATTTTATGATAAAAGATTTATTCATAACGAGAGTGCTCCCTAAAAATTTATTTTCTCTTGTAAAAGATATGGAAAAAGAGGACTTTCAAAATTTACGCGTGCGTTTACTTTCCATTTATCGTGATTCCGATTTTGTTTCAGACATTAATGAGAAAATTCTAATAAATTTTCTAATGAATAAAGATGTATTTACTTTAATTAAAAAATTGAGAAAAACCTCTTTATTAGTTGTAGAATGCCTAAGTTTTTTAAATAATAATGAAGACCTGTTTAATGAATTAATAGAAAATAAAATCATTTATGAGAATAAAGGATCCGTGTACCTCATATCTGATTTAAGATTTATTAAATTTACTCCTTTTTATCTCTTAAATAAATTATTAAAACGATATCATAGAAATGAAATCTCTTCCGATGAACTATTCATTCATGCAGATTTACTTGTTCGGAGCAAGAATGAATATGAAATAATTTAGAAAAGGTTAAATCTCTACATGAAATGGTAATTTAAAATAGTAAGAAGGCTTTATGTTAAGAGTCTTAACTACAGAAAGATAATTTGGTTCAAATACTTGAAGATAGGGCGGTTTTTCGCCTTCTTCTTTTTTAATTTTTGAACTAATAAAAAAATGGGGAACGTAGGCGGGAACTAATACATTAATTCCAACTTGGTATTCTAAACCAATTAGATCTTCAATCTTTAATCTAGAGATTTGGTCTTTTAATAACTCTAATTTCGAATCGAGTGATTTTCTCAATAGTTTTTTCATGAAGGAAGGGGAAAAATTAGGTACAACTAGATAGGGTTTAGCATTAATTTTCATGCTTGCCTTGAGTTGAACAACCCATTCTGGAAAAGGATGAATTTCTAATAACCTTTCTCTTTCTAAATCTAAAACCAAATCTCCTACCAAAAGAGTTCCCAAATCATGGGAATATCTTTCTTTAAATAGCTTGATATCCTCATTGGGTTGTTGGATTTCAAATAAATGGGCATATATCTCTTTATTTTCTTGATAACATTTAAAATTAATAATTTTTTTAATTTTTAGGGCACGGTCACTCATTAAAATCCATTTAAATTTATTTTTAGTATATATAAAATTATTTTATTTAAAAAGGCCATAATATTAATAAAATAATTTAATAAAAAAGAAAAAGCCTCCTTTTTAAATACGTTTTAATAGAAATTCGACTAATCGTCGATTTTTTTTAACATTTTCATAAACTTTAAAGTGGTTGGCTTCGAGAAATTCTTTTAAGGAATCCCAATCTTTCTTAATTTCGTCGGATAGGTCTTTTAAAATAACCTTTAATGGTTCAAATTCATTTGTATAAATTAACTCATCATTTACCCGGTTAGCCTCCTTTGAGAGTAGAAATAAGTAGTAGTCAATTAAATCCTCAGGATTCATGACATTATCCGGTTTATTCCCATCTCCAGCTTTCTCGCCTCTTAATAATTTTGTGTCTACCATCGTAGGCAGAATTGAATTGATGGTTATATTTTCTTTTTTATATTCTAATGCCAATGCTTTTTGCAATCCTACTACGCCGTATTTTGAAGCCGTATACGCCGCAAATTTCGGCATGGCATTCGGATATGCTGCACTTCCGGTGATGATGAATCTTGCCTTATCCTTTTTATCATCCCTCTTTAGGTAAGGAAATGCCGCTTTAAATGCATGAAATACTCCGTTTATATTCACATTGATAATGGTTGCAAATTTTTCAGGACTAAATTCGTGTGTATTCCATCTCCCTGAAGCTCCTGCATTTGCTATCACAGCGTTTAAAGGACCTAACTCGTCATAAAAATATTTGAATAATTTCTCTATTTCTTCATAATTCGTAACATCAGCTGTTTTTATTACAATTTTACCCGATACACCAAGATTTTCAATTTCTTTTTTAACTTGTTCTAATTCTTCTAAAGTTCTTGAGGTTAGTCCTACATTTGCCCCTTCCCTTGCACATGCTATAGCCACGGCTTTCCCGATGCCTCGTCCCGAACCCGTGATTACAATATTTTTATTTTTTAAAAGCAATTTTTCACCTTTTTTTCTTAAAATTTTTGTTTAATGAATCATGATGCTTGGTTTAATCATTATCCTTAATATGTGAAAAATTTTTTCCTTAATTAGAGGAATTTTAATTATTCTACAACTTCTTTTTAAAATTTAAAAGTTAGGATCTTTTCAGTTAAAAAGTAAAAAAAATTAGCAGCAGAGGTTATTACATTCCTTAAAGTAAAATAACAATTTAGGAAGAGTAAAAATTTAAAAATTCTTTTTAGTATAAATATTATAATTTAATTCATTTCAAATTAATTCAGAAAAAAGTCATGAGTTTTATAACAGAAGGTAAAGCGGCTTTAAAAAAAATCATATCAGTAGTCGAGGAAATCGATAATTTAAACATAGATTCAATGCCTAGAATTAAAGAATACTCTCAAAATCTTCTAGAAATGATTGGCGATTTTGAAAACACCAGACTAAATAACTTAAAAAAGATTGAAACAAATACAGAAGAGATCAATTCACTAAAGAACAAGATTTCTCAAAATAATCGAGATATTGCTAATTTAGAGGAAAAAAATCAAGAATTAATGAAAAATAGAGACAATCTCTTGAATAGGATTCAAGAAAAACAAAAGGAAATTGTGGATACCCAAGACCAAATTAAAGCAAAAAAAGAAGAGTTAGAAGCAAGAACCCAGAGATTAGAGGAACTGGAAGCAAGGATCACGGAATTGAACCAATTACAAACAGAAATCGAAGAGAAACTGAAAAAATTAGAAGAAGATCTAAAAGAAGAGTACGAGAAAAAAAATACTTATCTTCGTACCTTTAAAAATCGAGTAGAAGCTATTAAATCCTTGATTAGAAAAGATTACATTCGTTCTGATCAATTAAAGGTTATAAAATCGCTTCAAGTTGATGCGGCTTTAGATATTAAAGGCATATCTTCGGCTACGGGTATACCTATAGATAGAGTTAAATTAATCCTTTCCCAAATGGTTCAAGCCAATGGCCCTATTGAATATGATCCTAAAGCAGGTGTAGTTACATTAAAGGAGGAGGTTGATTTCTAATGGTAAAAGAAATACTTGGACAAATAGAACAATTTGAAACGACATTTGATACCTATTTGCAATTATTGAAAAAAAATAACGATGAGATATATCAGAACATCAGTATAACTTGGAAAAAAATGCAAGAAGCACTTAAAGAAAATGATGAATTGCTAAAAACCTTATCACAACAGACTTCTGAATTGACCGAATTGCGCACGAAAAGCGAAGAATTAGATAAAACCATCGAAGCTTTAAACGAAAAAAGAGAGAATCTCAATTCAAAAATTAATGAATTGAATGCTGCTTTAGAAACTGCCGTCAACGACTTAAAAAATCCCCAATTAGAACTTGAGAACTTAAATTCGAAGCTTCAAGTAGTAAATGAAAAAATAAGTGCTAAGGAAAATGAGAAAACCGCATTAGACCAAAGAAGGATTGAAAATGAAAATAAAGAGCAAGCCTTGAATGCCGAATACGGCAAGAAGATGGAAGAATTAGAAAAACAAATCCAACAACTAAAAAGAGAAAACTTCTTCAGTTCGTTCCTCATTGACCATTCAGATGAAGAAATCCATGAAGTCGATATCTTAGCCATTATAATGGAGAAAAAATCGGCAAAATTAGATGAGTTGAAAAAATTATTAGATATTCCTCCTATTATGGCTCAGAGAACAATAATGCAACTTGGAGTGAAGGGTATACTTAAAATTGATGAAGGTTCTGGGACAGTGAGCTTATTATAATAATTAAAAATAGTTTAATGATTATTTTTGAGTTATTTATTTTTCCTTTATTTTTCTTTTAAAATTAAGAAATAATATAGAAATAATTCTTGCTAAAAATTGTATGAGAACTTAATATTTTTTATTCTGGAAAAAATAAACTTAAAATGAAAGGTTTTTCTGATTGTTTTCTTTTTTTTAAATTAAATCTCATTATTAATTAGTATTTTTCAGAATTATTCTTATGTATAATCATAATCTAAGAAGTAGAAAATATTTTAATCGATTTGAATTAAAATATCTAATTTCTTTAAAAACTCGTGATAATATCATCAAATATATAACTCCCTTGATGAAATTAGATCCGCATATAAAATATTACAATTATGAAGTTAGAAGTTTATATTTTGACTCTTTTTTTGGAAATTTTTATTTTGATAAAATTGATGGATTAAAACAACGTGTAAAATTAAGAGTTCGATTTTATCCTGATCAAAAAAAATGTAATGATGAATTAGCCTTTATTGAAATAAAAAAAAAAAATAATGAAAATGTAATTAAGCAGAGGATAATAGTACCTCTTAATGATGTTTTTCAAATAATTGATGCAAATTCTCAAAAAGCAAAAGATTTTTACAATAATGCAACTCTTCATGAAAAAAAAATATTAAATGAAATTTGGTATTTAAAAAGAAAATATCATCTTCATCCTATCAGTGTAGTGATTTATCAGCGCCAAGCATTCCAATCTAAAATAGAAAAAACTTTCAGAGTTACTTTTGATTCAAAAATTAAAGCACGAAATTTCAATTTTAATTTAAAAGAAAAAGAGGGTACTAAATTTATAATTCCCCAAAACCTTATTATAATGGAATTAAAATTTAATAGTGTTATCCCTAATTGGGCATTAAATATATTACAAGGTAATGATTGTATTCATGAAAAAATTTCAAAATATGCTTTAGGTTTAAATAAAATTCACACTTTCCGTTTAATATAATGTTTAATAAATTTTTTTTTTAAATTATTATTTTACTCTCATATGAAATTTCAAGAAGAATTCCTTATTTCAAATTTTTTTTTTACGTTTATTGAAGAATCATTTTTAAATTTATATACAGATATTAGACCAATAACTGTAATAGATATCATCATAATGTTATTCTGGAGTATAATTCTCTCAACCATAATTGCAACAACCTATCGCGGGACTCATAAATCTGTTTCTTATTCACAAAATTTTACACAATCCTTAATTATATTGAATATTATCATTAGTGCTGTCATGTTAATTGTAGGTACCAATATTGCTCGAGCTTTTACCCTTATAGGAGCTCTTTCAATCATTCGATTCCGTACAGCTATAAAAGATACCAGGGATATCGCATTTATTTTTTTTACCATGGTAATAGGAATGGCATGTGGTGCTAGATTTTATCTTTTAGCTATAATTGTAACTTTAATTTTATGTAGTTTAATCTATTACATGTCTCATGTACAATTTGGGAGAAAACATATTCAGCAGGACATATTAGAAATGGATATACCTTTAAATGAAAATTATGTGGATCCATTAAAACCTATTTTTGAAAAATATTTAAAATATTATACTATTTTAGGTGTTGAATCTCTCGATCCCTATAGTAATCGCGTGAGTTTTTTAATAACGTTTAAAAGTAGCAGAGCAAATCTAAAATTTTTAAAATTTAAAGAAAAAGAGCAAAATAATAGTCCGGATCAGAGAATGGAATTATTAAAGGATCTTCAAAAAGTGGGGTTTATTAATAATATAAAATTAATTGAAGGAACGAATTCAATTGAATTATAATATATTTAATGATTTTTTAATTAATAATTTTTTAATCTATAAGTATAAAATTGTTTTGATTTATTTTCTATAAATAAAATTGTTTTGATTTATTTTCTATAAAAATATTATCTTCTCTATTTGATGGACCTCTCTCTTCTAAGATATAAAAATTTCATTCATTCCACGTTTCAAAGAACTCGTCACAAATTTCTAGCCTTTCAGGAATATATTGATATAAATGATTAATATAGTCTTCAATCTTGAATTCTTTGTTTTTTCCGCTAGGAGAAAATCTTATTGGTTCACTTGCTTCAACAATTAAAGGATTCCATGGAAATTCAAAAATATCTGGATATAAAACATTCTTTATTGAATTGTAATAATTAGAGAGAAAATCAATAATAAATTCTTCATTCCAGAGTTCTTGCCTTATTTCGTTCCATCTATCCTTACAAGCCTGAATAAATTCAGAATTATTTAACAATCTTTTAAAAAGAGCATTATCTTTACCAATTGTTTCAATAACGCCAATATCTATTTTTTTATTTATATATAATTTACATGCCCGTTGACCAAAACTGTAATCAAAATCCCACGGACAAAGAAAAAAGTGAGCGGGATATGTATCTCTTATTATTAAATAATTTGCATGCCAACTGTCCATATGATCGATGAAAAGTTCGAAGATAAAGAAATCTATTAAATTTTTTTTGTCAAATATCGAATAGATACCCGTTTCATTATTAAAGAAATCATCATCACTTTTATTCATGATAAAATCAATAATTTGAGGTAATATCTCATCCTTTAAAACAATCAAATCTTCATTTGGCCATTCTTGCTCCCAATAATTTGAATTATAAATAGACAAATTATTATTTGTAGCAATGTTAAAAATTAAGCTGGAGTTAATATTTGATTGAGAATTATTTAAATTAAATAATTTTTTATCTATCCTTTCTGAGAGTAAATATAAACCATTATATTCATTATTTAAAAATAAATTAACATATCTAGATTTAGGTAAAATACAAGTCGGGTTAGAAGCAGAAAGACTCCGCCAAAGGTCAAATGCTAACTTTGTTCTCATTCTTGTATAATCTAGTTGCATGGATAATAAGTACCAATCATCATCATCTCGCATGCCTAATAAAGATACTTTTTTTGATAATTCAAGAGAATAACCTGGTTTAGCGTCGTTCCACGTTGTTCTTCCTCTAAATTTAATAGAAGAATTTGGCAATACATGTTTTTCATGAGGAAATGAATTGTATAGTTCAAAGTTACATGATATAAACCTCTTTTTTGTTAACTCTTCTTGGAAAGTAATATAAATCGACGGAAGTTTTGAATATAAATTTAGAGTTATATGTTTTCTAGCAATATCTTCTAATTTAGAATATCGAGATAAAACCCATCTTTCAATTCTTTTATAAACATTTTCTGTTTTTTCATTGTAATTATTTCTTAATAATCCTTTTTTCATATATTCATATAGAGCAGATATCTTGTTAATTAAAAATGTTTTTTTCCATATAGTAGAATTTAATTCTTTCCAACGATTTAATAAATCTATTCGAAATTGTTGGTTTAAGGATGAATCTTTAGGAAATAATAACCTATAAAATAAATGATTAAATTTGCAGAAACTTGTTATATTCGCATTAATAGTTATCCAATCTTCATAAGATAGATTTTTTTTCCTTGAAAATCCCCAACTCATATCAAAATCCCAAGGGGCAAAATAAAAAGTTGAGTTAAGTTTTTCTTTTCGTATAATAAAAATTTTAGAGCCTTCTATACTATTATGACCAATCAATAATTCAAATAAAATTAAATCAATTATTTGAGTACGATTTATTTTGGTGAAAATGCCATTTTCATTATTAAAAAATTCTTTATCCGATGAGGTTAATATAAAATTCTCTAATTTAATAATATCTTTATTTAATTCTTTATTCTGGGGAGCAATTTGATTCCAAATTGTTTTTCCATGCCCATACCAATTTTCTGCTTTTATTAAAATATCTAAATCCTTTGAATCATTTATTCCAAATAATTTTTTATCAGGTTTTTCCATGAGAAGATGTAATCCTTTATATACATTATTAATATAAAGATCTACTGGTTCTGCTTTAGGAAGGCTACAAAGATAATCTTTTTCTCTTAAAGAATTATATAAATCTAATGCTAATTTTATCCTTAAAGCACTAGAGTTTTTTCTTGAAGGAATTAATAACCAATCATCATCATTACGCATGTTTAAAAGATTTGAGTTTTCCCTGAGTTCTATTTCATATCCATTAGTAGAATCTCTTAATTTTATATTAGCTTTAAGTTTCTTATACGCCCAATTATATTTTGAAGAAGAATATTCAAAAAGCTTATTATTAGGACTTAATCTTATATCACATTTCACTTTAGAATAAGTAATTAAATCATTACATTCTATTTCTATTATTGGTAAATCCTGCTGATAAATAATTGTTGTGCACTGAGTAATTTTAGAATCACAACGGAGATAAACAGTACAATTCTTTATCTTTCTTGCTTTTAATTTAAAGCTCCGGGATTCTGGAATTTTTATCCAATCTGAATCATCATTAAATTTAACCCAAACATTTTTTGTAAATTTTGGAACATGACAAATAAAAATTTCTTGCATATTATTGGTTATATATCGTGATCCTTCAATCCCAAATTTATATAAATAATCTGTTTCTATATATTCCATATCAAAATTTTTAAAATATAATATATTATTTTGAGATTCAATAAAACTAAACAATCCAATTGAGGAAATAGTTAAAGTAGAGAATAAAATAAAGAAAATTAAATCTTTATATCTATTAGATCTTGGTATTTTATGAAGTGTTTTTTGATTTTTTCTCTTAGTAGGCATTTTTTTATATCTAAATCTTAATTCTAAACTAAATTATGTCAATTATTGATCATATTCATCATTTATAAAATTTGTATTAAAGAAACTCTGTTTTTGATTAAATAAGTGGAATATTATATCATAAAAAATAGTCTATTTTTTAATTCGTAAAAAATCTTTAAGAATAATATTTTTTTATTTCTTTAATGACGAGGTGGATTAAATCTTTTTCATTCTTAATAGCATAAAAAGAGACCTTGTCAAGTAACCCTTTAAACTTATTTTTTGGGATTTTCTCAGATCCAATAAAAAACCCTACGATTTTATGACCTTTTTGTACCAGTTCTAATAGCAATTGTTTAGAACGTGTCCAATTATAAATACCAAAATCCGTGATAATGAAAATAAGGACGTTACCTTCTGCCTTATTAACTTGTTTTTTGATAGCTTTAATTGGAAGTTGAGTTCCTCCTCCTTGGTATCTTAATAAAACGTTTTCTGCTTCGTGATAATTCTTAGACCATTCACAAATTTCAGCATGGTTAGAAAAATTAATCACGCTAAATTTAACACCTTTCATGCGTGCTTGATGTAAAATGGCAAAAGAAGCAACAAGAGCGGCGTGATAAGGCCCCCTCTCATTTTTTACGTGTTCCATAAAATTCCAGTACATTGAACCTGATGAATCCAATACTATTAAGAGATCCGGCATCCTTTTTTCTTCTACACGTCCAACACCCCTCTCATGTTTCCATTTCTTCGTGGTAACATTAGGAATAATGATAGGAGAAGTTACGATCGTGAGAATGGCATCTAATTCTTCTATAGGATCTCCGATCCTCCATTTTTCAGGATATAGGGGTAGAGTGCCACTATATTTTTTTTCATAAATTTTAATTGAAATCAAATTATTAGCTAAGCCTCGATACCACGTAGCTAGTGCATTTCCATCGATTAAAATTCCTGATTGTCTTGCGGGGGCTCCAAATTCCGAATAAGGTATATTTTTTGCAAATTCCTCCGCTTTTTTTCTTAATTCATCTTCATTGTCTTTTTTTAATTTATCTGAATTTTTCGTTTCTAAGGGATTATCTATGATTTCTAATACATCATCGGGAATCTCCATTTCAAGCTCATATCCTGGAATTTTTCTACGCGATTTTCCTTTTAAGGGGGCCCCTGCTCCCCTCATTATTGTAAATTCCTCCTTTAAGAAATCTTTTAGATAATAAGCGACTTTCGAAACTTTTTCTTCCCATCGTGAATCATCTTCAAAATCCGTTAATATAATTTTTTTAATTTTATTAGCCAAAGCATCGGTTTCTGGAGAAGTGAAAGACTCGTAAATTTTAATGTTCCATAGTTTTTCATAAATGTTGAATAAAAATTTCGAAAATCTACTCAAGGATTTAAAATCAGGCATGGCTACATGTTCAAATGTCTTTTTAATTTCCCATTTCATTAAATCTGGCTTAGCTTTGTATAATTTCGTGTCAATAATCAAATCAGCAAATAAATTTACAACCAATGGAGCATGAGTAGAATGAACATGTTTATTAGCAGCATGTAATAATTTTGCATGAATGATGCCATCATAAGGGATGATTTGATAATGCGATATTTCATGGAGCAAGATGGCGTGAAAATATTGGATATATTCTTCATCATCCTTTAGTGGGGGAACATTCGCTAGATTCATCGTTATTTCCCATTTATGATTAGGATCAATGTAAAAACCTTCTTTCCGCTTGTAATCAAAAACATATCGAGGTTCATTTAAAGGAGGGAAATAAAACTCTTTTAAAGATAGATCCCATGCTATTTTGGCTAATTTTTTGAGTTTAGCTTCCTTTTCTTGTATTATATTTTTATTGAGCAATGAATTATCCTCCTTAAAATGAGCCCTTTTTTATAATTCTTTTTGAATGTATTCTAATTTATCAAGAACGTTTCTCAGTTTTAATGCTTCTGCGCCACCTGAAATCTGAATGTTAACGATTGAATCCTCACTCGTTCCCGTTACATTTATTTCCATCAGTAAATCTTCTGTTCGAATTTGTTTTGTCTGACGTTTTTCGAAAGCAGCCTTGAGAGGTTGATCTAAAGTGGGAAATTCTGCTACTACATCCGCCCATAATTCTCTCCAAAATCCATATTTAATGATATAATCTGTAACTGTCTGCCTATACAATTCTTGATTGCACCAATTAATTAAGTATGCTCTATTTGGAAAGTCTAAATTTTCTATTAATTCTTTTCTAATTAAGGCAAGATCCTCGATATTTCCTTTTTTGGCTGCTTCACCTATTCTTGAAGCCAAGTTAGTGTAATTTTTCTCTTTTATAGCATCAACGTATGGGATTAAATCATATTTTACAATTAAATCATTATTAGCAAATTTTTTTAATTCTTTAAAATCTTCCGGATTATTCTTTCCTTCTCTAAATTTTGCCGTAATTTTGTAACAAATTTCCCGGTTTTTATATCGTTTCTGTATTAATGATAATAAATATTTAGTAAAATGATATTTATTTCCCCAATAAGGGGCTTTATCTAATTCCCTCTTCACGTAATCTACCCGATGGGAAATAACATGGGGAGCGATCGTATTTATGATATTTACATCAATTTTTGGTAATCCTAATAGCCATGTCAAGGCTTTGGCATATCGTAAAATATCTTTTGCTACTCGAACGCTTAATATAGAGTCTATTTTATTACATATGTTTTGATCTGTATTGAAGTGACATCCCGAACATAATCCCGTGCTCGGTTTTAATTCTTCAGAATTTCCTTTATCAATACGGGAACAAAGATTATATTCTCTCACGATTGCATGAATATAATTATTAACTTCTTCACTAAAGGAGATTTTATTGACATGATACCAGATTTCCATTAAATCATCAATCTCAAGAATTTTAGGGACCTGAATCACCTCATCGTACCCTGAATATTTTTCATCTTTTCCGGATAAAATCAATTGTAGATCTTGCGTGGCAGGCATGGAAATGGGTACGGATATACCAAACCGATCTAAAAAAGGTTTTGAAAGTTCAAACGTGCCTACATCTTGAGGATTAATTGTCCCATATAAGCAATATTTTGAAATTGCTAAAGTAAAGTCATAATATTTTATGGTACCCTCTGCTAACAAGGATAATAAAATATCTTGAGCATAAGGTGTTAACCGGTTGACCTCATCAATTATTTTCCAGAAACTCAGAATGAATTCTCGCCATATTACTTCCTCTTCTCCTTCTTTCATTAATTTCCCTAATTTTAATGTTCCAATTAATTTTTCTTCCGAAAGCTGTGGATGCCCTCTTATAATGGATTGTTCGATTTGTTCTATTGACTTAGAGGTGAACATGCGCCCTAATAGCTTGACTAAGGTGGTTTGGAACAAGTCGCTGAGTTAGCCACCTTTTTTTCCTCCACCATGCCCACCAATCAATAACATTGCAGAATTTGGAACTATTGCATTTAACACGCATAATGTAAGAATCTCCGGTAGATTTTGGGATACAATTTTCTTATTTTTCTCATCATAATGTTTAATTGTTAGACTCTGAGAATGGACGAATAACTGGTTGGCTTGGACAATATTAATAATTCTCCATACTTTTCTTCTTAATTCTTCCTCCTCTTTTAAATGTGTCGTCAAGTTCATTGCTAATTCTCTCGGATGTTTTAATACTTTTTAACAAATTCAATATACCTTATTTTAAATTTTTTATCCACGAAAAAAATACATACATGGGAATATAATTTTATCCCTTGAAACGGTTCAATAAAAAATTATAGGAACAAGTTAAAAAAATCAATGTATCTACTAAATCGTGAAAATTATGACTTAAATTACTAATTCTTTATCATATTTGATAAACGTTAAACAAACTTAAAAAATATTCATGGTATCAGAATTTTTCTTTATCACTTAGGAAATAATTTAACAAATACCTTTTCTCCTTTCTTTAAACCTTCTTGAAAAGGTGGTATTTCTATAATTCCATCAGATTGGGTTAAAGAACTTATTATTCCCGATCCCTTCAATTTAACCGGTATTGCCACCAAGTCTCCATCTTCTCGTTTTATTTTAACTCTAAGATAGTTTAAATGCCCAAGAGTAGAAACAGGAACATCTTTACTCATTTTTGCTAAGAGCTCAATCCGGGGATCGATCTTAGAACACCCCATCATTTTGCGTAGAGTAGGACCTATTACTTTCAGGAAACCAACATAGGCTGCTACGGGTGTGCCAGGTAAGCAGAAAACTAGTGATTCTTTAAAAAGAGCAATCAATAAAGGTGATCCTGGGCGCATGGCAATGCCATGTGTCAATACATTTGCCTCTTCATGCATTATTTCCGGTAAAAAATCTTGAGATCCCACGGATGTGCCTCCCGTAAAAATAATAACACGTGAATTATTGGAAGCTTCATGCAAAGATTTTCTAATAAGTTCTTTATCATCCTTTAAAGTAGCGTGATGGATTACTTTACCACCATAAAGTTTTACCAAAGAAATAAGCATGGGCGTATTAGAATTGTAAATTTTATTAGGTTCTAAGGGCTCTCCAACTTCTATTAATTCATCGCCCGTACTAAAAACGCTAACCGTTGGAATCGTACTTACTTTTATTTTTTCAATGCCTAAAGAACATAATAACGCCACGTGTTCGGCCTTCAATTCAGTTCCTTTTGATAAAATAATGGAATCTTTTATAATATCCTCTCCTTTTCTTGAAATATTTTTCCCCGGCACTAAAGGAGCATGCAAGTATACGATATTTTCTTTCAATTCCGTATCTTCTATTTTAATTACAGCACTTGCGCCTTTTGGAATAGCAGCTCCGGTAGAAATCCGAATCGCTTCTCCTTCATGTAGTTCTTGTTCAATTTTTTGGCCAATTTCAATTTTTCCTACTAATTTTAATATTTTAGGATTAGTTGGAGAGGCGCCAAAACTATCCTCTGCTCGAATTGCATAGCCATCCATGGCAGACCTGTCAAATGGAGGCACATCTATTTTACTGAAAATATCTTCTGCTAAAATTCTATTTAATGATTGGAACACGTGAATTTCTTCCGATGGGAGGATGGACACGTGGGAGAATAAATTTTTTAATGAATCTTCTAAAGATGTTAATTTTGCAAATCCTATTTTTCTTAATCGGTCCATTTCACTTCACTCTTTTTTTCTAATGAGATAAATTATATGACCAAGTTCAGGTAAGATTAATTTTTCAAATGCGAGTTTAACAGCGTTTGGAGAGCCCGGTAAAATGAAAATTGCTTTATCCTCCATTTTTCCTGCCAAAGCGCGGGACAATATTGCCGAAGAACCAATTTCATTGTAAGAGAGGTACCTAAAAATTTCTCCAAAACCTTCAATTTTCTTTTCTAATAGTGGTTCTATAGTTTCATGGGTAATATCTTTAGGAGAAATGCCTGTTCCGCCGCTAAAAATAATAGCATGAAGATTTTTATCTTTTAATAAATTTAAAAGAACTTTTTTGATGTATTTTTCAGAATCGGGAACTATATCATGAAAGAGTAAAGAGATGCTTGCTTCTTTTTCGAGCATGTTCTTAACCAGCGGAATAGTTTTATCAGAACTTTCTTTTCCATCCAATTTTTCCTCAAAACGAGACGTACTAACGACTATTAAGGCGATATTAATTTCTGTTGGTCCCTTTTGCTTATGTTCTTCATGTACTTTCATTTTTTCTCACGTTAAAAAATAGATTTTAATTCACTTTAATTAAAAAGAATGAACCTCCCTAATATCCCCTTTTTCTATTATTTCTTCTAATTCTTCTATTTCGATGTATCCATCCGCTTGAAAAATCGTACTTATTGCTTCGGAACCTGTTTTTACGGGATAGATTTTCTTCACCCCTCCTTCCTCCTTTATTTTTATTGCTTTAAATTCATGCCTTCCTAAAGTACTATATATACGCTCTCCTACCTCTATTTTAACGGAAAATTTTTTTCTTAAAGGAAATCCGGAAAATCTCCTCAAAAAATCATCAATGAAAATATAAAAACAGCTTAATGCGGAGGTTGGAAAGCCCGGTAAAATAAAAATAATTTTTTCTTTTAACTTTGTAAAAATGATAGGTTTTCCCGGCTTAATTCTCACGCCATGAACCAATATTTCAATGTCTCTATATTGTTCTAGCACTTTAGGTCCTAAATCTCCTTCTCCTTTAGAAGTTCCTCCCGAAAGAATTACTATATCACTCTGAGATAAAGCCAAATCCATTTTTTGTTTTAAATCATCAAATGAATCTCTTGCTATTCCTAAATAATTTACAACTGCTCCGGTGTTCTCAATTGCTTGTTTTAAAACAATAGAATTAATATCATATATCTTTCCAACGGGAAGAATGGATGTATCATGGGTTATTAATTCATTTCCCGTACTAAAAAGAGCTATTACCGGTTTTTTAAAAACCGGAATTTCTTTAATACCGCAAGAGGCTAAAATGCCTATGGTGGCTAAATCGATTAAACTACCCTTTTTAATAATGATATCTCCCATTTTTACATCATGCCCAATATTAACCACATTAGTACCTGGAGCGACTGCTTTATAAATTTCTATTTTATCCCCCTTTTTCTCCGTAAATTCAACCATTACAACACTATCTGCATTTTCCGGAAGGGCTGCCCCTGTTGCGACATAAGCACATTGATTCTTGCCCAATTTTCTTTTAGGTTCGTCTCCCGCTTGGATGATTTCAATCAATTCTACAGAAATCGGGTTATCCTCTTCAGCGCCAAAAGTATCTTTTGCCTGAACCGCGTAACCATCCATTCTACTTTTTCGAAAATGCGGAACATTGATTTTACTTTTAATATCACGCGAAAGCGTTCTATTATAACTTTCTTCAAGAGAAACGATCTCTTCTTTAAAGTTTGGTCTTGGAATTTGATCCAAAAGGTTTTTAAATTCAGCAACCCGAATTGTTTTTAAAAATTTCAAGGTTTTGCCTCCATTCTTAATGAATCCATCGTGAAGTCCCATTGTAATAAATTTCTTTCTTCCACACGGCTATTTCTTTTTTGTATCTTTCCACTGCTACTTCTAATGCTTTAAAACCTTCTTCTCGGTGGGAAGAGGCTACGACTACATGGACTAATTCCTCAGAAAGATTAAATTCTCCTTTTAAATGAACGATAATGAGTTCAATGATTTCTTCAGATTGCTTGAGTTCCGTACATATTTTTTCAATACTTTTATTCGCAACTTCCTCATATGCATCTATTAACATGGCCTTGACGGGCTTTCCATCGATGGACTTTTCTCGAACTATTCCTGTAAACGTGAGGATGGCTCCTGCTTCTTTAATTTGCGGATGTTTTTTTAAAGATTGAACAATGGAATCAAGCGTTATTGTTCCTTTAAGATAAATACCTGATTTGATATTTATCAAGCGATCATTCTTAAATTTTATCACCCTCCTGAAATTGGTAAAAGAAAAGCAATTTTATCACCGTCCGATAAAGTTATAGAAAGCGATGCGTTTGATGGCTGAGCTTCATGATTTAACATGATCGAAATGTTTTCATTCAAATCTTGGGTATTTTCATTCCATAACAATTTTTCAAGGTTCGGATATTTTTTCATGAGCAATCTAATGACTTCTTTTAACCTATTGTCATCATCTAATTCAACAATCTCTCGCTCTTTACCCGTAATATCTTTAAAATCTGCAAAATATAATATTTCAATCTTCATGGTGTTTCGATCTTTATTATCCTCATTATTCTTAATAATACGGTTTTCTTGACTCAACCACTTGGCGAACAATTTCTTCATATTTAGCCATGGAATAATGATTTTTTAAAGCGTCCTTAACATTCTTACCTAAATCAGAACGATATAAACAGCCAAAAAGATTACCATCACATCCCACCCGTAGTTTCGTGCAGCCCAAGCAAAATTCATGACTTGGAATTATCGTCTCAATTACAGCAATATTCTCTTTAGGTGTCTTGATTTTGAATACTTTTCGGTTTTGCATGCTCCCTCTCGTCCTTATTTCGATAGCTTTTTTTTCTAATTCATTAATAATTGGATTTAAATCCACGTGATGCCTATTATAAAAAGAACCGTTTCCCCCCACTTCCTTGGAAATTTGATGCAATTCAATTAATTGCAATACAAATCCATTTTTTCCGCAAAATTCTATCATGTCAGTTAATTCCATGTCGTTTATTTCTTTTAATACGACAAAATTAATTTTTATTGGATCAAATCCTGCCTCTTTTGCAATTTTTAATCCTTCCAGCACGCGCACTAATGCATTAGAACCATATATTCTTTCATAAGTAGCTGAATGTAATGAACCGAGCGATACATTTATCCGATTTAAACCCGCTTCTTTTAATTGCCTTGCTTTTTCTGCCAGAAAAAAACCATTAGTTGTAAGGGAGATATCTTTATAAAGTCCTAAATCTGATACCCTTTTAATTATCTCAATGACCTCTTTCCGGCATAAAGGTTCTCCCCCCGTGAATTTTATCCGGGTTATCTTCAATATCTCCCCCAAAATTCTACATAATTTTACAATCTCTTCCACCGTGAGCTCAGCAGTTTTCGGAATAAATCCCTCTTTATCACAATAAATGCAATTAAAATTACACTTAGAAGTAATTGAGAACCGCAAGTGCTTGATCTCTCGATTACACGAATCCTTCATGATACTTGCTCATGACCTTTTATTTTTTCCTCTACTTTAATATCGGATATGAATGTCGAAGGATATTGCCCATTCTCATCTTTCTCATGCTTTTTGATCACGTCCCAAATGTTAAGAAGGGCGATTGAAACGCCAGTAAGAGCTTCCATTTCCACCCCCGTTTTAGCATGACTTTTTACCGTACACGTGAGCTTGATCACGTTCTCTCCCTCAAAATTAATGGAAAAGGCGACATTGTTTATTGGAATCGGATGACAAAAAGGAATTAACTCTGGTGTCTTTTTCACGGCAGTAATGCCCGCCGTCTTCATGATTGTTTCAACATCTCCTTTCTCAACCAACTGATTCTTTATCCGTTCCACGCTTTCTTTTTTTAAAAAAATTTTTCCCGATGCCGTGGCGATTCTTGAAATTGTATTTTTTTGGGAGATATCAATCATTTTTATCGATATGTTTGCTGGTTACAATCGACTTGATTTCATCAATATTACTTTAATATTAAAATTTTCCTTATTTATTCTTCACTTTACTCTTTAAATGTACCCTTCACGCTTTCGTTTCTCATGAACGTGTCTTCGAATAAGAAGCGTTGGTTTAAAACTTTCATGCTTCTAAAACATAACCTTTAAATTTAATTTCAAATTACGATATGTATTATAGTACACAACGGACTTGTTATAAAAAAAATAAAGATTTAAGAAAAAATCATGCGGAAAAGAATGAAATTAGGCATTTTAACATTAATTATTTTGATAATCATCGGCTCTTCTATTGCAATCATTTTTACCTCAGAACAATCAAAAGAGCGTGTAATTTTAGCAACTACAACTTCGACTAATGATTCGGGTTTACTAGATTATCTTTTACCCGTGTATGAGAAAAAATGGAACATTCGAATCGAAGTGTTATCTCTTGGAACAGGTAAAGCCATCGCAACGGCACAAAGAGGAGATGCAGACTTATTACTGGTTCATGCCAGAGAAAAAGAAGATCTATTCATTGAACAAGGATATGGCGTGCATCGTGCTTGCATCATGTACAATGATTTTATCATTATTGGTCCTTCTGCTGATCCGGCCGGCATTAATGGAAGTTCTATAAAAACAACCATGCAAAAATTGAAATCAGAAGGAGAGGCCGGGAAAATAGTGTTTTACTCAAGAGGCGATAACTCGGGAACTCATATCAAGGAATTAGAACTTTGGGCGCTTATCGGGTTCACGCCAAATCCTTTAAGAGATTCTTGGTATAAAGAAACGGGGACAGGAATGGGCAATACATTAACGATAACGGACCAAAATAATGGGTATACACTCATTGATAGAGGAACGTGGCTTTTTTCAAAAGATAACGTGGAATTAACGCTTTTGGTGGAAGGAGATAAAATTTTATTAAATCCTTATGGCGTGATGGCTGTTAATCCCGAGAAGCATCCTGGAGTTGATATCAAATTTGAATGGGCAATGAGCATTATAGCTTGGCTTACCTCTGAAGAAGGCCAAACACTCATTGGTGGGTATACCGTGAATGGAGAAGTTTTATTTCATCCTTGTTTTGGAATTTGTGATCAGACTCACGATTGTCCAACAACAGCGGAAGAAGTAGCATTTTGGAGTAAATATAATGGAGGATATACAGGCTCCGAGAGTTTATGATTTAAATACAATCAAAATACTATAAAAAACTTTAAACTTTTTTTTAATTTTAATAATTGAATTAATTAATAGAAAGAGGAAGGAGATTCTTATGAAAAATGAAATCATTCAAGGAATTATTCAAGCAATCATGTTGATAATTATGTTTGATAGAGAAATTTGGTTTACAGTAATCCTTTCAATTGGCGTTTCAGGAACAGCTACATTCATCGCAAGCATGATTGGCTTACCAATAGGCTCTCTAATGGGCTTGCGAGATTTTTGGGGAAAAAAAAGCATTACAAATTTACTAAATACATTTATGGGATTTCCTCCCGTCATCATGGGATTATTTGTTTTTTTATTGCTTTCAAAAAATGGACCTCTTGGTTCTCTGGGATTATTATATACCCCAACTGCCATGATTATTGCCCAATTACTTTTAGCCATACCCATAATAGCAGGAACTACTAAAGCCGCTATAGAATCCGTCGATCCCGCATTAAGAGAGACCATATTATCATTAGGTGCCACTGAAATTGAATTATGGTGGGAATTGATTAAAGATTCTAAACGATCAATCATTGCCGGAATTCTTGTTGCATTTGGACAAGCAATTAGCGAAGTTGGGGCTGTAATGATTGTCGGGGGCAATATTCGTTGGCACACACGTGTTTTTACAACCTCTATAGTTTATCAAACCCAAATGGGAGAATTTGGAATGGCAATTGCTTTAGGTTTCATTCTCATTAGTGTTGCATTTATCTTGAACTATACTTTAACTTACTTACAGTCTAAAGAAGATTAAAATGAATTATTTATTGCGAGTGGAACATCTTTCAAAAACTTATTTTAAGAAAAATGGTTCTTCGAGAGAAGTATTAAAAAATATCTCTTTTTCCCTAAAGAAAGGAGAATGTTTTGTAATTATTGGGCCAAATGGTTCAGGTAAAACTACCTTATTAAGAATTTTAGGATTATTAGAGCCTCCTTCCGGCGGAAACATGTATTATGATGGAATAAACCTGAGAACGCTCCCCAAGAAAGAACTGATCTCGTACCGTAGAAAATTTTCTTTTGTACGTCAAAAGCCGGTCGTGTTAGATACCACCGTTTATAACAATATCGCTTTTGGATTGAAAGTTCGAGACTTTAATAAAAAGGAGATTGATTCAGCAGTTAAAGAGATTATTAAATTAGTTGGGCTAGAAGGGATGGAAAAAAAGAATGCCCGTTCTCTTTCGGGAGGAGAAATGCAGCGCGTTGCGATTGCCATGAATTTTGTTGTTTCGCCGGAAATTTATCTATTGGATGAAGTATCTGCCAATTTAGATCCACAAAATATCGTTCTCCTGAATGAGTTAATTAATACAATTAAACAAAATTTGGACAAAACAATTATTTTAAGCACGCATGATAAATTAGAAGCAATTAAATTTGCGGATAAGATAGGTGTATTAAATAATGGTAGCTTTACTCAAGTAGGCTCTCCATCAAATATATTTACAAATCCAAAAGATGAATATACAGCTCGATTTGTTGGATATGAAAACATTTTTGTTGGTATGGGTAAAGTCGAGCCGACTTCAGGATTAAATAAAATAAAGATTAATGATCTTACAATCGTTGCATCCATCCAGAAAGAAGGAGAAGTTAAAGCTTGTATTCGTCCTGAAAGTATCGTGATTTCAAAAAATCCCCAAAAAGATGTGAGCTTTCGTAATAATTTCAAGGGTATAATAAGAGAAATAAGAGATTTAGGTAATATTTGCCATGTTTTCGTGCAATGCTATTCAGAACAGTTCTTAGTATCAATTACCAATAATGCTCGTAAGAATCTGAATTTAAATGTCGGCTCCCAAGTTTATATAAGCTTTAAAGCTACAGATATCACTATTCTTTAAACTCATGATGGTTTCTCAATTTCCACTGAATTTAACGTAATATTTCCCCAATTTATGGAAAAAGAAATAAGGGAAAATGATTATATCTTACCTAAAAAATACATGGATTTTATATAGCTAATTTTTCTAATTTTCTTTTCGCTTCGTTTAAGGTTTCTGGTTTTTTACAAAAACAAAATCTCGTCTGAGTTTCTCCATCCTTTCCGCTGGCATAAAAAGAAGAGCCCGGCACGGTAGCAATTCCAATGTTTTTTATTAAATATAATGCTAATTCCGTTGAAGTTTTAAGATCATGTTTTTCCATGTATTTTTCACAATTAGTCATGATATAATACGCTCCTTGTGGCTTGATTGGTTGGAGATCGGTTTCTTTTAATGCGTTATAAAGCGTATCTCTTGCTTTGGTATAAAAATCTCTCAACCATGAATAATAATCGTAATCCAAAGACAGAGCAAATGCTGCGGCTTCTTGAAGGGGAGCTGGAGCACCAACGGTGAGAAAATCATGTACCTTTTTTATTTCAGAGGTGATTTTTTCACTTGCAATGGTCCAACCGACTCTCCACCCCGTTAAAGAATAGGTTTTTGAAATGGAATTAATTGTAATGGAATTATCCTGCATTTCATCCAAAGAAGCAATTGAGAGATGTTTATTGTTATCATAAATTATATGCTCATAGATCTCGTCTGTAATTGCGATGGCATCGTATTTAATGCATAAATCTGCAATGAACTTAATTTCTTTTTCAGAGAAGACTTTGCCAGTGGGATTATTTGGGGTATTTAAAATAATAGCTTTCGTTTTAGTAGTAAATAAATTTTCAAGTTCATCAAAATCAAATGTCCAATCAGGGGGATTTAATTTAATGTACTTGGGAGTAGCTCCCGATAAGAGACAGTCTGGGCCATAGTTTTCATAAAAAGGGGAAAAGATTATAACTTCATCCCCTGGATTGACGCCAGCTTTCATTGCTGAAATCATGCATTCCGTGGAACCACAACAAACAACAATATTTAAATCTTTATCAACCCATTTCATGTTATTATATTTAGCAACCTTTTTTGCTATCGCAGTTCTTAACGTCTCAGAGCCCCATGTAATGGCATATTGATTAATATTCGCTTGAATGGCTTCAATAGCAGCTTGTTTTATGGATTCAGGGGCTGGAAAATCAGGAAAACCTTGAGCCAAATTGATACAACCGGGATGCTGATTAGCCACCCGTGTCATTTCCCTGATAACGGATTCTTTAAAAGTTGCGGTAATTTTTGATAGCTCCATGATAAATTTTGAAGTTTTTTCATGACTAAGATAAAAATCTATAGTTTATTTAAGATTTTTAATGATTAAATCTTTCTGATTGCCCTCCATTTTAAAAATTTATACTTATTATTATCAATAATTATTACTTCTTTTTGAAAAAAGAAGGCCTTCACAAAATTTAATAAATTAAAGAAAATTCCTTAAAATCTTGCTTAAGAATTGAGTTTTAATTTAAAAAAATTCGAGAATTTCCCATAAACTATTTATGATGTAATCTGGTTGTATTGCCCATTGAGTAATTGTTCCCGAATATTTCGCTTCTTCTCTTAATATTAAACAAGCATCAATTTGAGCTCTTTTTGCAGCTATTATATCAATTTTTGAATCTCCAATCATAATGGCCTCTTCCGCGTTTGTTGAGTTGAACCCAAGGTGGTCTAATGTTATTTTTATTCCTGTTGGAGCCGGTTTGGCAAATTCTTGCGGATATTCGGAAGAGAGAGCAAACACGTGATGAAAATATTCCTTTATCTTAAATTTTGTTAGCATGTATTCCACGATATAATATGCCGTGTTAGAAACGATGCCTAATTTCACGTTTTTCCACTTTTTTAAAAGATTGACTAAGATAGGGCGAACATCCGAAAAAAGTTTAATTTTATTTTCCTTCATCAAAATCCTTCGATGAGAAAAATCCAAAAAATCATATTCTTCCCAGAACTTGTCTATTTCAGGCACCCTCCATTCTTCCAACAAAATTCTGTAATTTTCTCCTGCTTCCCATAATTTATTTCTAATCTTTCGTTCGGGAACGCATTCAGTTAGTTTTTGCAAGGTTTTAACTAAAATGGAATCAAAATAATTAGAGGGATCCGGAATGTGAATCAAGCAATTATCCAAATCAAATAAAAAAAACCGATACTTCATGGGGGCAACCCGCGTTTAAAAATATCCCACGTGTCCCAGATTATTTCCTTTTTCATCCAACGCAAATACTAACCCCATGGAAAGAATCTCCTCTTCTTTCTCCGCTTCCTGCTTAGAGGGTTTAGCCACTTTTTTTATTGTTTCAAATTTTAATTGAAAAATCCCCCCACACTTCTTGCATTTGATATGGATAATTTTCACGTGTTTATTTTCATCATCGTGCTCCTCTTTCTTAAAAGGTTCTAATAACGCTTTATCTGTATTATCACATCCTTTTAAAAAGCATTGATCTAAACTAATTTTTTCCATGCCGCGTCGAGCTAATGATATCCAAGCATGGCTTGGGATTTCCATCCACAAATCTTCTTCTTGATCGGTCATGATTTTCTCTTTTAAAAATCTTTCTTTTCTTTAATTTAATTAATTACTACTCTTTATCCTTTTAAATTGGTAAAAGGTAATAAATTCTTTAGATTATAATTTATAGAAACATCATTATTTTTCGTTTAACAATGAAACAGGCTCTGATTTAATGATAAGAAGCTACTGAGAGAAATTTTTCCTTTTCTTTGCTTTTTAAGGGATTCTACTAACTTGTATTTTCTTTTAATTCATCAAGAATATCCCTTACCATTTTTCTCGCTTGATCTGCGTAAACAAAATTTTTATCAATGCTTAACGCTTTTTCATAATATTCGAGCGCTTTTTCATATTCATTTAACGATTCGTGAAGTAACCCGATATTATAATAACAATACTTGTAATTTGGCTTTATTTTGAGTGCTTGCTGAAATTTATCCAGCGCTTTATCATTTTCATTTAGATTGAAATACACCACGCCTAAACTATAAAGTGCTCGATAATTTTCTGGTTCCATTTTCAAGATTTTCTTGAAAACTTTTTTTGCTTTTTCATATTCCAAGACATATTCGTCGTTTAAGTAATTTCCATATGAAAAGAGCGTATCTATTAATTGTTGGTATATAACCGTATCCGCGGGATCATTTTTTTGGAGCTGTTCTAAAAGTTCAATTGCTTCTTCATATCTTCCTTCTTCTTTATAATTTTTCGCTTTTTCGAGGTTTTCGTCTCTATTCATGGAACCTTGAAAGATATGTGATAATTTATGAAAAAAATAGAATGGACCAATTTAATTTTTATGTTATTTTAATCTTAATAACAAACATTATTAAGCATCATGAATGTTTTAAACGAAATTTCACGTGCATACAAAAAACTATTTAAAATGAAAAAAAAACTTAATAAAATCAAAATTCCGATTAAAAAGTTGCGAGAAGGACTCGTAATTCCTAAGCCATCGAAATCAGGTGATGCTGGCGCAGATGCAAGAATCATGGGGTTTAAAAGAATTATTATTGAAAATGGAGAGAAGCAGTTAGTTGATATTGATGAAGAAGAAATCATATTAAAACCGCTGGAACGTGTCGCATGTCCTTTAGGATTTTCAACGGCGATTCCCGAGGGGTATTATTTTAAAGTCGTGCCCCGCAGTGGTTTGGCCTTATGGGCGGGAATTTCAATCGTAAATTCCCCTGGAACGATTGATGCGGGATATAGAAATGAATGGATGGCAATCATCGTGAATTTATCGAATCGTGAAGTACATCTCAAGAAAGGTGAAAGAATTTGCCAAATCATTTTGAGTAAAATGCACGAGTATGAATTTAAAGAAGTAGAAGAATTGCCACCTTCAGAACGTGGCTTGGGAGGTTTTGGTTCGACAGGTACTCAATAATCATCCATGTGAATTGACTCATGGAAGGGTTTTTTTACTTTTAAAAATTAAATTTAGTTTCATTTCAGGTATTATAAGAAGGTAATTCATAAATTTTACATTCTGAAATACAACTTAATAAATAAAGCTTTATTAATAAAAAGGATTTTAATATAAGATAGAAAAAATTGTATTTTAATTTAAATCTCATCTTCAATTCTTTTAGGAGGAATTTATGAATTATGGAAATTCAAATAATAGAAGTACTTCCGGAAATATTTAGTCTGATCTTTATAATAATCACGATAATTATTGGAGCAACAATAGTGTCTAAATACTTCAAGTTCAAAAAGAGCCAATTTTTATTCGTAGGAATAGCATGGATGGGTATGGCTTTTCCCTCTTTTCCCGAAGTCATTTCTCTATTTATAAGACTTTTTAATTTGAGTGTAAATACAACACTTCTCATGTTCATTTATGTCTTACTAAATCTTCTATTAATTCCGGTTTTTTTTAATCTATGGTTTGTTTCATTCACCGATCTCATTGAATTTTCAAAAAGAAATAAGAAACTTTCAATAATGACTATTTTAATTGTTAGTATAATCCTTGAACTTATTCTAATTTATTTATATATTTTTGATATACAAGCCTTAGGATTTTTAAAGGAATTTTATCTCGTAGAATGGACGTTATTCGTAAATCTAATCCTCATTCTTCTTCTGGGATTGATTTTAATTACCGGCTTAATTTTCGCATTTACTTCCATGCGTTCAAAATTACCGGAAATCGCTTTAAAGGGTAAAATTTTATTTTTAGCATTTATCATCTATGCATGCGGGGCCATTCTGGATGCACTCTTTACAAGTATAACAAGTAATATCATCGCTCGGCTCATCCTTGTCATCGGATCATGCTGTTTTTATATGGGATTTATCCTGCCGGAATTTCTAAAGAAAATCTTAATGAAAAAAGCATGAAAGAAATATAATCTTACTTCCCTTTTTTTAATTTGATTGAAGGAAGCTGAAATGAACGATTTATTTAAAATAAAGCATTCCTGAGGAAATAAGAGTTCCAACTTCATGAGAAATAAAAGGAAAATCGCAAAAGCTAAAATGTATTTCTCATTTTCTCAAACTTTTATTTCCTTCTTTCATTATCTCTTCTATATTTTTTAATTATTTTTTAACATCTGCTTTTTAAATTTAAAATGTGCATGAAAGATAATTATCTTGATGAAATATTTAATCCGGAAAGCGTGTGCGTGTTTGGAGCTAATAATAATCTCTTGGAAACCATGGGTTCAATGCAATTACGAAATTTAAAATCCGGTTTTAAAGGAAACATTTATCCCATTCATCCGCGATTAGAAAACATTCAAGGATTAAAAGCATATAGGTCTGTTTCGGAGCTGCCAGAAACGCCCACTCTGGCTTTGATCATCTTACCTCCACGTGTTGTTCCGCACGTTCTTGAAGAATGCGGCGAAAAAGGAGTAAAGCGAGCAATAATCGTTTCTGGTGGATTTAGAGAACGTCGAGATGAAGAAGGGTTAGAATTAACACGGGTAATAGACAACATTGCAAGAAAATATTCCATGCGATTTATTGGTCCAAATTGCCTAGGCGTGTATAATGGATGGTATGGTTCTGATGATACGAGTCATTATCTCATGACCTTTTGGCCATATTTTATTCCAGATTTAGGAAAAGTTTCGATTATAAGTCAATCGGGTACAATTGCTGCTCAAACATTCTGGTACGCAAAAAACATGGGTTTAAAAATGAGTAAATCTATTTCAGTAGGCAATGAACAAAATGTAGATATGGTGGATCTTCTTAGATACATGAAAGATGATCCGCAAACGGATGTTATTGGCTTGTATATTGAAGAAATAAAACGAGGAAAAGAATTCATTGAGTTAACCCGAGAAATCACGCCAGACAAACCCATAGTGGCAATCTATGGAGGAGGAACTAAAGCCGCTACGAGGTCCATTCAAAGTCATACGGGAGCCATGGCAGGTAATGCTAAGATATTTGAAGGTGTTTTTAAAGAAACGGGGATTGTTTTCACGGATTCAATAATAGATTTTTTCTATTATCTTAGAACCCTTTCATATGCAAAAAAATATAATATTTTTCCAAAAGGAAAAAGAATTGGCATCATAACTGAATCAGGAGGTTCGGCGACATTGATGACTAAAAAATGTGAATTATTAGGATTAAAAGTTCCCATTTTTTCTAAACAATTACAAGAACAGATAGCAGAATACATTCCATTAACAGGAACCGGAAAGAACCCCGTAGATATTACCTTTTTTAAGAATTTTTATGAATTTGTCGTTAAACTCCCTAAAACCGTACTGAAATCAGGAGAAGTGGATGGTATTTTGTTTGATGGGATTTTTGATTTTGGAGAAATTTTAGAAATCATTGAAAAGGGAGGCGGTTCTGTTGATGAAAACATGAAAAAAATGATAAATCTTTTCTATACTACATTCTTGAAACCATTGCATCGATTAGCCATTAAACATTCCGTTCCCATCTTTTATAGTGGACCTCAATTATACTATTACAATATTTATAGAGAATTTTTAAAGCGCGATATCCCTATTTTTGAACTATGGGATGCTCCACCTAAATCCATGAGCATTTTGGTAAAATATTCTGAATATCGTAGGAGTAGGAATCGAAACTAAAATACGGAGATTTTTATCCATCCATCCAGATTTCATTTTCTTTTTATTTTTAAATCTCCTTACCTTTAACTTTTAAACAAAAAATAAGTTTCAAATTAATTATATGATTTTTTATGATAGGTTTTATTTTTCTTACAAATAAGATATGAAAGGTAAGAATGTTATGGAAGAAAAAGAACATTTTTTAAACACGTTTTTAAATCCTAAAAGTATTGCCGTGTTTGGAGCTAATAATAAGTTTTTAGATACAATGGGAGCCATGCAGCTTCGAAATATCATCGCCGGGGGCTTTCCAAGAGATAAGATATTTCCCATTCATCTTCGATTAACGCAAATTCAAGGATTGAGAGCCTATAAATCAATTCTCGATGTTCCTGAACCGCCCGATTTGGCATTTATTATTTTACGACCACAAATCGTACCTCAAGTATTAGAAGAATGCGGACAAAAGGGTGTTAAAGGTGCAATCATAACTTCAGGAGGATTTCGAGAAGTTGGAGCTGATGGTATGATATTATCGAGTAAAATAAATGAAATTGCTAAAAAATATTCCATGAGATTTATCGGGCCAAATTGTTTGGGCGTTTTAAATAATTGGTATGATTATCCAAATAGAGAAAAAGCTTGTTTTAATACTATGTGGATTTATGAGGTGCCGGAGCGGGGTAATATTTCAATCGTTGCTCAATCGGGTACTATAGCGTCACATATTTTCTGGTATTGTAAAAAAATAGGGGTAAAAATTAGTAAATCTTTTTCTATAGGAAATGAAAACAATATTGATATCGTGGATGTTTTACAATATCTTAAAGATGATCCCCAAACGGATGTTATTGGGTTATACATTGAAGAGCTTAAAAGAGGAAAAGATTTTATCAAAATTGTAAAGGAAATCACCCCTAAAAAGCCGATTGTGGCCATTTATGCTGGTGGTTCGGAAGCTGCTACTAGATCAATAATGGGCCATACGGGTGCAATGGCAGGAAAAAATGAACTATTTGAGGCCGTGTTTAAAGAAACAGGAATCATTTCTACTAATTTAATTAAAGAATTTTTATATTATCTTCGCACCTTTTCTTATGGCATCTTTCCTGAAGGGAAAAAGCTTAGTATCATTTCAGATTCAGGAGGATGTGCTGCAATGATGGCAAAATTAGCAGAATCTCTTGGATTACAAATTCCAAAATTTTCGGAAAAACTAAGTTCGCAATTACGTCCTTACGTCCCTGACGTGGCAAACGTGGATAATCCCTTGGATCTTACATTTCAATTCAACCAATATAATTTATATATTAAAATACCAAAATTAATCATTAATTCGGGAGAAGTTGATGGAATCATTCTTTATGCGGTTTTTGGTTTTGAAGAGGTCTTAGATATTATTAAAAAATCCGGCGGAGAATCTTATGAAGAATTTAAGGTGCCCGAAGAGTCCTTAGTAGGGGTCTATTTAAAACCTATACAAAGGTTAGTAAAAAAGAAATCCATTCCTATTTTTTACATAGGTCCTCAAGGGTATTCTAATTCATGGATACGACAATTCATTAAAAATGATATCCCTATTTTTGATTTATGGGACAATCCGGTAAAATGTTTTGCGGTTTTGGCTAAATATTCTGAATATTGGAAAAAACAAGCATTACAAAATCATTCTTAACAAGAATGTTTATTCGTGCCTCCTCCCTAAATTAACCACGAGAATCCTTTATAATCTTAAAAAATAACAATTAGTAAAATCAGGTAAAATCAAGGGAAAGTGTAAAGAAAAGCATTTCTCATTTCAAAACTCGATTTAATCGGGAGTTAAAGCGTGAAATCATTTTTACTACTTCTCTACGACTTAAAAGCCCGTATTTATTTTGGAACAAGCGTACTAACCCTTCAAAAATATAATACGGGAATCTCTTAATTCTCCTTCTTTATTAATGTTAATTAAGATTATCTGAAAAACAATTTTTTATATATTTAAATAAATAAAAATACTTGATTTTTCCAAACTTTTTAGAGCTAAACCCCCCCTTTCCATTTTTAAGGAAATTAGAACATCTCGTGCTCGTCCACTAATTATTTATATTTAATCAAATGTTTAATAATTAAGAAACAAAAAAGGATCTTCATTCCCAAAGAATCATGTCTTATCTCATATTTTTCAACCCTCCTGATCCCATTTTAGCATCTGGTACAAAAGAAGGCGTGGAATTAGGGGGCAGTAAAATACTCTTGAGCATTGATAAAAACCATAATTTCCATAATGAAGGAGTAATTTATACAGAAATGAGTTGGGCAGAATTTTATCATGAAGAGGGATTAGAAGATCAGATTGATACGTTTACCACTAAGATTTTTGATTCCATACGAGATGATCCCGATACGTTAGCTCGTAGAATTATAGAATGTCTTAAATCCGTGATGGAAAATCATAGACTCTTTTATGGAATTGCGGATTTTGAATGTGATGCTTTTTTAAATCAAAATACGGTCATTCCAGGACTCAAATTGAATAAAGAATTAATCAATAAACTGATGGAGGCTCATAAAAAGAGCAGGGATGCCGCGTTATTTCCTAAATTAATAAATGACACGAAAGGTCTTAAAAAAATAAACATGTCCATTCAAGGATTAAATAAAAAAAAATTGATATTTCCTGGAGTTGACTTGGCGGATTATGCAGATAAACTTCACCTTGCTAAAGGTTTTGCTACGGGGATAATTGCAACATCTAAGAATGCTGCTAATTTTTTTATGATGAATGATTTCATCGTGTTTAAAGAGGATGAATCTCCAGAATTTTATATCGATCGGGACTGCATTACTGTCATTGAAGTTGGAATCCAAAGAAAGGTGCTATTTCCAATTAGTTGGTTTCGAATTGATATTGGTATTCGCTCTTTAGAAACATTAGAACATTGGGATGTTATAAAAGAGAATGAAAAACTCCAGGCCGTGTTAAAAGAATATGACGATTATATTACTCAATTAATCGTGAAGAAATACAAACCCTTAGCTTCTCCCGAAGAAATAGGAGGGGTGTTGGAAGAAGAATTTTACCGAATGACGCCACGAGAAAGAAAAAAAACATTGGCAGATATGGAAGAAGCAATAAGAATTTTAGATGAAAAATTTAAAGAATGATCTATCTTATTTTTTAATAATACGAGGCGCCATGAAATACCCATCTTTCTTATGTTCGGCGTTTTTTAAAGCTTCTTGAGGGCTAAGAGATTTCCAAGGAATATCCTTCCGAAAAACATTTTTTAAACCCTCAATGGGATGGGTCATGGGAGGGACGTTAGACGTATCCAGCTCGTCTAATTTCTTAAAATGCGAGATTATCTGTCCCAATTGAACAGATAATTTTTCTTTTTCTTCTTCATTTAAGTCTAATAATGCTAATTTTGAAACATATTCTATAGTTTCTTTTGGAAAAATCTCTTTTTTATTCATGGATCCTTAATAAACTAACTTGAATCTTTTTTATTAAAAATATTAATACTCATAAATTTGGAATCAAAATAAGTTTTATTAATAAATATAAAGAATTTCTTTAATTTGAATCTCAAAATTTAATAGAATTTTTATCATTCATGTATTTAACATTTTATAAGAGACAACAAAAATCCGACATAAAAATCTATCAAGGCGATCTCTCTTTCAATGAAAAATCTCAAAATAATTCATGGATTTCGTGAATGGTTAATTATGTTCATCTATTTATTCTATTTCTCATAAAAAACATTATGCTGAAAATTTGCTATGGAACCCAGAAATTTAAATTTTTTTAATTTTATTTCTTATTTTCTTTGTTCAAGTGATTATCCTTAAGAATCTAAAAAATGATAAAAAATAACCGTAACAAAAACGTAAAAGAAAAGAAGCCAATATCCGTATTAGATAAACGAGACTCTTTATTTATTATATAATTAAAAATTATATTTTCTCAAATATATTAAATCATCCTTTTTAGCTTCTTTTACATTTTCATTAATCGCCTGTGAATAATCAAGCACACGATAATTATTATGATAATTATAATAGCTCCTATCAAATATCTGTAAAGAGTTTCGATTAAAGGATTCATTTGATCCACTCTCAAAAAAATAATGAAGAACTATGAATTAAATATGGGGTTTTTTTTTAAAAATTTAACATTTTTTTAATTCTCCTCAGAAAAAGAAAAAATTTAATTTTTAAGCTTTTAGACTAAAAAATTAAAAAAATATATTTTTAAAAATTACCTTTCTATTTCGAAATTGATTTGAACTCGAACGCGATAAATTAATTTATCTATATCCTCCTTAACTTTGACATCTGACTCAATAATTTGGATGTTTCTTATTCCTCGTAATGTTTTCTTCGCTTCAAGATAGCAATTCTTTACCGCATCTGCCCAATTGACTTCTGAAGTTCCAACAAGTTGGATACTCTTATATATTGGCATTTTTTCTCTTCACCTTTTTGTTTTCATGCAAATTTAATTGTTACAATTTCAGATTTCATTTTCATAATATATCTAGTAACATTAAATGGTTATCTTTCCCTATTTAAATATTACGTGTATGAATTATTATTGCTGATCATTCAATCTTACATTAAAATACAAAAGAAAGAAGAATCTCTTTTTGAATGTCTGATTTTAAAATAAATGAACCTAAAAGTATTATTATACATGTAAAAAATAGAAATAAATTTTGTTCCTTTGTTGAAAATAAATGAGTATGGGTTGAATAAAATCATAAAGATTCATCCAGTTTTCAAGGTAAATTCTGTATCATCTTCATTGAATTCCCCCTCTATCTTACCCGCTCCAATTAGATCAAATATATACCCAACAATTTTTTCAGGCGGAATTTTGATATAACGTTCAATGTAATCAATTTTTACCTTTTTTTTCGCTTTTATGATTCCTAAGAGGCGCTCTTTTTTATTAAACTCCTCAATATCTTGTTTAATACGCTTTCTAGCATCCCTCACATATGCTTCTAAGTCGAATTCAGGATGCTCGTCAATTTCTTGTTCATTCTCAAGAAAAATTTCGTCTAAATCTTTACTAGCGAGGATAGATTTTTTATATTCTAAACTGATTTTTTCTCCCTCGCTTTCAATGTTATCAATAATTTTTTCACCTTCTGTTTTTTTCTTAAAGGAAGAAGTATCTACATGGAAATTTGCTCTTCCTAAATATTTTTCAATATCTAAAGACAGTTTATCCTTATCTATGGCGGAGTCCAGTAGGTTACTGGAGTCAAAATTGATATCCAAAATATCAGCGATAATCCTTATCATTTTTTCTCGGTTTTCTTCTCGATTGGCAATCATGGGATATGTCCTCAGATTTAAAATCTCCTCAATTTCTTCTGGAGACATGGCACCAGGCAAGTCTTGTTTATTCGCAATTATTGCCGTGCGCGCATAGGGTACTTCTTTTTCAATTAATTCCAAGAAAAACTTGCTCGCTTCTATATTCTTGGGGGTAGAATCCGTGACAATCAATACGGAATCACTTCCCTTAATGAAACTCTTCCAAAGATATCTAAATTGGTCTTGTCCCGCAAAATCAAATAAATTAAAGAATAGCTTTCCAATCTTGATGGTTGCAATATCGCCGCTTATCGTTGGGATATGCTCTAGTGGAATCTCATCCAGCTTGATGAGCTTCTTTATTGTGGTTTTTCCCACGCCCGAAAATCCAACAATAGATATTTTCGGTTTTAAATTTCGGTGTACTTGATCGACATAATTATTCAATTTTGTAATCTTTTCTTGATCAAGAGTACTTCCTCCTTCAATATTAGGAAAAAATTCTAAGAATAAATCCTTAAAATTTTCTACTTCTATCCGAATGGACCGAAAGTAATCATCCACTAATCCAGTAATGAATAGGAATAAAAGGGCACTGTCTTTATCTAATTCATACGATACCTTGTATTTAAAAAAATTAAAATGTCCTAACTCTTTTCCTAATTTTCTACTTGTCATTTCCCTGATCTTCACGTCAATTTCCATGACTTCATCATCGGTTAAGGCATTCGCGAAATCTCGCCTATAAATAATCCTTGCATCTTTAAGTACAAACACTTGTCGCAACATTTTACGATGGTTCCCTTATTATGTTTTTCTAATAATACTGGGTATATTCTATATTCTCATGTTCATATATTTATTTATAATAAAATTACTTATTTTAACTACTCTCCTTTAATGATGGCACTTATCCCAATCAAACACTCACTATCCCTTGAAAGAAATAAAAAATCTCTCTTTTAAATTTAAGGAAAAAATTAGAGGGGAATTAAAAAAAAATAAGGAAGGAAAGTAAAAATAAATCAAGTAGTCTCCTTAAAGTAATGGATATCTCATTTTATGCATCTAAGTTTTCAATCAAAACTGAAACCCCTTGTCCCCCACCGCAACAGGCAGTCGCCATTCCATATTTGGCCTTTTCATCTTTTAAAATTCTCGCCAGTGTCCCCGTTAAGCGAATCATTGTAGAGCCTAAAGGATGACCAATAGCAGTAGCCCCTCCACGTACATTGACTTTTTCTTCTGGAATGTTGAATTTATCCATACAATTTAAAGTGACTATGCAAAATGCTTCATTTATTTCCCAAAAATCAATATCATCTGCTTCTAATCCTGCATGTTTTAATGCCATTTTACTTGCTGGTACGGGGCCTCTTCCCATTACGCTTGGGTCTACAGCGCCCCATCCGATTGATTTGATTTTAACCATAGGCTCTAATCCTCTTTTTTCTGCTTCTTTTGCATTCATTAAAAGAGCTGCTGTGGCACCAGCATTTAAGGGAGAAGAATTTCCGGCTGTAATGACTCCTTCCTTGGTTCCTTCTCTCTCTATATAGCCTTTTCTCCCGCCGATATCTTCGCCGTAGGCATTTTTCTTTAAATAATAAGGTCGGGATAAGCGCCGTAATTTGCTAACAGTTTCTAAATCAGAAGGACGTGGGGTTTGATCTTTATCAATAATTACTTTCTCCTCAACATTTCCTGGCGCATGCCCCTCAATTGGAATAATTTCACCATTAAACCAGCCTTCTTTCTGATATTTTACGGCTAAATTATGACTTCGCACGCCAAATTTATCTAAATCTTCCTTTGTAAATTTTGGAGTTTCTTCCTCATAGAGTTTCTGTGCAGTTTGAAGCATGTTAATGCTCGTCATTAAATCATATTGCGGCCTATACCACGGGCTTTTTTTGTCCACCATTTTCAAGTTAGCGTTTATCCAATTATTTTGCATTGGTATGCGTGTCATATGTTCGACACCGCCAGATAAGGTAATATTGGAATACCCTAGCATGATTTCCAGGGCGCAGAATTGAAGCCCTGCGCCTGCAGAGCCACATTGTCTATCAATAAAAAAAGCGGAGGTGCCAACAGGAAATTCCGCTAAGAATAGGGGCAATCGGCCCCCATAAGTCCAAGCTTCATATACGCCCATAGCTGTTCCTGTACTAAAATCATCAATATCTGATTTTTGTATGCCTTTATCAGCGAGTTTTTGGTCGAAGAATTTCATGAGGAGGGTGGCTAGTAGTTCATCTGGGCGGATTTCTCCGAAAACATCTCGCTCGGGTTGTTTAGGTCGAGAGCGAGAAAATGGGGTACGAGCATAGTCTATAAGCCAAACTTCATTGATTTCTTTTGACATTTTATTTTATACCTCTTAATTTTTAATTTATCATTTTAATTAATTCCTTTAATTCAAAATAAATTTGATTAAATTAGGAAATTTTTAAATCATATTAAAATTTTTGATAATTTTGATGTCCAGTATTGATCACGAACTGAATAGATATTAGGCAAAATGCTTTAAATTTAAGCAAGCTTTACATTTATCATGACATCTAAAGATGAAGTAGAGTGGAATTTCCCTCTCGTTTCCATTATTGTTGGAAGCAGTTCAGATAAAGCAGTATATGAAAAAACAGAAAATGTATTAAAGGAGAATGGTATTAATTACGACTTACAAATCATATCTGCGCATAGAGATCCGGAAAAATTAGAAGAATATTTAAGATCTTGTCCGGCATTGATTTATATAGCAGTAGCAGGGTTATCTGCTGCGCTTCCCGGGGTTATTGCGTCAAAAACTGAAAAACCCGTAATAGGTGTACCCGTTAGCGCAAAATTGGGAGGGCTAGATGCATTATTATCTATTGTTCAAATGCCTCCCCGCGTGCCTGTAGCGTGTGTGGGCATTGATCGAGGTGAAAATGCGGCTTATTTAGCCTTGCGAATTTTAGCCTTATTAAAAAAAGACCAAGATAAATAAAGGACGGTGTTAAAATTGAGCGAAAAGGAAGAAGAAATCGAACTAGCCAAGAAAAATGCTGCGATGAGAGCAGTAGAGGAAAACTTGAAAAGTAATACAATTTTGGGCGTTGGAAGTGGTTCTACAATTGTACATGCAGTAAAGAGGGTTGCTGAAATCATCCGTGAAAAAAAATGGGATATAAAATGCATTCCTACCTCATTTCAAGCCTATCAATTAATAATGGAGCACGGCTTGAATTATACCACTTTAGATCGACATCCCATTATCGATTTAGATATCGATGGCGCTGATGAAATTGATCAAGATTTAAACTTGATTAAAGGTGGAGGCGGATGCTTAGTTCAAGAGAAAATTATTGCTTCTAATTCAAAAAAAGTAATAATAGTGGCAGATTATAGAAAAGTATCTACTCGTTTAGGTGAAAATTGGAAAAAAGGTATTCCTATTGAAATTATTCCCATGGCCGCAACACCAATTTTAAAGAAAATAGAACAGATGGGAGGGCGTCCTTCTTTACGCATGGCAAGAGCCAAGATGGGGCCCGTCATAACGGATAATGGTAATTTTATTATTGATGCGGATTTTGGTATAATTGAACAACCTAAAGTATTGAATGAGAAATTATTGAACATTCCGGGTGTAGTAGATACAGGACTATTCATTTCCCTAACTTCAAGAGTCTATATTGGAGAAAAAAGAGGAAATATTAAAATAATAGATAAAAATAATTAAAACTATAACAAACACTTTTTTAGAAAAATAATAAAAATAGTTTATTGTTTATACTTGCGGTAGAAATAAATGAAAAGTATCAACCCCACTACTGCCGCCGTTATAATAAAGATTATGATAAGTATTAAGATTAAATTTTCCAAGAGAGTGGATTCTTCCGGCCCCGTGATATCAATGGTTAAAATTATTAGGAAACTGTCATATCCACCCTCTCCATCAAGGACAGAAATGTACAATAATGCTACAATATTTCCATTATTTTGATAAGTGGTTTCGGTAGAGATCCATTTTTTTCCGTCTATAGTGTCATATAACATTTTTTCCGGGACGGTAAAATTTCCTTCATGAGAATCAGTCGTTAAATTGAATGTTAGTTCAAAAGATTCCATGGATTTTATTTTTGGATAAATAAAAACTAAATATCCATCTTCCGTGATGATGCAATTAAATAAATTAACAAGAACCCGCATTTCTTTCTGCTTTTCCTCATAAGCAACTGTTTCATTCACGTCAATCTGGAATTGAATGTTCGTTCCATTAGTTACCGAATAAATATTGATGGAATCGTCGTTCATAGTTTCATTAAAAAAGATGGGTGCGGAATTACCAATTCTAAATGTAGAATTGCATTCTATCAGATTAGGATTGTTGTTTATTAACCAGAAATAATCACGAGGCGAATAAGGATTAATGAGACTTGAGGTGATATTTTTAGGAATGATATAAAAAAAGGCGTATCCCGAAGGATCATTGAAAGAAGGATCGAATCTCACGTTGTAATCCGTGTCAATGGGGTTTAATTCAAGAGTTTTATTGACGGTTAGTTTCTCATTAAAGAATGAGTAAGAATAAATGGATAAAAATGCTGAAACGTTATAATTTGCTTGATCTAATCCCGTAGAAATATATATATAATCTTTTTTCGCTCGGGTAATGTTATCTTTATTAGCTCCTAATGAAAGGATTCTTGGCATCATGTACTCCTTATAATATAAGAGTTCCGTTGTTTTCTCAAAAACGTGAGAATTATGTGTAAGATTGACTTTTATCGTATAAGGCGTGTTACTGACAAATGGGAGCTTATATGTATCATTTATCGCAATCCCGTGAGAACTTGAAGTGAAAAGAATTTTTTCTTCAAACCCTCCATTCATGATTGTAATATTTAGAGAATTTAAAATAGTAGTATTTTGTAGTGGCCTATCTGTAGTTTGGTCTTTAATGTATACGGAAATGTTTAATCGTGGTTGAGTGGTTCTTTCAGAGGGTAAATTAACTGATAAAGATATGTCTTCTTTTTTTAATAAATATTCTAAAACATTCTCCAATAACTTTTCATGCTCGACTGAGTAATCGGGATCTTGAAAATCTTCGTATAACCAATGCATATCTCCAAAGGCCACGAATTTACCTTTATTTTGAGCTGTTTGATTATATATTGTAGCCACCGTGAGGCCATTTTTAGTAGCAATGGACTGATTTTCATAAGTATCAAACGCATTTCCATAAAACCAGGAAAATTCGCTAACGTTATCAAATATAATTGGAGAATCTAATTCTATAATTGGCTGTGGATCAATAGAAGCGCCCAATCCTACTAATGTCACGTCTATGAGATTTTCTGAAGCTATTTCGATGCCCAAATTCAATTTTGAAAACAAATAATTGATATTATCCACGCATAAGTCTTGATAACGCGTGCCCAAGAAAAGGATGCTTCCTCCTTGATTAAAATAATTTTTTAGATTTTCTATTTCTAAGGGGCTATACGGCAAAATGGGTGTTTGAAGAATGATTAAATCATATTGAGAAAGCCGTTCTTGGGTTAAAATAGAATTATTCACGTCCGGGTTGTAATTGGGTGACCAATACTCCATTTGATAATCTATGAAAATATTTTTTAAAGACATGTATTTCATCGCATCATAAAAACCCATTTGATAAAACGATACCGCGGGATACCAGTCATTTAATCCATGATAAGAATCCATGAGAATTTTATATTCGGGTAATCTTATCTCTAAAGTGACGGATGCCGTATCATAAGTCACGGAACCTGAGGGATTGGTTAATTTTATTTGAAAATTCCGAATACCTGGTTTTGCATCATCATTAATCTTAATTTTTAAAGTAAAAAATTGAGTACCGGCATCAGAAAAACTCAAGCTATTGGAATCGACAGATAAGGTTATTCCTTCCACACCGGAAGGTAAGCTAATATTATAACTATTTTTCCCACCAGAAATAGTGGTAAGCCTTAGTTCTTGATAATCTCCTGGAAAATAGATCAAATCATGAGGAGGAAACGGTAATTCATTAGGATAAATTATTGCAGTGTTGTTCATATTAGATTTCTTATTCTTTAAATTCTCTAAAAACTTGAGGGATTCGGAAACATTAATGATACCCGCACCAGTTTTTAAAAATTCATCGGAATCTTCATTTGGTAAATCATACGATCCTTCAATAAGCGCAATTCGGGCCGTTTCTGGTGTAATATACGGATATGCTTCTTTTAAAATCGCTAATGCACCACTCACCATGGGACAGGACATGCTCGTGCCGCTTAAGGGAATGTAGTCTGCATCCGCTATAAAATCAAAATAGTCTCCAATAAACCTCTTTTCACTCGAAATCACTGAACCCAGGGCTTCTGTAGAAATAATATTTGCACCGGGCGCTAAAATGTCGGGATATCCCAAATATTCAAAAGTAGGCCCCCAGCTACTAAAAGAAGCCACATTATCGTGATTATCAGTAGCTCCCACGGCAATGACATCTTTACCCGCAGCAGGCGTGGAACCCGTGAAATAGCCTGGCCCGCTATTCCCAGCGGAGGCAACACATATTACGCCCTGATCTACTGCTTCCGAAAGTGCCTCTGTCATGGGATCATCAGGATCGGGATATCCACCTCCAAAACTCATGGAAATAATATCTGCTCCTGCTCCCCCTTCTTCTTCACTTTCAGCGCACCATTCGATGGCAGATATGACATCTCCCGTGGAAATCGCCCCAATGGAATCTCCAACTCTTGCATTTATTAATTCCACGCCCGGAGCAACACCAGCATACTTGCCATCAGAACCTCCTCCATCACTTCCTATTATCCCTGCCACGTGAGTTCCATGACCATTTAAATCTTCCGTTGTTGCTTCTCCTGTAACAAAATTTCTTGATTCCACGATCGTTAAATCGGGATGTTCATAAATTCCTGAATCTAATACCGCTACTCTCACGCCTTCGCCATCATAATCAAGATTTCTTGCGCCAATTGTTCCTAACCACCAATTCCCAAAGTCTGTAGAATTCAAACTGGCAAGTTCTAAAGAATTATCTGTAATTACCGGAAACGTGTAGGTTCTCTCTTTATATATTTTTTTAATGGAAGCCATATTTTCCACAGTAGATATGGAGGATATTAAACTTGCCGGTGAACAATATAAATTCACCGCATTAATTATATCATAATTTCTAATAATCTGAACATTGGATAAGAATGAGTTGATTATATTTATTCGCTTGAATTTCTCTACTTCTTCTTCAAAAGTAATAATAATTCTTATTTTTTCTTCTAACCCTTCATTTTTTTCGAGTTTTTCCCCTAAATATTCATTTAAACTATCATCAAATTTAGAACACTTTAATTTCATTTCAGAATCTATATTCTCTTGATACATGCTATAATAATCCATGCTATTGATGGTATCTTTATCAATCATGCCCATACTCCAATGTATATCATCGGAATCACTTTTCGAATGATTATTAATGGATAGAGAAAACGGAGTAAAAATCGTAGGAAGAAGTATCCCGCTACAGAAAAATAAAAAAATGAGAATCAAACCAGACTTTTTGGTTTTCATAATGATAATAAGAAGATCTTTACGGTAATAAACTATATATTAATATGGTTTAATTTAAATAAATACTCTTCTCTAACTATAAATTTGGACAAATTGTCCTATCATCCCGTCGTTAGAGGAAACGGGAAAGGTGAATGATGCATCACGACGGCGGCGAGAGGCCACCGCATGCGAGATGAGCTTGAAGTAATAACGCCGAGAGGCGGGCGGAATTCGAGTGCCGCGTGATCATGAAAGACAATAAAAAAACCACACTATTTTTGTGTTCATCTCTAATTTTATCCAAAATTGTTTTGACTAGTCGATGACTGTCTGAAAAACAAAATTTTTTTAGAAATCATGTATTTTGTATGTACAATAATAAGTTAATGAAAAAGTTTATTCCTAATTTCGAAAACCTCATATAATATTTGTCAAGATATTTGAATGGGGCTGTAGATTAGTGGAAAATCGCTTGCTTGGCATGCAAGAGACCGGGGGTTCAATTCCCCCCAGCTCCATAATTTTTTCTGATATTTAAGAGATTTATCATAAAATATAATAAGAGTAAATTTTCTTTTTTCATGGCCAATTTTTATTCAAGCAGGTACCCATTATATTAAATGTAAGGGATGAAAATCATATTTATATGTCAAGGTCATCATTATTATCTAAAAATGAATTGTTATAGCTTATATTAACTAATTAAAAAACCCTAGTTATTAAAAATTTTAATAAGTGATTTGATATATAAATGCATAAAAGAGTAATTAGTGAGAAGGATTATTCCATTCACGAAGATTTCAAGGAGGGATTTAGTACCGATAATATTGGTCCTCATTTTAATGTTCATTAGCATAGCATGTCAGAACATGCTAATTCCTTCATATTCTGTTATTCGTGAAGAGTTTAACATCCCCGAGGCATATGTTGCGTTACCCGACGCGTTATTTGTCCTAATTAGTGCGTTTTTTGCTTTATTATGGGGATATTATACGGATAAAATTAACAGAACGAAAGTCATATTAGCAGGGGCATTATCTTGGACAATTGGAATGCTTTTAAGCGCGTTTAGCACGTCATATATCATATTAATGCTGTCAAGAGCAATTAGTGGTTCGGGATTGGGTTGTGTTGTTCCCGTGGGATATTCTATCATTTCGGACGCTGTTCCTCCCGAAGAGCGTTCTAGTTGGTTTGGCATGTTAGCGATATTGAGTTCAATTTCAAATGGAATTGGTCAAGGGTTATCATCATTTTTAGGACCAATCTATAGTTGGAGATTTCCCTTTTTATTGTTAGCTGGTATTAGCATTTTTGTAATCATTCTATTGTTTTTTGTAAAAATTCCCCAGAGAGGCGCTAGTGAGGATGAATTAATCGATTTAACGGAATTAAATTTAGAGTATCGCTATAGGATCTCGAAAAAAGATCTTAAAGAGATCTTGAAAAAAAAGACCAATCGATTTTTGATGATTCAGGGATTTTTTGCGATCATTCCGGGCACAATTTTAATATTTTTCATGGTTTCGATGCTAACCTCTTATTTTTTTGCAGAATTGCCGGCAGAGATCAGATTACAAACGGCGTCTATTTTTGGAGGCATGGTAGGTATTGGTTATTTACTGGGAAATGCGCTTCTTTCAAAAATAGGAGATTTCCTATACAAGAGAAATAAAGTATATCGGGCAAGATTTGCAACAATTTGCATGTTCATCACCGTACCTTTATGCGTTTTGATGTTATTTTCGATCAAACCGATTAGTACTGAATTTGTAACAAGCATGAATTATCCAAACCATATTCCAACGAGCGATTTAATGTATTACATTATAATTACTATAAGAGAGATCTTTATTGCATATCCAATTTACAAATTTTATTTTTTGTTCGCTTTTCTTGGTTCGTTTTTTAGCACGGGGTGGGTATCAAATAAAGCGGCAGTAATGATTGACGTGAATTTACCTGAGCATAAAGGAACGGTGACTTCCTTTTTTAATTTATCGGAACAAATTGGAAAGGGGGTGACGTTATTAATTTCTTTCACCTTAATAACATTATTAGGAACGACATTCAACATGATGCTTTTTGCTATTTTCTTGTGGATTCCCGCGGGTATTTTATGGTTATTTGCCAGCATGAGCGTGAAGGAAGATATTAAAGTAAAATCACAAATATTAGCAGAAAGAAATCAAAATACTATCATTGATTATATTTTTGAGCTGGAAATTCAAATGGATCGAGCCATTCAAAAAGTTCATGATGCCAAGTATTATATTGAGAAGGATAAGAAGAAATTTAATCGATTGTTGAAAGATGCCATTCGAATTTTTGAATTTTGCGAAGTGGAAGGTGTTTCAAGAAGCATTACCAATATAGAAAATAAGGCTCATATTTTGAAATTAAAGACCATTATGATTCGACAAGATGCGAAAAAAATATTTCGGGCATTAAAAAAAGAACATATCACGTCAGAAGAACTGATCCGACTTAAAAATGATTTAGAACGAATACAAATGAAAATTGGCGAATTTGAAAAAAGTACTTTTATGGAAATTCAAACATACTATGAAGTGGCTTATCTAAAAATCGTGGAAGCACGATTATTGCGAAAAACAGATATTTTAAAGAGTCTTGAAAAGATTAATGAGGCTATAAACGCATTTTATAGAATTAATCGGTTATTAGAAGAGCGCATGGAAAATGTGGATCTATCAGAACTCGACCTTGAAGAATTAACTATTTACAAAAAAGAACAAGAACTTCACGATAAAAGCAACACATCATTATTAGCATCCATGAAATTAAAAGAAGAATACGAATCAATTTTGGTGCAACTTAAAAATAAAGGTATTCACAAGGATGATCTTAAAAAAATTTCCGAATTAGCTACAGAGTATAATGTCGATATTCAAACAGTTCTCATGGAAACGTTTGGCTCGGAAAAGAAAGTAATTGCTTCGTTTAAAGAGGTTTTAAATAAAATTGATGAAATTTTCGAACAATATGATACATCCTATAATTTTCCCGTTTTTTAATTTATTATAAAAAAAATTTTCTAATAGAGCTCTCTCAGGTAATTAACCTTTTCTTTAGAAAAAATTAATTGTATTTAAGATTAACAATTAAAAAAGAAGTTTAATTCAACTTTTTATTATTTATCTCCGCCTTCAATAATTCAAATATTTGTTTCTTTTCTTCTATTGACAATTCATTCACGGATTTCCCCATCGCATGATAATGATCGGGGTATTTTATTCCAAAAAATAAATTAATGAGAAGGATTAAACAATTCCTCACTGATAAAATTTTTTGTTCCTTTTCATAATCTTTTTTATCTATTTTCTCCATTAATTTTACCAAATAACTTCCGGTCCAAATTTCCCTATATAATGGACTATTTGCCTTGCTCCTATTATAAAAATCTAAAATCGTGTCAATACAATCGTTCATTTAATTCTACTGAAGAGAATAATTTAAATGATATAACATTATAAATTTCTTTCTTTAGATATTTTTAGGAAAAAAAACCCTTAAGAAAGAAGATAATAATTCAACTATTTATTCTTTTGCTTCTTTATAATTTGAAAATTTTAAAAAGGAGGTTGGATTCTTATTCAATTTCAAGTTGCTTTATAAAATCATCAATAGACTGTTCGATATCAATTAAATCATCGATATTCTTTATTTCTGAGCTTGCAAGTTTGTTTAAAAACTCTTTTAAAATTTTTTCCTTCTTTTTATCCGTTGGAAAAAGGAGTGAGGCACGATAATGTTCCCAATCAAGAATATTTGTAAAGATTAAAAACAATTTTTCAATATGGCTATACTCAATTAAATTTAGAATCTTTTCTTTTGTAATAATAATTTCTGTTTGATCTTTATAAAAATTGCTCAAATCATTATAATAATTGGTAATATAAGCAATATTGTTGAGCTGAGCTTCTAAAGCAGCTCTATTGATGGGACTTTCTTTATCTTTATAAATTATATCAAAATATTTCATGATAAAATCCTTGAGTTTCTGGAGCTTCGTTTGAAACACGCGCGTTTTGACAATTCGCTCAAACATTGGGCTATTTTTTGCTGTATAGAAATTCAATTCAAATTTTACGATATCGATAATATCAAAAAACAACTCTCTAATATCAATTTCTTCTTCTACACTCATTTTCTATTAGCACTTTACAAGTCTCGATTTACCATAATTATATAATATTAATGAAATTATAAAAATTTGATATTAATAATAGAATAGAATTCTTCTTAATATTTTTTATGATTAGTCATAGTAGGCTCATGAATGAAAATTTTTATTTTTTATCTTTAGAAAGCACCGCCCTTTTGGGGGTACAAATAGAAATGATGTTATCTCCTACCTTGATAAATTTATCAAATCCTAATTTTTCAAAAAATAATTTCATTGAATGCGGTGTAAACTTCCATTTTGTCCTTTTTTCAAAAGAATTCACGCCATCATTATCAATAAGAAAAAAATCTATTAACTTGAATAATGATACAGGTAAGAATTTAAAGATATAGATAAAAAATCTTCCAAGGAAATCATGAGCTTGGATTTCACCGCGGTTAGTAGTGAAAGGCTCACAAATGATTACTTTTCTCGCGTGTTGTTTTGCTAAATTAATTAATTTCACGTGGTGAGGCATTATATGATGTAAAATATCACATAATACGATCACATCTCGTTTTCCTTCCGTATTATTTTTAATTTCAAAAATATTTGAATGTTTTAATATGATTTTTCTAACCTTTATTCGTTTTTTCTTCCAATCCGTTTTGATTTTTTTTAAGAATTTTTTATTAAGATCCCATCCTTCATAAATCGTTGACGAGTGTAAATAACGGGCTAAAAATCCCGTTCCACATGGAATATCTAACACGTGGATTTTTCCATTGCCAATATGACGGGCGATAATTGAATATTTTTTTTTCTGATCATATAATCTTTGAGTTAAAAAATTATAAATAATTCCGCTTCTATAGGGCAGACTCTTGAATCTTGTAGTAGATGAATTTAACACGCTTGCCATGATCTTCAACTATATAATTAATTTCGTGAAAGTATTGATGGTAATTAAATAAGTGTCTAAAGAACATTAATTAAAAAAATATTCCGATTTTAAAATTAAACTTTTTTCAAAAATGGAATTGAAAGAGGAAAAAAAAAGATACCACTTTCTCATATATTATTTTTTAAAATCCCTATTCAAGAAATGGATTTTTTATGATCATTCATCATTTTCTGGAAAAGGATCCCAAACACGTGGATTTTTACGATACGATAAAGGCTTTGAAACATGAACCAATAATTTTGATAAGGCCATTTACGTAAATTTAAAAAGGTATCAAAATATTCACGTGCTCTTTTTTTGGTTCCATGAGACTTTTCAAGAAGGAGGAAGCGTTTAATAATTCTTTTTAAAGATGGGGTGTCTTTGAAACCATAATAATTTGAAGCTCTTAATGTCCATTTAACGGCTTCTAAAGAATATTTAATTGGGTTTAATTCTTTTAAAGGGGATATTAGCAATGCAAATACGGTTAAAAATAAATTCATGACAATGCTTTTCAACAAGTCAAAAATAGGAAGGGGAATTTGTTCTATAATATCCTTCCTTAAGTCATTACCATATAAAATAATGCTATTATCAATAACACTTCTCAAGACGATATTTTTTGGCGCGAAAAGATCAGAAACTACTCGGTTTACTCTAAAAATTTTTGAAAAATTCCTTTCTTCCCAATATTTTTTTTTCGTGAGAAAATGCGAAATGAACATTCCTGTGGTCTGTTGAATAACTGCAATTATCTTTTTAAAAACCTTAGATCCGTAATCAAATACATTTAAATTATGTTTTAGTTCTAACGCTAAAAAATAACGTTCAATTTCTTTAAGGTGATGGTCTGAAACGCGATCCTTAAAAATGATTAAAAGATCGCAATCAGAAAAAATAGAATTTTCATTATTTTTAGAACTCTGACTCCCAAATACCAAGATAGATAAAATTTTATTGATACCAATTTCTCTATTAATCAAAATTATTATATCGTGAATGTAATTTCTCGCCTTTTCATTTAAAATACCTAAATTTGATTTGATAATCTCTTTTATCTGAAGATCATTTTTTACAAGATCAAGTTCTTTCAATGCAAAATCCTCAACAATGTCTCATAAGGTTTGATGATCCATCGCTTTTCAATATTTTACTAAATTTAAGAAAAAAATTAATTTTTTAATTAGAACGTGAGTCACGTATTGTTTAAATGCTATTTCCCACCTTATATCCAATATCTACGGCTTCCATTACGGTTTGAGGATTCCTAGCATCCCCCACGCTTTTAATTGGATATTTTCCTAAAGATCTTATTTGATTCGCCAATTCTTCATTAGGTTTAACTCCCGTGGCATAATACACGTAATCGACATCATTTATTTGTTGTTCTGTTCCTTGGGCATCAATGTAATTAACAAAATTATCCCCAATTTCCGTAACTTTAACATTAGTGAGCATTTTTACGCCCAATGCATCGCATTTATCTAATAACACCCACTTTGTAGTCCTTCCTAAGGCGGATCCTAATTTTGGCAATTGCTCGAGAACCGTGACTTTATTTCGTCCTCCATGCATCATTTTTAAAGCCACATCAATTTCTAATGCCTTATAAAATGTAAGAAAACTGAATGCTTGCTCTGATAGTGAGCCATACTTAGCTAAATAAATTGCTAACTCAATGCCAGTAGCTCCACCACCAATGATTACCGAATTTTTCCCTACAGGGGCATCTCCATTTAGTACATCATTAGCCCAAAACACGTGAGGCTTGTCAATTCCCTTAATGGGTGGTTTAATAGGATTTGCTCCAGCAGCATATACTATAAAATCGGGATTAAATTGCTTGACTAGCTCAACTGTTACTTCAGTTTCTAAATGAAGATGAATTCCTAACTTGTGAATCCAATAATTGTAATTGTCAATCATTTTTTGAAATTCATGTCGCCCCTGCGGTTTTAGAATAATATTTAATAATCCGCCAATTTTATCATCTTTTTCAAAAATATGGACTTCATGCCCTCTTGTGGCAGTGATTCTTGCCGCTTCTAAGCCACCAGGACCCGAACCGATTACCATTACTTTCTTTTTCTCTTTAATCGGTTTTAATTCTGTTCTAGCTTCTTTTCCCGCACGGGCATTTCTTAAACATGTTATGGGCATCATACGGAAGACATTATCAAAGCAACCTTGATTACAAGCTACACAATTCATGATGGCTTGTAATTCTCCATTTTTCGCTTTCGTGGGCAAATAAGGGTCTGCAATTAAAGGTCTACCCATGCAAATGGCATCTGCTTTTCCCGCTTGTAGCACTTCTTCTGCTAATTCCGGTGTATTAATTCTATTGGAAGAAAAGATGGGAATTGACACGTTTTTCTTTATATTCTCTGCTAAATAGGTATAACAACCGGGAGGAACGTCCATGGTTAACTGAGGGGTTTTTGTTTCATGCCAACCCCCAGTAACATTGAAATAATCCAAATATTCTCCTAAATACTTAGCAATAATCGCTTTCTCTTTATAAGTATTGCTATTTGGCACGAAATCATCTCCAGAAATTCTATATCCGATAATGAACTCATCTACCTTCGCTCTCATTAATTCTATGGTTTCAATGGGGAATCTCAACCGATTTTCCAAATCTCCTCCATATTTATCAGTGCGTTTATTAGTTTTCGGAGATAAAAATTGGTCCATTAAATAGCCAGCATTCGCACATATTTCCACGGCATTGAATCCCGCCTTTTTAGCCCTAAGAGCAGCATCAGCGAATGCTTGTTGTTCTCGTTTTATGTCTTCTAGCGTCATTTCTCTGGGTGTTGTTTTACTAAATTTACTATATACAGCAGAAGGAGCAATAGGCGTTTTCCCAATTATTTGTGGGAAAGCATAGGCACCACCATGATATAATTGACAGCAAATTTTAACATCTTCCCTTGCTTTTCTAACTTCTTGCGTGAATTCCGTTAATTTGGGAATATATTTATCGTCATCTACTGCAATCATGCTCGGTAAGCCTTTTCCATAGATATCAACATAACACCCCCCAATAATGATTAATCCCGCTCCTCCTTTTGCCCTCTCCACGTAAAAATCAATTAGTTTTTTCGTAATGAATCCGTTATTGGCAAGATTTAAATGCATTGCTGGCATAACAATGCGATTAGAAATCTCCATGCTCTTAATTTTTAGAGGATTAAATAATTTAAAGAATTTCATTTTCTTTTTCTCATCTTTAACAATTTGAATTAAATTAAATTAATTAGTTGGCTATTTTATTAAAATTTTGTTTGAGAAATAACACTACAAGTTCGTTATCTCACAGCAAAAAGAAGCAATAAAAAACCTTTATCTAAAATAGGAATCTTCTGGTCCTTCTTTTTTCTCTCCTCCTCTTCTCCTCATGAATTGTTCTGCTTGCTTTTTAAAACTATCTATGATTCCTTGCATTTCTTCAATTTTTTTATCTAACTCGTCATAATTCATGTTTAAATTAAAGTATCTATCTAGTAAAGTTACTAAAGCCTTTGAAGCTCTAGGATCTAAGCTCATCATGGGAAGAGGAAGCGTTTCAGCTAATAAACAAACACCAGGAGCGAAATTATTTGCTCCGGCATAGGCGGGAAGAATGCCGTTTGCTCCAGAAATCTGACCTTTTTCTAAAATAGTGGTGTTTTCATGTTCAGTAAAAGGCAATAATATTTCTTTATTTGTCCCACACGCATGAATCATCGGTGGATCCTTTACGTTCTCTGAAACTAAAGCTCCCATGCTTAAATACATTTGAATTTTACCTTTAGTTAATTCATCCATTTTTTCGCAAAAAGTCTTACAAAAATGAAATACTCCTTCGGATGATTGTGGTTGATAATCTGAAGTTAAGAAAAAAAGATCTTGAGTAGCTTGAGATACGTAATATACTTTAGCGGTAGGGATTTCTAACGTTCCTTTATTTACATTAGATGTTGCGGGAAAATCAAAACAATTTATGGTGAGAAATAATTTTGCTTTAAGAAAATCCTTTATAGACGTTAATGCTAATTTTGCTACTAATGCAATTCCGGGAAATCCAATTAAAATGATGGGATTATTCAAATCTTCAGCATTAATTTCCATTTCCTCGCGGATTTCAACATGCATGATGATCACTTTATACTTTTTTTAATTTACATGTATTGAATGCGAAAAATCATTGAATAATAAGAGTATGGTAAGATCCCTTTAATTTGTTTTGAATTATACTATATTAGATAAATTTAAATGCTTTAATCTCGAATTCAATAACCAGTTATTTTGATAACAACTAGCATTCATCATTCGTTGGAATAAATTTAAAAACAATAAACTTTTCCATTGTAATAAAAATTTTTCCGATGAATCGTAAGAATTTACAAAAACCATGGTTTCCTTCTTTCATTCGATTGATAGAATTTAATTCTTTAAATTTATTTATATCTCTTATAACTTAATTTAGAAATATTAATAATAATATCCCTTAAATGAATTAGAAATAAATGCAGAGAACCTATAATTAAAAATTAAATCAATCATGATAAAAAAAGCACCAATAAGCAGACAACTCCCCGGTATAATCTCTTACATGCAAGCTTTTTCATCCAAAAAATTAGCTTATTTAATCTTTTTTGGATCGCCTTTATTCATATCTCTAATATCTACAACCTTAAATTATGCACTTATTCAAGAGTTTCACATTGATTTTTTTTTCGAAATATTCATGATGACTTTTTTACCGTCTTTTACGGGAGTCTTGCTTACGAGCGTTTTTTTTATTAAAAAGGCGCCTATTTTAAGGTTTCCTCCTAAAGGCTGGACAATTCAATTAAATACTTTTATAATATCTATTCTTGGAGGCTCTTATTTAGTTGGACAATTTATTTCAATTTATTTTAACAATGCCGCATTTCAAGAAGTCTTTTTAATTTTAGGAACCATTTTAGCTTATATATTAGCGTTCGTGATATATTTTTCCTTTACTACTGTAGAAAAAAATGGGTATTTATTTCTTTCTCTTGCTCAACCTGTAACATTTATTATTTTGTATGGTGTTTTCACGGAACAAGTTTCCATAAGTTTCTTCATCAAAGCCATTATTTTTTTTAGCAGCTGTGCTTTTATTTTTTATATTTTCTACGCTCGCAAGCTTTTTTACGTGAGCAACATTCATAAAGAAGCTACGGGCATAGTAGGATATCGCTTCATACGAGCCTTTATTTTATCCATGATGACTGATGGAAATGATCATCTCATTGAAGATATATTTGACAGAGTGGGAGTATTTTCTAATATTAAAATCCAATGTTTATTTATGAGAAGCATGAACTCGAAGAAAATCAAGGGGATCTTTTTTCTTCCTAACATTCATTTTGGACCTTTTAAGACATGCGGTTCATCAGATTTGCCTGAAGCAATTTATCGAGCGTTCAAAGAAATTCCAGGAGCCACAGTTTATCACACGACTAATGATCATTCTTTAAATCTTACTACACAGAAAGAAGTCGATAGAATTGTAGAGGCAATTAAACTTATTGTTGAAAAAGCGAGTAAAGATCCTAACGAAAAATGGATACACGAAGTTCAAGATGTCTCGCGAAAAATGTCGAATACTGCAAAATTAATCGGAACCAAGATAGATGACGTTCCTATTATCTTTCTTACGAGACATCCTCTTCCATCAGATGATATTGAAGCCGATGTAGGAGAAATCATCAGAGAAAAAGCAAGAGCAAGAGGTTTTAGAGATGTAATGATCATTGATGCTCATAATTCGATTATTGGGGATGAAATATTAATCGAAAAAGATAGTCTAGAAGCAAAAGATCTCATTAACGTAGCAGAGAATTTCTTTAAAAGTGGGGAAATCAACAAATCCCCTAAAAATCAGTTATTATATGGGGTTGCAAAAGATCCGGTTAAAGAATTTAGTGAAAGAGATGGTATTGGCATCGGAGGAATTGTAGTTCACTTATTTCAAAATTCAATTACAAAACAAAAAACCGCTTTCATTCATTTCGATGCCAATAATGCTTTCGTAGACATACGTTCCTATGTATTGAACATGTTGCAAAATAGAGGGATCGAGAGAGGAGAAATAACAACTTCAGACTCACACACGGTTGCTCGACAATTCTCGAGTAGAGGATATTCTCCTTTAGGAGATAAAATCTCTCTCGATTTTATTTTAGAACGTCTAGCCGTGTTATTGAATGAAGCAGAAAAAGATCTCGAACCCGTCGAATTTCTTTACAAAGAGGAAATCATCGAAAACGTGAGAATTTGGGGAAATAAAAAATATTTTGATGTTATAATGGATACCTTACAAGAATGCATCCGCGTTTCCCAAAGATTGCTTTCGTTTAGTTTAATCATACCTACTTTCTTTTCTTTAATTTTGCTCTTGTTTTATTACAATATTCAACTCATCTGAAATTTGAAGAGATTTAGTATCTATTTTCTTACCAAGAAATCGATTAAGTCATATCACCCTTGTATTATTGTAATTAAAATTTTGATTTTTCCTTACCTTAAATAAGAATGATTATTAGAAATTAGGGAAAATTAATGCTCAATCCGGAATCAATCAATATTTCCTCAATTAAGTTATCAATTTGGGGGCATCCAGCAGTAGGAAAAACGACAATATTAAGATTATTAACTAAAGACTCTATTAATAAAAAATATTTACCCACGCAAGGTATGGATGTAAAGGTCATAAAATATAAAAATCTTCATTTAAAGATCTGGGATTTTGGCGGTCAATCCGCTTATTTAAACAACGAATATATTTCAAATAATTTAATAGGCTCAGATTTGATTTTGATCGTGACCGATTCTACACCTCGAAATGTTTTGAAATCCCGTTCATTAATAGATAAAGCAAATGAAATCGTAGAGGAGGATTCCAAAATCATCGCAATCGCAAATAAGCAAGATTTGCAGGAATTGGATGGCAGGATGACCCCTGACAGGGTGGAAAACGTCCTTCAGGTAAAAACGTATGGGCTAACTGCTATAAATCCTGTTGAGCGGGCGAAATTAATTGATATATTAAATCAACATCTTAAAAATGTTCTAATACGAAGGAGGTTGAAAGATCTTGAACTTTAATCAAAAAGAAATATTTGGAGCAGCTCTTATAGGTTTTGACATGATTGACGGTCCATTTTTAAAATGGAAGGAGTTTCAAGATAAAGAATTTTCAGTGAATATAGATGAATTTAGCATGAACTTATATTTAGCATTTAGGGGTGGTAACGCCGGAAAAAAACCAAGAGCAATTGTGTATGACGACTTTTATATCGTTGCTTTTCCTAAAGATTTAGAACTCTGCTGTTTATTTATGAAACCAAAAGGGATCGATGAAAATCTTAAAGAATTGAGTAAAATCGCAAATCGATTAATTCTTGAAAAAAGTAAATGCGAGGAAGAGGCTGATGAGCAAGATTTAGAAAATTCCGATGAAGACATAATAGAAGAAACCAAACGATTAATTATTAATCTATTAAGCGATACGGAGATGTCAACACCAGAATTAAGAAAATATTTCAAGTTATCAAATTCAGAAATCTGGAAAATCATGACGGAATTGGAAAAATCTTCCAAGATTAAAAGAACGAGAAAAGTCGGTCGAAGTCAACTATGGACCGCTACATGACTACTAAGTCATTCGAGTTCTATAGGTCCAATTTTTCAATTTCGTGAAATAACGTGAAAACATCATGTAACAAATATCAGGTAGCTCTTTATCCTCATTATTCACTGTAATATATCTTAGCACGTGATTAATTAGAAAAATCCCGACTAATTCCACGTGATAACTTCCAATATTTTCATGGAGTTTTTCTCCAGAATAATTAATATTTAACCCATCTTTTTGATACCACGTTAGTTCAATAAATATTTGAGGAAACACCTCTTTTTTAATGCGCCAACCTTCGGTGGTTTTCCATATTCTTGCCCCTAGAAATGAAGCTAAAGGGTCTCTGTCGTGTTCTTGAAGATATTTAAATGGTTCTTTTCTTTGCTCGAGCACTTTACGCATTAATTCGGTTTTAGTATCATACGATTTTTCAAAGGGCTCTTTATCTTTAATTTTTCGCTCTAAAAAATCCATAAGGATATCAATAAAAGTAGCACTATCCTCTCCGGGAATCCATGATATTCGTTCTCCTGAAAAATAAAATTTAAATTCAGCTTCCAAGTCATCGCCAAACTCATCTCCATAATAGGAATAAGCCATGTGAATGTTTGCCTCTGGAAACATCTCCTTTGTGATCGTCCAATCTTCATTAAAACCAATATTTTCTAACTTTCCTCCTAATTCATTTCTAACAATTTCTTCTAATCGATGCGTGTCAAGGTTAATAAATAAAGGGACTTTTACTTTACCAATATCTTCTAATTCTTTTTCATGAGGTCCCCGAACTCCCGTCGCATCGATTTGTCCGATACTCATGAATTTTTTTTTATCTTGATCCATTTAACTAACTCCTAAAATCTTCTTGATGTATAATTATATTCACCTTTTTTTTTGAATTTTGCGATGAAAAATCCATCGGTTTCATGAATTGAAGGAAATAACCGTCCCATCCCTTCACTTGCCAAATTTTTAATCTTATAAGGAGGCGATATCCATTTTGGTAGAGGAAGAGGTTCTAATTTTTCCACTATTCGCTTAATTTGAAGTTCCCCCTCTTCGGGATATAAACTACAAGTAGAGTATAATAACGTGCCATCCGGTCTAAGTAATGATAATGCATTTTCTAATAACTTTTTTTGAAGAGTTACATTTTGATACAAGAATTTTTTATTTTGCCGCCATTTCAATTCCGGGTCATGTTTAAGAGCTCCACTTCCCGTGCAGGGAGCGTCTAAAAGTATTTTGTCAAATAAAATTGTATTTCTGATAGGAGACTGAGTAGAATCCGTATTTATAATTTGAATATTTTCTGATTGTAATTTTTTTAATAAATTTTTTGTTATAAAAGCACGCTTTGGATGAAATTCCGCTCCTAAAATTGGATACGTACTCTTAACTTGATGATGGATCTGATTAATTTTAATACCGGGAGCCGTACACATGTCCAAGATTTTCTCACGTGGTTGAGGTTCAAATAAAAAAACGATTACCGCAGATGCTTTATTCTGAATGATGAGAAGTCCCCTTTTATACAGGGAATGTTTAATTAGCCGCTTTTTCTGTTTAATAGGAATATGAAATAAAAAAGGTACATTTTCATCATCAAGGAAACTGATGCGTGCTTTTTTTAAATCATCTTTAATTTTTCGTACTAATTCTTTTTCTCTGTTTTGGCATGGTAAGAAATTGATTCGAACTGTAAAAAAATCATTTTCTTCACGTGTATTCATCTTTCGGATGTTCTCTTCCAAAAAATCTCTATCCATGATTTTTAAAAGTCTTGTAATCAAGAAATTAGGAATTGCTTCTTTTATGCTTAACTTTTCAATTTTAGATTTTCCTTTCAATGCGATCTTCATAGAAAAAGTTGGCAATTTGTGGAGAAAAGCATTTAAGTTTCTTATAGTGGGGTGATTTTTTAAATGGGGTAAATTTAATAGGAGTTCTCTTTTAATTTCTGAAAGGGATGCTTTTTCAAAATAAAATCTATATGTAATATAAAATAATATTGAGCTTTCCTCACGGTCTTTCCCCCCTAACTCGTTAAGGGTTCGAAGAGTTTTTTTTATTATAAAATTAAGAGTACTCCAATACCGAATAATTTCGGATATATAATGTAAGATAAAGGGATTTCTTCTAAGATTTTCATTTAAATTTAAGACCCCTTTCTTTTTCTTTAAAAATTCAGCAATTAAATCTATAATTATTACAAATGAATTCTGCGTCATCGTAATTTTTTATTTTCAATTCTTTTCCTTGCTCCTTAAATTAACATTTCTCCAAAAGATGCTAGTGCAGGCTTGCTTTAAAAGCTGATTATCATGCTTATTGCGTGTTCAATTTATTCACGAGGATCTAATTTTATTTTAATTAGTTATTTGAACAAGTTCAAGCCTTCATTATTTTACTTTTTCTACCAAATTAAATTTCACCAGCAATATGAACTTATTTGAAATTTAATGAAAACTCTTAATGAAAAATGGACTCCTAATGATACATATACAATCACGTGAATTCAATTTATAAAATAATGTATCAAAACTTTAAAAAAAGAGTAAAAAAATGACTCAACAAAATATTCAAAAACAAAATAAAATTGAAAAGGAAAACGTCGGAGGATTGGCGTGGTTATTATCTAACAAATACTTATTTGTCATACATGCGTTCATATATTTTGCTGTAAATGGTTTGTTAATTTTGATTTGGGTTTTAACAACCGATTTTCTATCGGTACCGTGGCCATTTTACAGCATCTTAGGTTGGGGAATTGGCTTTGGTTTTCATGCTGTCACATATCTAATGTATAACAATAAAGTTAAATCTCTTAGTATCGCGAGAAGAAAAGGAAAATTTGCTATTCTTTATATTTATCACGCTTGGTTCTATGTGAGCGTGAATATTTTAATTATTTTTGCCAATATAACGATAATTGAATATCTTCTCTTTCTCTGGCCCCTGTCGATGTGGGGTATTGGATTTGCAGTTCATACCATTGGATTTTTTACTTGGGATCAACGATTAATTCAAGAAAAAAAATTTTTCCACCCTTATTTCCCCAAAATTTTGGAGAAAAATTTAGAATACATTGCTGGCTTAAAAATCATTCAATTCTGGTTATTAGTTGCTAATGCCGGTTATTTCATTGTATCCGTGATTTTAGCGTATACTGCCCCATTATTTGGTGTATATTACATGATTTCAATTCAAAACGGAGTTATAATTGATCCAATTTATAATATTCTTCCCTGGGCAATTTTTCTTGGAATTCACGGATGCTCTTATTATCTTTTTAATTATAAATTGACCATTCCTCTATTGAATTCAAGTTTAATACTCAATCTACTGGCTTACATTGCTTACAACGTATATTTCCTTATCCTCCAAGTTTTAAATCCTCTTGAGTTCTTTTCAACGCAAATTTGGATTCATTATCCATTAATCCTCTGGGGAATCATAATTGTGATTCATTATATTCTAATTCGCAGGAAAGACATCGAACTTAAAAAGGCAATAGAGAAGATGAGAAATGTCATAAAAGAACAATTAGATGAATTTCAACTGAAAAAGAAAGGCATGATCTTACTTTTCTTTCAATGGACTTTCATTGCCCATCTTTGCGTCTATTTAGGAGGGATTATTCTAATAAGTATGGATTTAGCAAGGCTAGGTATAATAAATGTTATCATTCACGTAATCATGGGATGGCTCATTGCTTTGGTGATTCATGGCGGATTTTTCATCATTTATAGGAATCAGATCTTGTCCTTCCTCTCTGCTACGGCAATACTTCATTCGTCCATTTATATAACGGTGAGTACTTATATGGTCTTAATAAACATCATTTATTCCCCTGGTGTCCCTTGGAGTGCTATAGCTATCGCTGGCTGGGGAATCGGATTTGGATTACACGTGCTCTTAGCTTATATGGTTAGCCATCGATAGAAAGAAAAAAATACTAACTTTTAATTAATTTCTCTTTTTTTTTTTGAAATTTCTTATTTTTTTTAAAAAATAGAATGAAAATAAAATAAAATCAATTTATTCACCTTCAAATCGAATCGGGATTAAAATACCTTTTTCTTTCAAGCTGAGAATCGTGCTAATTATGTGATTCTTTGATTCCTTCCTTCCTGCAAGGGCATAACTGAGCAAGTTCGAAATGAAAAAGAATTTCTTTTCTTTCTCAATTTGTTGGGCAACTTCAATCAGATCTTTTTCTAAAGGTTTCAATTCCAATAAATCCCAATGCTTGGATAAATTCAAGGGAAAAACAAGCGAGATATTGAAGATGTTTTCTATGATCTCATCGGTTTCCTTGAATGGTCTCACGTCCGGGGACATTTTCTCTAAGAGGGTTTTGAATTTGAGTTCAAAGATGCTTGTAAATCTTCTTTGATTTTTCTTCAATTCTTCCGACGGCGTGCCATCCAGAATTAATGCCACCCGCACGTATTTTCCATCCGTGATGACGATTTTGAAGTCGTAATAATCCATCTCGAATCCGCTGCTCAATTTCTCTGCTCCTTCTTCATCTTTTTTGATTTCTGATCTAAATTGAGATATCGCCGTTAAGAATCCTCCGATTAAATCCGAATCTAACTCCATCGAAATTTGCTTGTTATAAATGGTTGTTCCCGCATCTTTATGAATGATCATGATATATGCAATTTTTAAAATGTCGTCTAAAATTGTTGCTCGCTTTTCATAATATTTTATGAATTTTCTGGTCTTCCATTTTTGAAGCGAACCCATTACGGTAAGGCCGGCAACACATGTTATTATGTAAGGTATGAAAGGAGAAACTTGATTGACATAATATTGTTGCTGAGAAATCGTAGTGATCGTAATGGTTTGCTTGCTTTCCGTGACTTCGAAATACGTATCACTGGTATTATAGTATAATTTGAGTCGAATCCAACTATACCCCTCAGGAATGATATACTCGATTTGAACAAGCCCTTCCTCATTGGTAATATCACTCAGGGTTTTAATTAATTCTCCTTTTCCTGCGGCACTCGGTTGGATATCAGTAGTCCCTCCTCTCACTTCAAGAAATATCGTTTCACCTTCAATCGGCTGGCCCGTTTCATTATAAGTAAAATTCCCCGATACAACAATTTTAGTTCCATATATTGATTCATTTTGAAAAGTTTCCACGTTTAAAAGTTCTAAATTGGTAGTATAACGCGATACGGAAATTTCTAAAGCATGAAGCGAAATAAAAGCATGGGTCTCATTAGAAAACATCCAGTAGGTTTTCAAGAAATAATCTCCAGGTTCTTGAGTAGTTTCATAGATGTCCCATTGAAAAGCCGCCGCCTGTTCTCCGGTGGTATAATTCAACTCTCGAGTATCTTCATAAATAACTTCAGAATCATTATCATTTACCTCGAAATACATTATACCTCCTTTATAATGGTCATAAAGTAATGGTGCAACATCCACCTCATCATCTAATTTCACGTTTACTCGAGGATTATAGTACACGCTCATCTTAGCAACTGGAGCTTCTAATTCCAATATCCATTTTCCGTCTGAAATGTTGAAAACCGTTATGTACTTAAATAATCCGATGGTCTCATTATACCAATCCCAATACCCATAAGAAATCCTTTGGCCACGCTCGGTACTATTATATATTTCAATTAAACTCCAATCGTTAGGCACGGTGATTTGTAAACTCCTGCTCTCGTCTATTATAGAATAGGAGGGATAATTATAGAATACTACTTCAGAACTCACTTCCCACGACACTTGATTATCCTCATCTTTTAAATTAAATGCCCATGAACATGAATGTGATGATTCGATCTGGTAAATTCCATCAATATTGAATCTGATTTCAGGATATAATGATGTAACATTAAATTCATAGAAACCTTGTATGGGTTGTCCATTTAAGATTTGATTATTCCAAATACCTTTTCCAAATCCATTATCTTTTACCTCGATGCCATTGTTTTTCAATTGAATGATCGATGGTAATATCTTATTATTATCTAAACCAAGCCCAATTTTTGAAGATATATCGGAATGAAAGATATTTTGAATAAAAAAATTTAAGGTAAATTCGTCGATGGTTACATTAAATTTTTCATAATCATTTCCAATATATCTTAATCTGAATTTTAAAGAGTTTCTATCATATGGATCAGCACTATATATTAAGCCCATAGCTGAATCTCCTGATAATGGAAAGACTAATTGACGATCATTTTTAAAAGCAAAAGTCTTATTGTAAGGAGTTAAAGATGTCCAATTGTGATTAAAGCGATCATAATATTCTAATGCAGCATAACTAATGTTCGAATAATAATTGTAGCTAACATTGGAACTAATTCGGAAAATGACAAAGGGTATTTTTGGCAGTGGATATATGGGCAATTGTAAATCTTTCTTATCTTCATATAGAGAAAGTAAATCAAACCCCGGAAGTATCTCAAATTTAAATTCGATCGATACATTATCAGTTTTAGCATGTGCTCGATAATAAATATCATCATTAAATAACACTGTAAATAAATCATTAGTGCTGGAAGTTCCATTTACAGTGGTTACATTAACAGGATTATGAAATAATTGGATCATTGGATCATATGCTAAGATTCTATCATATAAGGAATATTTTTCTCCAATCTTTATTATAAATTGATTTATTGATACGTTAAAAGTTCCAGTTCCATTATATACGAATTTAAATTTCATTGAGTTATTGTCTCCTATATTTAAGAAATTTTGAAGTATTTTATCTTTAGTTTCATTCGTATGACCCGGTATTTTAATAGGAATTATTTTTTCTTCGCTTAAAGATAAATTAACCTCTTTAATATATTGCCACTGTTTTGAATTATTATTAAAAATCCATAAGGTTGCATTTTGAATGTTTTCTATGTTATCAACTTTCGTATAAATTAGAAGATCAATACTCCATATAGGGGGTTTTTTATAGTTAGCCCAATATTGGTCCCAATAAGTATCATTGATTAGATCTTCATAACGATGGGTTGTAAGATTTTTTAAATTAAATTCAAATTCCAATGTCATGTTATTTGTATTTGCTGAAGCAATATAGCGATCTTCATCGACAAACTTGAATGAGTTAAGATCTCCTCGAATGTGTGTTCCGTTTATGGGTGTTGTATCATTAATTTTTGATAAATAATTCACGGTAAAATTTTCGTAATGGACATGGGGATAATATAAGAAAGTTTCACCTTCTCCTATAGGACTCTCATCACCTTTATCTAAATTAAAATACAAATATTTTAATCCTCCTCCGGAAGCAGTGTTATTAGGGGGGATTCTAACCCGGAATGCAAACCAATATTTTGTAATACCATTCTTTACTGTAGATTTAGTGTTGGACGTATTTAAGAATATGGAACCATTTTTAGAATTCAAAAAATCAAAAGTTTCCCAGATCGTTGTTTGAGTTAATGGATGTGGTTTTTCTAAAGCACCTAATATTGTCTGAGGGGTACCATAATCATCATTAGAACAATTCAATATCGCAACTTCCCATCGAGTTGAGGGGGAATAATCATTAGGATTATTTATATCTTGGATTAAAATGCTTATATTGTTTAGGTATTGACTAATTCTAATAGAAAATTTTTGATAAACATATAATGGGTGAGTTTCATCTCCGTTAAATATTGCGTCCGTCATCTCAGTCTCAATATTCCTTGTATAATTTAATGCGGTTATATTTTTAAAATTCATTTTAGCAAAAGTGATATTCCATCCGGGAAAATAGAGTTCTGGTTGCTGGCTGGAATCGGGATCATCTCTATTAATATAGCAATCGGAACTTATTGCCGAAAAATTATTGAACATTTTTCCTTCTCTGTCCATTAACTCTCCATTCACGCCAGTTTTGCCATAGGTTATGGACGAATCTTCGAGCTTGTCGTGGTTATCATTACCGGCACGTTCATTTTCTTGAGTGAGGGAATTTTGATCCGTAAAGACCGGAATGTTTAATGCGAGGAACAAGCCCATGTTGATAAGAAGAATCCCTAAGAGAATGAATCTATATTTTTCTTTTTTCATTTTATTTTAACCCCTTCATGAAAAGATTAAATTTAGTAAAAATATCCAGTAATAATAAAGTAATGTAGGTTTATAAAATTACTCTAACTATAAATTTGGCCAAATTTGGCCAAATGTGGACCAATTGTACTTTCCTCCCGTCGTTAGAGGAAACGGGAGGGTGATGGATGGATTACGGCGGCGGCGAGAGGCCACCGCATTCGAGATGAGCCTGAAGTAATAATGCCGAGAGGCGGGCGGAATTCGAGTGCCGCGTGAGATGAGGCTCGCTTGTCGTGCTGCGACCGCACGCATCGCACTTGAAATCATGGTAGGGAATGCCGTTC